>DAGH01000020.1:0-14427 GCA_002495675.1 Euryarchaeota archaeon UBA182 | reverse complement strand
GCCCCAAAACCAGCCTTTTCGATCACTTCAATGCAATTCTGGACAGTTTCCGAGGAAACCCCTCCTCTGATCGAAATGACAGCCTTTTCCAAGGGCAGATTCACGCTAATGTCCTCCACAAAATCAATGTTGCTCAAAACACGTTCAACAGAGGAAACACATGCAGCACACGTCATCCCGGTCACACTCAGCGACAGATCATTCGAGTCCAACTCAATCTCCCCCCTTGGCACAACATTCCATTAATTTCCAAGATCCCTGGTCCAAATTTATGCAACCACACCCACATACACACATCCAACCAACACTTTTCCAACCCTTGCCGCCATCTGCGCGTACGTACAATCTTTTCATCTTGCAATCACAATCGCAAGTCTCTGCATGGACTCTGGGCATGTGGGATGGTATAATGTAGTCAATAAAAATTTATTGACTACATTAAGGTCACTTGACTTTGAGTGCCATCCCTTTGGATCTGGGAGAAGTTTTCTCAAAGCCCCATTTTTCATAAAATCCATCAACGTCCGCCATTAGATTCACATAAGAATCAGGGGGAGCCTCCCTTTCTATGAAACTCATAATTTCACTCATTATCAAACTTCCACCACCCATCCTCTGATAATCGGGCAGAACCGCCATGTCACACACGTGGAACACTGTCCCTCCATCTCCCACAATGCGGCCCATTCCAACGATCTCACCAGTCGAAACATGTTCCAATAGTATGGAAAACAACTCCCTACCCAGTCCCTTTTCTGCACCTTCGATGGATCTTGGACCCATTCCCGCCTCCTTCCTTAATCTAAGGAAAACTTCGCTACTGGGAACCTCGAGTCTGGTTTTAAACAATTATTATTCACCTCTGTTCTGAAAGCAAAAACCAGACAAAATTGATGAGACAATGCTCGCAGCCGTAAACTGGGTCACTCCATGCTCGTCAGGAACTATCTCTGAGACATCCGCCCCTACCACATTTGCATTTCCAGAAAATAGCTTTTCGATGATCTCAATAACAAACCAGTAATCCAGACCACCAGGAACAGGGGTTCCAGTTGCAGGCACAATGCTAGGGTCAAGAGCATCTATATCGATACTCAGCCAGACTGGACCTTGTATATCCGAGATAAAGTCCGTTATTTCCAATTCTACTGCACTATTCTTTCGGATATCCTTTGCCATCCAAGATCGGATCCTATCATCATTTTCCATCACCAGACATTCCTCTTTCGAGAAAGCGCGAACACCGATTTGTAACAACCTGCCTATCCCCTCATCAAGACATCTCCTGACCACCGTTCCGTGGCTGTACTTCTCCCCATTCAACTCGTCTCTTAGGTCTGCATGGGCATCAACTTGCACTAGAGTGAGATTTTCCATGGGAAAATTCCCAATCTCCTTCATGGCTCTGATTGCGGGTAACAAAATTCCATGTTCACCACCCAAGAGCAGGGGAAACGCCCCCTCTGAGATCCCCTCGAACACATATGATTCGATTGAGTCTAGATGAGCTTTCAGCGATGGCCCTTCGTAGCTCCATGGATCTAAGGTCCTAATTACCATTCCAGAAGGCAAGTCATCTCCAAGGATTGTCGAATATGTTTCTACTTGTGAAGAAGCATCGATTGCAGAGGACGGCCCCTCGGATGTACCAGTGCCATAACTAACTGTCATTTCAAAAGGAATCTGCATAATTGCCACATCAGGGTGCAAATTCCAGTCTTCCCTTAGTCCCAAGAATCCGAACACATCATTGTCGACCATAGGAACCCGTAAGGGAGTGACTATTCGACGCTTACGCGAACCAATTTGAAATAATCACCCCCCTGTCGGAGGGGTGCGGGGGGTGCGAGGATGGGTCTTAAGCTCCAAGATTTAACACAAGCCATTCGAAATAGGGTTGACGCTGACATGGAGGTCAGCGTCGCAGAATCCATCGCCGAGCATGCCTTGGGTTTTTTCGGCTTTTCAAATCGAATAATCGACAATGCCTTGGAACCTAATGACAGGAACCTCTTCTATCAGCTACAGGATTATGATTTGCTAACCACAGAGTCCGAAGAGACCACTCTATGGGATGGCAGGGAATGGAGAATCCACTATTGGAAATTCAAGCCAAACGCTAGTCAATATGTCGGAAGGGGGGATGAAAATGAGGAGGAAGAAGACCCATATGCTGGGTTGTATGAAGACGTACCTCAAACAGTTTGGCGTGAGAAGGCCGGCGAAGAGGATGACTGGGATGAACCACTCTTTTGAGACATTTAGCCCACACCCTGTTATACCCACTGGTTCTCGAAGGACTGATGAAAAGCAGGTCCTCCTTTGCCCTTTTCTTAGCGCTTCTGACGTTTTCGATCACATTGTCTTCGATACCTACACACGGGCAAATCAATGAGTTTGATGAACAGAGAGCCTGCGAAATAACGGCACATTGGGACGCTTCGATGGATGAAGAAGATCAGGTGATAGTAGACCATTCATACAGGGTTAACTTTCAACCTCCTCTTCCCATATCAGTGGATCCAACTAACGTTGATGTATCCGCCACTCACATTGACGGAAACTCACATCAGATAGGGACACATACGGTCCTTGTCGCAGGGGGAGCCATAGACATACAAATGTCAGGTACCCCAAAGTTCGGGGATACAATAGTCATTGATGTCCAATCTTCCGAAGCCAGTTGCAACAGATCTTTCGAGGTAAGCGTTTGGAATCAGCCAACTTCAGATCACGAGATAACTAGGGAGACTTCCTGGGCCCTCCAATCCAACGACGAGGCAACTTATCTAGAGGTGAATGCAAGGGGGTGGCAGCAACGTCAACAATCAATCCTCGATGCAAATGAACTGGGCAATGGAACAATACAGCTCCTCTTCGAAAATGAAGGCAGATCCATTGAACTAGGACTTGAAATCACCAATGCATGGATGAATGAATCTTGGGATGGAACCGAACTTTTGAGACAGACCTTCCAACTCAGAGGTTATGGCATTATATCCGTGAGTATAGATGATGGAATGAATGGAATAAGCGTGAACGGAACTGTGAGTGACGCCTCATACACACGTTCACTTGAAAACGGAGTCGTATCTGAGCATCTAATCCTAGAGGCTAATGGCTCAATTTCCTTGAATTCAGATGAAGATGGAAGAACGGATTTAGATGGTGAAGTTTCACTACTACGATTCGAGGTCATAGACATCGCCGGCCAAAGAGTCAAGCAAGATCTCTGGATCGAGGCTAGGGCCTCTGCGCTGATTGAATTCGGATCAGATAATATTGACTTTGAACTCGATGAATTCATCTTCAGGGAAACATGGGAGAACTCCTCTCGAATTCAACAGCATCTAAGATTCCGGGGAGATGGTAGGTTTGATGTTCTGATCGATGATGAAAATGGAGTTGAGATAGAAGTCAATGGCACGATAGATAAACTACACACCGAACAAATTAATGGCGTCTTAGTTGAAGACACATTACTACTGGATGGCACATACTCAGGCTCTGTATCAGGATCATTCGGTTCGGTCAGGATGATCGCCGATAGTGGCAAACAACTGAACTCAGAGGGCGTGGAGCATGATGTCGTGGTAATCAGGGATGAGTACTGGTTCAATGTATCCGGATCTCAGGTTACCATTCCAGGCCAGTCACTGTATTCAGACCACAATTTGACGTTTGAATACATGACGCCGAATATTGATTGGGAATCTCCGATAATCAGGTATAGGTTCGTTGAAGACGATGGCTCGATCAACAATGAGTTCCCAAAGGACAGCCCAGTCATTCTCGATCCGATTCCCCCCGAGTCTGTTCCAGTCCTCTCCTCCAATGTCAGCAGAGAATCCGGGTTTGTTCCTAACATTCTGGTGGAAGGTGATGAAATAGATCTCGTTAACAATGGAAGGGTCTCAATGAGGATGACAGTCACTGACACATCTTCAACAAACCAAATTGATGGGCATTCTGTAAATTCGGCGGAATGGACAGGTCATTACCCCGGACTCGGGCAATCCTATGGTAGCACGGTGAATGAGGGATTACTCGCGGGATTGATTATCAATTGCACTCGAGAAATACAGATCGAGGAGGACTCGAATTCTACTGCAATTTTCACTGAGTCTCAGATTGTTGACAGGGTGCTAAGGCCATCGATCATAACTGCTGCTGAAAACACTCCCCCCCAAGTAGTTCAAGTCTCCTACAGGGAGGCAATATGGGAGTCAGAGGGAGGCGAGGCACACATCGAAATCTTGGTGGAGGACCCAAATACCGATGTATCCAATGTAATCGTCGATCTAACTGAAGCAGGACTTGGCTTGGTTGAGTTGTCCGACTCCGGGCTGAGCGGAGATCAGATTATTCACGACGATATATGGACGACGAAAGTAAAATCAAATGGTCTGTTCTTCGGTGATTTTAATGTTACAATTTACGTCAGTGACATATGGATTACAATAACTGAGGAAACCACATTGGAATTGACCAACCCTGGTCCGAGGGTCATGGATCTACAAAGAAGCGAAAATCGTCTGTTCAGGGGGGACCAATTCTCGATTGGAGTATCTGCCTACGATCAACACGGGATTTCAGAGATTTTCATCGACCTTCGGACTCACGGAGGGGAGAAAGTAAACCTGCAGCCAGAGGGCGTGTCTTGGACTGGGACCACTATGATGCCTTACGGTGTTAGACCCGGAGAGATAATCTTCGACGTAGTTTTGATTGATAATTTTGGTGCGAGAACCATTCACACAGAGTCTCCAAATGGCAAGTTATCGTTCGTTATCCTGAATGAACCCCCTTCAATGTCTCCAATATCAATCTCCAAGCTCAATGAGGAATCAGCTGACTTTATTATGACGGAATCAGTCATACTATCCGCGAATGATAGCCCCACGGCACACATTATTGAGGTAGGTGTTGACGATCCCGACGGCGTTTCAGTGGTTCAGGCAAAAATGGGCAGACTCGCCCCTATCGGATCGTCAGAAAAATGGCTGTCACTCAACGACGTTGGAGAGAATGGCGACAGGATTGCAGGAGACGGAATATACACCATAACCTTCGAAGCAAGATCGAGTCTTGGGCCCGGGCTGATAGATATACACATCAGAGCCCTTGACATATACCAATCAATGACCCCACTGAGTGAGCAATCACACCAGCTAAATATAGAACGGGACAGTTCAGTTTCTGGGAATAGTTGGTTCAACGGAAACATGCAAATCATCGCCATCCTCTTAACAACATTTGTTGCATTGGCCGGAATGGGCGTACTGATTAGAGTCTTCATGTCCGACGAATGATTGGAAAAATGGTGCGAGCGCCGGGATTTGAACCCGGGTTCTAGCGTTGGCAACGCCAGGTGATAACCACTACACTACGCTCGCAGCAGGGATGTCTGGCAAGTCCGCCTTTTCTATCCGTCGGTCAATCAATCAAGTTCTATTGCCTGAATCAGTTCCAAGATCTCGTCTCTTGTCTGTCTGAAGATTTCAATGGATCCACCAACTGGATCGTCCAAACCCCAGTCATGGTCAATAGGGACATTGGGGCAAGAGACTCCACATCCCATACTGATAATCAGATCAAAATCCCCCGGAAAAAGACCATCAATGGATTTTGGAGTCAATCCTAGGGTTGGATACCCTTTCTCTTGAAGAACTGAAATTGCATTTTTCGAGACCTCAGTCGAGGGTTCCGTTCCAGCTGAAAACGCTTCATGACCAAGTGAATTGGCTATGGATTCAGCCATTTGACTCCTGCAGGAGTTCCCCACGCATATGAAAAGCATCCTCATGGTGCAAATCTTGCGACTTACTTATTGAATATCACGTCTATAGTTTGTTGATCAATTAGACTCAATTTCAAGTATCTGGAGTTATTCGTATTGGCATGGCTAGCGGACCAGTTTCCTATCACTCTGGAAGTTCACCCCCTAAGGATGACGAAAATTCCGCGACATCTGAACAAACCGCACAGATGGAACAAGCATATGCACAGATGCGGAGAAAGATGCGCATGGAACAAATGGACAAGTCCATTAAGCACAAAATCATGGTCCTCTCGGGCAAGGGAGGAGTAGGCAAGTCCACAGTCTCAGCAGGATTGGCACTAACTCTAGCCCGTAGAGGAATGTCCGTTGGCATTATGGATATTGACATAACTGGCCCCAACATTCCAAAAATGATGGGATTGGAAGAAGCAGAATTACACGTCGAGGAAGGACAAATTTTCCCTGCTATAGGGCCTGAGGGCATCAAGATCATATCCATGGCGTTCCTGATTGAGGATCCTGACAAACCTGTGATCTGGAGGGGCCCAATAAAATTGGGAGCGATCCAGCAATTCATCGGAGACGTGGCATGGGGTAGCCTAGATGCCCTGATAATTGATTTCCCACCAGGGACCAGCGACGAACCTCTGACGGTATCGCAGAACCTTCCTGGAATTGATGGCGTTGTAATAGTGACCACTCCCCAAGAGGTTGCGTTATTGGACAGCAGAAAATCGATCAACTTCGCAAAGACTGTTTCACTCCCGGTTATAGGAGTGGTCGAGAACATGAGCGGATATTCATTGTCTGGAACTGCGGCCCCAGGCTCAGACCTAACAATTGACGGGCCTAGTGGAATGAGCATAGAAGTAACCACTGATGAAAACGGCAAATGGGCTACGGTGTTAGATCTGTTCAAATCAGGAGGCGGACAGAAGGCCGCGGAAGATCTGGAAGTACCTTATCTAGGATCCATACCCTTCGACCCGGGCATCGTGAGAGGGGGCGATGACGGAGTGCATAGAATCGTCGCAGAGCCAGATGGAGTGACAGCTGAATCATTCGTCCAGGTTGTTGACAGGGTCATGGAAATCGTAGAATCCGGAAATAGAACCGCTGTGAACATCAGATGATCTCAAAGTATGGGTTTCATTCATGACGTGTGTGCGACTCGGACGGTTCATATTATGGCACAGACGGGAATCTACCTAACATGGGTCACGGCTGCGATTCTCTGTAGCGTGGCTTTGATGCCACTACTCAGGCCTCGATTTGTTAGACACTCTTGGAGTGCGTACGTCGACATGTTCAGGAGGTACTGGTTCCATATGCTCATTGTCTTCTCTGTTTACCTCTGGAAAGACCCTCTTGATCAGATTGATCGAGCTTTAATGGCCAGCACAAGGATAGAGATAACTCCCTACATATACGCCATTGAGGGAGACGTGACACTATGGGTTCAGACCGGATTCAAATCAGAATTACTCACTGAGGTACTAACTCACTTCTATGTCATGGGATACATGACGGCTATATTCTCAGCCTTCATCTATCCAATCTATGCAGACGACAGGTACATGGCTGACAGAATCGCGCTCACAATGTTCTACGTATACATACTAGCATTGCCGTTCTACCTGTTCCTAAATGTTAGAGTCACAGGCGATGTTATCCCTGGAATGGAAACCCTCGCCTACGATCTAACTCCAGAGATAAGAAACTGGTTTGTCCAAATCGATCCGTTCACCAATGGAATGCCTAGCCTGCACATTGGTATGCCATTCGCAATATGGTTGGCCTTCGTGAAGTGGGATGAGGATGGAAGGTGGCACAGGTTTTCCATGGCACTTCTCGCATTCATTTTCCTCACTGCCTTCAGCATTGTCTACCTTGGCATCCACTGGATATCAGACGTGCTGGGAGGCCTCATTATTGCGCATTTTGCAGTTCTTCTAGCTGACAAAACCAGAGAGGGCGTTTGGGGAGTCTTCGATGAAAGATTGATCGGGCGGAGATTCGCTTTGTTAATCGACAATCCTAGGTTGGCATTGAGAAAAATCAGGAAAATTATCCAAAGAACCGTTGAGCCTTACAGGCAAGCTTCCAGAAAGCAAACCTCTGTTGCAATCGTCACTGTTCTCTTCCTAACAACCACAATACTAGTTTATGATGCCACTCATCAGTCATTCCCACTGGAAGGCGTGGAAGTACCATCTGAGGCTACCGGTGAGGGAGAATGGATGATCGCTATTAATGAAACAGCCAATGAAGATACAGCAATAATAGCATGGAACCTCAGTACATCAACCTCATTCAAGGTCGGTGGCGCACCATGGCCTTCACCCCCATCAATAGAAATCTCTGGGGAGAGAATGGCGATCTACGACGGATCCAGGTATGATTGGTTCGAAATCGATCCCTCATCTGGGGTGATTTCTCCACAAGCTAGGAGCGACCTTTCGTATAGTATCCACGATCTTGGAATAGGAACTACCCTAGACGGAGTCTCATACGTGGCATTGCTAAACTCGAATGGTATTGAGGTCAGGAATCCATATGGAGGGGGTTTAATTTTCATAGATGACACACAAAACGTAACTGCCTTGACCGTGTCAGGGGATTCCATAATTTGGGCGACCGATCGGGGTGATGGACCAGAATTGAGCATCTTTTCCGTATCAACGGAAACACGCCAGAGTTACTTCGTCAATGCATCATCTGACGAGGAAACGGAAGAGGGGCTAAGAGAGGCAGGGATTGATATTGACCCCAGAAATGGATCAATAACAGAAATTTCGGCAGATGGAGCCTCGATCGCCGTGACCGTGGATGTTGGAGCGATGAGAAGGGTTGTCTTGATTGACAGAATAATGGGGAGCTCGGAGATTATCTCATGGCCTGCTTGGGATGCTTGGAGTCCCCACTTGACGGCTGAGAAATTGGTATATTTGCAGATAACGGCGTATGCTCCATCTGAAGATGAAGAATTGGATAAGTACAATGATGTGTATCTTTTTGACCGCTCGACCCCAAACCTTCCTCCCGTACCTCTAACCTCAGGATCAGCATCAGTCCATCAGGATCCGAGAGTGGTTTCCATCGGAGCCGCTTGGCTCGTGACAACAGGCGATGATGATCCTGTATTGGAGATATATGATATGGAAGACCCATTCGAGCCCTACTCTAGGATCCTACTCCAAGCCGCTGTGGTGATTCTGGTACCCCTTCTGATGGTCTGGACAGTTCAAACTGCCACAGAGGGTAGGAATAATCAAGCATCAGAGAGTGCAAACATCTGATCCAATGATACCCTAGCTCTTTGAATAATTGAGTCCTCGATCTCGACTATTTGATCGCCGGTGGGGGACTCAATAGCCTGCAGTATGTCTTCCAAGTGAGTTCTTTTCATGTGTCTACACATAGAGCAAGACCCCATAAGCTCGATCGGAGCCTCTGATTCTGCTATTGCTCGCTCTGCCGTCCCGCATTCCGTAATCATCATGACAGCAACCCCATCTTGGACACCTAACTTCTTTGCTTCTGTAAGTATCCTTTCTGAACTTCCGACGAAGTCGCTTGCCTCGAGGACCTCGGAGTCGCACTCTGGATGGGCGAGTACTTTCAATTGGAGCCCCCTCTTTTCAGCCTCCCTCCTCTGGCGATGTATGGAATCCGAGGAGAATGCGGCGTGAACTTCGCAATCAGCATCATGGAGGTAGACTGTCTTCCTACCCTCAAGATGCTTCTTCAAATGGAGACCCATCAGCCTATCAGGGACAAAAATGACTTCGTCTCCTGGGAGTTTTTCCGCGATCCCAAGGTAATTGCTACTAGTGACACATACATCACATTCAGCCTTAACTGCTGCCGTAGTGTTGATGTAACAGGCCACTGGAACCCCGGGGTAGGAGGCTTTCAAGGCTCGAACATCCGAGGCGGCAATACCTTCAGACAACGAGCACCCAGCTTCCGGAGATGGATGAATGACTTTCTTTTGAGGACTGAGAATTTTGGCGGTCTCTGCCATAAACCGGACACTCGAAAATAGAATTGTCGATTGGGGCGCATCTCTTGCTATCTTCGACAGAGTGTAGCTGTCTCCAACCGCATCTGCCACGCCATAAACTATGTCCGGTGTTTGATACGTGTGCGCGATTATGATCACGTCCTCCTGTTCTTTGAGTTGGTTGATTCTGAAAGTCAATGGCGCAATATTCCTGCAGGCATCATAGGACCATCTCATCTTCTGACCGATACGTGACATCAACCGATGAGCCTCTGCATTCAGTTCCTCATCATTTATATCCAAACCCTCGTTTATTTTGGGCCTTAGAGGGATAGGGGGCAACTTCATCGTCATCTCAACGACATTACTTCAGAGTGCAATGCCTTTCAAGCCATCTAATCCTGCAGTGGTCATGCCGAACGGAATTTGGTCGCCATGGGCCCCAGCCGCCGTGATCCATGTCGGGGCAGAAGCCGAGGTGATTTCTGGATCATGGATCGGTAGGCCAGCCATTCTGAAAAAGAGAGTTTCTAGGGGTTATAGGCATCCAAAACTCGATAGAACGCTGTCTAGACAGAGAATCTATGCAGAAGGTAGGATCCTCTCTCGATTGAATGAAAGGGGAATCCTATCCCCGAAACTTCTGTCCATGGATCAAGAAGAGGGCTGGATAATTATGAGTGAGGTAAAAGGCCCGACCCTATTATCCACCTTGGAGGGTGGAGCCAAGGGAGATATTGAGGTCGAGCTTGGAAAATCTTTGAGATCTATCCATTCACAGGGAATATCCCACGGTGATTTAACAACCTTAAACGCGATAGTTTCCTTGGATGGAATCGTTTTGATTGACTATGGCTTGGGAAGGCTGGTGGCGGAACTAGAACACTTAGGTCTTGACTTACATTCCCTCCATGAATGTCTAACAGCACATCATTCTGACCGACCAGAGGCCATGAATAAAGTCATTCAAGGATACCTTTTGGATCCAGATTCAGATGGTTTTGATGGTAGAGCGGTAGTAGACCGATTTGAGTCAATAAGAAGCAGGGTGAGATATCATGCTTGATTCAACCTCAAAACGGATTCTCTTTCACACTGGAAACAAAGGCAAATTTCTAGAGGCAAGAGAATATATGATATCAAAAGGGATAAAATTAGAATTACTCAGCGATTATGAATCCGAGATTCATGTTATTGAGCCTCAGATGAATAACTTCAATGAAGTTGCAACGTCAAAACTAAGACAGGTGTTGGAACAGATTGGGAATAAGTTCGATGATGATTGGATGATGGTTGAAGACTCGGGTCTTTTGATAGATGAACTCGGGGGGTTTCCAGGCCCCTATTCTTCCTATGTTTACTCTAAAATTGGGCCGAATGGAATACTCAGGCTGATGGATGGAGTGGAAACCAGAAGTGCCAGATATACAGCCTCGATATCTGTTTGGGATGGTAACAAAATCCAGTCTTTTGAAGGATTCTGTGAGGGAGTCATAGCAGTTGAACCCAGAGGAAATCGGGGTTTTGGGTATGATCCAATTTTCATACCTATCAAGGGAGATGGTCGTACTTTCTCTGAGATGACGAAACTTGAGAAATCGAGGCTCTCGCATAGAGCAAATGCGCTAAATATCCTATCAGATGCAATATTAGTTCCGTCAATCTGAATATCTACTGCCAGCGTGGTAGGCATATGGCGTCAATCCCCCGCTTATTGATCTGGGCATTATTCCTCATGGGATCGCCCGTATTCCTCATCCTACAGGGGTCACTAACGCCCATCACTAGGATAGCAGGCGCCACAACAATACTTTCATTGATGTCCATCCTACTATTTACCGGCAAGCCCAAACAAAAAATTGTCGCACCGATTTCGCGCTATCAAGCAGATCCAGTCCCAGCCTCATCTTTGGCAGAGAGCTCATCGATGACGGAAAACCCACCAGAGGAGACCACCACCAGCAAGACATCAATTGAAAATAAGTCGGATGATATCAACCAACCTACCATGGAAGAACAATCGAGTCATGGCGAGTCTAAGGCTAGCGACTCCCCCAGGGTAGCGGAAAAATTCGCAGTATCAAGTGATGCTCAGACCGAATTTGAGGACGAGGTGGAGTTGTTTGTTGAAACTAGAAGGGAACGTAGATCCGAGATCAGAGACAAGATCGAGAGAGACAGGAGAAAGGCCCTCGCTCCAATGAGAACCAGGCGACTCAGGGAATGGGTTGATAGAGAGGATGGAGAAGGCCTCAATGACCTTATCAACAACACAAATCATGGTTTGAAGATACTGAATTACGACTATTCGAGTGTCTCAAGTGGTGTCATAGGGTCGACTTTCATCAGATTGGACGACCAGAGGGTCTTGAAGGTCAACAGAGAAATACCCTTCGAGCCAAACAAGATGAAGAATGAAGATTCAGTCGCCGAAATCTCTGAGGCTTCGGAGGACTCGGATGCGGATCCAGACCCTCCTCCACCGCCTCCCCCATCTGGTTTGCCCCCTCCTCCACCTCCATCATTGTGAATCAATGGAGAGGTTGAATTGTGAGGCGGTACACGCAGGGTTATGACAGAAGATCTCGTTAATGTTGAGAGGATCGATGTTTCCACAAATCCAGCGGGTGGTTGCGTAGAAATCTGGACACTGAATCGCCCAGATCGGCTTAATGCCCTCAACAGAGCTACTCACAAGGAATTGATACAAGCATGTGACAAAGCAGAATCTGATGATTCAGTCCGAGTCATTGTGATTACCGGAGCACGGTCGGCCCAAGAAGATGAACGACCAAAACCCAAGGCTTTTGCTGCTGGAGCAGATATTTCAGAGTTCTCGGGACAGGGTTCGGATGACGTGAGGCCTTTCTTTGAAAATAATGCATGGGAGAAAGTCTGGAATCTCACGAAGCCGACAATTGCGATGATTGATGGGTATGCATTGGGTGGTGGAACTGAATTGGCCCTTTCATGCGACATACGAATCGCATCAGAGGACTCCAATTTCGGGCAACCAGAGATTAATCTTGGATTGATACCGGGTGGTGGTGGAACTCAGCGATTGACAAACTTGGTAGGATACGGGATCTCAATGGAGATGATTCTCACCGGAGAGATGATTCCCGCTTCAAGAGCATTAGAAATTGGGTTGGTCAATTCGGTTTACCCACCAACAGAATTGAGAGAAGAGGTTATTGCTCTAGCCAGCAGAATAGCACAAAAATCTCCATACACTGTTAAAGTAGCGAAGAGGACAATTAGATCGTCTTTGGATCTCCCACTAACTCAAGGGATACTCGCTGAGAGGTCGGAATTCGTCGCTCTTTTCGACACTGAGGACTCTTCAATTGGAGTTGAGGCTTTCCTCTCGAAGAAGAAACCCAAATGGAAGGGAAGATAGAGGCGTGACAATCAATAGCCATCACTGATATAATGCAGATATGTCTGATAAACGGGTTCTGGTAATTGCCGGCCCTCCTGGTTCTGGGAAGGGCAAGGTCAGCGATATCCTTCAGAAGAGGGGATGGCGTGCCCTTTCGTTAGGTGATGTCGTTAGAGAAGAAGTAAAATCTAGGGGAATGGAACCTGAAGCAGAAATCATGGGTCACGTGGCGCAGGACCTCAGGAACGAATTCGGCCCATCGGTGATAATGGAACGAATTTTGCCCCAAGTCGATGAATTCATCCAGGTTTCACATGTTGTAATAGACGGAGTACGACAGATTGAGGAAATGGAAAGATTGCAATCCTCGCACCCCAGGATGTTGGTGATCGCCATAGACGCACCCGAGGAAACGAGAAAAAAGAGAGTAATTGGAAGGTCAAGATCCGATGACGGAGGTTTCGAGGAGAGGGAGTCAAGAGAATGGGGCTGGGGGTTGAAGCTGGTGATGGATCTTGCAGACATCAAGATCATGAATGATGGCACTCCAGAGGACTTTGAGGAGTCGATCGACAGAGAGCTTAGCAACATTGGCGTTTATTGATCATGCTCTACCTTCGGATTTCACAGCCTCCCAGTCGGACTTGAATTTGTCCAACCCTGAATCTGTTAGCTCGTGTTGAATCAACTCGGTGAAAATGCTGTATGGGATAGTCGCCGCATGCGCCCCCAACTTCGCCGAAACCTCCACGTGACGTCTGGATCTAATTGAAGCCGCCAAAATCTTACAGTTTTTTATTCCCTGAACGCCCCAGACTTGGCTGATGTCCTCGATTAGTCCTAGACCGTCTTGGCCAATGTCGTCTAATCTTCCAACAAAAGGGGAGACATACGCTGCCCCAGCCTTTGCAGACAAGAGGGCTTGTGATACGGAGAAAATGAGTGTGACGTTTACAGGAATGCCCCTCTCAGACAGAGTTTTTGTTGCTGCCAAGCCATCGGGAGTGCATGGGATCTTGATAATGACATTTTTTGGGAGCCTAGATTTCAGATCTATTCCTTCCTCGATCATCTCATTCGTACTGTGAGACGTGACTTCAGCACTGATCGGTCCGGGACAAATTTCAGCTATCTTTCGAATCGTATCCTCGAAGTTTGCCCCTGATTTCCTAATCAATGACGGATTAGTAGTCACGCCATCGAGAACACCCCATTTCGAAATATCCTCAACTTCTTCAGTTATTGCCGAATCCAAGA
>DAGH01000028.1 GCA_002495675.1 Euryarchaeota archaeon UBA182 | reverse complement strand
TCGATGTCCGACGCGTTAGTCATGGATGGCTTCTTCTCAGCATGGAATGCAACACTGGACGACGCCACAAGGGGTGCGCTCGGCGCCGATTCGATGTCACCTGATTTCACCGCATCCGCTCAGTCGATACTGCATGATGCAGTGGATCCCACAAGCGGGGTCTGCATGGCACTGACCTGCGACTATGGGCCATGGATGGTCGCCGCATGGGGAGCTCCCAGCCCGGAAATAACCCCCTTGAGGGCAGATTTGCTGGGGTATGGTTCCACAGATCCCGTGGAAGTTAATCTGATGGATTGGGCAGTCTATGCCGGGGCCGCACTGAAGATGTCGCAGTATGGTGCAGGGGTACACCCAGATGTCGCAGAAGACAACGGCCATCGAGTTGAGGTCCTGACAGGGTATGACTTCCCAGAGGATGACTTGGAGTATTTCCTCTACGGAGTCAACGAAGACACGGGATACCCTGCCGGTATCCTCGCTGAGCAGGACCTCAGTGGCATTCCGCTTTACGGAGTCGTTCTTATGCTGTTGCCCCTCACCGCAAGCCCCCCTGCCTACATGGATATGATCGAAGAATACAATTTCCCCGGGATACTAACACTTAGCGATGTAGCCTATTGGCCGGGGGACTGGCAGCTGGGCAACTCCGAGTTCCCCTTGAGGATCCTCAACCCGAATGGTGCCGGGACAATCAACGCCGACACCTGGTGGAAAATGGCCTTCGGGGGCGAGGAGCCCTTGGCCGGAGGGAACATAGCAGTTGGCCTCAATAGGAACATGGCCGCAGGGGAGGGCGCGAACCTTCCATTGGAGAAAGTGGACGAAATCCTCTATGACGGGCCATACGCGCTCACAGACTCCAACACAGCGACGATGTTCATGTACGGAGAGTTGTCGGGAATGACCTTCCCAATGACTGCTGAGGGACCCGCTACAGGCGGCGTGCAGAGTGTCTGGGACGACGCATATGTTGCAAACATGTATGGCCTCTCTGAGCTGGAAGCTTCCCTGTTGAGGTCATGGGTCAAAGATTTGATGTTCGACCAAGTCGTCGGACTGCTGCTGAACTTCCAATACGGATCCGGCCCGCTCACCACTCAATCGATCAACAACTGGCTATATGGTTGGTCTGATCCCGTTCTAGCTGGCCTCTATGGGGCAGAGAACAGTTGGGTCAGCCTCGAGACAAACGCAACATACTACGGTAGCGATGGCCTCTCGACAGGAGACTACAGCGTGTACGAGGAAACCACCTCTGCAGCTGGCGCCACTCCTGGGCTTCGAATCGCGGAGGGCTACCTCGACGCTGAAACTGGAGATGTTTACAGGATGGGATCTGAGATGCCATGGAGATCGCAAGCATCAGAGGACCTGACCTATGGGCTCTTGTCTTCACATGTTGGGAACGACTTCACCGATCAGACCGGTGCGATCGGTGGCATCGCTGACAACCCCCAATCCCCCCAACTAGTCAACTTAGTCGGCTACGCACTTGCCGAAACAGAGGTCATCGGAGAATTGGAATTCAAGGGCATACCGATGGTTCATCACCAAGTGGCGCTCGATCCAGCTTCGAACCAAATACAGGCCAAGCTGATTGGCTCTGGCTCTATCGTTGACGTCATGCCGGGGACATTGCCTGTATACTTCGAATCCAACGTGGACATCTATGTAGAGGAGATAACTGGAATAGCGATGTACGGAAAGAGCACATCAACCTTCCATCTGGACACCAGAGGCCCAGGTATGATGAATCCAGTGATAGATGTAGACACTCACCCAGTGTTTGAGATCCACACGGCGAGTGAGATCGGGGACGACGACGCAGAGAGTTTCGTCTCTGCGGTAATCGACAATCAGGGCATGTTCTTCTGGACCGACTTTGGGACTGGGGCAGAGGGCTCCACCGATGACGTAGCTGACTTCGTGGCGTTCGGCCTCTATGTGGTGGCAATCGGGCTGATTGTCATGGGAATAAGATCCCGTGGATCGACTGACGACGAGTGAATCCCCTAGTTGTTCAGACAGTGGGAGATGACGGACTCATAGTTCGGTTGAACCCCGGGGTTCTCGGCAGCCCAAGCGTAGCTTATCTTGCCATCTGGATCAATCACAAAGACAGAACGCGTTGCGACAGTGTAACCTTCGATCACAAAATCATTGTAGGGGATTCCAAACGAGTTGATCACAGACCTGTGAACATCGGACAGCAGTGGGAAGGGGATGTTGTTCTGCTTTGCAAAGGCAGCGTTGGAGAATGGGGCGTCAACGGAGATTCCCACCACAACGCAACCTGAATTTTCCAGATCCGCAGTTAGATCGGTGAACGTGCACATTTCCTCTGTGCAAACACCCGTGAATGCAGCAGGATAGAAGACCACCACCAACCTAGAGCCTTCATGCTCACGGCTGTCGAACTTCGACTTATCTTGTGCGGTCAGCTGGAAAGTAGGGGCGGTTTCACCGATGCTAAGCATGCCTCTACGCAGGGGTAGGAGTTCAGGAACCCTCCGGTACCTACATTCTATCCGGTGCATCGATCCCAAGTAGGGACAACCCATGCTTCAGAATCCCGCCAGTGATTCTACAGAGGGCAATTCTCTCATTCCTAGTTTCATCCTCTTCCACCAACACTGGGCAGTTCTCATAAAAAGCACCAAAGGCCTGAGATAGTCTATGCAGTTGTTTGCAAATCCGATTTGGCGCTAGATCCTCTGCGGCTTTGTCCACGGAATCGGGGTATTTCAGAATCTCACGAGCCAACCTCACCTCAGACTCATGCGCGAGTGAAAAATGGGTTGGGCCTGTTTTTGAGTGTTGGAACTTGTCGTTCCTGAGAATACTCGCAATCCTAGCATGTGCATACTGTAGGTAGGGGCCAGTCTCCCCCTCGAAGCTAAGCATTTTTTCCCAGTCAAAAACGTAGTCCTTGGTCCTGTCTGATTTTAGATCCGAGTACTTTACTGCTCCAATGCCGATGCTCCTGGATAGCCTTAGTAACTCTTCTTGCGTTATATCCGGGTTCCTTTCTTCGACAGAGACCGAGGCCCTATGGATCGCCTCGTTCAGTAAATCTAGTAATTTTACTGCTCCTCCACTACGACTTTTCAGTTTCCCACCATCAGGGCCGAGTACAAGCCCAAAGGGAACATGGCTCGTGGTATGGCGGCTATCGATCAAGCCACTTTTCCTTGCACTCGCAAAGACCATTTCGAAGTGCTGCTTCTGTTCAGCGCCGACAACGTAAACTAAATCGTCGGCTCCTAGTCTTTCCACCCTATCGATGATACACGCGAGGTCAGATGTGGCATAATTGTATCCTCCATCCCTCTTTTTGATGATTAATGGGAGGGGGTCACCATCCCTATTTACCCAATCTCCCGGATAAATGACCGAGGCGCCATCATTTGACTCGAGCATTCCCTTTTCACGGAGTCTTTCTACCACGTCCGACAACATGTGATCATACTTTGATTCGCCCATCACATCATCCTCGGTCAGAAGAACGTCCAGTAATCCGTAGACTTCCTGGAAATGACTCATCGATATGTCTACCAGTTGCCCCCACCTCCTCAAAGTGGGCCCATCCCCGGTTTGGAGGGAGACGACCCTCTCTCTGGCTCTAGCCCTAAAATTTTCATCCCCGTCAAATTGCACGCGAGCATCGCGGTAGAACCGCCCTAAATCTGACAGTGCCTCGTCAGGGTCTATCCCCGATGAGTCCATGTCCTCCAGCCTTTCTATCAGCATTCCGAAGGGAGTTCCCCAATCACCTATGTGGTTTTCGCGGATGACCTTGTTCCCCTTTGCCTGTAATACACGGACTAGAGAGTCGCCAATCACGGTTGACCTGAGATGTCCAACGTGCATCTCCTTCGCAATGTTTGGAGATGAATAGTCCACGACAACCTTTCTCGTAGAGTCCCCCTCAACACCGAATGAGGGATGGGCACGGAACTCCACCAATCTGGAGGAGAGCCATTCCGGAGTTGCCGTCACGTTGACAAAGCCCGATTTGGAGCTTACATTTGCGATTTTATCCAAGTGTGGAGAAAGCTTTCCCGCTGCCTCCTCAGCGATTTCTGCTGGTGGCCTCCTCAAAACCCCCCCAAACTTGTGAAATGGGATTGCTATGTCGCCATGCGATTTGTCGGTGGCGCCACCGACAATTGACTCTGGTTCCACGGCATCAAGCCCAAGATCGATCAACACGACTGCGAGTCCTTTGGCAACAGGGTCGAACAAATCTCGCATGTGATCAATTCCATGGGTACCTTAGGATGGCTGCAATCCCGCCAAAGCTATTGGCGAGGGTCGCGCCCTCTTCCGAATCTAACGAAACAAGTGAGACATTCGAAGAGGTTCGTGCGGCAAGGAGGCTCAACTCATCCACGATATCCATCGTCCTTTCTTCATCCTCATTCGGTGAATCAGCACCGCAGTCGGGACAGACCGGTATATCCGCCCTCGACTGTTGAGAGGTTTGCCATTCGTGTCTGCATGCCTTGCAAGTCCATCCTACTCGCCTTATCCTAAGCCCTTCGGAGAGAAGAAGTGTCTCCACTGCGCCTTGTTCTAGTGCAGCCCTGATGAGAACCTCACCGAATGTCGCTTTAGGATTCGTTTGCATTACCTCCCTCAGAAATCTGTCCACAAGTTCCCGTTCAGCATCCAAGTCGATTTTGTCCATTAAGGCGCCAGCCCTCTGTACCAGTTCCCTTAACCCGCTTTCATTCGAATAGCCTACGTCGAAGTAGGGCTCTCTGACGAGTTTCTTTATTTCGTGATGTAAGTAATCGTTCTTCATGACGAAGTCCTTTGTGCCACCTGGCCCTCCGACAATTATTCCTCTTATGTTTTCGATATTTGGGAGCCAATAGGAACATGCATGCTCAGTGGCTCTCTTGAAGAAATTGTGTGCCGCCTCTTCAATTAGTCGTTCAAATCTCTGTGCTGACTGGCCTCCTTGCCTGTGTTTCCCCATGATATTGCTTTGCAGTTCCTCCTGGCAGTGTATCCTTTTTCCTGTTGCTATGCCGTATGCGGCCTCGCCCCTGTCTATGACAAAAAGGCCGTATGACGTGCGATCAATCAACATCTCCTCTAGTTGGGAGATCTCAAAACTCGAATCGCATCTATACCTGAATGACTGGATTACATCGGGCGGATCGTCGACGACAACTGAGGCCAGTCTAGTCTTATTGTTCCCGACAATCACATGTCCCACGAACAAGGCAATCCCGCGTTCACCGGGCGTGCTGTGTCTGTTCAGTGTGGCTATGGCTGATTCTATCGCATCTTGAACATGTTTTTTTGTTGATTTGGATTTGATATTTGCCGCTTGACCGGCTTCTTGTGACAGTTGTTGCCTGACGTCATGTATCTTCTTGTCTGGAGGAATGATCACGGACACCAGTTCCGTCCCCATCCCTTTCATCCCCCTTAGATCTTCCAAGGCTTTTTTCAGCCTTAGTCGACGATATTGCTGCTCGGGATCATCGGACATGGCTACTACCTGTCCCCAACTAAGAGGGCCAGATTGATGAAGCCTGTGGGGCAAGTGGACGAGTGTGTTGATAGATGTAAACCGTTTGCGCCCATCGTGGACGGACGTGTTTTGGCACTTGGTGGAAGCCTACTGAGTGGCAATTCGGTGGCTTTCAACCAATGGATAGAGGGCATTGCTAGGATTCTGGAAAATAGGTCCTCTCAGAACCACAGGACCGTAGTTGTGGTTGGTGGTGGTGAGGCTGCAAGAAATGGAATCGATATGCTTGTTGCTTCTACCGATTCCGTGGAAGCGCTCGACAGGGTAGGGATTTCTGCCACTCGTCTGAATGCAACGATCGTACGTGAGTGTCTCATCGCCCATGGAGTAAACGTAGCCAGCGGTTTGCCAACATCTGTCTCAGAGGCTGTTGGATTGATTGACTCCGGGGTTGTGGTCATGGGAGGCACCCGCCCGGGCCACACTACCGATTGCGTGGCGATTAAGGTGGCTCGAGAAATGTCTGCCAGTGATTGCATTATTGCGACAAACGTGTCTCATGTTTACTCATCGGACCCAAATACCAATTCGGATGCAACACCGATTGAAAGCATGAATCATGATGAGCTTAGGGCTATAGTAGGAGATTCCGCTGCGCACAAAGCGGGGGCTAGATCGGTAGTGGACCCGGTAGGGGCGATGCATGCCAGAGAGGCTGGTATCGAACTACACATTCTAGATGGCTCAGACCTGGAAGCCCTAGAATCTGCGATGCAGGGCTTGAAATTCAGGGGCACTCATGTCAGGAACTCATGAATGGTGTGATGAGAATGGTTCAAAACAAAGGCAGTCGAACTTCGATGACACCACATCGACACTGCACAGTCTGTTGGACCCCAATCCCTCTTGACAGAGATCCCGCCATATGCAGGGAAGAGAAGTGTGCCGTCACCCAGTCGAAGAGGGAAGCGTCCAGAAAACGATTTACTGTTATGCTCTACCTCTTCCCAGCCATAGCGTTGGTTCTGGCATTCTTATCCGCAGTTTAGGCGGAAGCGTCATTTTAGTTGCCCCTCACACAGACCCATGCGAGTCATGCGCGTACTCTCCATCTTACCCGGGGCAGTCGGCGTGGTTTGCCTACTTATTGGGGGAATTAGCACCATAGGCATCAGTTTAGATTCGGAACGGGTTCAGATCCCAGTCGTACCTTGCAATGATGTGTCAGATGAAGGTTGTCTAGTCGGAATGACTGGTTCGGACCTCGATGTCCCTGAAGGATTTAGGTTACTTGACGTCAATATGGCTGTCGACTGGAGTGAGCCATCGAAGAGTTGGATAGGGGTTGTGGATTCTGTTTACGCCGAAAGTTGTCCACCGGACGGAGATGGCCTTACACCATGCAATAAGGACGATTTTCAATACATTTCCGGGGGGCCTGCATCGAATGGTGATTTCACGTTGGATTTGGAACCCGGCTCATACAGATTCGTTTCTGCAGGAAAAGAAGGAGCAGATCTTGATGATCAGCTAGTCACAATCCAAACACAAATAGCAATAGCTCCAGTATTGGAATTAATATTCATCGTAATTGGCATGGTATTGTTGATCTGTGCGATTGAAATGATCTATCCCGTGGAAGTACTGTGGAAAAGGTTCCAGAATGGATAAAAAATCAGGGGTCTTATTGAATAACCCCGATGTTGTGAGACTACCATGGAATCGCAGGTATGTGCCAATTGCAATACTCCCGTGGAGGTAGAGGGGCTACCGAAATCCTACGGGGGGTTCTATCTTTATTGCAAGGTTTGTGGCCATAATTGGTTAGTCAAGTGATTGTTCTTTGATCTCTGTGTCTTCTCTGTGCCAACCCTCGGGAAGCTGAAGTGGGTCAACTATTGCATCGGCCGCGATCTCATGGACGACTTTTTCCCGCAATTCCTCTAGACCAATTGATTTTGTCGAACTCACCATAACAGCTCCAGGAATACTTTCTTCCGAGTCTAGATCCGACTTAGAATGGACCAGGATTATTTTCCTCGCACTAATCAAATCCTCGACCTCCCTCAATAGGCTCATCTGTTCTTGAAGTGGAGTTCCGCCAGACTCTGAAGGGTCGATAAGGAAGAGGACGATGTCTCCCACGTTCTCCAAGGCAGCGATCGCCTGCATCTCTATCTGGTTCCGCTCATCATTCGGGCGATCTAATAGGCCCGGTGTATCCACCATCTGGTACTTTCTTCTTCTGTGAATGAAATGGCCCAAATGTAGCCTCTTGGTGGTAAATGGGTAGGCTGCCACTTCTGGTTCTCCAGTTGATAGTGCTGTAATCAAAGCGGATTTTCCGACATTAGGCGAGCCGGCGACAACTATGCATGGATCTCCCGCGTCGATCGAAGGCAGCTCTCGGAGTACATCTCTGGCCCTATTCAACCACTCGAGCTCTGGGTTCAATTGCTCTAGAACAGAGGCGAACCTACCGTATGCCGCTCTCCTGCTACTGTGAAAATCTTCTATTTTCCTGATCCTTAGCATCTCGGACTGTATCCTGCCTGATATTTTCCTTATTTGTTCCGCCCCCCATTGTATTGCGCCCAAATTCTTCCTGTATTCGTCAGCCCCTACTGAAGCGTCGATCAAGGCTTGATCGAATTCCGAGAGTGAGTTCAGACTCGGCCATCTGTCAACCCAATCCAATAGAGTTGTCACTATGGTATCTGAGGATGACTGAACCATCCTGTTCATTTGTTTCCTCACTCTGTGGTATTTGTCGGGGTCATCCACTAGCCCAGACATTTTACTTGCACGCCGAAATGATTTGTCTATGATCTCCTGAGGAAGCAACACTGTTGGGATACGTCGCCATTCAGCAGTAGCCATGATTCCAACCTAACATGTCCTGGATAGGCATTGGTATTGAATTGCATTGGTCGGTTTTAATCTCAATTCCGTCTTCCTTATTTATGCAGATTGTCGGGCAGGTATATGCCCACCACGGATGGCAATGGCGATCGGGGAATTCCGGACTGGGCAATTGACCTATACTCATCATATGGATCACCCAATCTCTCGATGCACGGCGATGTGTATGTTGGCCCATTGATTGGGCGGAAGTCTGGGCTGAGGAAAGACGACATAGTCGAGATGGTAATAGACGCCAGATCCGTCAGAACTGATCAACCAAACGTGGTTAGGGGCATGTTAATTTCCACGGGCCGAAGCTCCATTGACATTTTAGATGAAAATGGCCACTTTCGATCGTTCTCCAGAGACGTAATCGTTGAAATAAAACTAGTCGCACATATGCGCCCACAGTATATCGACGATGATGAACTACTTTTCTTTGAGCGAGAGGACATGAGGAGAAGGACAAGCGTGAGCGAGCAAGCCGAAAGGAAGGCGGATGGACATGATGACTCGCATGTGTGGGGGTGAAACAATGAGTGAATTAAATCAGAAAAAATGTGTTCCTTGCCAAGGGGGAGTTCCACCCATGAACAAGGACGAGATCGCCGAATTTATCCCGAAGATCGACGCTGGATGGCAAGTTATCGATGATCATCACCTAAGGAAAGCATGGGCTTTTCCTGATTTTTCCAAGGCCCTAGAGTTCGTGAACTCTGCGGGCCAAATTTGCGAAGAAGAGGGGCATCATGCAGACTTCGAACTTGGTTGGGGCCGGGTTATAGTGAAGATTTACACACACAAGATCAATGGACTCGTGGAATCCGATTTCATACTTGCCGCGAAGATAGATCAATTGTAGAGGGACTTGTATGTCTGGTATCCAGGAGACCCTCCTATCCCGGCGGACTGTCTACCGGTTCAAAGAAGATAACGTAGAGAATTCCTTCTTGGACCTTGCTTTCAAGGCTGCTGCTCACGCACCCAACCACAAAAACACCAATCCTTGGAGATACTATGTGCTTGGTGAAAGCGCGAGGAGTTTGCTTTTACCTGAAGTAGAAAGGTTATCCAGATCCAAAATGTCTGGTCAACCAGCCAAAGACATGGAGTCTGGCCTGAAACGGGCTGTATCGAAAATTATGTCTCCCCCGGTATTGATAGCAGTATCCTCATCATTGACTCCATCCGATAGTTTTAGAGAGATGGAGGATTATGCAGCTACTGCTTGCTCAATTCAGAACTTTTGCCTTTCCCTTTGGGGAAATGGAATAGGCACTCAATGGTCCACAGGGACGATTACCAGGGCAGATTCGACATATGAGGCATTGGGCATTCCAAAGGAAAGAGAGCGAATTGTTGGTTTCTTGAAGGTAGGATATCCCGAGATATTACCAGAGAAAGAGAAGCTCGATGTTGAGAGTATCAGGACTTACCTTCCATGACACTATGAGATTACCACTGAGTCACCCATCCAATGAAAAACCACTAAATTACCATCCATAGATTGGCCGAATCCCACAATCATTCCCCCACTTGCACCGATGTATTGCTCGGTCCATGACCCAGATTCCTCGCGAATTACCCATATGGAACCAGAGCAAAAGTCGCCATACAGATAACCCCCCCTCAGTGGCTCTGGTCCCCAGTCCATCCAATAACCTCCAGTTATCGAACAATTGCCGTTTTCATGAGGGTAGGCCAGTAGTGGGTCTACATAGTCTCCTAAATCTTCTGAGTCTGAATTTTCACATATGCCAGTTTGATCGAATTCATGGAAACCCTCCCTGTTCGACCATCCGAGATTAGACCTCACAGTCAGATTTACCATGTTAACCTCCTCCCAACAAGCTTGACCAACATCAGCTATCCAAAGGTTACCATTTGGGTCTAGGTCAAATCTCCAAGGATTTCGCACCCCATAGTGAAGAATAAACGGATCACCATCTTGGTCCTCCATCACAGGGGCGATAGTGTTGTTTCCATACGAAAAGTAGTATATACTGCCTAGAGGATTTGAAAAATTCTGGCCATTCAACATAGGATCGTGCGCACTGCCACCATCGCCTATCCCCCACAGAAATTTATTTTCACCCACATTGAGAAGATGTCCTCCATTGTGATTTCTGTAAGGTTGGGAAATTCTCTTCAGGACAGTGAGTGAATCTAAATCCAGAAGCCCATATTCGTTTAGTTCCAAACTGGCTAGAATTAGGTCAGACTGGTTGGGACCTTCGCATTTACCCTCTTCGATGTAAGAGACCAAGACGGTCTTGGTGTTTTCAAAGTCTGAATCCAAATCTAGTCCTAGGAGACCTTGTTCCATGTGACAACGGTTCACAATCTCACTAAGGTCCGCGACCCAATTCAGATTCTCCCCATCCCATGATTTGACGAATCCATTGAGATAAACAATCCAAATCTCTCCATTGAGCGGATTAATGATTGAGTGATGTGGGGTCTCTGTTCCTTGAATGTAATCTGTGCATTTCAGTTCTTCCAAAGCCATATCGCACACAAAGTTGGTTGGATCCGGCCAATCGAAGCCCTCGTCGTCGTTTGACAGACACCCCATCGAGCTCAGTAGGATTGAGCAGATGAGCAGTGATAGAGTCCTATGGGTCAATGACTCACCCAAAGTATGCTTGAATGCCCGGAACGTTCGATACTGCTGCCCCATAAGTTCCAAGGTGGTCCTGTGCATTAGTCGGGATCATGTCTTTCGTATACAAAAGATCCCAGAGAATGTCTGCACCCTCTTGATCGTCATTGAGTGCTCCCAACGCTTCTTGTACTTGGGAAACGGTCTCCAGATCCATGTTCTCTGGGTTATACAGGGCTGGATGGCTAGGGGCCTGGCCAAAGGGCTCGAGCATGACTACTTCGTCCCTATCAAGGCACCAATCGTGAGCATCGCTGCCTGTGCAGTATGAATCGTATACTGTGTCTTTTATCAACGCGATATCACCGGCTCCCTCCATCATACATCTCATCGCGCCTTTGTAGGATGAATATGGCGAACTGCCCCTAGGTATGCTGGAGTCTTCAGAAAAGAAACCGTGAACCGTGGCTTCCAGCGAGTCGATCTCCGTTGGGTCTCCTATCACTTCGGCGTAACCGTTTCCGATTAGATACCCCATCGGTATTAGCATGCCCGCGGATTTCAACCAGCCGGTGTGACATGATTTCTTACCCTCCATCAAAGCGAATGGATCAGTATCTGGATCATCATCTAAGTAAGCTGCTGCCATGTCAGAATCAGCCCTGACCCAGGCGGCTGCATTGTAGTACGTTCTGCCGTCAGATTTTGTTTCAGCGGCCAGTACATCCAAGTCGTAAACCTCCCAAGCTAGCCACGCAGCAGCCCCGTCAACGAATCCTATGTCCGCATTGCCTTTGTCGATTGCCTCGATTAGTGGCCCGGAATCGGAAACAGGGTATATTTCAACATCCCAATCATCACCCATGATTGAGCTCAATTTATCTGCCAATTGCTGGGGGTTCGTGTCCCAAACTTGGTAGTCTTCCTGTACCTGATATGCTATGGTTAGACACCTCTTATCCTGATCACATTCAGAGTAGTCTGGCTCGTAAATCAGGAGGTAGAAACCTCCACTCATTAGTAGCATAAATACCAGTGAAAGAGCTTTGTTTGCAGCGGCCCATGAGACAATACTCATTGCGTTCATGGTGCTCGGAAAGGCATTACAGAAATAAATTTTAGGTTGACCTAAAAAAAATATTTTGCTTAAAGTATCACTTTACTTCGCCCAGAATACCGTTATCTATGTACAAACTCGGCCCAGAACTGAGGTAGGCCATTATGCCCCTTCTGCTTCTAGAGTCCTCGGGGGTCGAAGCGTTTCCGGAGGCGCATGTTCCAGTACAACCATCTGCGAATGCTATGAAGACTCGTCCATCTCGGTCAATGTGGAGGTCATTGAAATCCAACAGGTTTCTATTCGACCCGCCAATGTCTCTGCAGTCACCACTATTCAAGCAGATACTACCGATTTGTACAGGATCTGAAGTGACCCTGTAAGTATGGAAGATCGGATCGGAGTCCAGCGCGTTTAGACTGTATGTCACATATAGGTCGTATGACACATTGGAATTAGCATAATGTGCATTCCCATCCCACGGGTCGCCATCAAGATTAGGTTGGCCGAGTTGGGATGAATCCTCGCTACCTAGGTATGTAATTGCGATCCTGCCTGGGTCTCCTGCGTCTACCTGTGGGAAAACAGAGGATATGATTTCCACAGGGCTGATCCTCATGCTGGTTTGTTCCCAAGTGATGCCAGAGTCTGTGCTTCTGGACATGTAAACCCCTTCATCTGCCCCCGTCCATATGTGATATGCATTGGACTGGGTGTCTGTTGCTACCTCAGAATTTTTTCGCGGGTATGGTGTGCCCGCATCTTCCCCCATCGTCTCAGCAAACCAAGTGAAACCATTGTCCTTGGATATGATTACTGTCGGATTTTCGACCCTTGGAGTTACGTAAACAGTCCCGTCTGGGGCAGAGGTTATCGCTCCATGGAGTCCTCCATCCGTCGTGGCAAGTCCTATCACTTGGCCACCTGCCTCGAATGAGGCTCCTCCGTCAAAACTCGTAAAACAGAATATGCCGGCTAGCTTGTTGTAGCAATAGTAGACTGCTTGGTCATAGAATGACTGTGATACCTGACCTGCAACCCCATATCCGCTTGAGGTCCAAGGTCCAGTTGCTAACTTTATGTGGTCATTTATGGGTGTCGTACCCGAATCATGTGGATTCCCTATCCAAGTTTCACCATCATCATCGCTCCAACAAATCCAAGAGGTTTCCAACCCTTGCATCTGGACATTGAATATCCTATCCGTAGCAGGGTCAACCCATCCCCATGGGTCATTCGTCTGGAATGCACACATCGGACCTGCAACATTCTCCCAAGTATCGCCGTAGTCGCATGATCTCATTACTTTCTCGAATGCTATGAAGAATATGCATCCCGATGATGTCACCCCAATACTTGGTTCGGCGCCATCTTCACCTACGTCGCTCAAGTTGAATATCAAATCCAATGGCTGCGAATCCACTGGCAAACCATCCGGTCCTGTGACAAATACTCCCTCAATTTCGATAATTGATGTTGGCTCGGAGATTGTCTGAGT
>DAGH01000018.1:28248-73762 GCA_002495675.1 Euryarchaeota archaeon UBA182 | reverse complement strand
TCAGCCTGCTTCGCCCACTTGTCCCTGCGCACCCTGCCCGGGAAGAACTCGATGGCCGTGTTGACCTGGTCCTCGAGCTCCGGGGTCATGTTGGCGACCTGCCTGAAGGTGGTGATGCCCAGCGCGTTCAGCTTCTCCTCGATGAAGGGGCCGACGCCCTTGATGGTCTGGAGGTCGTCGCGGGCCGTGACAACGGCCGCGGCCGCGAAGGCGCGCTTGAGGCCCGTCACGCCGATGAGCGTGCTGGCCGTCTTGCCGGTCCACGAGATGCTCAGGCCGCCCTGGTCGTCGGCGACCCACGCGCTGCCGGACTCCTCGAAGGCAGAGGTGTCGCCGAGCGAGAGCTCGTCCGAGCCGGCCTCGATGGGGGCCGATGCGGTGGACCGCGCGGCCACGCCGAGGGTCCCGAAGTCGATCTCCTTGGCGCGCTCGGAGACGCGTATGAGCTCCTCCTCCTTCTTGCGCTGCTTGGCGTCCATCTCCTCGAGGGCCTTTTTCCGGGCCTCAAGCTCGGCGTCCATGGCCCTGAGCCTCTCGAGGGCCTCTGCCTCGCTGGCTGCCCTTTCTGCCTCCTCCTGCCTCTTGGCCTCGGCTGCGGCGGCTGCTGCGGCTGCTGCGGCGGCTGCCTTCGCCTCCTCCTGCCTCTTGGCCTCGGCTGCGGCAGCGGCCTCTGCCTCCATGCGCTCTGACTCCAGCCTCTCCGCCTCGAGCCTCTGTTGCTCCTCTGCCCTCTTGGCCTCGAGCTCGGCGTCCAGGGCCTTGAGCCGCTCCTGCGCAGCAGCCTCCTCGGCTGCCCTGGCCGCCTCCTGCTCCCTTTGGAGCGCTGCGGCCTCTGCGGCCTCCGCGGCCTCCGCCTTGATCCTCTCCGCCTCGAGCCTGGCCTGCTCTGCCTCGAGCTTCGCCCTCTCGGCGTCAGCCCTGGCTTGGAGGATCTCGTTCTCAGCCTGCTTTCGTGCTGCGGCCTCCTCTGCGAGCCTCCTCTGCTCCGTCTGCATGGCGACCATGTCCTCCTCGGTCGCCGCGTATCCGGGCTCTGGGTCGACGGTGACTTTCCATAGGAAGTAGACTGAGCCGCTACCCACTCGATACCGAGCCTCGTAGGTCGCGCCTGCCCTTGTAGCCACCCGGTCGTGGAACTCGAACCCGAACGTCACCTTGCCACCCGAGTCGGGTACCAGCAGGTCGTTGTCGCTCTCCTGGTGCTCATCGCTGTTGAGGTTGAACCTGAACCCGTTCGTGCCCTCGGCCTTGTCGCTCACGGGTACGAGGTTGTCTGGATCGATCCCGGTCACGGTTATCGTCTCCACTGAGGACGCGCTGCCACCGGCTGGGATCCCCTCTGCGGGTTTCAGCACGAAGGGGTCTGAACGCGTGCCGCTGCCCCCGAAGAACCCGGGGGAAGAGGTGGTGTTCTCGGGCTCGGGGCCTGCGAGGTGCGATAGTCCGGTCCTGTCCCTGTTCCTGATGAGGGGTGTGAGGGCCAGTAGGAGGATCAGCAGGAGGAGGATGCAACAGAGCCACCAGAAGTCCATGATGCTGCTGAAGCCGACTCCAGAGGGGCTGACGTCCTCGCCGTCGCAGATCCCGTCCCCATCCTCGTCTGACGGGGTGTCGTTCGGGTCGTAGATGTTGGTTGACCCACAAGCGGTCTTGTTTTCGTCCTCGTTCGACCAGCCGTCCCCGTCGATGTCCGAGTCGATCTGGTCGCATACCATGTCGCCGTCAATGTCGCTCGGGGTCACGGCCGCATCCAGAGCGTTCCCTCCGCAGATGCCGCTTTCGACCTCGTTGAGCCAGCCGTCCCCGTCGATGTCGTCGTCCTGCGTGTCGCAGATCATGTCGAGGTCCATGTCCGCGGGCCTGTCAGAGGCCCGCTTGGGGTTGGATCCGCACAGGATCTCGTCGAGGTCTTCCCATCCATCGCCGTCGTCATCGGTGTCCTCGATGAGGGGCGGGGTGCTCGTCGAGGAGCCGATGAGCTCGTCTGGCATGCCGTCCCCGTCGGTGTCCCTGTTGGCTGCTGCGTCATCTGGGAATGCGTCGAGGAAGTCGAGGATTCCGTCATTGTCCCTGTCCTCCTCCTCTGCGTCGCAGAAGCCGTTCTCGTTGGCATCGGGGGGCAGGCTATTGGGGTCTGTTGGGTCGCTGCCGCAGCGCTCCTCCCGCTCGTCGGTCTCCCCGTCGCCATCCGTGTCGGAGTCCAGGAAGTCGCAGATACCATCCCCGTCGATGTCCGACGGCCGGCTCTCGAAGAGCACTGGGTCGGTGTTGCAGATGGCCTCGATCTCGTCCTTCCAGCCATCGAGGTCCCTGTCGCCCTCGGTGTCGACGATGACGGAGATCATGAGGGTCGCGGTGTCCGTGTTGGTACCCGAGATGACCTGGATGGTGTACGGGGTCATGGGCATCGTGGTTTCTGGTGTCCCCCAGATGGTTCCGTTCAGCTCCCCGAACGAGAGCCCATCGGGAAGGTTCGGTGAGATGAGCCACAGCTGGACGGGTGCTCCGACCGTCTGGCCAGCGAAGGGCTGCATCTCCTTTCCTTGTATCAATTGGATGGAGGGTGTCGGGAAGGTGACGCCTATGCCGTCGCTCACCACCGATAGCGTCACGTCCACCGTCTTCGAGCCGCCGGTGTTGACGGCCGTCACTGTCACCGTGGTCGGTGCCGTGATGAGGTATGGGTTTCCGAATATGGCCCCGGTCAAGGGGTTGAACGAGAGGTCGAATGGGAGGTCGCCGTCCAGCTGCCATGAGGACGAGTCCCCTCCGGTGATGGTCGGCAGCACCTCTGCGTAGAGGTCCCTAGGTAGCTCCACCTCGTTCGTGCTACCGTATTCGAAGTCGGGCTCGGGCTCGGCGATTCGTATCTCTACGTCGGTCGTGCTGCAGACCGGCTTGTATCCGGGATACTGCGTGTGCCAGTCGTTGCATGCCTTCAGGGCGTACGGCTCTGCGAGCGCGACGAGGTCGTCCCAGGGCGCATGGGTGTTAACGGCAGGCGTCCCGGACACCACGCCCGTCGCTTGGTCGATAGAGAGGGCAAGAGGCAGTGCAGGTTCCACAATGAACTCCTCCAGCAGCTCTTGGTTGGTTATCTTCAGGGGTCCGAAGTCCTCCATCGGCATGCCCCTGGTTAGCTCCAGGGGGGATGGGTCGAACACGGAAACGGCCCCCTCGAAGAGCTCTGTGCTGGTGCCCTTCGCGAACAGAGATGCCTCCCTGACACAGCCCTGGTCCCTGCCGGAGTCCCCGTTCGAGTTCTTCGTGTACCTGACCTCGAGTGTGTGGTCTCCTTCGGTCACGGTGTAGGTTGACGTGGTCATGCCGCCGTTCCTCGATGCGATGTAGACGCCATCGATCCAAAGCTCCAACTCGTCCCCGGACATGGCATTGGTGCCCCAGACGAGACGGAAGTCGGCTTGAGTGCCGATGGGAACGCTCACTGAACGCTCGATGCTGGCAGTGGTGCTGTGGGCGCCGACGTTGGTGCTGCACAGGTCGAAGGCATCGCTGCCCCCATCCAATGAGGCGTCGGTCGCAAATGGGTAGTGCGGGGACCCGTCTGCATAGGACCCGGTCGTCCAGCCTTTCTTGCCCACGGTGTCGTACATCGCACCGGGGGCTTGGTCCGCTACGATGATCTGGACGTCGATGGACTTGGTGAACGCCTTGCCGCCGACGATGACCTGTTGGGTGATCGTCAGGTCCTCGATGTCGCCTACGGAGGCGCTGTTTGATGCTGAGATTCTTCCGTCTGAGTAGAACGAGTGCCCGGTCGGCAGGTCCCCTGTGAAGGACCAGGTGGTGTAGGAGCCGGTGGATCCGGGCCTCAGGGTGACTCCCTTACCAGAGAAGGTGTCAGACGCATCGTGGCTGATGTGGTTGAACATCCTAAAGAAGCCGCCACTCGAGGTCTGTTGGCCATCGCTGAGCGTCGTCGATGCGGTCTGCCTTCCCCACTTCTGGGATTGCGTCCTGCCGATCCAAACGGTATCCCCGCTCGGATCGACGTCGAGGTCATCGACGTACGTTTGGCCCGATTGTCCGCTGTGCGAGGCTGAGCTCGCCGAGATTCTTCCGAGGTTGTCTATGTGGATCATCCTCAGGGCCCCAAACTCGAGGTGTGGATGGGCATCAAGGACTGAGGGGTTGGTTGTGTATAGCTCCCTTTCGACTAGCAATCTCATCGTTTCGTCCACATCTAGGACGGTGTGGAGCGTTCCACTGTTCGTATACAGTCCGGCGCCCTCGATGATCCTCGACCACACGACTGAGCCAGTCGCGTCGACCCTGATTGCCGCGAGCCAGCAGTTCCCCTGCGGACTGATCTCTTCGCCTAGGAAGTCGAGAACGGGCACCGTTTCCTGATAGTCGGGTGTGCATGCCCTATCTGTGAATATCGCGCCCAGGTCGCCGTTGTCATAGGAGACCAAGGACGAGAAGTCTGAGGACGTCCATAGACCGCTGTTGGAGGTTAGAATAGCATCCACCCCATCGATGGTGCTCGAGACCGAGTCGGCCCACATCACCTGCCCGTTGCTCGAGATCCTAGCCATTGCAAGGCCAGTGGTCTGGCTGGCACGAGGCTCGACGACCACGCCGCCGACCGACAGGTTGGAATGGAATGGGGCAGCGACCGAGGCGCTGCCGTCGGGGTGGGCTGTGACGACCGCTCGGGTGTGGCCATCCTCATAGTAGCCGTAGGGCCCGAATGTGTTTCTGTGGAAGTGGTAGCAGCTGGTCCCATTCAAGGGCTCAAGCCCCACGTTCCATGCTAGGTCCCCGCTGGGGGAGAGCCTGATGACACCGACACGGATATGGCTCTCAGTGGCTCCATTGTGAGTCGTGCATGGCGGGGCTGTTGGGAGGCGGGATCCTGCGAACTCCGTCATCTTTTCTTGGCCGTCGTCGTCGTACATCACGTAGGAGAAAGTGATCCCCCCGCTGCCATCGATCGACATCGAGTCGCGTATGTGGGAACGGAGGTAACTTGGGTGAATGCCATCAACGGGAACGGCAAAATCGCCCTCCGAGATGGCGGATTGGGTCCGGACCCAGATGGGGGCCCCAGTGAGGGGGTCGAGCTTCATGATGGCGAAGCTTTGCATGTTCGAGTCGTAGGTCTCGTACCGAACGTTTTGGGAAGAGTCAGTCAAGTGGCCGATCCCCACCTTGAGGTCGCCGTTCTTGACGATCGATACGACAAGGCTGCCGTCTGGGGAGACCTTCATCCCCTGGACGAAGGCATGGTAGCTAGACCCGGGGATCTGTCCCATGCTTTCGATTGACGTGCACCAGAGCGTCGTGCCATCAGGGGCCCTCTTCGTGATCTGCCCGACTGAGCCACAGTTGCTCATGAACCTGTAGCCGGCCTGGTATTTGTTGCCCTCAGAGTCATACTCGACCTCGCTGACGTCTCGTCGCGCCTCGAGGTCGTTGTAGGACTGTATTGATTGTCTATCGGCGATCATGGGCGGGGCATCGAGGATCCTGACCTCGATCTGCCCGAACCAGACCTCGTTCGAGGAGGTCGTCGTTATGGTGTGGGTGCTGCCTTGGGTGTCGGGGTAGAGCGGCGTGCCTTGGATCGCACCGGTGACCGGGTCGATGTCGAGCCCTGTGGGTAGGGGGGGCGTGATCGATATCGAGGTGGGGAGGAGACCCTCGTAGAGGGGCGTGAAGGTGGACTCGAAGCCCATTTCGAACGTTATGTCAGCGCCATAGTCCAGTATCGCTGCCGACAGCGCGTCACACGTGCCGTCGGAGTTGCTGTCGGATGGCACGGACGAGGCGTCTAGGGATGGGTCGGCGAAGGACCCGTAGTAGATCATTGCTGCGTCTCCCGTCGCGTCGTCCACGAGTGCGTAGATCCTCGGGTCGCCTTGGTCATCGAGCGTGATGTCGATGCTCCTCGGATAGCTGTCATCGTTGTCGAAGTCGTGAACGGCGCTCGTGTACCAGGTTCCCCCAATGCCCCTCGAGTGCATCAGGTCCTTGTCGGCGAAGTCGTACCATGCAATGTGGACGTCATTGGCGTCTGTGATGGCCATCGACACGGCACTGCGTGAGTCCACCGTGCCAGTGGCATGGTGAGTCATCGACCATGACCCCCCTGCGTTCGTGAAGTGCTTCACTCCGGAGTCCATGATAGCGATGTGGTGGTTGTCGGATTGATCGATGGCATACTGTGCCTGGCGGTATTCGTTTGGGTTGATGTTCGTGGGGAAGGCCAGCGTCGACGTCCATGTGGACGAGTCGGGGTTCCACTGTGAGGCGTACATGCCTCGGGTGGCTGGGTCGCCGGTGTCAAGGTAGTAGGCGGACCAGAGGTCACCGGACGAGTCCGTCGCTATCCTGTAACCCCAGCTTGTGGAGGGCAGGGGTAGGGGTATCGTGCCTTCCGCGCCCGACTCGAGGTCGAGCACTTTGATGGCGTATTGGTCAGTAAGATATGCTGTGCCATCATGGGATATGGCAGCTGAGGCGAAGTACGAAGATCCGCCATAACCGCCCCTCTCAATGAGCTTCACGGGTGTGAAGGCCCCGTTCGCGTCGAAGTCGATCCTGTGGAGGGCGTCGTCCCCCGCGAGGAACATCTCGTCGCCGTGCTGTAGCGCGATTGGGTAGTAGTTGTTATCCCAGGCGGGGTCGGTACTGCGCGGGTTGAGGGGGCTGTTCGAGAATGTTGGCTGATCGAAGGTGTAGATCTGCATGGAGTTCTGGTACCTTACCATCTGGAGGGTGCCGTAGTGGTACCCCAGAGCCGCACCGTATAGATCCGCATTGCTGTGGACGTAGGAGGTGTGTGGCTGGAAGTACCGGGCGTTGTTCCTAGTCTCGCAAGCCCACTCGTCCTCGTCTGGCCAGCCGTCGCCGTCATCGTCGAGGTCAAGTGCGTTGCAAAGGCCGTCCCCATCAGGATCGCCGGGTGTGCGCCGTACATCGAGGGGGTCGGTGCCACACAGGACCTCGTCCAGGTCCGACCAAGAGTCTCCGTCGTCGTCCAGGTCTTCCACTAGGGGCGACACGCACCCGCCGAGGAGGAAGTTGGGGCGACCGTCCCCATCGGTGTCAAGGTGCGCACAGGCATCGAATGGGAAGTCATCCGACTCATCGAGGTACCCATCGTTGTCGTCGTCCGTGTCCCAGAGGTCAAGCCAGCCATCGAGGTCGGCGTCCCCGGAGTGGAGGTCTATGTCCACGGGGGTCGGCCTGACAATGCTCGACGTTCCGGGCTGGAAGTCCCTGTAATTCCCATATCCCCAACAGAGGATCGTTGATGAGGTCGTGATCGCACAACTCCTGAGGTAGCCACTCGACATGGTGAGTGCGCTGTGCGGTGCCTCCAATACTTGGACGCCCCAAAAGACCCGGTAAGTAGAGGATCCGTCGCCTCGCTGGTAGTAATCTCCTCGGCCCCAGCAGTATATGTCCCCGCTGGCAGTTATCCCACAGCCCGTGTGCATGTAGCCGTGGACATCGACGATGGGATCGTAACTTGATGCCGGTTCAAGAATTTGGGTATTAGTGATTGACTTGTTTCGCAAATGGACCTCGACCATGGTATCGCCCATCTCGTCAGAGAACCCGTCCCCATCCAAGTCCAGGGCGTTGCCTACGCTCCGCTCCCCGTTATTGCCGTGATAACCGTAGTAGTCATCTCCCCAGCAGAGTGTCGTGAGGTCGCTCATGGAGGCGCACGCATTGGTCTCGGCCAAGAAGAGGGATGTGGCGTGCCTAGAGGTCCCAAGGTCGACGAATGGGAGGCTCTCGCCGGTCTCGCCGTTATTGTCCCCTATGGAATCGTAGGATGGCCCGAATAAACCATATTGCCCATAGCCCCAGCATTTCACTTGACCGGTCGTCATAATGACGCAGGTGTTTAGGTAGCCGGCCTCGACGTCGAGTGCCTTCATCCCCGGACCCAGGTCCACGGTCTGGGGGATGACCTTGTTTTGGGTGGACCCCAGCCCGAGTGTGCCGTACTGGTTGTTCCCCCAGCACTTCAGGGTCCCATCTTGAAGGACTGCGCAGGCATGTCTACGTCCGGCTGACAGGTCGATGGCCGGCTGGCCCAGTGACACTGCCGGCAGTTGGTCGCCCATCTCGTTCGGGTGGTCGCCCATGTTGTTGTAGTGTCCAAGCCCAAGTTGTCCGTAGCCATTGTGCCCCCAGCACTTCACAACGCCGTCGTCAAGCAGCGCGCAGGTGTAGAGTTCGCCAGCGTCAATCATCGTGGCGGTCCTGTTGCTTCCCAGTTGGACCCAGTCCGCTCGGGTCGTAGCTGGATAGAGGTTGGTGGGGTGTCCTAGCCCAAGTTGTCCGTAGCTATTGGAACCTGTGCACTTGACCAGGCCTAGCATCGACATGAAGCAGGTGTGGTCGTGCCCGACCGCGACCATGTATGGGGAGGATGGACCCATCCTCAGCACGTCTGTCTTGAGCGGGGCGTTCACGGGCGACCCCACAGAGAACTCGACAAGCCTACCCTCGGAGTCAGGTCCTGATGTCTGGTCGGGGAGGGCCCCAGATCCCATCTGGCCCGAGGCGGACTCTCCCCAGCAGCCTATCCTTGAGTCCGTGCTGGAGGGAGATGGCCTGAGGACGACGCAGCTGGCGTCGATCCCGACGACGACCTCCATGGGGGTGCCGTATCCTATCTGGGCCTCTACCGGGCTCGGGGGGTCAGAAGATTGGGGGCCCCCGTCCCCAAGCTCGCCGGAGTCCTCCCGACCCCAGCAGTACACGGATGACTCGACGACAGAGCAGGCATGTTGCTCCCCGACTGAGACCGAGAGGTGCCTGTCACCGGGGCTGCCCGTGTCGGTGTAGGCACCCCCAATGGCTGCGTCGGACGCCCCAAGGAGCTCCACGCCGTTCATGCCCTTGCCCCAACACACTGTGGCGAGCCCAGTGTCCAGGATTCCACATGTAACGTCACCACCAGCCGATATGGATCTGATGCCGGGTGTCTCTTGAACCTCCGATCCAGAGCCCAGAAGCGTCACATAGACAGGATCGCTGGAGTTGCCGGCAAGATAGCCATGGTTGCCGAGGGTCATGGTGGTCGAGCCGCCATTGTAGCCCCAACACAGCACCTGCCTCGCGGAGTCGACTGCGCATGTGTGACGGGTGCCGGCGCTGACCTCCTCGATGACCCTCGATTCGGTTGGCATGGAGATGTAGCTTGGTTGGACCGCGGTACTCTGGGGGATCCAGGAGTCCTCAGAGAACATCACTGCTCCATTGGAGTCCGTGATTACAACGTTGTCAACGAACCCGGAGTCCTCGTAATTGTTGGCACTAGCATCCTTGTAGAACCACCATGAGAGTTGCATGTCGCTCAGGGACGTTATCGTGTGGGTTTGAGTGTTCCATGCTCGGTTGTTGCTGTGAACTTGCAGCGATTGCAAGGAGCTTCCCTCGTCAGAAAGTCCGAAGTGGAGTTTGTCACAGCAATTCTCGGCACCAACGTAGTAGTCGTAGCTGACGGTGTATGGCAACGAGCCCACAAATTGGTTAATGGGGGTGTTGATGTAGAATCCTGACGTACTCGAGTGTACCCCTTGGTTGGTGGAGGAGAATACATTGCCACGGGTGGAATCAAACCGGGAGTCCGCTTCGAATGGGTATTGGAAGTCGCCTTGATGTAATCCGTTTGGCATCCCGATCATAGGCCCGATCTGGCCTGATGATCCTGTGCCCCAGCATGCCAGTCTGCCGTTTGTTAGGGTAGCACAGGTATGGGTGTCTCCGGCAGACACAGACAGTGCACGGGTTCCCCCGGGCATCGTGGCCTGCGTGGGGCCCTCCGATGTAGTTGACGACCCGGTTCCGACCTGTCCCTCAATGTTCCTGCCCCAGCACCAGACCTCGCCGTCTGCACCAACGGCACAGGCGTGATCGTGGCCCGCATCGACCGATATCGGCCGGAAGCTGGTGGGCAGCCCGATGACCTGGCCCGCAATCTGGGCGTTGTTGCCCGTGGTGGGCCTCCCGAGCTGGCCTTGGTCGTTCAAGCCCCAGCAGACGACCTCGTCGCTGGTCGTGATCGCGCAGCCGAACGAGTCTCCCATGGCAAGGATGGAAGATTCTCCGACGGCAGGGAGGTCGACGAGGTCGTCTATCTGATCGCATCTCCCATCCATGTCAAAGTCCGCGGGAACTGACGAGGGGTCGGTAGGGTCTGTCCCACACTGGTGCTCGTCGTAGCCCGTAAACCCGTCTTGGTCCGTGTCGAGCTCAAGCCCATTTCCACCGAAACCCCAGGCGTCGAAAACCCACAGGTCGTCGCTGGCGCCGATATGGGCGGCGACCCACGTCCGACCATACGGATCCACGGCGAAGGAGGTCCAGTCGGACTCGAAATTGAAGACTTGGGTGTTGGTCCATGAGCCGTCCATCCTGCTGGACACCACTAGGGAGCTAGCGTCGTTGGCTGCGATGTGGGGGTTCTTGCTGCGATCGACGCTGAGGTGGATGTCCGACCCTGACAGGCCAGTGTCCTCGCTGGTCCAGGATGATGCGGACGCGCAAGACGAGGTGGAGGGGTTGCACGTCGATAGGGTGACGTGGCCGCTTCCATTTTCGTAGGCGAGGTAGAGAGTCCCCTCGAAGTCCGAGTCCAACGAGATTCCTCTCTCCGTCGTGCTGGTGGATGAGTCGGAGGTCACCAACGCCGTCTGGACGCCGGTCGCCGTGGTCGTAAGGTACCTCAGTACGTCCCCTGACATGGTCGAGATCGTGAAGGCTACGTGGACCGAGTCAGTGATTTCGTTATACGTTGTCTCCAGGTTGGTGACCCCGGAGTAGGACTGATCGAAGACCTCGGACCACTGCGAGGCCTGGTGACACGATGACGGGCACTCCATCGAGGTGACCTTGGAGCCAGTGGACCAGGTGGCCACGAGGCCATCGGGGGTCCAAAGCATGTCGACGAGGTTGGCATTTGCGGATTGGGGGAGTTGAGTCGAGACCCATCGTCCCGCGACCTTGGTCGAGAACACGATGTCCTGGCTGGAGGCGTCGTAGGAGGGATCCGTTGCGATGACGTGGACCCTGTCGTCGTTGTCGACGGCCACTGATGTCGAGAGCACGGACGTAGTGTCGGGGATCGGGGTCTCGACGGTCCAGAGCCCATTTGCGAAGATCGCGACCTTGACGTCGTTGTTTTCCTGATCTGCATATGAGACCACGGGACAGCCATCTGAGAGGAGCTGCATGTCGTTGTCATCGCCGACGTCGTTTGATGTCTCATCCACCGTCGACCCTGAGAACGTTGGGTGGAACGGCGGGAAGAGGTAGGCCCTGCATCCGCTTCCTTCGAACGATTCCCAAATCTCGATGTGGGTCTCGGAGGGTGGCATGTCCTGACTGTCGTCGCCGATGTATTGGGTCGATCCCACACCGAGCTGACCCCGGACATTTATTCCGAAGCACAGGACCCTCTTGCTCGCATCGATGGCGCAGGTCATCTGGTCTCCCGCACTCACGGCAAGGATCCCATTATTCCCCAGGTTCACGTTCTGGAGGGCAGACCCCATCTCGTTGAGTCCGTCACCCCTGTTCTGGGTGTCACCATAGCCCAGTTGACCCGCTTGGTTGCCGCCCCAGCACTGGACCCTCCCTGATGAGGTATCAACGACCGCGCAGACGTGGTCCATACCCGCATCGACGGATAGGGCGTTGTAGCTGAGATCGACGGTTGTGAGTGAGTCCCCCATCTCCCCGGCGCTGTCGCCTTGGTTCGAGGTGGTGCCTATCCCCATCTGCCCCTTGTCGTTCTTGCCCCAGCAAGCGACCTCCGAGTTGTCGAGGAGTGCGCAGGTGAAGCCATCACCGGCTGTGACCTGGGTCGCCGTCCTACCGGATGGGAGGGCGACTTGGAGGAGGCTGTCTCCCATATCGCCCGGCTGGTCCCCGATGGTGGTCGTTGACTCGATCCCAAGCTGGCCGTGTGCATTGGACCCCCAGCAGGTCACGGTTCCGTTCTCGAACAGGACGCAGGTGTGGTCCCAGCCCAGGGCGAGGGAGGCGGGAGGTGATGTGGCCGATGAGTGGCTGGCGGCGATAATGGGAAGTCCATCCCCGATCTCGTCGGGCGAGTCGCCGATTAGCGAAGTGTTGCCCGTGCCGAGCTGCCCATGGCTGTTGGCCCCCCAGCAGGTGATGTCTTGGTTGTCGAGGATGGCGCAGGTATGCCTCTGGCCGGCGTCGATGTCAAGTATCGTCCTGCCTGCCGGTAGGGGGAGGTAAGGAAGGACATCGCCAGTTTCCTGATAGCCGTCACCGAACCCATCAACATCGTTGTAGCCTATGCCTATCAGAGTGGTCTCACCCCAGCATTTCGCCGACCCATTCTCAAAGAGAGCGCAAGTGTGGCCCTCCCCAAGGGCGATTTCGGTAATGTTCAGATCCACACCAGTGTCAACGAAGGGTAGGTCCTCCCCCATCTCTCCGGCCTCGTCTCCCATGTCCTGGGTGTTCCCAATGCCGAGTTGGCCCATGTCCCCGATGCCCCAGCACTTCATGCGGTCACCGAATCCAAGGACCGAGGTATCGTGGCCCACGACACAAGTGTGTCCCAGACCGACCTCGAAGATCGACTCATTGAGATGTCTGTAGGGGTTACCATTGTGGACATCTGCGGGTGTTGGTGATTCTGTGAGTTCCGGAGCCGTGTAGCTGCTAAAGTATGTTGATTGTACGAGCATCACCATCAAGAACGAGAGTAAAATAGCCTTACCCTTCCCTTCCGAGCTTCTTGCACTCCACAGGGTGGTTTTTTTCTTCGACAAGGCTGAGCCTGTTTGCATGTCTTCCCAAGGGTGTTCAATCATATAAACAAAGGAACCATTCATAATAGGGATTGTTCTAGTCGTTAGTCGAATATGACGGCATCGATGGTCTCGATTCTCGGTCTCCTTGGGCTCGTGACGATAGGCATAGTGACGCCGGGGCCCAATAACATGACCTGTTTCATTCACTCCGGTTTACATGGATCGAGGAGGACCGTACCACTGATACTCGGGATGGCAGTCGGGTTCGTCTCGTTGAATATGCTTGTGGTGGTCGTCGTCTTGGGATTTGACTCCGAGCCGGGGCTCAAGGCTGTGATCCACTGGGTAGGAGTGTCTTTCATCATACTGCTGGGGCTCTTCGTGTCGAGGCTAGCGACCGCCTACGACGTCGATGCAGAGTTGCCAAGGCTAGGGCCTATGGCTGGGTTCTTGATGCAGTGGGTCAACGGTAAGGAGTGGGGTTTTGTAATACTCTACGTGACTCAGTACATCGATCCATTCGGCGGAGACCTCGCTGGAGGGGTCGCGATAGTGGCTATCGTGACCGCCTATTGCCTCGTTGGGATATCTGCATGGACCCTCTTTGGAAGCCAACTCGAAGGTGCGTTCGGATCGAATCGCTTCAGGGCCATGGCACTGCCCGTGGCGGGTTTTATCCTGGTACTCTTGGGTATACTTTCTGGCATCAGGGGGCCATGAGCATTTACATGGTATCGGACCAGGATGTCATGATGCTCATCTCCCCGCGCTGAAGGTGTTCAGACACTGTGGCCTGTTTGAGGTTCAGGCGATCCGCGATGTCCCGCTGCGTGCAGCGTCTGGGGTACTCGTAATAGCCCATGGTGATGGCGGTTTTCACCGTCTCCCTCCTACGGTCAGGGATCTCCTCGACGAAGAACTCGGTCTTGGGGGATGAGAGGGTGAACAGTATTTTGTTGGTCTTCATAATTTCTCTAGACCTCTTTGCGAGCGTTCTCAAGGTGGGCTGATCGCCATACACCGTGACGAGGATTCCACTACCCTTTTCCCAGTTTGTGGGACTTATGGGCCAGACGTTCTTGAGGCTGCGAAGCATCCTGAAGAAGGGGCCGTTGAGGTTCGCCATGACAATCGAGATCGTCTCTGTGTCTATGTTCACCTCTCGGATCTTCATGATTTGGCTGGCGGGGGAGCCATCAGCGAGGTTCTGGAAGTCCTCAAGCGACCTTGCGTGTACCTTCACCAACTCGATCTGCGAGAGGAAGCCGTCCCCATCTGGGATTGAGTTGAGTACCCTGCCGATCGTGAAAAACTCGGTGATCGAGTGCTGAGGCGTGTTTGCCCAGTCGGCGTTCTTCATTGAGAGGCCGATGGTCCGCAGACTGGTACCGGCCATCGCTTACCCAATGAGGGTTTTTGATATAGAATCATCTATCATGAAAGGGTTATTCTGTGTCGAAAGACTGTAGGGCCTTCTCCAAGTCCTTGATACTTGATCTCAAGTCTTCTAACTCAGACGTTTTCAAGCCGTCTTGGTTCTTCAGTCGAGCCTTCTGCCACTCTAACTCCCGCTCCATCCTCTCTCGCTCCATGAGAAGCTCTCGGGATTCCTTCCTGGCCCTCATTCGTGCCATGGACTGCGCAGTGGCCTTCTTGTGCTCCCTGCTCTCAGTCGCCCCGCCCGTGAAGGGCGATGGCTTCTCCCTCAGTTCGATGCTCGTTGGGAATGGGATTGATATTCCCTCGATGCCGAATCTGTAGTGGACCTCTTGGAGTATGTAGTCTCGGGCTAGTTGCTCATCAGCGTAGTCACCGAGATACCCGAACAATCTGAAGATGACGGATGAGTCTGCGAGCTCCCACAAGTGGACTCGAGGTGCTGGGTCATCCAGGACGAAAGGGGACTTCTCAAGGACCTCTAGCAGGACTCCCTTAACGTGCGCAGGGTCCTCATCGTAGTCGACGCCTACGTCGATTGTGAGATACAGTCTCCTAGCCATCCCATCTCCACCACCTCTGGCAAAGTTAGTTATGCTGGAAGAGATCAGTGTGTTGTTAGGTATTACGACGAGCCTCTCGTCCAGTGTAAGTATCTTCGTCGACAGGATTCCAACTGAGACCACAGTCCCAAGTTGATCATCCACCTCGATCCTGTCGCCAACGTCGAATGGTCTATCCAATGAGAGAAGGAACGAGTTGACGATGTTGCCGAGGCTCTGTTGGATAGCCAGACCTATGATCAAAGAGAACACTGCGAGTGATGCGAGCACTCCGATGAGCTCGACACCGAATCTGTCCATCGCAAGTTGGAGGCCGAAGAACCAGACTACGGCTCTGCCAATGAATATGAGCAGGGGGTTCCCGCCCGAGACGGTCACTGCAGACTTCCTCGTGAATCGGTCTAGGAGGAGTGGTGCAAAGTGCTTGATTACAACGCTAATAAGGCTCGTCGCCAGAATGATGTACGCTCCGATGAAATAATCCGACGAATTAGAGTCTACCTCGCTGCCCCGGCCATATATCCAAATCAAAGTAAGGTTCAGTGACCCAATAAAATACAGCCCATAAGCTCTGGATTCGGCGGCGTTTAGGAGGGCATCGTCCCATGCTTCCTCGGTTCTGAGCACTGCCTCCCTCCACTTGCCGATCAGGAATCTGAGCCCGACATACAATCCGAGAGTAATCATGATAGCAGCGACAAACTGCCAAGTTGTGTCGTTTAGGAAAGGCAAGTCTGCAAGGAGGTCTTTCAATGGGTCGGCCATGATCTCTCCCGGGCCCACCATGACATATGATGTTGACCTTTTATGAGCGGTATATCTCAATCTGCGTGCGATAGCAGTGCACATACCTCAGACACTGAGGGGAGTGCATTAACCAGATCAGGGGCGTAGAGGACCTCCCAGGATAGGAGGTGTTGAGCGACAACCATCCTGATCGCGAAGTCGTCTACACTCCAATCATTGCCGTATGAGACGGAAACCTTCGTTGTTACATTCATGTCCGAGGTTTCACTACTGCCGGGGCTTGCATCGAAATCGACCCCAAGATCTGCATAATTCTGAGAGACTGTATTTGCAGTCCATGGGCCATTTCCGAGTTCACGTCTTCCACCAACTGGAACAATCACACCACCAGATCGTGACCATTCCAGAGCTACAGACCTCGCTGTCGAACCGCCACCCCTGATCATAATGCTGGCCTTGGATGGTTCCAACCCCATCTCCCTGCAGGCTAGAATGAATCCTTGGCCATCGGTGTTGGCGACTTTGTACAAATTGTCCTTTTTCATTATGTGGTTGAAGGATGATGCTGGGTGTGTTTGGTCTTCAATCGAGGAGTGTAGCGAGTGTTTGATTGGCGAAGTGCAGGATAGCCATATGTCCCCCTCTGTCTTGGAGAGATATCTGAGTAATTCTTCGGCATCTTTTACCTCCAATCTGATCGTCTCTGTCGAAGACACACCCAAGGTCTTCCCAATTGTTTGGAACAGCAATGGAGTGATGGAGTGATCGATTGGGGATCCTGCGATCCCCCAGATTGAAGGGGCCCTCATTGGGGGTCCCACCACCCAGTATCGGATGAAGGTTTCAAGTGGGGTTTGCCGTCGGCCGGATGATGGATTCCGACCTTGAGATTGCGAGGCAAGCCGAATTGTTGCCAATACGAGAAGTTGCAGAATCGATAGGACTGGACAGAGATGACCTGAGGTTGCACGGCCCGCACATAGCGAAGGTAAACTGGACAAGACTGAAGGAAAGCCGTGGGTCTGGCAAAGGGAAGTTGATTCTGGTTACGAGTGTCAACCCAACTCCGTTTGGGGAGGGGAAAACAGTCACGACCATTGGTTTGAATCAAGGACTGAACCGATCGGGGAAAAAGTCATGCTGCGTGATTCGCGAGCCTTCCATGGGCCCTGTTTTCGGAATAAAGGGAGGGGCTGCCGGAGGAGGATATTCCCAGGTATTGCCCATGGAGGACATCAACCTCCACTTCACAGGTGACCTGCATGCTGTTTCAATGGCCCACAATCTCCTATCTGCCATGCTCGATAACCACCTGAATAAAGGAAATGTTCTGAACATAGACACAGACTCGGTCTTCTGGCCCAGAGTCATGGATATGAACGACAGAAGCCTCCGTTCGATAACCATCGGCCAGGGTGCAAAGGTCAATGGCCCGATTCGAAAAGAAAGGTTCGATATCACTGCTGCAAGTGAGGTGATGGCGATATTGGCGCTTTCCAAGGATTACCGCGATTTGCGAGAAAGGTTGGGACGGGTTGTAGTGGCATCGGACATGGATGGCGCGCCCGTGACCGCTGATCAACTAAATGCTGGTGGGGCGATGGCATTGCTTCTCAGGGATGCATTTCTCCCGAACTTGGTTCAAACTCTTGAGGGCGATCCTGCATTCATACATTGCGGGCCATTTGCCAACATTGCGCATGGTAATTCCTCTGTTGTGGCGGACTCCATCGCATTGTCAACGTGCGATTACGTTGTCACTGAGGCAGGCTTTGGTGCCGACATGGGGGCGGAAAAGGCTCTTCAGATAAAATCAGATTCATCTGGGGTAATCCCAGATTGCATAGTCTTGAACGTGACGGTGCGATCAATGAAACTCCATGGGGGGGCTTTTGGAGATAAAGGGTCTCGAAGGCCCACTAGCGAGGAGCTTGCCACTGAGAACGTAGAAGCAACTTTGATTGGAGCATCGACGAACATGGCTCGTCATTTGGCCAATCTCACGCGTACTGGGATTCCCGTGGTTGTCTCGATCAACAGATTCAGCACCGACACGGACCGCGAGCTATCTTCCATCAAGGACATCGCCCTAGCGAACGGCGCCAGAGAGGTGGTTCTTTTCGAGGGACACGGGAAGGGCGGCGAGGGCGCAGTCGAATTGGCAAGATCAGTTTTGGAGTCGGTTGAAGGCCATGTCTCTGCAGGAAGGCCCTACAATCCACTGGTCCCTCGCGATGCTAGTATTCTAGAAAAAATCTCGACTATTGGGACAGGACTCTATGGGGCTGATTCAGTGAAATTCCCCGAGGATGTCCTAATGGCCGTGGAGAGAATTGAATCGTGGGGCTATGGGGGCCTACCGGTTTGCATGGCGAAGACGCAGTACTCCTTCTCACACAGGGCGGACTTGCTTGGAGCGCCAACTGGTTACGAGTTGCCCATACGTGAGGTGAGGTTGAACGCCGGAGCGGGTTTTGTGGTGGTCATATGTGGTTCCATGATGACGATGCCTGGGCTGCCAAAGGTACCTGGCGCCGCGGGAATGGACATCGATGAAGAAGGTCAATTGTTCGGAGTCTTCGGCTGAGGTGCTGTCATGAGGATAGTATCCGAGACAGAAACGGGGATTAGGATCCGAGTGGATGACGAGGATGACCTATGGACGCTATCCAAGGTTTGCACGGAGGGTGCGGAAGTGGGGATGTTGACTCACAGACGTGACTCTACCACCGGCACACAAGAAGGCGGAAGGTCAAAGCAGGCAGAAAGGAAGCCCATGTGGATAGCCTTGAGGGTTGAGGAAACAAGTTTTCATCCATTCTCAGATAATTTGAGACTTCAGGGCGTGATCGTGGAAGGTCCGGTCGACATTGGGTCCTACCACACACACACCATTGAAATCGGCTCTGAGGTCGAAATTTCCAGAGAGGGGGGGATCGGGCAGCCCGACTTAGATCTGATCAGTTCTGCCGTACTAGAAGGCAGTAGACCGCGAGTGGGGCTAATCGTGGTTGAGAACGACGAAGTCCTTCTGTTTGAGGTTGCGAAATACGGCATCAGAGACATTTCATCATTCAACATGAGGGGGGGCGGAAAATGGGGGAAAGACTCTACCGCTGTTAGGTCAGAGTTTTTCAGTAGAGTGGCAAGAGAGACCAGTCTGGTCTTTTCCTCTTCAATGCCAGTAATTATCTGTGGGCCGGGAATCGCCAGAGAGGGCTTTGAGACGTTATTCCGTGAGTTCAGCATGTCTGAAAAGATCGTGAACGTGGGGACATCGATTGGTGGGCGTGCCGCGGCCAATGAGGTAATCTCGGACGGTCTAGCCGACAGTGTTCTAGGGGAATATTCGGTGATTCATGAAGTTCGGGCCATAGAGGAGTCTCTCAGGAGGGTGTCCACTGACGGAGCAGTCGCATATGGCATAGAAGAGATTCGATCTTGTGCCGAAGAGGGCGCAGTTGAATGTCTCGTTATCGACGCGTCGTTGATTAGGGATCCTTCATACAAGGATCGCTGGGGTGGTATTGTTCGATTGGTCGGGGAAAATGGGGGAGAGGTTATCCAAGCATCGGTTGATCATGACGCAGGTCAACAACTGCTTGGGTTTGGCAGAGCCATCGCGTTGTTGAGGTGGAGGCCGTAGATTGGAGTCGACTAGGATAAAAATCGTGGGCTTGGGCTCCAACGATGGCATTGCGATGCAGATAGTCGCAGATCTGGGTGCTAGCGGACACGATTGCGCTTGGTTTAACGCCGGGGATGAAAATTTCGACCATTCGAAGTTCGATGTTAGGTCCTCATTATCGGGGGCCCATTGGTTATTGATCGAAGCCTCGTCTTTCGGAAAGTCTGAATCCGCAGCATCTGCGACAGGTGCTGCAATGGTCTTCGCAGAGCTGGAGGGGGCTAAGACGGTGGTCATCGTCGATGAGCGTGAAAATATGGACTTTGATCGAGCATGGGGGTCGATTGTAGAGCGGATCCGTCAAATTGGTTTCATTTCCATGACCTCAGAAGGCAGGTCTTGGATCGCACGGCTGGAGGGGGTGGATGAGAAGAGGGTAGGGGATCTGTTGCGTTCCAGAGGCCTTGTTTCCATAGTGGCGATACTCGACGTTCACAACGGTGGAGTCGAAATCCATCATAGCCTCGGAGTTGAAACAGGGGTCTCTGATAGCAGGAGCATACAGTCACTGGTCAGTAGGATGCTTCTGAACTTGCCCTCAAGTAGTTATTCAAGCGAGGGGATCAGGCGCTCAGCGGGTATGTGAATCCCGTACTTCTAGTCCATCATTTTAGAAGTCGGTGTCCTTTCGGCGGACCCGGAGGTCACGGGATGCCACTAAGACTAGGACCTGCAGGCGTGCCTTTGTCTTGCAAGGGGCGGACAATAGTAGAGGGCATGGATGACATCACAGTTCTGGGATTAGAGACCATGGAAATCCAGACGGTCAGAACGATTCAGCCTGCCCACTTTGACCAATATTGGCAAGCAGGCATCCTATCATACAAGACCGGTTTCCAAATGAACCTCCACGGACCCTACTATGCAGAGCTCTTGGGGAACACAAGAGAACGAAATCGGACCTTGACGAAATTTGAGGTCGCCCTTCAAGTATCCAAGATCGTGAACGCTAGGCACGTCGTTTTCCATGTTGGCCCGTATGGCGAGGAGGGGCCCGGCAGGGAAGCTAATGAGAAGGTGGCGACGATCTTCGCTGGAATCGTGGACAGAATAAGAGAAATCTGGGGCAGACCGGAAGAGGAGGAGGATTACGCTGCATTCCCATGGGTCCACAGTGAAGAGCCCCCCCTTATCGGAATAGAAACTTCAGGGCGGCAGGAGTTGTGGGGCACAGTTGATGAGGTATTGGAGGTCGTAAATCACGTCCCTGGGACGGTTCCGGTTCTGAACATGGCGCACATACACGCCAGAGGGCATGGTTGCATGAGAACCAGTGAAGATTATGCTGAATTATTCGACAAAGTCAGGACCCGATTAGGGGGAAGCAAGTTCTACTGCCACTTCGCGGGAGTCGAACATAGAATGGGTAATGCACTCCACTACACCCAGATTAAGAAGTCAGACCTCAAATTCGAGCCGTTTGCCGAGTTCCTCGCTGAGGATGGGGACTGGATGGACTTGACAATAATCTCGGACTCTCCATTGTTGGAACACGATGCCATGTTCATGCAACAACATCATGACAAGGCCAGGGAAAGGCTACTGGAGATCATGGCCCGGGACGAACAGCGTATGAGAGTGATGGCTAGATCAGAGGGGGCTGATACTCCCACCGTGGACGCCCCTGTACCACAGGATGTCGTAGAAACCCCGGCCAAGGATCCACCAAAACCGAAAAAAGCCTCAACCATGATGTCCTTCGAAGACGATACGACTGATGATGATGATGACTTATTCTAACTCGTAGATTCGGCGGACATCGATTGAATGAATTCCTCGATGTCTATTTTTCCATCCCCATCGGCGTCTATCTGATTGAACAATGATTCAACGCGGGAAGATTCTGCCGGCGGCTCAAGCACCCCAAGCGCCTTGGTGAATTCCTTCAGCGTCAGGTGACTGGAGTTTTGGGGATGGGCGCAGGCGTTAAAGACGAGCCATAACTTCTTGACTTCGTATTGTTCCTTGTTGAGCATTCTGGACCTAATGATGCTCCATGGTGTTAGGCTTTCCTCTGCTCGCTTCCTGCCGTATGAGAGGTAGATCATTGTGCCAATCCCAACCGCAGCTGAGGCTCCTATGAGTGCGCTGATACCCATCAAGAGTAAGAGTATCAGCCCTGAGATTACTCCAAAAAACTGCATCGCAGGAAACATTGGGCTCTTGAAGGACGGTGTATACCACGTTTCTCCATCTGGTAGCCATCTCAATACTATCACGGTGGAATTTATGAGCATGAAAATCATGATCTTGAACCCAGAAGCTAGTTTCGCCACGTCACCTACCGGGATGGTCAGTATGGCAACTGCCATGGCCGCGCCAGTGATGATGATTGCATAGTGGGGAGTCTCGTATTTTGGATTCAGCTCCTCGAAGACCTGGGGGATGAGATTGTCCCTCGACATCGCGAAGATGAATCGAGAGGAGCCCAGGACCCCTGATAGTGCCATTCCCGCCATCGAAATAATGGCCACCGCCGCTGCTAAAAGTCCAAGATTCGTTCCCCCAACTTCGACTGCAAATGTGTGGATTGGGGCTTTGTCTGGCTTGTCCGTGCCAATGCCGAGTTCGCTTGGTTCCAGCATACCGAATAGAAAGTAGGACACCAAGACATAGATTGCCGTGGCCAAAACCAAAGTCCAAATCATGCTCCTAGGAAGGTTCTCAGATGGGGACTTGATCTCCCCAGCAACTGCGGCGATCTTGGTGACACCAGCGAAGGATAGGAACACAAAGGCTGATGCTGTACCAAGGTTGGTCATGCCATTCCTTGAGAAAAGGCCGTCCTGCGAGAATGCTTGTGCGTCTATTGGTTTCCCCCATTCAAAGGATGGGTCACCCGCCGCCAGTACCGTCAGTGACAAGATGAACAGGACTGATATTCCGACGATAGGGATCTGAATCTTCTTTATGCTCTTGACGCCCATTATGTTGACCATTACGATGAGTGAAAGCAGGAAAATTGCAATGACCTTGGACATTGTCTCAGTGAACTCGAATCCGAGTGGCTCTTGAATCGCGTAAATGTAGGCACTGAATCCTATCAGTGCAAATGCGGATTTCAATCCGAAGGAGGCCCAAAGCCCTAGACCAGATATCATTCCCATCCAAGCTCCATAAGTCTGGCGGATGTAAACGTAGGAACCCCCTGAGGACGGCATCGCTGTTCCTAATTCTGCCTTTGAGAGGGCACTCGGTAGGACTACTACCCCAGCGACAATGAATGCTAGCCATAATCCTGCGCCTGTCCCGCCTTGTTCTGCAAGTGTGTCTGCCCCCAGCGCGGGGATGACGAAGAGGGTGCTCCCCAGGGTCGCTGACAGGGATATAGCAATCAATCCGTACAGACCCAAACTTCTCTCGAGGCTCTCTGAAACATCTAGAGGCTTGAAAATCTCTTTCTTTGGATCAAATCCACCATTTGACCCTTTCTCCATGATGAACCCATTGAGCACCCATTGTTGAAATTATGCTCGTAATCAGCAGATACTGAAAACCCATAACAATACAAGGGACCCCCTGTTGCGATAATCATGAGCACAGTAGCAAACGACACCGTCGCGAGGGTTTTCTACACAGGAAAGTTCGAAGATGGTGAGATATTCGATACAAATCAAGGTGGTGAGCCCCTGACATTCTTGGTAGGCCACAAAAAGATGATTTCCGGCTTTGAAGAAGAATTAATGGGTGCAAGCATCGGGGACGAGAGGACCTTCAAGCTCGCCCCAAACAGAGCCTACGGAGAGAGGGATGAAAGTATGTTCCAAGTGGTTGACAAGAGTGTCTTCGGAACTGCGATGCCCATCGAGGTTGGAATGTCAAGTTATGCTCAGACAGAGGGAGGGGGCATGACAATGTTCACGATCACCAAGATCGACGGAGACCAAGTGACTGTGGACTTCAACCACGTCATGGCCGGAAAGACGCTCGAGTTCTCGGTCGAGGTAGTCGATGTAAGAGAGGCAACAAAGGACGAGGTCGCCCATGGTCATGTTCACGGACCGGGAGGCGTTCAACATCAGGTTTCGAAGGCAGACTCCTGCGGCCCCGGTTGCGGTTGCAACTGATCAGGTTTTTTTTGCTACAACGACTACCTGGTCGCAATTACCTTCAACTCCACTGCAATGGGTGTTGGAAGTGAGCCAACCTCGACGGTAGTCCTAGAGCATTGTATATCAGAGAAATACTCTGCGTACACTTCATTGTAGCCCTTGAAATCTCGCTCCATGTCAACCAGAAACGATGTGCAATCTACTACTTTTTCAAGTGAGGACCCAGCGTCCTGTAAAATCGCTTTAATGTTCTCTATCACGGCCCTCGTCTGCATCTTTATGTCATAATCCATGTTTTGACCATCAGGCCCCCTCGTGGGGCCCCCGGGTATTTCATCGGTATTTTTCTGCCTAGGCCCCACCCCACTCACGAAGATCAGGTCCCCCGACCCGAATGCGTGAGGGTAGGAGCCTACGGCCTTTGGTGCATTTTCGGAGTAGATCGGGCCATCCCTCAAAATCAGACTCCCCCTTGGTCGAGGACGTTCCTGTCGCCACGGTAGTATTCCACATCGTCCTCATCGAATTCCTTGTCACCTATCGAGCCAACGGACGGTGTCAACTGTATAACTGCTCCACCAGACCCGTTGAGTGCCTCATAGGACAGAACTTCGCCTTCGTAGTTGTTGTGTTGGCCCATCGTGGAAGCCATCCACCAGGCTGGTTTGTAGGCGACTACTTTTTGGACCCTGATCTGACCGTGTATCTCTCTTGAGAGTTGGCTGAGATCCTCGAGTCGTCCGTCCTCGAAGAACTCCAGTATTTTCCGATTCCAGTCATCGTCCTTTTGACTGTGTATTCGGTCTTTGGAAGGATCGATGGGTTCGGTGAACATCCTGTTCGACAAGCTGGATACTACCACAACAACTGCTTTCCTTTTTTCTTCCGTGAGTGCATCGCGAATGGCCTTACCTAGCACTATGGTCTCAGACCTGTTGGCATACATGTTGCTTGAGACGATGGTCGCTGGGATCCTATTTTCTGGATTCAACAGGGACAGTGCTGTGATGGATCCGGTGTCTATGGGGAAGGCGTCATAATTCACCGTTCTGGCTTGGAGTCCCCTTTCCTTTGCCTTCTCGACGCAAGCTTCAGCAAAAACTGAGTCCATTGTGAACGAATAAGGCATACTACCTAGGTAGTGGAAATCGTCATCCACATGGACCCACTCAGAGTTTGGGTTAGCTTGGAATTGGTGCCCGATGATTGATGGCCATGTAGTGGAGTACACGATGATGAGGTCCGCATCGCTGTTCTCTATCCTCTCCCTGCAGGTATCGAATGCATCACGCAGACGCTGGTATCCTTCGCTCGCTCCCGGCGAGAGGAGCGGATGTGGGTGAGGCGGCACATAGAGGCCGAATTGAATTATGTCATGGTCCATGGTTTCATCCTCACAGCACTATCTCACGCTTGTCAGGCTGGGGGACCCATGCCGCGATGCAATTGCCAGTTCCGATCACTGATTGGTACCCGTATATCTCGGCAGGGTACTCCGGCATCCCCATGGCCCCCATCATCCAAACGAGTCCTCCGCCCTCAGTCTCGGCAATAGTCTGCTCAGTAAACTCGGGCATTATGTCGATAGCCTCCCTCATCTTGCCCTGTCGAAACAAGTCGATGAGTGCCATGTCCCAGACATATTGGCTATGGTTGTAGATGTGTTCCTTGCTCATGTCTTCGGGCAGTGGAGATTCTGTCACGAAGTGTCTGTGGGATAGGCTGTGACTGCTGACTAGCACTACTCTCTTGCCGCTCTCCTCAATCGCCGTCCTGCAGGCCCTGCCCAACGCTAGCGCCTGCTCGATCATGACCTCTGGCGAGTAGTAGTGTGTGTTTCGATTGGAGCTGATGGTAATGATTGGCTTGTCCCACCTCGGATTCATCATGTGACAGGAAGTTATGGTTCCATAGTCGACCCTAAAATCTGGGTTACGCATCATTCTTGTAATCAATCCTGCATCGGAAGCAGCCTTGCACATCGCCTCTGAGAGGTCAACATCCACCTCTAGGTCGTAGTTGTAGCGGAATATGTTGGGAAAGACTGGATCGACGGATTTGGATGAAAAACGTGGTACTCCTAGGAAATGCGTTCCTACGTACGTCTGCCAGTGGGGCGTGAAGACAACCATCACGTCATAGTCAATGGTCTCTAGTTTTCTCGCCAAGCGATGATAGCCCCATCTTAGGGTCTCCCACCCCCCCTCCGAAACTGGTTCGTTTTGATCAGGATTTTCTGCATACACGACATGTGGTGGGTGTGGGGCGAGGGCCCCCAGCACTATCTCTCCCTTCGACATGGTGCTGCGAGGTGGTGAAATCTAAAGAAAACCTTCCGGCTGGTTTAGTAGGGTTCATTGCCCTCGCCCTAGGCGTGATTACTAACATGAAATGGGACAGACCTCCCCTCTGGCCAGTAGCGCTCCCTCCTCTGTCTGGCTTCTCAGTGGCCCTCCTTGAGGTCTATCTCGAATTGCCAGTCCTGCTTGGTTGGGGATTACTAATGCCCGTCGTAATCATTGCTATGAGCTCAATCTTCCTTCTTTTATTGCCAGAAAGATTCGGTTCGAGGCCTGAGTGCGTGATTGGTTTCGTATTCATGGTCGCCGTGGCAGTTCTCCCTCAGTTGGTGTTCCCAGTTTGGTTCATCATAGTGATCATATTCTGGATGTCTCAGTCCCTCTACATATGGAGAAGGAACTATCCGAACTTCCGACTAGGCATGTGGCTAGGTGCGGGCTCAATGTCCGGCCTTTACCTAGGTAGTCTGGCAGTTTTCAACCTCATGTCCTAGACTGGCCTACTTGATTGGATAGCGTTTTATCGAGGCTCCTGCGATAACAAAAGAAAACATGCTTATCAGGAATCCAGAGAACAACAGTCTATCTGAATCCGGGTATTCATTGAGTAGGGATACCTCCGCGACTCCGCTCTCCGTCGTTGCCGCCTTAAACAAGATTACCTTATTCTCTGTAATGCTTTCCGGAGTGTATTCGAGAGTCCACGTGGATCCGGGTCGCAACATGGAGTAAGCCCCCATGGGAATGACGGAGTCGAAATCTATGATTCCCCTATCTGCATGTGGTTCTACATTTTCTATATCAGCAAGAAGGGCTTGAACGGATACCTGTCCGAGGTTCTCAACTGTGATGATGACAGGCTGGTCCAGGCTATGCACCTCGAGGATTTCCAACCTTACATCATCTCCCTCCATCCTGAAGTCGGGATTCGCAGGGTTGGTACCTGGCCCCTCAACGGTGCCCATCAACAAGATAGCGCCCACGGTGATACTCACTAAGATCGGCCTCGTATTTTGCCTCATTACCTTGAGGGCCCCCCTCATCCCCCCTCCTCTCAAGATGGGTTGAATGTAGATGCAAAACCTGGAGCAGATGACCGCCAGAATCAATCCTGGGATCACGTCAGAGACCCAATGGATGCCTAGGTAAAGTATCGAGAAAAGGTATATGGCGACATTCGACATGATGAAGACGTCCAAACCTCGATGGCGCCATTCAGAGATGTCGATGCCTCTTTGTCTAGTGTAGGCTCTGTGTATCATGAGAAGCGATATCGGGAGGCCGACATGCAAGCTGGGTATCCCATTATCAAGTGGGTCGTTGCTCGTGAAGAACTCAATATTCCATCCATCATGGTACATCAATGCATCAACACCGGGGATGAAGCTTGATGTTACTTCCACGTTGAAGAATAAGTAGAATGGGACTGCGAGTAGGTATATCACAAAGTAATTCATGGCGGCTAGGTCTGCAAGATCTGGGTCCTTAGAAAGTATGTAGTGCATCGGAGGATACCATATGATGAACAGGTAGGCGAAGAGGTAGTGAAGGGAGAGTATCTCCGAGACGAGGCCATTTCTGAACCTCTCTTGTATGTGAAAGACAAGATCGGCCTCTATGGAGTACACGACATGGGTAAATCCGCCAACCATTGCTTTGAGGGGCTCGTTGTGATAATCCGTGAATGCCTTGAATAGGAACATGGCAAGGTATAATGAGATGTGCCAGACGTAGCCTCTGGACTTAATTTCCGAAATCAGTTCACTCGGAGTCACCCTGTAATCGGGATTCTTTCTAGTCCAAATCAAGTGAAGGGGCAGCGTCAATGCCAGAAGCAGTCCCATCGAGGTTCCATAGGGTCCAATGGGCCAGTTCACATATGGCGGGAGGGACAAGGGATCATCAAATAGCCCCCCTAATCCTGATACGCCAACAGCTAATGTGGATGGTCATGGACCGGCACGACAGATGGTTGGCCGAGTGTCAAAAGATCGGGTTCAAGCCCAGCCCTAGAAGATACTCCGAGGGCACAGTCACCAGTGAGGATGCAGCGGCTCAGGTCGGTTGCGATGTGGCTCAGATTGCCAAGTCAATTGTATTTCAGGGAGAAATGGGGGGAGTGGTCGTGATAACAAGTGGCGCGAACAAAGTTGATAGGAAGCGGAAATTAAAGGATCTACTTGGTTTCAAGCCAAAGATTGCCACGGCCTCATATGTCCTTCAAGAGACTGGATATGAACCTGGTGGGGTTCCGCCCTTTGGCCATAAGAACGGGTGTGTGACATTCATCGATCAAGACTTATTTCATTTTGAATTGGTCTGGGGCGCGGCCGGATCTTCTGACACTGTATTCCCGATAAGTCCCATTCAGCTATTGAGATTTACTGGTGGTATAGTCGCCGATGTGAGGTTGTAGGTGAAAAGATGTCAACAAGTAAGATAATCGGGGCGACTGCGAAACTGAGGGATGACATGGAGATCTTCGCAGATCGATTGATGTCAGATCGAATCGTAGATTGTGTGTACAATCCGCTAGCTTACGCTTGGGATGTTCATGTGGCGTATCTGGAGAAATCCACAACAGCCGGGGCAAAGACGATTTTATTGGGCATGAATCCAGGCCCCCACGGAATGGGCCAGATGGGGATTCCATTTGCCGCCACTACTGTCGTTCGTGATCTAATTGGTATCAAGGGAATCCGAGTGCTTGAGCCAAGAAGGATCCATCCAAGGCGCCCGATAGAGGGCCTAGAATGGCCGAGGGAAGAGGTCAGTGGGACCAGGCTCTGGGGCGCGTTAGAGGAGAAATACGGATTGATCGATAATATCTTCAAAAACGTCTTCCTGGTGAACCATTGTCCCTTGATGTTTTTTTTGGGCGATAGGGCCAGAAACATAACACCAGACAAGATAGGGGGTCCTGTGGTGAGATCTATGTTAGAAAGATGCGATGATTACTTGAGGGAGGTTGTGGACATCATAGAAGCAGAGGTCGTTATCGGAGTTGGAAAGTATGCCGAAAGTAGGGCTACGTCGGCTTTCCATGGAAGCGATGTGACAATATCCTCTTGTTGGCATCCCTCACCTGCATCTCCGCTGGCAAATAAGAACGGCGGTGCAGATTGGAGAGCCAATTTCAAATCCGTACTACCAGAGTGATTACGGAATATGGTTATACGGTGTAGTACGCTACACTGGGTGATGACCATCACACTGACGCCCCGGAACTTGCTCAGGAACGCCGAATTGTACGCCAATGAACCAGCCCTCTCTGTAAAAGCGGGAATTGCCTCGGATGGCAGTTGGGAATGGGACACGAAAACATGGAAGCAGTTCTCAGATGAGGTGGTTTCGGTATCGAAATCGCTTATGTCAATGGGCTTTGAAAAAGGGGACCGCATGAGCATCTATGCCTACAACCGCCCCGAGTGGTACTCATGTTATGGAGCCACACAAATGACGAATGGCGTAGGTGTCGGAGTGTATCACACCTGTTCTCCCGAGGAGGTTGAGTGGGTCATCGGAGACTCAGGCTCAAAGGTTGTGATCATAGGCGACAACCCCCAATCGGGAGGGGACCCTGAAAAGACCCCTAGTCGAAGATTCGCGAAGATACTCGAGAACCTACCAGATGTCGAGTGTGTAGTGACTTTAGATGGGGTCGAGCCGATAGACCATGAAATGGCGATCTCTTGGACTGATTTTCTTGAAATGGGCAAGGACATGACGGATTCTGAAGTTCACTCCAGGATCGATGGCATTGAGCCGAACGACCTCGCGGCACTTATCTACACCTCTGGGACAACTGGAAATCCGAAGGGGGTCATGCTCACACATGACAACTGGGATGCTGAGCTCTCCGAGGTTGACCGGATAATTACCCTTAATCAAGGTGAGAACTACGTTTCCTGGCTGCCTTTGGCTCACGTATTCGGACAATTGGTTGACAACCACTTGTGGTGCAGATCAGCCATCCATATGCATGTTGTGGACAACGCTCTCCATGTTGTGGACTATGCGAAAAAGGTGCAGCCACACCTATTCATTGGCGTCCCCAGGATCTATGAGAAAATATACTCGAGCCTCTTTTCCAAATTTGGTTCCGGGGCACTCAAAACCCTCAGCGGCCTGCCACTGATTGGAGGTTATCTGAAAGGAAAGGCCAGAGAGGCTGTCGGCATGAGCAATGTGAGGTTTGCAGTCACAGGCGCGGCCCCAATCAACCCTGACATACTCCGGTTCTTCCACAAATTCGGAATTCCAGTTTACGAGGGCTATGGGATGACAGAGACCACAGCAGGTGCGACACTTGGGCATGGCAGTGCCAACAAGATTGGGAGTGTTGGAAAGGCCTTCGGGGGAACCGAATTGAAATTGGCAGATGATGGTGAGATCCTTTTCCGAGGTCGCCACGTCATGAAGGGATATTTCCAGAATGAGGAGGCAACGGCCGAAACGATGACTGAAGATGGATGGCTGATGTCAGGAGACATCGGCAAGATCGACGAGGACGGTTTCGTGTACATCACTGGCCGAAAGAAGGAGATCTACGTCAACTCCGGCGGGAAAAACATAGCCCCTCTTGTAATCGAGGAGACAATGAAATCAATACCCGAGGTTTCGCAGTGCTTCTTAGTCGGAGATCAGAGGAAATTCTGCTCTGCGTTGTTGACTTTGGATATCGGAGCCGTGTTGCGAGACCACCACGGTGTGGATGCGCAGGAGGTCCCCAAGGATCCAGCAAAGCAAATTGCGGAGCTAGAGGGCAAGGGATCCAGCGTTGAAAAGGAAGTTGAGAATCTATACGAGATGATAGACGCCAAGGTGAAAGAACTGAACAATCAGTTCGCACCTCCTGAGCAAGTTCGCAAGTTCACGATCCTACCAAGAGACTTCTCCGTCGACCATGGTGAGTTGACCCCAACCCTAAAGATTCGCCGAAAGCAGATACGTGAAAACTGGGCTGAGGAAATAGAGAGAATGTACTCTTGAGCGAGAGTGTGGTTTGATTGAGTCCAGAGGCTTGGCTAGCCTTGACCATGGTTTTCACCCTCGGGGCAATGAGTCCGGGGCCCTCTCTTGCTGTTGTTCTCAGGAACACCATTTCAGGTGGGCGTAAGCAAGGTATAGCCACGGGGATCGGACATGGAATTGGATTTGGGATATACGCCTTCACAGCCGCCTTGGGACTTGCCACTGCACTGTCTGTTCACTCAGGGGTGGAGGTATTACTAAAGTGGGGAGGAACCCTGATTTTACTGTGGTTGGGAATTACATTCCTCAGTCATGCAATAAATGGGCCCAAGGACACTGATGGGCTCGTTGAGATTGAGTCGAATGGGGCCACTGGTTTTCTCCAGGGGTTCTTCATTGCCATCTTCAACCCAAAGATATTGGCTTGGATGCTGGCATTGTATTCCCCATTTATAGAGGCTGATGTCGTACTCAGTACCCTTATCGGAATGGGAATTCTAGGTATGGTCATTGATGGGACTTGGTATGTCACAGTCGCTTCATTTCTCTCAAAGGGGGACACGATCAACACTCTACGCAGAAAGGCCCACGTTGTCGATGGTGCAATGGGAGTTTTGATGTTCGTCTTTGCCGGTCTGCTAGTAACTGGTGCGCTTTGAGAGAAAAAACACTCAAACATCCGATGAGGTCATTGCTAGGAGCATCACCGGGGTGGTGTGGCGAGTACGAACTCAACAAGAGGAACTACGAAAAAAAAACGTAGGGACGTGCCTATCAGGGTGATCACTGCGGCTGCCATTTTCGATGGCCATGATGCTGCCATCGGGATATTTAGGAGAATCTTTCAATCAATGGGCTGTGAAGTGATTCACCTAGGCCATGATAGGAGTGCCGAGGACGTGGCCAAGGCTGCCATACAAGAAGACGCGCACCTCATCGCAATCACATCCTACCAAGGAGGTGCGGTGGAAATGTTCACACATACAAAAAACATTCTCGATGCTGCTGGCTTTGGTCATGTCGTTCTAGTCGGTGGGGGTGGGGGCACTATACTCCCATCTGAGATAAGGCACCTTCGTGACTCAGGGATCGCGAGAATTTACTCTCCGGACGACGGTAGGGAGCTGGGTCTGACCGGCATGGTTCAAGACGCGATCGGGCTCGTCTCAGATCTTGACCTGAACTCAGAATCGAGGTTTGTCAACCTAGAGCATATTACCTGCGATGACCAAGGAGGGGTATCCAGACTGCTAACTTATGCCGAAAACCATGGATTGAACCTCCATGGGGGCACTGCTGTGGAGAAAGGTGCCTGCCCTGTTATCGGACTGACTGGAACCGGGGGGGCTGGCAAATCGAGCCTCACGGATGAGTTGGTGCTCAGAATAATGAGGGACAATCCCAACACCAAGATAGCGCTATTAGCGACAGACCCCACTAGGAAAAGGACGGGCGGGGCCTTGCTTGGCGATAGAATACGGATGAACTCGCTGAGAAAGGATGGGGCTTTCATGAGGTCGTTTGCCAGCAGGGATAGCGGCAGGGAGCTCTCTAACGCCATTGGAAGGTCCATCGAGGTCTGCAAATCGGTCGGCTTTGACCTACTAATTGTCGAGACGAGTGGTATCGGACAGGGTGATGACGCCATCACAGACATATCGGACGTCTCGCTGTATGTGACCACCAGGGAATACGGGGCACCAAGCCAACTGGAAAAACTAGCAGCACTGGATTTCGCGGACATCGTTGTGCTGAACAAGTTTGACCGTCCGGGGGCAGAAGACGCCTTATTGGAAATTAGAAAACAAGTTCGGAGAAATCGAGAATTGTGGGATCATGATGATTCAGATCTTCCCGTGATCCCGACAGTGGCTAGTCGATTTGCGGATGCAGGGGTGGACAGGCTCTGGGAAGAGGTTTCTACTCTTATCAACGAGAGATTCTCAACGCAATTCATCGCGTCAGAGGCCCGGATGTCCGATGATGGGCTACCTGAGCGGTCCCAGCCATTACCCCCATCTCGTCACGGTTATCTGTCAGAGGTATCAAAGTGCATCAGAGATTATCACAATGAGACTGAGGCTCAGGCGATTCTTGCTAGCTCCATTCAAGACTTGGAGAACTCCGCCTCGAGGATGAGGGATTCTGGTAAAATGGAGGCGTCTTTGGATCTGCAAGAGGAAGCTGACAGACTCAGGGCAGAATTGGGTCAGGAGGTCATAGATAGTCTGAGCCTGTTAGACCAAGTCTCCGAGGATTACTCTTCCGGAAAGACGGATTACCTCGTCAGAGGAAACAAGATAGAGGTCAATACCACCAAGAAGACCCTGTCGGGGTTGGACCTCCCAAGGGTAGCACTCCCCACAGCGTCGGATTGGGGGGATCGCGTTAGGTGGATACGGTCGGAAAACCTGCCCGGTGCCTTTCCATACACCGCCGGTGTTTTTCCTTTCAAACGTGAGGACGAGCTTCCAGTTCGGATGTTTGCAGGCGAGGGTTCTGCTGAGAGGACCAATGAGAGATATCATTTTCTGGCAAACGATCAACCTTTCAATAGGCTCTCTGTTGCCTTCGACTCACCCAGCCTGTACGGTCACGACCCCGCCACACAACTAGACATATTCGGGAAAGTCTGTGAATCCGGAGTCTCAATAAGCACCATTGACGAGATGGAAAGATTGTTTGATGGATTCAATCTCTGTGCTCCGGAGACTAGTGTCTCGATGACAATAAATGGGAACTATTGGTGGCACTTGGCAGCCTTCTTCCGTGTCGCTCAACGACAACAAATCAGGATTTTTGCGAAAGAAAACGGGAGGGAGCCGGATCCAACCGAGGTTGAGGAGATCAAGGCTTTCACCCTCTCGAACGTAAGAGGCACCGTTCAGGCGGACCAACTCAAAGAGGCAATGGGTCAGAACACCCTCGTATTCAATCTGGACACGTCCCTCAGAATGATGGGTGATGTTGCTGAGTTCTATGTCAACAATAGCATAAGGAATCATTACTTCGTAAGCATATCTGGTTATCACATTGCAGAGGCAGGGGCCAATCCAATTACACAGGCCGCCCTCACGCTGGCTAATGGCCTCACTTACGTCGAATTATTCAAGGCAAGAGGTCTCAACCCCGATAAGTTCCTACGGAATTTCTCTTGGTTCTTCTCAAATGGCATGGACCCAGAATATGTCGTAATCGGCAGGGTCGCGAGACGTATATGGTCGATAGCGATGCGCGAGATGTATAATGTGGGTGAGAGAGGTCAGAAACTCAAGTATCACATCCAGTCCTCAGGAAGATCACTGCACGCTCAAGAGTACACATGGAATGACTACCGAACTACCCTTCAAGCTCTTTATGCATTGGCCGATAATGCAAACTCCCTCCATACCAATAGCAGGGATGAGGCATTCGGCACTCCCACGGAGGAAACCGTCAGGGATGCAGTTGCAATCCAACTCATTTTATCCAAGGAATATGGATTGTTGCAAAATGAGAATCCCCTACAAGGTTCACACATAACCACATGGCTAACTGAGAATGTCGAGGGTCAGATACTGAAAATATTTGAAGAAATGAATCGAAGAGGGGGGGTTTTGGGGTCCCTGGAGGTTAATTATCAGAGGAATCGAATTCAAGATGAGTCGATGATATACGAACACAGAAAGCATACGGGCGACATCCCTATTATTGGAGTAAACACATTCCAAGATCCTGATTCAAAGAGCCTCTCAGCCGATGAGGCTGATTCATTCGACCTTGATGTCACACGATCTGATGGCGATGAGAAAAGAATGGTAATTCTCAGAAATGAGGATTTCAGAAAAAGACACGCCAAAGAAGCGGAGATGGGGATCGAGCGCCTGAAGAACACAGCTAGAGAAGGAGGGAACCTCTTCGAGGTGATGATGGATATCGTTGAGTATTGTACCGTTGGCCAAGTCACAGAGGCTCTATTCGAGACCGGTGGCCAATTCAGAAGAAATATGTAGGGCCCTAGATTTTGTTGATATACCATGTCTTCCGCACTCGTCACAGGAGCATCTAGCGGGATTGGACGGGAAATAGCACGCACATTGGCGCCCATGGTAGATAGTCTGATTATCTCAGGAAGGCGCGAAGAGCCTCTGAGGGACTTAGAAAAAGAGCTGATTGGAGTAGTTGATGTTAAGGTAGTCATAGCAGACCTGTCCACTGAATCAGGGGTAGATTTTTTGATAGAGGAGGCAGGTGAGTTGGATATACTTGTCAACAACGCCGGATATGGGTTGTATGGTAGGGTAGCTGACCAAGACCCCGATAAACTGCTAGGGATCGTCGATGTGAACATACGAGCCTTGACGAAGCTAGGACATCATCATTCAACTAGTATGAGGATGAGGGGGAAGGGCAAAATTCTGAATGTCGCCTCTATCGCAGCATTCCAACCTGGACCAGGGTTGGCTGTTTATTGTGCCAGCAAAGCGTATGTTCTCTCACTATCTCGTGCCATGAGTGCAGAATTGAAGGGGAGTGGGGTCACAGTCACAGCATTGTGTCCAGGGTACGTTGAAACTGGATTTCAATCAACTTCTGGGATGAAGTTGACCGGGGTCGAAATTTGGAGTTCACTTCCAGCGAAAAGTGTCGCGAAGAAGGCTGTTCGGGCGATGATGAAAGGTCGTAGAGAGGTCATTCCGGGTATGATAAACCGGTTCATCCCCATGTTTGCACGTATCTTACCTATTCGCATTCAGTTGATTATAGTCAAAGCCAGCTTGATGATGAGATAGTCAACGTTGACAAGTCGGGCATGAATATGTTGACCTGCCCGATTGGACGTATCTTTGTACAGTCCCACTGCAATCCTCATTCAGGCATGGCTCTCCCTCTCTCCCGTACACTTGGAATGACAAAGGGAAGTAGCCTAGAGCTTCTTCCCCGTGGACACCCCTGTAATCATTCAGAGTGGAGCCCCCTGCGTCGATTGCTTCTGAGATGACATCGTGGATAGAACTCACTAGCCTATGTATCCTGTTTGTTGGCCCTCGTTCGGAGGCGATAGTTCCTGAGCGCCTGCGCGGGGAAAGCCTAGCCCTACTCAAGGCTTCACACACGTATATGTTCCCGAGTCCTGCGATGATACCTTGATTCAAGAGTGATGCCTTCAGAGGGGCCTTCCTTCCCACCAGAGATTTGTTGAGCATGTCTGGAGTTAGCGTATTCGGCAGTGGATCAGGTCCGAGTTTTTCCAACATGGGATGAAACCCCTCGTTGCCCGGGGCTATGACATCAATGAAACCGAATCTTCGAGGATCTGAGTAGACTGCCTCGGTTCCATTCTCAAATTGTAAAATGACCCAGTCGTGAGGGCCCTCACCAGTTCCTATCATCCCCCCGTGGGCGAATCTTCCAGGAGTAGATTTGAGGTCCTCTGAAATTATCGTCCACCTGCCAGACATGCCCAGATGACTAAGAATAATCGTACCGTCTTCGAGCGTAATCAGAAGGAATTTGGCCTTTCTGCTTATGGAAATTACTACCTTTTTTTCTGTCCTTGACTGGATGTCGGCAGGAATGGGGAACCTCAAGTCCGCTCTTTTTGTGATTAATCTCGAGATCCTTTGCCCGAGTAGGGATTCTTCCAGACCACGTCGGACTGTCTCCACTTCGGGTAGCTCGGGCATGGGCTCTGGTTGTCAACCAGTTTGAATATACTGTGGGTCATACTTTTTGAGCGACAATTACGATGTGTTGTTCTTCTAATCCTCTCAGATCGATCCTCTCGATTATTTTTAGATGGCCTGCTGACTTGATGATGGTTTCGGACTCATCAAAATGTTGCTCGTCTCCCCCGGTTGACCACCTCTCACTGGCGGCTTTAATCGAGATGATACCAAGGCCCCCCTCTCCTAATAGGTGAGATGTCGACTTGATGAAAGACTTCGCTTGATCTGGCATGCTAAGATCCTGAAATAACCAATCCGCCATCCTGGGGAGATAAGGTGCAAGATTTAGTGGGTATCTGGCGTCTCCAAGTATCGGAACGATGCCCGGCCTCGCACTGCACAGAGTCAATAAATCTCGCATCATTCTTGAAGAGATATCCACTGCAAGAATTTTGCCTCCATGATGATTGCCTGCACCACATACGTGGTCATGTAAGTGACTAACAGTAGATCCACTAGAGGCGCCCAAATACACGCACAAGGACCCTGGATTTGGAATTAGAGTCGAGGGATCCACCTTGGACCTCATGAGCATGGCCGCAACTTTCGATCGACGACTATCCCATTTCCTCCACTCAATTCTGCCGTCTCTCTTCCTACGCTCACCTCTTACTGATTTCCCCCGAACGGCATTTCTGGTCCACAAACCACCTTTCTCTTTTCTCACTCCCCAGCCGAGTGAGACATGACGGGGCATCTCTGTCACCCTATATCCTCTTGGGGGGGGATGGGAATTTCTGTTTTATTCCCTCTGATAACTGGTGTATCTCCGCAATTTCTGTTTCTGTCCATGGTTCTCCGTCAAAATGATCCAATCTAGATGCTATACTTGCCTTTCCTGCCAAAAATCTCGCTATTTTCCCCCTCACCCATCGAGGAGACCTGCTGACTTGTGGCATCGAGAAGATAACAGACCCGTGTTTCGGAGGGGGCGCCCCCCGACGGTGGGCGGCCATGGCTGCATGTGCCCCAAGAACCTGTATGGACCCTGATGGCATTCTCGCAAGCCTCTCTCTTCCCCCTGCGAGGACGCATAATTTTGCAGCCCCCAGCGGGCCTACAAGCTTAGAAAGGCTCGGTAGATATTCACTGGCTATGGTGCGGATCGCTTCCTCGCTGGAAGTCAGGCTGTTCGCTACATCCAGACATCTCTGTCCGATGTCTTGAATGGCCTTCCATTCGACTTCTGAGGGTGGATGAGGAGGGGGACTTGTGTCCAACCGGCCTGAAGCGTCCCTCAGATCCGTTGAATCTGAGACGGCCTGTGGGATTCTCTCTCTATCCTTGTCTAAATCTAGGGAGGGGAGGAGCAGTCCCACCCATTCGATGCACCTAGCCTCTAGGGTGGTCCACGCTGATCGTAATTCAGACTGTGAAGAGACTAACATATCCAATCTTCGATCGATACTTCCCGAAGCCTCCGCTACGCCCCTCTTTGCCAGTATATGAGCCGCTGATTCTAGGAGTTGTTGTTCCTCCACGGTCAAATCAGGCCAATCAGCATGGGTAAGATGACCGACTGCATCAGGAATGGCATCGGGGAACCTTGAACACAGGATTCTGGCCTCTGGACTCAGGCGACCTTTCTGTAAATCTTCCATTCTGCTGGCGACCGACTTGCTTGACCTTGATGATGTCCACAGGAGCTCGTCGACAACGTTCAAATCGGCGTCGATAACCTTGGACAACCTCCAGTCATAGATGACTCGCATGTTTGAGCCAGTATGTGGCTTGACTTGAACGGTATGGCTAAATCCATCATGGAGACAACGTGAAAAAACACACATTACGATTTAAGTTAGGATGGGAGGATTGAAAACCCCATGTGAATGAGAGGGGACGTCAAGGTGACATGATGTTCTGCCCGGAATGTGGTACATTGGGCTTCGTAGATCCAAGCGGGAATATCAGATGTACAAATTACAAGTGTGGATATGAGGGCCCAGTAGGAGGGAAAGACGGTTCCAGCGCAACTGTCATTGGATCAGATGGCCAAAAGATCGATATTGTCAACACTAAGTCCTCGACGAAGTCTACCGACCTGAAGCATCTCACCGAGGTACAGGCCCCAGATGTAGCAAGGGGCACCCTTAGAGTAGGGGATTACAGGTGTCCCAAGTGCGACGGGGACAGGATTTTCGTTGAATTGCAACAAACGAGGTCAAGCGATGAGCCTGAAACTAAAATATGCACCTGTGAAGCCTGTGGCCATCGCTTTAGAGAATACCAATAGTTGGCCTAATCTCACCGAATGATGAATAACCTCCGGGGTTGAATTCTAATGAGAGTGGTACCATGCTGAGGGTGACTGCAAAGCAACAAGTAATGAGGGAAATCGTGGACCTACTCTCCATATTGGACAATGAAGAGGCAAAATTTCGTTGGGGTGAAAAGGGGCTCGCTTGCTCATCAGTTGATGTTAGTCACGTTGCAATGTTAGAGATGATGGTAGCAGACGAATGTTTCGAGACGTACGAAGTGGAACCGATGGAAATAGGGATTGATCTCAGGAAACTGGGAGAGGTTCTCGCACTTGCTGGTCCTAATGACCTGATCGAACTTGATTACGATCAAGCCACAAGTTCCATGGTTGTTCATGTCAGTGAGGTTCGACGTACGATAAGGGGGCTAGATGTGTCAATGATCGAGGAGGTCAAGTTGCCAAGCTTGGACTTTGAGGGTATGAAGGTAGTCATCTCCACAGAAAAATTCGCCAGATCTTTCAAGGCGGCCAAACTGGGGGGCGATTTGGTGGACTTGTCCGTAGATGCCAGTCACTTTGCTGTTCGATCGGGTGAACCAACAGGAGAGTCCGTCGAGACCAAATTTGAAGCCGGCGAACTCGGTGAGCTGTCTGTTAAGCAACCATCAACCTCAACTTATTCAATCAGGTTCCCCAACGAACTTGCGAGAAAAATAAATCCCGGTGCGACCGAAACCTTGGAAATCCAATTCAAGGCTTCTTATCCGCTGAAAGTCGACTGGGTTAGCAATGGGGGTGGCGCGAAGTGGACCTTCCTGCTAGCGCCTCGGGTCACTAACGATTAGCAATTCACTCCAGTTTCCATATCCCGTCATTCTCTAGATAGGTTGGTGTACGAGGGCGCCAAAATATCGCAGTGCTCAGCCCCATGAAAACGCCCCCGAGGATGAGATTGAGCCAGCCCTCCGCGATATACCCCGGTGAGGCATTAAAATAAGCCCAGACGAAGGAGGGTATTATCCCAATCAAAGCGCAGATTACAATTTCTTCAAACACAATCCTCCGATTGTCTGCCCTAGCCGGAAGAGAAAGTGTGACATCATCGTAATTCGAAGTTCTCTTGACGAGTCTCCTTGGAAAATCTTCGATTGATTCGATGGGCCTCGTCGATCTCTTGGTTCGGCCTTTCTTCCACAATCTTACTCTTCTTGTCCTTATCGGATTTTCCTGGATGAATGGCCTTCCATCACAATGTTTTCCCCAGTAATTTGTCGCAGAGTCGGCAAGCACCTCTGTTGTACCAATTTCCCCAGTGATTGCTCCAACTGACATTGCTCGTTCCCATTCTGATTCCGAGGCAACATGTGCTTCATCCTGTGCTAGAACCTTCAGGGCTAGGTCTGACTCGACTGGGTATTTGCTAATTTCAAATGGGCTGCTGATAGTGAATATATGTCGTGGTCCAAGATTGCCGAATAACACAGATCGGTTGTTGGAACCCACCTCCACGGCCCCCGGTGGTATACTTACCCACTCTATCTGTGTCATGTCTATGCTGCCTCAGAGTCCAATTCGCCGGTCTGAATTTTCCATTGCGAAGCGTAGACGTTGTCAGCGGCTACCAGTTCTTCATGCAAGCCCCTCTCTACTATAACTCCGTCTACCATTGCGAGTATCTCATCTGCGTTCCTGATGGTTGCGAGCCTGTGGGCCACTGCTACAGTCATTCTTTTTGAGTCAACTGAGGAGAATAACGAGGATTGTATCCTCTGTTCAGTCTCTGCGTCCAGAGCTGCACTTGCTTCATCCAGGACCAGTAGATTCGGTTTCGTTAGTAGGGCTCGAGCCAGGCTTATCCTCGCCTTCTGCCCTCCTGATAGTTTTACTCCCCTGTCTCCTACTTCGGTGTCTATCCCCTCTGGTAGATTCATTACGAATTCCTTAGCTCCCGCTTCGATTAGAGCGGCGTCTATCTCCTCTTCAGTAGCGTCCCTCGCATACGCGATATTGTCCCTTATTGTTCCGAAAAACAAGAATGGGTCCTGGGATACGAACCCTATGCGTCCCCTGATGGAATCGATCTTGAGCTTGTTGATGTCTATCCCGTTGATCAGGATCCTTCCCGATTGAGGCTCATAGAAACGTTCGATTAATTTCAGGATCGTGCTCTTTCCTGCTCCTGTATGGCCCATTATCCCCACGAATTCCCCAGGTGTGACCTTGAACGAGATACCATTGAGAACGTTGCCCTCAGACGAGGGGTATTGGAAAGTCACATCTTCGAAGGCAAGTGACTCGATGTCTGACTCAAGAGGCATGGCATCCTCATTGTCGACAATCGAAGGTTCGAGGTCCACGATTGCGAACACTCTCTTCGCTGCGGCTTCACCTCTTTGTATCTGGTTCAGGAGGGCTCCGAGGATAAACAGGGGGAACGTCATTCGAGTGCTTATCAACAGGAATGTCACGTATTCGCCGATTGAGATTTCACCTGATTCCAGAACCCACCCACCAGCAGTTACAATCAGCCCGAAAGCTAATCCGGCGACGATGTAGATCCCAGGTATGAAGCGATTCCTGATCAGAGATGCAGATATAGCCTGGTCCCTGTATCTCTCAGACTCACTGTCCACCCGGAGTTTTTCGAAATCTTGTGCATTGTATGCTTGCATGACTGTTATGCCTCCGAGGACATTTTCCAGGATTGATACGATGCTACCGGTACTTTCACGTTGTTTTCTGTATCTTCTCTGAACTCTGGTGGCGAACCACACCACCATCGGGATGATAAGAATTAGAGGACTGAAAAGCATTAGCGTTAATTTCACAGACATTAGTGAGAGAATTATAGCAGCCATGGTGAAGGTTATGAGTATTCTGACGATGCTTGTGCTTGAATCTGAAATCACGTCTTCTAATAGGGAAATATCAGCGGAGAGGACTGACATCAGATTGCCAGTCTGTCTGTCTTCGAAATAGGAGGCTTCCATGTCTATGAGGGATCTGGCTGCGTCCATCCTGATGTCATGCTGCGCGTTGTAAGATGTGGCCTGCCAAAGGTAGTTGCTGGTGCCTTGGAAAATGGCGAGTAGGAGGAAGCAGAGGAAGATGATCACTCCAAAACCAAAGTATGGTGAGTTTCCGATGTAACTTTCTAACCAGGCTGGATTGAAGGTTTGAGTTGCGTAGAAATCGGCCGCCCATCCTATGGTCAGGAACGGGAGCAGATCTGATGCTCTGGCTCCAGCATTAGCAACTACCCCACCGAAGGCGAGTTTCTTGTACCTCAACACATAGGGGAAAATTCGCCATATCTTTTTTCCCACTACTTGACTTTCGTCTTCAAGGTCTGAGCTGTCCCTACTGATCCCTTTTCTAGGGTCCCCGGATGAGTCTCCTTTACCCTGACCATTTGTGGACATACCCCTAGCGGGACACTCGGAGTATGTAGTCTTCAGTACTGATCCTATTGGTGCGCCCGCCGGGATTCGAACCCAGGATATGAGGTTGGAAACCTCAGGTGATAACCAGACTTCACTACAGGCGCTATGCCAGTGGGACACTACTTGGACACTAAATCGATTCGGTCACATATACCCGTCTTCGTTATGCACCTGTTGGTTCTCGGCAGTACGGGACACATGTATTGGAGGCGTAGGATCGGCATCGCAATGTTGGTTGTTTTCTTACCTGTGAACGCACCTCTTTTTCTGTTGGCTGTGGAGGCCATGGACATAACCATCAATAGTCCTGATTGGTTCGTCGGGCTGTCTTTTCTCATCTTTTTCATCATCGGTGGAATACTTGCCTTCATGCCGAGGATCAGTCTACTGAGATTGTTTCAAAATGGGACCCAATCATAGGTTCTCTCAACCCAATCGAGATTGACTTTGTGGAGGAGTTCGTCTAAATCGGCTTCCCTCTTTCCTCGCTTCCTCCACTCATCGCAGAGTTCGATGGTTCTTTTTGGAATTGTTTTGGGTCCTAATACCGCTCCTGGCCGTTTTGGGTCATCGAGGTAATCAGTTTCCATGCCCCATGGTGCATTGCCGTTCTGCCATGTATCCAGGATATTGCAAATAGACCCTTTTCCCACATTCACAGTGCAAGACATTCCATGTCTGAATTTATCAGAGAGGTTTGCCTTCGCATAATGCCTGATGGTTTTGTCTCTACCTAGTCCTGCTTGTCTTCTAATCTCATCTATCGTCCTGTAGGTTTCCGAAGAGTTTTCTTCAACGTGTAATTGGACCGCTGAGTCGTCCTCTTTGGCCATTTTTAGAACTTCAATTAACAGCTCATTGGCATGGTTCCACCTCTCCTCGGATATTGGGTAATGTGGCCTTCCGACCTCTCCGATCCCAATGGCCTGTCTCTCCTGAGTAAATTCAAGTGCTGATGAGACTGCCTCTAGATGTAACTCAGTGGATCTATCTAAACCGATTTCATCAATTTGACGTTCCCATGAAACGGGATGTGGACCCAAAATGACCCCGACGTTAATTCCAGTGTTTTTTCTCACAGTCTCAGCCATGTCAAGTGTTTTCGAATATGCTGCCCGGTAGTCATCCTTGTTTTTCGGCAGTGAATTGAAATTCGGCTTGTGGACAAGAATGAGCGATGTTCCGCCCGCAGATTTGAATGTCCTTGCAGCCTCAACACCCATGCCAGTGTTGTCCAAGTGCATGTGATGATCTAGAATGGGGCCGGTCCAATTCCATCCATTCATCATGATTCTCACGCAAGTGCTCCCTCTTGCTCTAGGATCTCCAGGTAAGTCTCAATTGCCAGCTCTGCAATTCTTCTGGACCTCATGCCTACAGCGAGTCCCTTCCCGCTCGGGAGGATCAGTATCACGCCCCCAAACCTCGTGGCGGCTATCTCCACAGCCCCGATATCTTTGTTGATTGAGGCCTCTGAGAGTCTAGTGGTAGCGACACTGGAAATAACGGCCCGTCCACTTGTAAATCTTGCAAGAACTGAACCAGACTCCATGGATAGTCCCTCCTCAGGTAAACCCAGTTGTAGTAGGGATTCGCGAACGGCCAGCTTTGCGACCTCCGGTCTCGCTAGGCCATGCACAAGTATGCTTCCTGTTTGCTCGAAAACGAGGGTAGCGGCCGGCTTGGAGCGCTCGATGATGACATTGTTTCCTATTCTTTTTGCTCCAGGCAGGGTCATGGCAGCCTCCTGAGTTGGAAATTCCTTGGGATGGAATCTGAAGTTCTGATCTTCTATCTCGACCTCAAGTCTGTCCACAACATCAGTCAAGCACCCCCCTCCTTGCAGTCCTCACACTCGGGCCACGTAGATAGTGCCTCCGCGATTTCGTTAAGTCTAGCTTGGTGAATAGGTACCAGAATCTCACAATTGGACCCTCCTTTTCTCGCAGACCTCATTGCACCGCGCAGTCTGGATGCTATCCTGAGGTCTCTTTCTTCTGTGAGTTCTTTTGTCCATGAACGTTGTTCCTCAGCCCACCAAGCGGCGGCTGAGGCGGCAGCGGCACCAATTTCGGGATCGACGGCATCATGATGATCGAGTCTTGATATCGATGATGTCCGCAACTTCCTCCATCTTCTGCCCGTAGATATCAAGGCTAAGAAATTCGAAGCTTTCGAAGCTTGCTCAGCGTGTCTTACCATCAAATCTGCCCAACTAGGATCGTCGCTTGATGGTTCAAGGTGGAAAATTTTGGTGGCGTCATAATCGTTCAATAGGCGCATGGGCTCAGGATCTGGTATTCGAACATCATGCAATCCTAACCCCAATAGGTCAGAAAGATACCTCCCAAGGGTTGTTCCAGATGCGGATGCAGCAGCAACGTGGGCCCCAGGATTGGCCTCATTTTCAGTTTCTTCCTCTTTCCATCGCCATAAATCCTCAGAGGATGCAAGAAGAGCCAGATTTCCAGGGTTTGGATCAGGTCTGAGTTCTACGGGCGACTCTATGCATGGTAGGTGTGGCCATAGTATGTACTTTCCTCCATCTGGGTCATAAATTTCGATCGCCGTCCAGACTAGGGTCGATGCGCTCACAGCCTTCTGGTTCGACTCGAAGACATCAATCAAGCGGTTAAAACGTCTACAATTGGCTGATGTGCGGGGTGGATTGAAGTGGCTGAGACTATTGGATGATTAACATGGACGATCGTGAGAGGAGAGCTCCAGTAATTCAACTGAATGAAGTATTCCCTGGGGACACCAACGCACTTGACACGCTATTTGGGGGTCGTCTGATGTCGATAATGGATACAGCAGCTGGTATGGCAGCCAGTAAATTCTGCAGCGAGGATGTCGTAACGATCTCGGTAGATGCGTTGAAGTTTAAGAGACCGGCATACCAAGGGGACGTGATTAGGACAATTGCTCGTGTCGTCTGGACATCCCCAAGAACCATAGGAGTACATGTGACTTCTTGTAGACTATCTCGAAAGAATTGGACTCCAGAGGAAATTTGCTCCGGCTTTTTCTTCATGGTCGCTGTTGATGAGTCTTTGAAGCCCACCAAAGTCCCCCAATTCGATCCGGAAGGTGATGAAGAGCAACGGTTACACTCTCTTGCAAGTAAGGCGAGAGAGGGTATGAAAATAGGTAATAAATAGGCGTAAAATTCGTGAAATCTGGGAAAGTTGAATTCTATGCCAGTTCTGAACATTGCAATTCTCGGGAGTGAGGAGTTATGTCGATCGCTAGGCAAGCTAACTGACTCAAGAGATGTAGAGTCTTATGTTTTCAAGGAGGGTGCCGGACCAGATCGCAGAATACTTTCCTTAATTCGCCCTCTCAACTTTCCTGAACGAATTCGGCCCCTACTTTCTGCTTTGAATGTCGCTGATTATGGAATAATCGAAGTCAACTCCATTGACGCGGCGCTAGGGGAATCGATGGTCGCATTTTCCTCATCGGGCATCGAACGTGGAGACTTGATCATCAACCCGAAGGATGGGGCATGGATTGATCCCGATAAAGTGAATCTAGTAAAGGATCAAGCAGGATTGAGTTCATGGAATGTAAATCATCAGGTGCCTGATCTGAATGAGTACCGATCTGCCCTATTG
>DAGH01000018.1:16092-27853 GCA_002495675.1 Euryarchaeota archaeon UBA182 | reverse complement strand
AGTCAAGGGAATAGGTTTAGTTGGGATAGGATATGTAAGGTCAGGTATGTTGGAAAGACATGAAAATGTGAGAATATACCCAAAGAAGGCAGACGGGATTGTAAGATCCCTACAGGTGATGGATGAAGATGTGGATAGGGCCTTGACAGGGGACAGGGTTGGTATTGCACTTAGGGGAGTAAGTGATGACTCGCTGGACAAAGGAAGTCAAATCGTATCTGAAGGATCGGATCTACTCACTAGGTCAGAGAGAAGTCGCTTGTCAGTAGCGATTTCTGCTTTTCAGAGTAAGACCCCTAAAGCGGGTGATATCGTACACATGTCCTTCGATCTCCAGTTTTTTGTTGGAAGGATAGAATCTATCGAAGAATATACCATGGTTGTGAACTGGGACAGGCCGATCGATCTCAGAACCAAATTCGACAAACCCCCTCTGTTGGTTCAACTCGATGCTGGTCTGATGAGAATCATTGGTCCAGTTTCGAATATACACCTGGTCTAACATCGAATATGGTTTGTTTTGGACTCACAGGCTTGTTTCAGCCTAAGAGTATAAATCGTAATACGAGTTTAGGGGTATTGGGATGTACTCAGCCGAGCCGCGGGCTCGAGCAGAGGGGAGTGAGTCGGAATGGTTCGACGGACTCTCCCTGGTCGGGCTGTCAAGACACTTCAGGGCAGTTCTTGACCAGCGGAGCCTTCGTTTCGAGGACGCTAGAGGCATGGGGACTGCTATTGAGCTGGGTTCAATTGATAGTTTGAGGCAAACCGACATCCAGAAATTCTCCAGAACATGGATAGTCATAGGCCTCGCATTGATAATTTCCTCGTTCAGGGTATTGGTGGAGCCATATTCCTATTTGGCTGGTTTTTCGGGTGCTTTTTGCGTTTTGGTGTATGTTGGTTTTAGGTTACCGATATTGGCAATAGATCACAACAGCGGGACTAGGCACCTAATTTCAGGAACCCAAAGCGAATTACTCTACCTCTATCAGATGTTAAACAGGGTAATGCACGGCCATACGGTCAATGACGCCAGAATAGAAATTAGAAAATCATGGATGAGAGTCGAAGAGAACAGGATCGCAACCAAGAATTTGTTGCCGGAGAACGCTACTGATCCTGCAAGTACGCTTGATCTGGGCCTCCCCCATGTAGCTAAGCCGCAGTACAACCAGATGGAACGCCATACGCCAGCCGAACCAGAATTAGAGCCGACGGGGGGAGTTTTCTCTTCGGTATTTGAAGAGCCTATGATTGAGGACAAACTTCCTTTTGATGCTAGTTTCGGATTCACTGATCAGGAGGATGTTGGTTTGGAATGGAGTATGTTTGACGATCCGGCCCCCGCGGAAAAATATGTGCAAGAGGCAATCTCAACTGAGCCTTCGATCATGAATAGTTGGGGAGTTCAACCCACAATCAATGAGCCAATTGAACAATCTAGTTCAATGATGATCAAGCGGGCGAATGAGGAATATCAAGGTGTCAAAAAGCATGAGTTCTCTCTCCCAAATCCAACAGATGCAGCCGTTCGTGAGGAGTGTCGTCCAGGAATAGTCAAACAAGCCAGAGCTAGACAGGTAATGAACGACGTGGGGAGGGGCAGAAATCTCCCGGCGGCCAATTCCATGTTTCGAGGGCCAAGGGGCAAATCGCTAATCGAAAGGCTCCTAGCACCCTCCAAGAAGGAAATCAAGGGAAGAGTGAGGGAGAATCGAGCCTTTGAATCAGAAACTTTTCCTTCCCCCACAATGAGGTTTTTTTCAACTCAAAGACTCAGGCTCCGAGCCGATCAAGGACACCAATCGGAGGTGCGGCTAGGAGGGGCATCAAATAGGTCATTTTCTGATGCAGTAGGGCGAGTTGCACTCAACAAGATCGTGAACAATAGAAGGCTCGCGTACACACAGAGTAGAGATCTCCCAGATCTGGAGATTCCAAGGTTTAGTGAAATGAGGCCGAGTGACTACGGCGGCCAAGAGGCGGGGATACCCGGGGTCAGACATCTTAGATGATTCCAACCATTCTCCTAAACTTGTCTAATCTTGCCCTATATTTTCCCCTTTTCAAGTTAGCAATTGCATCAGTCCCGAATGATTCGATGTTAAACGAGGCAGTTACAGTCGCATGGACTAGTGCTCTCCGTATTGATTCAATATCAGCAATTCTTCCTTTGAGTGGAACCAATTGAGCTAAAAAAGCGCCTGCGAATACGTCCCCACAACCCGTCGGATCGACAATCTTGGGAACCGGATATGCTGGTAGGGTGATTACTCCATCTCGATGGATGCATACGCAACCTGCACTGCCTCGCTTTACGATTAGGCAATCGGGCCCCGAGCCAACAAGTCCCCCTCCGTCTAATGACTCTCCGCTCATTATTTTTTTAGCGGAAACCATGTAATTTGAGTCGTCGCCAATTCGGTTAACTTCATCTTCATTGAAAATCGCGATGTCCACCTTCCTCAATGCCTCGGAAAGGCCATGAAAATCTTCCTCTATCCAGAGGGCAAAAGTGTCCAAGGCAGTGACAAAAGCTCCCTGATTTGCATCCAGAACTGAGTTTTGAGACTTTGGGCTAGCGCTGGAGCAGAATACGATTTCTGAGTTTTTCCAATCCAATGGAAAATCAGGGTTGAAGTCCGCGAGGGAATTTAGCTCCGTTGAGACGGTCTCGGCATTGTCCATTGAACCCTCATATCTTCCAGACCATCTAAATGTAGGAAGCATTGACCTTTTCAAACCCCCTAGGTCCAACCCAGATTGTCTCAATTTTCTTTCTGAATCAGGGTCGAAGTCTTCTCCCACAATTGAAACAATACCCACACTAAGCCTCTGTAGCCCTATGTCTCTTGCATGAAAAGCCGCGGAAAGCCCAGAATATATGGCAGATCCGCCAAGAAGGCCGCTAACCTTTCCAACTGGTGTCTCAATGTCATCATAACCAGCACTTCCTACGATAACTAACTCCATTCTTTCACCCAAAATTGTGATCTTCAAGATAGGAAATTGACACGCTCTTGTTCAGGAAGTTGGGCTCTTGTAGTATTTTCCTGTGAAGAGGGATTAGAGTATCCACACCATCGAGAACTGTTTCTCTTAGTGCTGCGTCTAATCTCGATATAGCCTCCTCACGGTCCCTTCCGTGAGAAATGATCTTGGCGAGTAGTGAGTCGAAGCACCTCGGCATGGAGTAACCAGAACAAGCGTGTGAGTCCACTCTTATTCCCGGTCCAGAAGGAAGTAGGCATTCCCATAATCGGCCGGGTGCAGGAGAGAAGTCTGTTGGTTTCTCGGCATTAATTCTAGCTTGAATTGCATGGCCTGTTAGTTTTATCTGACCTTGCGATATTCCAATGCTTTCCCCTGATGCTACCCTTATCCCCAAAGAGACCAGGTCGAATCCAGTCAATTGCTCCGTCACAGTATGTTCAACCTGTACTCTGGGGTTGACTTCTAAGAAGTAAAATTCTCCGTTTGAGTCCCTGAGAAACTCGAATGTGGCTAGTCCAGAATAACCAACTTTTTTTGCCCCTTCTACCACTTTTTGTCCCATGCTGTTCCGAGTGTCTTCATCCAGCCAGGGTCCTTCTTCCAGAATTTTCTGGTGCCTCCTCTGGATTGAGCAGAACCTTTCCCCGAAATGCACTGCATTTGTTCCATCGCCTAGAACCTGGAATTCAATGTGTTGAGCATTCTCGATGTACTTCTCGATGAAGACCCTTCCATCCCCGAAGGCCGACTTCGCTCTGCTGGAACACACACGGAATGCCGAATCAAGGCCATCTTGGCTCACCACGACCTGCATTCCGATGCCGCCGCCCCCAGCCGCCGCCTTTATGATCACGGGATATCCAATCTCAGATGCAATCAAATTGGCTTCATCCGGGTTCTCGACGGGAAGGTCAGAACCTCCAGCGACTGGTAATCCAACGGCAGCCATGGTGGAACGAGCTTGTATCTTGTCCCCGAGTAATTCCAGTACCTCCGATGAAGGGCCTATGAATACGATGCCCTCATCTTTTAGCCTACTAGCAAATGCTGGGTTTTCTGCAAGAAACCCATACCCAGGGTGCACTGCGTCAGCTCTAACGCTCTTGGCGGCTTCCACTACTGCTTCGATGTCGAGATAGCTTTGTAGTGGATCTTCCCGGTAAATTGGGACCGCATAATCAGACAGCCTCACAGGTAGACTTGTCCTGTCTTCCCTTCCGTGTATGATTGCAACCTCTATTCCCATGGTGCGGAGTGATCTCAAGATTCTTAGGGCAATTTCACCGCGGTTCGCTATGAGGACTCTGGAGAATCCCATCGTCTTGTGCGAGTGGCGCCTTACGTTTGAGTCCATCTGATCTGAGGAGTCTCAATACACGTCCCTGAGATATCGCTTTTCTGTTCTCATCATCCTAGTCTCAACGAACTCGTGGGCGTCTTCATCGGACATACCTCCATGTTCAGCGCAAATGGATATGAGTGTTTTATGCACGTCCTTCGCCATTCTGGACTTGTCGCCACATACATAGAAGTACGCTCCTCCATCAATCCAATTCCAGATCTCTTCTCCATTCTTTTTCATTAGATGTTGGACGTAAACTTTCTCTTCCCCATCTCTGGACCACGCCAAGTCATGTTTAGTCAGAACTCCACGATTTTTCCAGTCCTCCATCTCGTCCTTGTAGTAGTATTCTCCTTCCTCGGTCCAATCGCCAAAGAACAACCAATTTCTACCAGTCGCACCATCAAGGTCTCTTTGCTGAAGATAGGCCCGGAAAGGTGCTATTCCAGTGCCTGGGCCCACCATGATGACATCTGTTGACTTGTCCTTTGGCAAGACAAACGACCTGGTTGGGGACATAAATATCCCTATCTCTGATTCATCGACGTCGCAACGATCGGCAAGAAAACCCGTCGCAAGCCCAGTTCGATCTCTATCATGATGGTTGTATCTGACGATTCCCACAGTAAGATGCACCGTGCCGGGTTCATGTTCTGGGCTACTGGCAATTGAATAGAGTCTGGGCTTCAGCCTGTCCATTCCCTCTACAAGTTGTTGTGGTGTTGTTATGATATGGCCAAAATCATTCATTGCATCTATGTAGTCTCGACTCCAGATGTAGTCTTCCATGGCATCATCGTCTTCGCTCAAGACGTTCCACAGTTCTGTCGCTGGGTCGGTGGCTTTGCCGATCACTTCGTAGTCATTAGGCATATCTCCATCTAATCCTGATCCGTTCCATTCAACTAGGACCCTTCCGTCATCGGTTGATGACCTAGTTCTGGATACGATTCTTATCCCTATCTCAACATCAGTGGTTAATCGGCCTCCAAGGTTCCTTACCCACTTTTTTGAGAGCCTGTGGATCTCAAAAGCCGATCTCAGGGCTTGTTGTAATTCCATCTCACCGAGATGAGTCTCGACAGTTTCCGAGCCATCGAAACCAGTTGCTTCCAGAAGATCATTTACCAGTTCAGGCGGAGATACGGGAATAACTCCAAGTGCATCTCCAGCTTTGTATTCTAGACCAGAGTCCCCCAAATTGAAAACTATGTGTCGAGTTTCCTTCCCCGAACCCTCTCCATTCAACACAAAGTTTTGAGTCAGATTAGAGGTATACGGGTTTTTTGCGCTCCAGTCTGTCATCTCGGTCATTCCCCTATGAGGCAACTTAGTCGGTGGCCCCTTATCAAAATCGCTAAAGAAAGTGAATAGGGTTTAGCGAAGTTGTCAAGCATGCAGACCCCTTCGTAGGTACATGAGTCGTATCGACTTCATAGGGACTGGGAATGCTTTTGCACCTCCAGGAAGGCTCCACGCCTGTTTGTGTATCGATCGCAATATCCTCGTTGATCTTCCCCCGACTGTGATGCCTCAACTAAGGTCAATGGGTCTTGATGCTTCTGACATAAACCACGTGTTGATCACGCACTGGCACGGTGATCATACATTCGGAATTCCGTTCTTCATGTTAGATAGGAGATACATTTCAGATCGTTTGAATGAATGTGATCTGACCATATACCTTAGGCCGGGTGGGCAGTCCATTTTGACTAATCTCTGCGAGATTGGTTTTCCGGGCGATCTTGGCCGATTCATAAAAAATCAATTCGAATGGGAGACAAGTGAATCTCTCTCTCTAGGTGATACTGGTTGGAGCTATGTAAGATTCCCTGTTCATCATACTCCAGAAACAGATCCCCATGGGTATGTGTTAAGTCACAAGAGTGGGTTCAGACTATTGCATTGCGGCGATTCTGGACCATGTGATGAGATCGAGAATAGGGCTCATTCATCTGATGCCATTCTATTGGAGATGGGAATGCCGGATATTGGAAATTTCCCATACCACCACACACCCTCGGACATTGCTTCTTTCAGTGAGAGGCATGCTGAAAAGAAAATTTTGGTCACTCACAACTTTGCTTCCGGGGGAGATAGGGATTCTGGATTCCTCAAGCCGGATTTGCCTCCCAATGTACATCAGTTGGAGGATGGTGACCACTTGGTCGTGCATGAGGATGGATCTTTTGAGATGAAGGGGGGCTAGAATCTCATAAATGTCCTCCAGATGTTGTTCGGCTTTCTCGCCTGAGATCTGAGAATCTAGAGTCGAGATTTGTAAAAAAAGTGCTAGTATGGATCAATTTACGAGGTTCATTTATATCGATAATGCTGCATAAAACAAACCGTAGTTTGGTCAAGTTAAAGGCGACGTTTATTATCAATAAGTCCGTCGCGGGGATCCTGCGCATTTGGGCTGTCGAGGTCCAGCAGCGAACCTGCCAGCCAGATAAAAAAACGAGGTCGAAACGAAAATGAGAGAGAACATCTTCGACTCGTTGATTGAATCAGATTCACTTTTCGTAGACCGTCAGGCATTCGAGCATGGCTTTGAGCCCGACAGTCTGCCACACAGAGAAAAAGAAGTCAGAGGACTTGGGGAAAACTTGGTTGAAGCCTTGAGGGGGCACATACCCTCAAACATGCTTCTCTATGGTGTTCCCGGATCCGGAAAGACAATAGTCACAAAGACCGTTCTCAAACAACTGAAAAGTAAGGGGAAATCAAATGGAACAGCAGTAAAGGCGTACACCATAAACTGTAGGACTGTGAATACAAAATACCGAGTTATTCAGGGCCTAGCAAATCGTTTGGAAAGGGCTGGAGACACAAAGATTCCATTCACCGGATGGCCCACCGACAGAGTACTGGAAGAGTTTCGAAGAAGGATGGATAGAAGGGGAGGAATACACGTGATAGTGCTGGACGAGATAGATCATCTGGTCTCCAAGAATGGTGACTCCATAATCTACAGCCTAACGAATTTGAATCTTGAACTCGAGTCTTCGAAGTGTTGCATAATTGGAATAAGCAATGATCTTCATTTCACGAAGATGCTGACCCCCCAGGTTGCCTCAAGGCTCGCTCAAATCGATCTTGTATTCCATCCCTACGGAGCCAATCAAATCAATGACATATTACAGGAAAGAGTGCGACATGGCATTCGTGATGGCGTCTTAGATCAGAGTGTAGTCGGACTCTGTTCGGCCTTAGCTGCTCAAGAACATGGGGATGCAAGAAGAGCGTTGGATTTACTGAGGATTGCCGTGAAAAAGGCCCAGCAAATGGGACATGACCTAGTTGATAGGGGGCACGTCCGTTTAGCTCAAAACCAACTCGAACATGATCAACTCACACCAGTCTTGCGAACCCTACCACTTCAACAAAAGATACTGTTGTTTTCAATCTGCATAAACGAGGAAAACGGTCTCAAGAATATTTCAACTGGCGAAATCTACAGAACTTACGCTGAGGTTTGCATGAGGATAATGATTGAACCACTCACCCCAAGAAGGATCTCCTCTTTATTGAACGAGTTGGACAGTCTTGGTATCATCATTGCTAGAAATGTTAGCAAAGGGCGAGGTGGGAGGAGCAAACAGATTAATTCTGCTCTACCTGAATCATTAGATGTTATGACAGAAATGAAAGACTCTGAACCTATGATTGAAGAAGCATCCAAATCAAAATACCGACTTCAAAGACCCCTTTGATGATTATCTTCATTCCGGTAACGATTAAACAGAGGCCTTTGGTGGGCGGGACCAATGTCCGAAAGTTCGTGGAAGGATGAAGTCACCAAACCGAGTGGTTTCCTGTCGATCTTTTCTTTCTGTATAGGGGCTTGGCTAGCGCTCGTTTCAGTCATAAATATACTAGTTGGGGCCTTTGCCCCTGGCCAAAGGATTGAGTGGTTAGGTTTCTTTTCAGGCTCGACTCTGGCTGATGCATATTCTGAGCACACTTCAATCTCGTTTAACTCGGGTGACATTGTGGCAATAGGACTATCCATTCTTTTGATATTCATTGGAACTAAAGGCATTCAATCAACCATCAGCATGGACAGTTTCGTCCGGTCGGTTATTCAAAGGCCAGTGAAGATGTTGGATGCGAATGGGGGTGTGAGCCAAATATTATCAAACTGGATGGTTGTAGGAGGCTTTCTATTGTACGTTGTCTGGTCAATGATTTACACCACTTGGGTTGATCCTGGAATCTACTCCGTATGCATGGTTATGATAGTGGGAGGGCTTGGTATAGAAGCCCTAGATGATTCAATTGAATGATGGTCTATCAATTGGTTGCTCTCGTCATTTGACTGACGATCTTCCTGCAATTTTCCTTCACTAGTAGATCAGTGACCCTCGCCACTATCCCTTTATTCGGTTGACCATACAGAACTACGGATCCAAGTGGCAACATCAAATGCAAGGGGATTGGAGCAAGGTCTTCTTCCCCATCGACTATCACAATACTGCTCCTTCCTGACCTAAGATGACTCACCACGAGATCACAGGCACGAAACAACCCTGATGTGATTGAGCCAGCTGGATTCTTCACCTCTATCACCTCATCAAATCTCGTTCTATCTATCTCATCAGCTAGATTCCAAGGGCTGCGTTTAGTCATCCCATCTACAATCGCGATGCCTGGAGTCACCCCAATTTTCAACAAGCCCCATGTAGTGACGTCCCCGACAGATACAATTGGCTCCCTACCATTCAACTCCCCAAGTGCAGATTTCAATGCCAAGGTTGGATCTTCCTCCGGGCCATGGTGAAGTTTTCCAAACGGATCTTTCAAAGCGGATTGAACGTCATCTGTCATGAATCTGGTGAATTGTAGAATCTCTGTTGTCTTGAATAGCATGCCAGTCTGGTCGATCAAACCATCCCTTATTTTTGAACTTGAGATCAATGCCCCATCTTCGCCTTTCTCATGCTCTACGACAATTATATTCAATGGCTTGATCCCATTCTGGGCGCGTTTAGTATTGATTTGCTTGCAACTGTTTGCAGTGTCGCTAGTGCAAAAAATAACATCAGCACGAGGGTGATCGATAGCGGGCCCGATGGTGTCTTCTAGGGTGCCAAAGGTCATTCTACCAAGTTGTTGTTGGGTAAGACTCTGTTTGATTGTGGATTTCCTTTTCTCTTCTGACCAGCATCTCCAGTCCTTTTCTTGGGCAATTTTGTCACTGGTAATCCAAATCTCCAGAAATTTGCAATTTTTCAATCCTTCACTTATCAGTCGCAAATGACCGGCATGGACCCGATCAAAGGTACCACCCATCAGGCCGTGTTGGTACATGACCTCTGCATGGCGGGCATCGAACTTGAGGACTGCGGAAGATGTGCCCCGGGGCGTAACGGGCTCCATCATCGCGATGGCTCCGGGCCCTGACCCACCCCGGGACGTCTGTAGGATGATGGGGTTGTCCCATGAGTCATTCCGTAGTCGTCTGGGGACCCATCATCATCCATCCGTACGATTGCTCCGTTGATCATTCCAAAGGTCACAAGGGTCTTCGTCGTCCGGTCACCCTAAACGTGGTACCACGTTTCATTCTAGTCCTCCGGCGTGGGGGCATCGTCAACGTGGTGTTGCCGTTCGGGCACCTGTAGCAGAGAGGATGGTGATTATGAAATCATGGAATTATAACGAGGCTCTTCATTCCATTATGCGTGATCTTGTGATTAACAGCCTGGCAGTGATAAGGGGATCGCCTCCTGTGAGGTCTGTATGTGCGATTTCAGGCCATTTGTGGAGGGGTTGGGCTAACCAGCCAACCAATGGATGTGTCCGACCGGTGTAAGGGGGCAGCCCCATTGAAGCATTCCTCAAGGACATGATGAGGTCGTGGATGTTTGCTATACTTGCCTCATCCAAGATTTCCATTCCGGGGCCATATCGTATTGACTCTTCTAACGCATTCAAAAAACCATCAGAGGGGCCGGGATGATTTAGGTCGCCGGATCCTGGGAAATGATGTGGTTCCCCACTAGGGCGAAGAGCTAATGCTGCCCATGGGATGCTGCACAGCTCCGCATTATTCCACCATTGTTCATTTCTCAACAGGTTCAACAATATCTGTTCAGCGAATGGTGCAAACCATTCCATGGGTATTTGCCTGACTATTTTTACTGAAAATGAAGGGGTCAGTCTTCCATTGCCCTCGATCACTCTAACGAGCCTCGACCATGTGTGTAAATCCGAGTTGGGTTTGTCCCTTGATGCTATGTGCACACTGTTCAGCAGGGCTTGTTTCCCTCTTTCTTCTACGATCGTATATGCTCCGGAAAGAGAATCAATAGAACGATCTGGAATGTTTGATAGCCATGCCGGTATGGCCCAAGAACGAAGGTCATTCATCATATCTGGAGATATATCTGCCGAAGAAGCCAATAGTCGACTGGCGATCCAAGCAGCCCCTGATGAAGCGGTTTCTGGTGGAGTGAGGGGTCTAACCTCATATGGAAAATCGGGTCTATCTTTTACCATAATAGAAAATTTTTCTGAATATAGCGGTAGTTTTCTCTTATCTGAAATATCGATGAACTCATGCAATTCTGACTCCTGAACATCTTCGAGTGCAACTAAATCCATCCACTTCTGATCTACTCTTCCTTTGATTCGCTTCCACCTATTCCATCTCATCTTTCTCGGGGTGGCAATGAGAGCTGCTTCTGGATGGTCTGATTCCACCAAATTAGCCCAATAGTCGTCTTGTTCGTTTTTTTCATTCAGCGCAATTGAGATGTATTCATCCTTCAATTCAGAAACCGTAAGTTCTACCGGAAGAGAAGAATACAATTGTTCATTTTTGGGGTTGGAATCCACCACTGCAACGCTCAATTTTGTGTCATCGATGCGTACTGGGGTCTCAATTCCATTTTGATCAGTATACCTCGCCCAAGGAAGGGGCCTAGTTGTATCTGAACTAAGTTTGGCGACTCCTTGGGCTTGATACCCACTGTTTGAGAAAATAATCCGTCTTACGCTGTTCCGCAATAGCTGTTTGAACATATATTCAGGTATGTCATCACCTACTTCTATCGCAATTGGAATATTCTCATTGGATTGCAACACCCATTTGATCAGGGCTTTCCTTGCTCTGATTCCGAGATCTTTCGTACTGATCGTTTCAGATGCCGTTTCCTTCTCTTCGAATTGGGAATTCCCCCAATCAGCCCTAAATCTTCTTAGGGTCTCTTCAGGAACTCTCGACCTTCTCCTTAATAGGATCCTGTCCTTCAGTGCTTGTGATCGCCTCCTGAGCTCCGATGGTTTAGTTCTAGGATGGGCAAGCTCTATCCAAGAATCCAGAACATCTTCTGGTATGCTAGATGGATTTTTTTTACTGTCTTGGATGCTCGATATCATCAGGTAATCATCCGGTATTGTTCTGGCAATCAACAA
>DAGH01000018.1:12249-15712 GCA_002495675.1 Euryarchaeota archaeon UBA182 | reverse complement strand
GGGCTGACGTCTTCATGGAGTGTTCCTATTCTGAGATTAAAACCTGGTTGGGGTTGGAATGGATGTTTTACTTCGTTGTATCTTGGTGTGAACCACGTTCCTGGTGCCAGTGATATGGGTCTTTTGTCGCCAATCATCCTCGCATTAAAAACGTAGACTGGCCGGTCTTCTTCGGAAAAGGATTCTATGGAATTTGGGTTGAATTGAACGTCTGGCATTTCTGCTATTTTTCCAGTGTGCGGATTAATCCACAAACCATCACCACTGTCTATCTCGGCGAGTATCCATTGGGCCCCTTGATTTCCACTGGAATAATCTCCGGTGGGTTGCCTGTCAGGAATAGCTATGGTTAATTGATCGAATAAGACCGTTGATGCTAATATTAGTCGATCTCTATCCCTGAATATCAAACAGACATCACTTCTTGTTGAAGGGATGGGCAAACAAGACTGGGCTCTGTGTATTACGTCTTGTGTGAAAACTTGCCTCCCCAAGGGCGTGAGGTAGATGGACGCCCCCCTCGTTCCAGCCGTGGAAGCACTATCAACCAATTTTTCACGCCTGAGCCTCCTCAGTTCTGCGGACACGTGCGGCATTCTTAGGTTAGTGAAGCGAGAAATTTCTGCAACTGTCATATCCGACCTTGATAGTGATGAGAGCACTCTCCTTCGATGAAGTCCCCGTATTCTTTGAGGGTAAGATGAGGAGGCATTATTCGATGATTTATCCAATGGTGACACCCTCTGACAATTTTTACAGTTTTAGTGAAAGTTATCTTGTATAAAAATATTATTTTAGTTATGTTTTGTTACATATTTCTACTAGAATTATCTCTTTATAAGACCATCATTCGTATTATCTAGTTCTCCTAGTCACGCACCCTGCAACTTGATGTAACGAAAAAGCGAACTAAATTGAGAAGCGTTATATTTAGGTCAATGGTCCTGAGGTTCAACGCCAATCAGGACGGGGCATGGTATCTGCTTTTTGAGTACGAATCGGGCCTTTTCCAGATAGCGTTGAAAATGGAGGTGCGGAAATTGCGAACAACGAGACTCAGAGAAAAAATAAAGAAATTCCTAAATGAAAGAGGACAAGCAAATACAACTGAGATTCTTGAGCATGTGAATTCAACCATGCGCCATGGCACAACTCCGCAACAACTGGGCAATGTCCTCTCGAAGGACAAGGACATTCGGAAGATTGCAACAACCAAGCGTGGCGGCGCACTTTCGGGTAGATACGAAATTTGTGTATGGACCCTACGGGATGACGACCCAGGGCATGGATTCAAAGCTTGATTGATTTGGGCTATTGATCGGGCCCCTTTTCCCAACTTCCTACAGAGGCATGTGAGTTTTCAGCACTTCTTTTGAGTAGTTTTGTTTGTGCAGCCTCAGTTTTTGATCTTGCCCATAGAGAAAGTGCATCTGCCAGCAATGCTCTTCCGAAAGAGAAAGTAATTGGCCATGGAGATTTTTCCGCGACCTGATTTATCCTGTTGAGGTGGTTTGTGGCATCGTAATCAGACTGGCCTCCCGAGAGGAAAGCGATGCCTGCTACATCCTTGGGAACATTTTGTTGGAGTGCTTCGCAGGTTAATTTTGCAACTTCATCGGCCAATGCACCACGCGATTCCTTTCCTGGAAGGACCATATTTGGCTTGAGAATTGTCCCAGATAGCACAACCCCTTGTATTCGACATTCTGAATAGACGGCTTTCAATACCTCTGATGTGACTTTGAAACATTCCATTATGCTGTGGTCCCCATCCATCAACACCTCAGGCTCAATTATCGGCACAAGACCCTGTTCTTGACATATTGAGGCATATCTCGCAAGAGCATGGGAGTTTGTTGATACTGATGCTGCGCTCGGGCAGTTTTCAGATATGGAAATGACTGCTCTCCATTTTGCGAACCTCGCACCCATATTGTAGTATTCCTCACACCTCTCCCTTAGTCCATCCAATCCCTCTGTGACAGTCTCTCCTGGATGTCCAGCCAGTGGTTTTGCACCAGTATCTACTTTTATTCCCGGAAGCATTCCTCTGTCAGTCAAATATGTGGGAATAGGGATGCCTTCTTCCGTTTTTTGTCTAATTGTTTCATCAAATAGAATTACTCCGGAAATGTATTTTTCTAGCCCGGGTGTAGAAAACATCGCAGTTCTGTACAGTCTTCTGGACTCCGAATTTGCTTCAATTCCCACTGCTTCGAGTCTTTTCGACATAGTTCCATTGCTTTCATCAGCTGCAAGAATTCCTTTGCCTTGGCGAACTAGTGATTTTGCGATTGTTTCTAGAGGGTGGGGGGCCATGCTATCACTCCTACCACCCGGGGAGGTATGAATGAATGCATCGAACAGAGTCTACGTACTGAATGTCATTTTTTCTATCCTTCTCGTTGATGTGCTTACATCAATAACCTCCGAAGTGACCACCATAGATCCATCAGAATCCTTAGTAGGCCCGGGTACTCGGCCCCCACAAACTCCGGACCCTATGTACACTGAGTCTTTGGACGAACACAACTCATCCCTTTTCCATATGTGTTCGATCTTATCCCCTACCATCTGGATGGCCCTTTTTTTGTGGTCGGCGTTCGTAGTCACCAACCGTCCCTCAAAGAATGCGTTCAAACCTCGCAAAGCGGTTGCGGTTATTACTCCCTCAGGTGCAGCTCCAATGCCCATCAACAAGTCGGTGGAGGAGTTGCTGTCTGCCGAATCCAGAGCTGCTGTGATATCCCCATCTCCAATTAGTGAAACTTTTGCACCCATGGTTTGTATTTTTGATATGAGATCCTCGTGTCTCGGACGGTCCATCACGACGACGTTCAAGTCCGAGATTGGTTTGTTTAGTGCGTCTCCAGCAGCCTCAAGATTGTATTCGACGGTACCCTCGAGGCTAATTTCTCCGATGAGCGCAGTACATCCTGCCAATTTGTCCATGTAGCAGTCAGGTGCGTGTAGCAACGCGCCTCTAGGTGCCGCTGCTAAAACGGCCATGGCGTTTGGTTTGTCGTATGCAACGTGATTTGTGCATTCCAATGGATCGACCGCAATGTCAATTTTCTCTGCGTGTGGATCATCCCTCAGAGAACCCAACGTCTCTCCAATCCAGAGCATTGGAGCATCGTCCCTCTCTCCTTCCCCGATCGCTACTCTTCCATTGAATGGAATGGAATCAAAAACTGATCTCATTGACTCTACTGCCGCTCCATCTGCGGCTTTTCCATCCCCCTTACCTACCCATTCGTAAGCTGCAAGTGCAGCAGAACTTGTTGCGCGGATGAAATCATACGTTAGGTCGCGCACAGGCATGAATGTCGGATACGGGCTCGAGACATCAATTCTCTGTAGGAATCTTCAATTTTGAAATTACAGTAATATCGCTTATTTTTGTATCGGGATATTGCCCAGATGAGTCCTTTAGTATCGGCTTCAACATGTCCCAAGCGCA
>DAGH01000018.1:0-11850 GCA_002495675.1 Euryarchaeota archaeon UBA182 | reverse complement strand
GTCACAACGCATTTTAGTCCATTTTCGACTTCTTGCCATTCAACGTTGCAACCCTCAATGGGTATCGGATGGCAATGAGGCAGACTCAATGGGGTTTTTTTTACTGCTAAAATCGCTGCTAACGATGCAGAATTTCTAACATCTCCCTTTTTTGTAGCTCCTTCGTGTACCTCCGAAACCACCGTTGGTGACACGCACAAGACTCCAGATGCGGACGCGCGACGAATAATGGTTGATTTTTCCGTGATGTCGACAATCATGGGGGTTTTCGTCATGGATACCGCTGAGGCAGGAAGTACTTAGGCGGGAGGGTTCAACCCAGGCCCTCAATCCAATATGAGCCGCTCTGAGTTATTTCTTTTTTCCAAATAGGTGCTTGTCGTTTCAATTCGTCTATTGTCCAACTACAGCCCGCAAAAGCCTCAGCTCTGTGGGCCGAGGTTGCATAGATACACACAATAATTTCACCAGGCAAAACAGTACCCTTGCGGTGTGTGATTGATATCGAATGAAGTTTGTATTTCTTCAATGCCTCATTGCCTATGTCTGATAGGACCTGTGGGAGTTTTTCATCCCATGTCTCAAACTCTAAACTCAGAACCTTCTCATTCTCATTTACTGGCCTCACAATTCCGATAAATGATGCGATCGCACCAACACCATCTTTGCTCAATTCGGAGAGCAATCCGATGGTATCGATCGGGCCTTCAGTGACTGAAACCGCTACTGGCACATGCCGCCGTGTCAGTTCAGAGGCATAGTGCTTATCTCTACAGGAGAGCTGCGCACTACGTGAGCGAGAGGGTTGACATACTCGGGGCTGGTCTATCTGGGTTATCCTCTGCCATAGTATTGGCAAAGTCAGGAAAAGAAGTCCACGTTCATGAAGTTAGACAAGATAGCGGGGCCAGATTTGACGGAGACTTTCAAGGAATAGAGAATTGGACATCTGAGAGAGATTTCTTCGATGAAATGCGAGAGTGGGGGCTTGATCCGGACTCTTTCAAGTCAAACTCGTTTGGGGTTGTGGACTTGGTCCACCCGGATGATGCGATTACCAACCCTGTGACAGATGGGATTGCATTCAGAGTTGTTGAGCGAGGTACGGATAGTCACTGCATAGATCAAGGCTTCAAGCGAATGGCACTTGAAGCCGGAGTGAAAATTCACTACGGTGTGAAGGTGGACCCCACTCAATGTGACATAATTGCGGCTGGACCCAAGGAGTCTAGCGCAGTGGCCTTTGGAGAGATTTTCGAAACCAGTCATCCAAATCATGTGACTTTCCAACTAAATGACAAATTGGCACCTGGAGCATACAGCTACATGATCATAATCGACGGGGTGGGATTAATTTGCACTTGCTTGTGGAGAAAGCAACGCAAGAGCGGACGCTTCTTGGACGAGACAATAGCTTGGTATGAGAAGTGCTATGACTTGAACAGGAACCCAATTAAACGAGTCGGGGGAAAAGGTGATTTTTCACTACCTGAGAAATACGTCCATAATGGTCGGTACTATGTTGGAGAGGCTGGTGGTCTTCAGGACTTTATGTGGGGATTCGGAATGAGATACGCAATTACCAGCGGGGTTTTGGCGGCAAAGTCCATGCTAGGAGAGGTCAGTTACGAGGAGGAAGTGAGGACAAAATTACTCCCTCTCGTCAAAGTGAGCGCGACAAACCGATTCATAATGAACAGGATGGGGAATCGGGGTTTCAAGGCCGTTGCAAAATACTGGATGAGGGATCAGAAGAGGACCGGTGATGGATTGAGGTTCATGAGGCTGATCTACAAGCCTGGCGTATTCAGGAGGATGTTGTGGCCATTCGTTCGTTTTGGTATGCTAGCCAAGGGATCTACCTCCGATGGTCGATCTTATCTTAGGATGCCATTTAGGAAGGCACTAAAGAGGGACGATTGGGAGCCGAGTGCGGAGGCTAAGCTAGTAGCTGCACAATGGAAAAATGTTCAGAGGGTGGGTGGCAAAACTTCCTTCAATTCAAGCGACCAGTGATTGCTGGTTCTGAATCAATGGTTCAAGCCATCGCTTGGTTGATATGGGCCATTACCATCGGAGGGTCATGACAGATTGGCCAGAGCTAGTACCAATGAAAAACAAACTCGTCAACTATGGCGTCACGGAGAATGGAATCGCAATCATCGAATTGATCTCTGATTCAGAGGGAGCACCTCTTCAGGAAGGAAAGACGCCCGTAAACACCTACACTCGAGAGATGTGGCATGACATAGACGATGCGATATTGAGCGCAAGATTCGATGATGATGTCAGCGTGATACTTCTTACAGGCCACGGAGACAAGTTTTTTTCCGCTGGAGCAAGCATCAAGTATCTCAACAAACTCAGTCCTAGATACAAATATTTCTTCTGTCTCCACGCCAATGAAACACTCAGTAGGTTGGAACAGACTCCCAAATTGGTTATCGCTGCTCTTAATGGCCATACCGTGGGCGGTGGACTGGAAATTGCCATGGCTGCAGACATCCGAATTGCAAGGAAAGGGAATTTCCAAGTCGGACTACCAGAGGTCTCTCTGGGGGTGCTAGCTGGAACTGGTGGGACTGCAAGACTTTCTCGCCTAGTTGGTAAGGCAAGGTCAATGGAAATCATGGTCACAGGAAGAAAATTTCAGTTTGAAGAGGCAAAGGACATGTCACTTGTCCATGACATATACGATAGCATGAGTCTAGATGAATTTCGCCAGGATGTCTTGGACTACGCCGGACAATTCTCGCTGCCATTTGCTGCTGCAAAGGCTATTGGCAACATAAAAAGGAGTGTGCAAAGTGGACTTGAGATTCCTTTGGAGTACCATCTTGCATTGGAAAGAGAACTCCAATCAGATTTATTCCAATCAGAAGATGCAAAGGCCGGGATAGCGGCTTACGTGGACAAGAAGACACCCAAATTTACTGGAAATTGATTTTTCATGTCTGAAAATGAGCCCATGGATCAAGCCCGAACTTGAAATACGACCTAACATTTCTGAGGGCCATGAGCAAGACGGATGTAGTCGAGGCATATACCCCGAATTTCGAGGGCTGGGTCAGAGAATTCCATGAATGGCAAACTAGGATAGGGTTCGACCCAGCGTGGTTAGGAGACTATCGATTTGAGATCAGATTCGACTGGGATTCCGCGGGGAAGACCATCGAATTCGGAGATTTTGAAGGGATGCCGAAATGGAGCAGGAGGATGCAAATTCCTCAACAGAACATTCGTGACGCCATAATCAACATGATCAGCGTCCAGGGGGACACCGAATTTGCATCTGTCGAACAGCAGAATCACCTACTTGCCACCGCACCGACAGAATATGACAGAAAATCCGCATTGAGGATAATGTGTGAAGAGCAGCGACATGGTTGGCAGATGGCGTACCTCTTGTGTACATATTTCGGAGAACAAGGCGTACGGGAAGCTGCGAAATTACTTGAGAGGAACGCCCAAGATGGGACTAGGCTCCTTGGTTCATTTAATGCCCCCATAGACCACTGGCTGGATTTCTTTTGCTTTACTCACTTTATCGACAGGGATGGAAAATACCAACTGAAAATGCTCTCTACTAGTTCATTTCAGCCTCTATCTGCTTCAATGGGGCCCATGTTGAAAGAGGAGTCTTTCCACTTGGGAACAGGAGCAAATGGTCTAAGGAGGATTGTAAAAGCAGGAGTCATACCTGTCTCATTCCTACAAAAATACATCAACAAGTGGGTTAGCACGGGCCTTGACTTATTTGGCACGGACGAATCCACTTCAGCCCAATGGGCATATGTCTATGGCGTCAAGGGCAGATATGACGAAAGGGAATCCGAGCAAGAGGCTGACCGTGAGCACTTGAATGAAGCCAGTAGGGGTTTGTATTTCGATGAGCTGAAGGCCGAAATGGTGAGAATAAGTAAGGGACGAAAAGAAGGCGAACCGGAACTTTACATACCATCTGACAAGTTCAACCGGGGTATAGGAAAATACTCGTCAGAGATGTACACTGTCACAGGAGAAGAATTTGACGGGAGTCCAGATGAATACCAAGCCTACCTTGCCGAGGTTCTGCCATCGGACGAAGATGAGCGTAAGCTCATGGAGGAGTACATGGCCCCCGGCGTAGAGTGGATACAATATCGTGAGTGGAAGGGCTGATCCAAAAGCCATAACTGGAGATGATTTGATGCAAACTCACGCGCTACTGAATGTTGATAGAAAATTGCTCGCACCATTTTTTGACAGGGTGCCAGAACTGTTTGACAAGTATCACAACCGTGAGGAGGAGAAACCAGATGTCTACGAGGAGTTGTTGTACAAAATACACAGACCTCTCACCAGCGAAATGCTGGACATGATCGATGACTGGATGGGCCTAGAACATCGTAGTCTAAACCAAGACCAAGAGTTGATGTTGCGGCTTTTTCTACTCGCAATAAGGTATCCGGACACACTTCTGCTAGAGAGCCTTGATGACGTCATCACAAATGATGTGCGTAGGATATCAGCCTACCTTCACTTCACCAGCCATACTTACACGATTTGGGATCAAGACACGCGATCAGGACTGAAGAAACTAGGATTTGACATTCCTGACACCACGAATGCCGACCCCTTCATCTATGGCGCCTACGTAGGTACCATTGAACTGATCAAAGATTTAGCTCCTTTCACCTGCTTCCTTGAGCACGACGTCCCGAGACAACGGTTGTTTCAGGCTGCAATCGCCCAGTATGGTCGCGAAGCCTGAAGTCCTTTGTTATCCCTGATTGTATCATGAGGGACGAGACGATAGGGGCTGTCGCAGTTATTGGCGCGGGAGCGATGGGTGCCGGAATTGCACAAGTGTTTGCGGAAAAGGGATTTGAAACCCGACTTTTCGACCCGTATCCCGAGAGCCTTGAACGAGGCATAAATCAAATCGAAGACTTCTGGAAGAGGGGGATAGAACGGGGAAAAACAACCATAGAAGACAAAGAAAACTGGTCCCGAAATCTTAGCTATGAGGTAGAACTAGAAGAAACCACACGCGATGCAGACTTGATTATTGAGGCCGCTCCTGAAAACCTAGACCTCAAAAAAGGGATATTTTCCAAACTAGATGAGATCGCAAAACCCGGGGCGATTCTTGCAAGCAACACATCTAGCCTTTCGATTGGTGCTCTTGCTGAGGGCCTCTCGCATCCTGAGAAGGTTATTGGAATGCATTTTTTCAATCCAGTGCCACTAATGACACTATTAGAGATCGTTCGACATGACAAAAACGACCAACACACAATAGATACTATCCAAAAGATAGGGTCTATGATAGGTAAGACTACTATCCTAGTGAATGATGTACCAGGTTTTGCAACCAGTCGACTTGGGGTTGTTCTCGGGAACGAAGCTATTCGTATGCTTGCAGAAGGAGTGGCATCTGCATCTGACATTGACACCGCCATGAGACTTGGGTACAAGCACCCGATGGGGCCTCTCGAATTGTCAGACATGGTTGGACTGGACGTTAGGAGGGATATCCTCAACGGTTTGTCCGAATCATTAGGCGACCAGAGGTATCTCCCCCATCCCCTGCTTGAAAAATTGGTCAAGGAGGGAAGCCTTGGAAAAAAGACTGGGATCGGAATTTATCATTGGAATGACGGTCAAAAGGTTGATCGAGAGGATCTTGGGGGGCGATGATACTGGATTTTTCTGGATTGAGAGTTCTTGTCACGGGTGGTGCCGGGGGGATAGGAACAGAGATATGTCGTGAGTTGCATGCTCTCGGGGCAGAAGTCGTAGTGCACTATCACAGATCAAAACTTCAAGCGGAGGATCTTGCAAAGGAGATAGGTGGTAGTGCAATTCAAGCAGATTTGACGAAAGAAGAAGATGTACTCAATCTCTTCAAACAAATTGAGAATTTACATGGGAGCCTGGACTGTTGTGTCGCAAACGCTGGTAAGTACCCAACTGAATCACTACCAGCATGGGAGATCAGTGGTGACAGGCTGGCAGAGACTCTCGATCTAAACCTCAAAGTTACTTTCTACACATCTCAAGAGTTCCTGAGACGTGCGGTGGAGCGTAAACGTGGTTCACTGGTACTGGTTGGTTCAACAGCTGGTGTGCATGGAGAGCGGGGCCATGCCGACTACGCATGCGCTAAGGGGGCAATCACAAGCGGCTTACTTAAGACCCTGAAAAATGACATTGCAGGAACTGGAGTTAGAGTCAATGCCGTGGCACCGGGCTGGACACTCACCGAGTCAAAAATCAATGACGGCCTCGATGATAGTATATCTAAAACGGCGCTGAAGACGATGTCGATCAAAAAATTGGCAACTCCTAAAGATGTGGCTTCAGCAGTCTCCTTCCTTCTTCATGATGGATATAGTGGACATATCTCCGGACAAGTTCTAGAGGTATCGGGCGGTATGGAGGGTAGAATTATTCCAGGGGTTGATGGATGAGTTGGCCGAACTATGGGTAGAGGTAATTGGCCTATTTGCAGGCATGATCGGCGTGGTCGCGTGGGTCCCACAAATCAGGGAAGTTTGGTTTACAGGAAGACATGAGGGTATCTCGCTCCCAACCTTCGGCTTGATAGCAACCGCACTTTCTGCGTGGTTAGTTTACGGTGTTTTGATTAGATCTCTATCTATAATCCTCGCAAATCTCGCCGCCTTGGGATGCATTTCGTTGATAATCCTCGGAGTGATTCGATTGCGAGGGCGTGACTGACTCATTCCATAAAATTTGGATTCCTTTTTTCTAGAAAAGACCTTACTCCTTCCTTGAAATCAGGTTCCATCGCTGCTGCAACCATTAATTGTCTTTCAAATTCAAGTTGGGTTTCAAAAAAAGTGGTTGTGGATGCATCGAGAAGTTGTTTCGTACCTCGTCTACTGTTCTCTGACCATGAACCCCATTTCTCTGCGACCTCGATAGATCTTGAGATTAGTTCAGACTCCGGGACTATCTCGTCCAGAGCCCCGTGTTCAAGGGCCTCCTCTGAACTCCAGACTTGGTTCTCGAAGAAGAATTTCTTTGATTTCTGAAGCCCGACTAACCTTGGCAGGAGCCATGTTGTGCCCCCATCGGGTGAGAGGCCCAATCGGAAGAACGCGGCGGCAAGTTTGGCTTTGCCATTCGAGATGCGATAGTCCGTGCTCAATGCAAGCCCCAAACCCCCGCCTGCAGCAGCGCCATTCATCGCACCGACAAATACTGTGGGTGTTCTTCTCATCCGCAGTAGAAGTGGGTGTAAGTGTCCGGTCATTGTCTCAACTAACTCTCTGATAACCCCAGCATCTATCGCTTCGTCAAACTTGTCAACAGGGCCTCCAGCGGAAAAGAATTTTCCAGTTCCAGTTATCACAACAGCATTTGTATCGTGATCCTCGATCAATTCGTCAATCGTGCTGATCACATTCTCAATAGCCCCCGTAGAAAAAGTGTCCCGTGAAGTTTTCTCTGAGAATGTGACCAAAGCAACATGTGGAGAGGGGTGGTTAACTGTGAGCACCATGGAGCCTCACATGAGCCCTAGGCTATGAACTCCATGAACGTGATAAGGGGATGTCATCTACGCAAGGTCATGATGACAAGGGATATGCTGTACATTAACGGTTCTTGGACCGCATCCACCGGTGAATCGGCCCTGCTCGTTGAGAATCCAACCAGTGAGGAAATAATTTGCTCAGTTCCTGACGGAACAATTCAGGACACTGATTTAGCAGTGGAAGCCGCCAAAAATGCATTTGATTCGTGGTCGAAATCGCCAATTCAAGAAAGAATCAGGATTCTCCATGAATTATCAGAGTCATTCAAAAAAAGGTCAGAGGAGCTAGCCGAGATCATTACCAGTGAAGTTGGGACTCCCATAGAATACTCCAGAATCGCAATGGTAGGGACACCGAGGGTGGTTTCGAAAAGTTATGCCAAATTGCTTGATTCATACAAATGGGAAGAGGAGGTTCGAAATTCAATAATTGTCAAAGAGCCAATCGGGGTATGTGCTTTCATAACCCCATGGAATTTCCCATTACATCAAATCATTGGAAAGGTGGCTCCAGCAATAGCGGCAGGGTGCACAATGATATTGAAACCGTCTAGAGAAGCGCCAATCAATGCATTCATTCTAGCCGATATCCTCCATGAGATAGGGCTTCCAGATGGCGTATTCAATCTCGTAAGTGGTCGAGGATCGACAGTAGGGAGCAGGTTGTCTTCCCATCCCGATGTTGATATGATCTCCTTCACAGGTTCCACATCTGCGGGCATAGCAGTAACCGAGGATGCTGCCAAAACAGTAAAGAGAGTAACTCTTGAGTTAGGAGGAAAAAGTGCTAATGTTGTATTGGAAGATGCTGATGTAATTAGGGCTGCAAAGTCTTCAATCTCCGCGTGTTTTGCAAACTCTGGTCAGACCTGTTCTGCGCTCACTCGACTTATCGTCCCAGAGTCTAAGATATCAGAGATGATTCCTGTAATTGTGGAAAGAGTGTCGAAATACAAACTAGGAAACCCGATGGATCCTTCAACCCGCTGTGGACCAATGGTCTCTGCGAGTCAGAAAGAGAGTGTGCTAGAATATATCCGATCAGGAATTACAGAAGGAGCGACGTTAGTGGCTGGCGGACCAGAAGATGTAGAAGGAATAGAGAAAGGACATTTTGTAAGACCAACGGTTTTCACAGACGTAAAACCAAGTATGAGGATTTGGAAAGAAGAGATTTTTGGTCCTGTCCTCTGCATAGCTTCCTACAAAGATGAAGATGAGGCATTAGACCTGGCAAATGACTCAGAATATGGCCTCTCTGGAGGTGTATGGTCATCTGATCCGGATAGGGCCTTACAATTCGCCCGGAAGATGCGAACAGGGCAAGTGAGCATAAATGGAGGTCCTTTCAATGTGAGTGCACCATTCGGAGGATACAAGAAATCAGGTAATGGTCGTGAATTGGGCGTCTATGGTCTTGAAGAGTTTCTAGAAATAAAATCAATACAAAAACCAATACAATGATTCAGTTTGATTCCTCAAAACAGTATGGACACGTTTTCCCTAAAACGTATTTCTCAGACATTTGCTCTTTCACTGAAAGTGGCTCTCTGCACCTAAAGCACATCTGGATATTTGATTCCTCCAGGTTCGCATCGAGGGCGACTCTCTGATCGAACACAAAACAGTCCCCCTCCCAGTGTGAGTCGCCAAAGTCATCCAGATATGCCAGGATGCCCCCCTCCAACTGGCGTACATCCCGAAAACCAGAGTTTAACATCACCACAGACGCCTTTTCGCACCTAATGCCGCCCGTGCAGTACATGACTATGGTCTTAGATTTCATATCATCTGGCAGTTTTTTTACAGCCTCAGGAAAATGACGGAATGTGGGAATTTGGAGGTCTATTGCTCCTCTGAATCTACCCACTCTAGTCTCGTAGATATTTCTTGTATCGAGAATGACTACGTCTGAGCCACGGTCCAACATATCTTTGAATTCTCCAGTAGTGATGTGAGGGCCTGTGAACTTTAGAGGCTGAATTTCGTCCATGCCTAAGGAGATAATTTCTTTTTTCTTTTTTACAAACATTCTGCGAAAAGGCTGGTATTCAGTATAGCTGAACTTGATTGGTATTTCGCTTAGTCTCGGGTCTCCGTTTAACAATGACAGGAAGGTATCGATCGATTTCTGAGAACCAGCCAGAAAAAAATTTATTCCATTCTTGCTCAATAAGACAGAGCCTTTCAACTCATTTTCTTGGCAATGAGAAAGGATTTTTTTCCTGAGTGAATCTAAATCATTTAGTTCGACGAATTTGTAACCAGCGATGTTTACGACTCGGTTCATGCTTCAGACCCAATGTATCAAATGACTAATCTACATGCCCCCGAATCTGGATCAGGTTATTTGTTAATCGACCGAGGATATGAATGCTGACGTGCAGGATGGGGGGGCGGATATAGGGTTGCATCGGCTTGGGTTCCCTCCTGGAATTTCGACCCAATAGTCAATACCTTCAACTTTTGATGGGTAATCAGTCGAGATACTGTGCGCTCCGGAGGTGAGTGCTGCAATCAGCCTAGTGGTGTCATTATTGTCCGCTTCCTCTCCTCCGCTATCCGCCCGTGTTCTCACAATATATCCGCTACTCACTAAATCTTCAATGTCAGAGTGAAAATTAACAGGATCCGTGACTGAGAAAAAACCTCTTGCATGATCGGGAGAATCAGCAAGTGAAGTGAACATTGGGAACATTGCACCATTTGGATAGAAATCATCCATGTAGATCTGCCTCATATCTCCCGTGGCTAGTAGGATAAAAATCGTCTTCCCTTTTCCACCCTCTATTGTCGGCCAACCCTCTATTCTCAGGGCCTCTCCCAGATCGGAATAATTGCCTTGGATTTGTTTTGGAGTGATGGTTTTATTTTCTGGCCAAAATTGAGTTAATTCATGTTCAATCAAACCTAAAAGATCAGAAATTTGAATTGTCGTGGTTATTTCTAAGCCTTGTTCCAACCAGTCCTTTGGTTCAATCCAAACAAATGTAGTGTGATGGGATGGGTTGTTTTCAGACCATTCCAGAAGTACCTCCAAGCAATTTTCAAATGTAGGGCATGTTGTTCCCGAATCATATTGATTATGGTACACCCTGAGACCGCCTCTGGGGTCCCACCAGACATCTATCTCGAATTGTCTTACTCCCTGATCTGCAGCCTGAACATCTAGGGTTTCGTGCGTGTACATGTATTCTCTTGTCGGAGAAATGATTGGCTCCACGTGATATGAATTATGGGTCCCTTTCATTTGTAAATGGTTGATTCGAAGATCTGGATCTGGAAAGTCGTGATTCACATTATCTGCCATAGCATCAGAACTAAAGCAGCCCGACAAAGGTGCAGCTAGCAGCATTATCATAACTGAAAGTATCACTGATTTGGTAAACATCTTATGATTTCGATCATAGAAGAATCTCATTTTTCAGTAGCCTCATTTATCCTCAACACAGTGAAAAATCTGCCGGTCAATCACTGAGGGAGCCAGTGTTGACAACAGGAGTTGTGTCAGTTTCGGAGCATAGAACAACCAACAAATTACTGACCATTGTCGCTTTTTTATCCTCGTCGAGTTCAATGATCTTCTTCGCACTTAGTTGTTCCAGTGCTAGTTCTACCATTCCAACTGCACCATCAACAATCTCTCTGCGTGCAGCAACCACCGCGGCCGCCTGCTGTCTGCGAAGCATAGCCTGTGCTATCTCCGTGGAATATGCCAGATAGCTTATCCTAGCCTCCAAAACTTCTATTCCAGCTCTTGCCAATCTCGCTTCCACGGAAGTCTGGAGCTCCTCGGCGACTGCGTCTTGATGGCTAGAGAGAGTTATTCCGCCGATATCCTTCTCCTCTATCGCGTCATAGGGATATTTTGTGGCCATTTCTCTCAGAGCAGCTTCACTCTGTATTTGCACATAGTGGTCATAGTTTTCCACCTCGAAGAGCGCCTCAGCAGAATCAAATACCCTCCATACAACAACTGCTGCTATGTCAATGGGGTTTGCATTGACGTCATTTACTTTCAGTTTGTTGGATTCGAAGTTATTTATTCGAAGGGATATCCTAGTTTTTGTGTAAAGGGGATTCAGGAAGAACTGGAAACCCTCGTCCTTCAACGTGGCCGCATATTTTCCAAAGAACTGGACCACAACTGATTCATTTGGGTTAATGATAACATAGCTGTTGAACATTACAAGGAATAGCGGGATAGTGAAAATCAGGATCAATGCCGTTAAGCCGCCTGTTGGGGCAACCAAGATCATTAGCACCAGGTTGGTGAATGCTAAAGCCAGATGCAGGGTCAAACC
>DAGH01000009.1:11302-18095 GCA_002495675.1 Euryarchaeota archaeon UBA182 | reverse complement strand
GACCACATGAGGGACATCGCCTTCCCAACAGATTCATCCACGTCGAAGAGGCTGTTGAGGTGGTACCTCGGGGAGCAGGGGTTGGACCCCCGATGCATCGACTTGGGTCCGGATCTCAAGTCAATGCTCCAGCAATGCGACGGCGCACTCCTCATCGGGGATCGTGCGCTGCGTGCCGCATCGGAGTACCCCTCCTTGGTGCAACTAGACCTTGGGGCTGAGTGGACCAGGACAACTGGGCTGCCCATGGTCTTCGGCATCTTCGCCGCCCACAGGTCGGCGGATGAGGAACTCATGGTCGAAGCAAGGACGGAGCTCGTCGCGAACTACAGGTCCTTCTTGGGGGACCAGGGCAGGCGCGAGGAGGTCGTTCGGTTGGCAGCGGGAAAGATCGGCCTCACACCGGATAGGATGGACCAGTACTTCCTCTCAGAGGTCTCGAACCTCCTCGACGAGGAGTCCGTTGAGGGCCTCTCCAGGTTCCTCGTGGACGTCTGCGGCATGGAGCCGTCCGTGGTGTTGGGTTGCATTCACTCCGTGGCACCGTAGTTCAGTGACTTCGATGCCACGTATTCCAAGAGGTCGATGGCCACCTCGCAGGACTCTGATATGACTGGCTCGGGGTCTGTCACGAATCTCTCGAGCGTGGTCATAGCGACCCTGTCACCGATGGCGCCGAGCGCCTCTGCGGCCTCGTGCCTGACCATGAGGTCCTCTTCCATGTCCTCCAGCCTCTCGATGAGGTAGGGGACGGCATGCGCGTCCTGCATCTGCCCCATCACGTAGGCGATCTCATGCTTAAGCAGGGCCGACTTTGACGAATATGCCGCTGCAAGTGCTTCCACCGCATCCTTTCCACCTATGTTCCTGAGAGCGAAGAGTGCGCGCATCCTCTGGAACATGCGTTCGCTTTCGTCGCAGATTGTGGTGCGTAGCTCCTTAACGGATGAGACCTCACTGGCAGGGGCGGGATCGACTGAGTCGAACTCGGAGACTTCGGGCTTTTCCATGTCTTAATCCACCTCATGGCCGGCCTATGAAATCGATGGCTCGTGGATCGAAGCCTGGATCTACGAGTCCGATCCTCTGTCCCTCCTCAAGGAACTTCATGACCGCTTCCCTCCCATCAGGACCGTAGTCAATGGTTCTCTGGTTGACGTACATCCCGACGAATTTCTCGTTGGTTTCGTCCGAGATCCCCCTTCCCCATTTCTTCGCGAATGATAGCGCTGAGTCCGGGTTCTCGATAGCATGCACTATGGAGTTCTTGACGTCCTTCGTAATGTCTGCACAGAGGGCCATGCCATGCTTCCTTAGGACCACGTTGCCGCCTAGGGGAAGCGGTAGGCCCGTTTTCTCGTTCCACCAGACCCCGAGGTCGAGGACGAGGTGGACCCCCTCGTCCTTCCAGGTGAGTTGACCCTCGTGTATGATCAGGCCATGAGTGGACTTGCCTGAGGCCACGGATGGAAGTATCTCATCGAAGGGCATCACCTCTACGTCGACGTCACCAAGGGCGAGCCTGAGAGTGAGGTATGCGGAGGTCCCCATCCCGGGAATCGCTATGGTTGACCTCTTTGCCTCATCGACGGACGACTCGACGTTCGATATGATCATGGGGCCGTATCCCTCTCCCATTGACGCTCCACAATTCATGAGGGCGTAGTCCTCTGCGATCGTCGGGTAAGAGTGGATGGATACGGCGCTCACGTCGTGCTCGCCTGCTAGGGCCTGTTGGTTGAGGGTCTGGATGTCCACAAGCACGTGGTCGTACCTCCTATCTCCGGTTTCGATGAGGGATTCCGTCATTGCGTAGAACATGAAAGCGTCATCTGGGTCGGGGGAGTGCCCGATCGAGAAATGGGTGACCATGAGCCTTCCAATGTGGGGGGGTATAAATCGCCTTGGCAAGATCCGGGGGACGGCACCATGAAGTATCTCCCCCTTCAGGAGAATACATGGTAGACCCCGAGAAGCTATCCACAGCAACCGGCCAACTAGGTCCGAAGTGTGCCAAGACTGGCAAGCCGCTCAAGTTCTCCGAGGCCATCGTCCATGACGGGGAGTACCTCTCATACGAGGCATACCTGGAGGTCACTGGCGCTGAGTCGTCAACCGAACCAAAGCCCGTTCCAGGACTCAGAATGGAATAACGCCACTTTGATGTGCCGTCTCATACACCACTCTCTGTGGCGAAGGGTTGGAGCAGGATCGGCTCGCGGTTCGCAGACTTCTACAGGTCATTGAGTCCGGATGACCTTTGGATACCACCTCGACTGAGGAGGCGTGAGTGGATGTTCATGCCATGGGGGGACCGCCCGACGGATCGGCACAGGGCCTTCATGGATCCGAGTTCACTTCACACATATCTGGTTCAGAGGTTCCCCCACTCCTGCTTCCACTCGACCGCGTACTACGACGATCCATCTCAGAGGACGATGTCGGACAAGGGGTGGCGGGGCGCAGACCTGATCTTCGATTTGGATGGCGATCACCTCCACGGGATAAGTTACACCGACTTCCCTGCATTGATCCACTCTATACAGGAGCAAGCATGGTCATTGTGGAACGACTTCCTGGAGCCAGAGTTCGGATTCAAGAGGGAGTACGCTCAGTTCACCTTCTCTGGGCACAGGGGCTTCCACATACACCTTCGGGACCCATCCCTGTTCCACTTGGACTCGAACGCCCGGAGGGAGATCGTAACCTACATTCGAGGTGTAGGGTTGGAGGTCTCCTCCACCAAGGCATTTGACTCTGGCTGGTCAAGGCGACTCGATGAGGGCGTAGAGAGGATCTCTGAGATACTAGCGTCCACCTCGCAGGGCGACCCAGATTCACCCACGATTTCCGCGCTCATGGAGCAGGCTAGGTCACAGAACCACCCCGTAAGCAGGCCTAAGATGCAGGACTTAGTTGCGAAGGCCTCCAGCAAGGACCACATAGACAGATTGAGGGAGAACAGGTCCCTGAAGGTGTTTGGTGACACCGGCACGAGCCTCTTCTGGGCCCTGGTCCGTGCGAACAACTCCGTCTCAGTGATAGGCGGTGAGACTGACGAGAATGTGACGGTCGATGTCAAGAGGGTCATCAGGCACTTAGGTAGCCTCCATGGTAAGTCTGGGCTCAGGGTCACCGAGATTCCCTTCGATCGTCTGGACCCCGATGGCTCGAACCACTTCGACCCCCTCAAGGAAGCAGTCGTGTTCGGAGGCCCAGAAGACAAGAGGATTAGGCTACTCGCCGACGATATCCGGGCAGTAATCAACCAAAGGGAGATCGAAGGGGGCACAGGCGACGAATTCACCGTGGACGAGGGCATGGCGATGTTCCTTCAGTTGAAGGGCTGGGCAGAGCTCACCAGTTAGACAAACGTATTGATGGACCTCAACCACGGAGAACCTTGAAACCCCAGAAGTTTCTAGCGCAATGTATGGGAATAATCCCGAGGCGCAAGAAGAAGGGCAAAAATCAGCCATTGCCCCCACCTCCACCACCCCCTCCGATGGACGGGGATGGCTCGTGGGCTCCACCTCCTCCGCCCCCGCCCCTGCCTTCGAACGACACTGACGACTTCGATACCCTCGTACCAATCGGTGGCGGGCAGGGGTCAGTGAAGACGACCGAGTTGGGAGAGTTCGACCAGGACTGGTCCAGGAGAACCGAAAACACCGAAGAGGGTGACTTGGAGTCGCTATGGAGCGCCAGGAAAGAGGCTAACATCGGGGAAAACGGCCTCGATGGGATGTACGGGCACATCGACAGGATCGCAAAGGGTGACAGAGGCTCCCTCCTAAACAGGTTCTCGGACCGGTTCGGCTCCGAGCTGGACCGGGAAATCATCGTCATGAGGAAGGAGCAACAGCAAGTCGTCAGGGACATAGCACCCAAGGTCGAGCTCATTCAGAAGCCAAAGGACACCGATCACCTGACATTGGAGGAGTTCATCGACTCGATGGAGGAGGAGGACTTCGTCGAGAAGGTGGCCGAAGCCACGGGGATCAGCGTGGAAATGCTATCGTCGTTCGAGGAATGGGAGTTGGTGGAGTTCTTCGAAACTGCGGACGTTGACGACAGCGGCACCATGGAGTTCGCGGAGTTCGCGGAGGCCATCACTAGGCTGAAGCAGGCCAACGACGACTTTGCTAGGCTATTCACCATCGTGGACAACCTATTGGGCAACCAGAGCTCGGAATTCATCGAGTCATTCACCAAGTCCGAGGCCTATGAGCTGTACAAGAAGGTCGGGACTGACCCACATCACGCCCCAGAGGCAGAGAGGAAGGAGTTCTTCTCGCTTATCAACGAGGTATTAGGGGACCTTCCCGCCTCGGAAATCGAGCAATTCACCCAATCATCGGACTTTGAACACTACAAGATTATGGGCGAGGCACTCCAGTGAGGGATACAGATGGGGCTACTTGAGAAGGCAGAATCCGGAAATGAGCCGGAGAAGAAGAGCAGGAAGAAGGCCGAGAAGAAACCCCCTGCAAAGGCCGAACCCACCCCGCAGAAGAAGAAGGAGGCCCCAAAGAGGGAATCTAGGTTCTCCCGCCGGAAGGACAGGGAGAAGAAGGCCAAGGAGCCCAAGCCAGTGGCAGACCTCCCCTCGTTTCCCGATGGGTTCGAGCAACCAACAAGTGGTCAGATGGCCTTCAGGAGACTGGTCGATATCCTCGTCGGATATGGATGGATGTTCCCTGTCGTTGGAATATTCGCTTGGGGGTCCGACTTCGACGCAACGTACTTCATCATCGGTGGCATGGTGCTGTACATCGGCAACGTGGGGTTCCTCCCCTCGAGGTTCAACAGGACCATCGGCAACATCGTCTCCAGGACCAAGTTCGTCACATCAAGCGGGAATAACGCGTCTTGGGCCTATACCTTCCTGAAGGGTTTGAACTTCCCATTCGCCCTCATTGGCCTCGTGACCGCTCTTACGATGCTGTCAGACCTATCATCCCCACTCGGTGAGACGACCGGCTCTGCTATCTTCAGGGTCATAGGGCTGCTACTGTTGCTGCCTTTGGCCCTTGACTGGCTCCTGACCAAGTTCTCCATGGCTAAGAGGGGCCTTTGGGAGCGAATCTTCGGTGGCGTCTGGCTCGTCAGGTCCACAAAGACTGGTAGCTCCAAGGGCTGGTTGAAGAGGCTTGACCAGTTGAGTGACTACGCTGAGAAGAGAGGCCTATTGTCAGAGAAGGAAGAGGACACGGCCAAGCTGGATTGAGGCTCACTCCTCCTCCTTTTTCATCATGGCAAGTTCGCGCATGTCCTCTCGAACTGCACCATCCTCTATGCCTTCTATGTCGGCCTCATCAACGATCTCTACGCCGAGAAGTGTCTCTATAACGTCCTCCATCGTCACGAGGCCAATGATGGTGCCGAACTCTTCCTCTACGGTCAGGATCTGAACCCTGTTCTCGAGCATCACCCTCATGGCTGCGTCTATCGATTGTCCGGAGAGGACGCTCGTAATCGGCCTCATTATGTCGCTCATCGTCGGATCGAACTCGTCGGCCGCTGCCCGGCGGAGGATGTCGGACCTCAGGACCATCCCCACGACTGAGTCATCGTCGAAGACGGGCATCCTGCCATGGACCATTACTGGTATCCTCTTGATGATCGAGCCAACTGTCTCGTGTGCCTCCACCGAGGTCATGACGGTCCTAGGGGTCATGATGGCCCCCACGGTCATTTCCTTCAGCATCATGAGATTCTGTATGACGCTCTCCTCCCTCTCGTCGATTACATCGGTCTCTTCGGCTATGTCCGCAATGACGGATATCTCGTCGCGAGTCATGGACTCCTCCTTCACCGAGGGCAGTAGCTTCCTCGTCTTCTCAATGGGCCAGACGATGGGGGCCAAGAGGAAGGTCATCGAGTGGAGGACTGCGCCTGAGCTGAGGGTCAGGCGCCTCCAGTACAGAGTACCGATCGTTTTCGGGAGGATCTCGGAAAGGAGGAGCACCAGCAAGGTCAGGATGGTTGAAGCCACTGCCAGCGCATACTCCCCCGGGTACGCCTTCTCGACTTGAGACCCCACGCCAAGTGCTCCAACGGTGTGGGCTATGGTGTTGAGAGTCAGGATGGCGGTCAAGGGTCGTTCTGGGTCATCCTTGAAGGATAGCCATCTGCGAGCCGTGACAGGCATCCTCGTTTGAAGGGCCAGTATGTGTCCCCTGGTGGTGCTGAGCAAGACGGCCTCTAGGATCGAACAGAGAAAGGAGACCCCAAGGGCGACGCTCCCGTAGAGCAGAATTGCTGCCTCAGGAGTCACTTCAGAAGATCCTCCAATGGTTATTTTGGACTATGGTAGAGTGCATATTGGTGCGTTTCTCCGGCTTGCCCAGACTGCCCATCCCCTAAATATGTGGCTGTTCACGGCGCCTACTATGCCAACAGGGCCAGAGGAGTATGTTTCCATCTTCATGGCATGGCCATATGCCAACGGGCCCCTCCACCTTGGCCATGTAGCAGGAAATTGCCTACCCGCAGATATTCAGTACAAGTACGAGAGAATGAGGGGGAGGAGGGTACTGATGCTGAGTGGCTCAGATGAGCATGGCACCCCGATAACCGTCACTGCGGACGAAACAGGCAAGTCTCCACAAGCGGTTGTAGATGAGAACCATGATGCCATCTTCGCCTCCCTCGTCGAACTGGGATGTTCATGGGGCCAGACACTGGACAGGAGAGGGGTGGAATTCGGAGGCGCTCTGTACGGACGGACATCAGACCCACGCCATCACGAGCTGGTCCAAGATATCCTCTTGGAACTCCATGAGAATGG
>DAGH01000009.1:4721-10892 GCA_002495675.1 Euryarchaeota archaeon UBA182 | reverse complement strand
GTCTGCCCGGCTTGCTCAGCTGAAGGTGCGAGGGGGGACCAATGCGATGCGTGCGGCGCCACATATGAGGCCAATGAGCTGAAGGATCCCGTCTCGAAACTAAATCCTGAGATACCCGTAGAGATCAGGGAGACGGACCATCTCTTCTTCAGGTTGGACCTTCTGCAGGATGATCTTGAGACTCATGCTGCGAGCAGGAGATCCACCTGGAAGCCGAATGTCCGGGCAATGACGCAGAACTGGCTCAACATGGGGCTACGCCCCAGGGCAGTCACCCGGGACATAGAGTGGGGGGTCAAGATACCCCTGGACGACGAGGTGTGGGGCGAAAAGAGGGTGTACGTCTGGTTCGATGCAGTCCAAGGATACCTCACGTGCGCCAGAATCTGGTCGGAGCGGATAGCGGAGGAATCGGGTTCTGAGAGCGACATATGGAGGCGTTGGTGGATGGACAGTGGAAACCTCCGTCACATCTACTTCATGGGGAAGGACAACATCCCATTCCACACGATCATTTGGCCGGGAATCCTGATGGCCCTGAATCGAGGAAGGGAGGACCCAGAACGTCTCCATCTCGAGGACAATGTTGCCTCAAACGAGTACCTCATGCTATCTGGGGACCAGTTCTCAACGAGTAGGAAGCACGCTGTCTGGCTACCGACTTTCTTGGAGAGGTATGACCCCGACACCATCAGGTACCACTTGACGGTGAACATGCCGGAGCTCCATGACACGGACTTCACGTGGAGGGAATATGTTGACAAGGTCAACAACGAACTCATCGGAACATACGCCAACTACGTAAACAGGGTCCTCACGCTGGTTGCACGGGCATCAGATGCCGGTTCTAACCCTCTCCAGGGCCTTCCAGGCCTCGAGGGATACCCAGAGTTCAGGGCCTTCATCGAGGGGAAAATATCAGGCTCAATGGAGTCGATGGAGAGGCAGCGATTCAAGGAGGCTCTGAGGAAGGTCATGGACATCGCCCAAGAGGGAAACGGCTTCCTTCAGAGGGCCGAACCATGGAAGTACCTCAAATCCGATGACCCATCTGACCGGGAGAAGGCCCTCAAACCCCTATCAGCCGCGTGGCATAGTCTCAGGGTGCTCGCGATACTCACCCATCCATTCATGCCATTCCAGTCCCAGAGGCTATGGGGGATGATCGGAGAACCTGGGGAGTCGAGCGAGGAAACTTGGGATGAGGCCCTGAGGGCAGATAACAGACCAGGTGTACTGCCTAGCGTGGCCCCCCTGTTCACAAGGCTTGACCTAGACGAGATACTCTCGAGGGAAATCGAATCAGACAAGGTCAAGAGCGAAGTCGGGCCCGTGGAAGGCGTGGCGTACATCGACTTCAACACATTCGCCTCCGTGGATTTGAGGATAGGCATCGTCGAATCGGTAGAGGACCATCCCAATGCCGACCGCCTCTATGTTGTGAAGATCAACGAGGGGGGCGAACGGGAGAGAACCGTCTGCGCTGGGTTGAAGGACTACTATTCCAAGGATGAACTTACAGGCAGCTTAGTTGTATTCGTCGCTAATCTTGAGCCGCGCAAACTCAGGGGCGTAATGTCGGAGGGCATGTTGTTGGCCGCTGATGATGGGAGTGGTTCGGTGCGACTAATCAGGCCCGATGGGGACATCAAACCCGGGTCGAATGTAAGGTAGGCGGCCACTAAGTAGGAAAAAAATCATCCCTGCAGCATTTCTTCCCACCAGTCTGCTTGTGCTCCATTACGGCCCCCGGCCTCGTTGGTCTCCCCATCCAATCGATCCCACTCGGCTGGCTGATGGTGAGTATCAGAGACATCCGACTTTGTGATGATGCCCTTTATGGCTTTCTTCAACACAATGTAGGGTATCGCCACCACCAGTGGCATGAGACCTAAGGCCAACAGGAGGACGAAGGTGGTCGGCCCCCTTCCATGGATCTCCATGGACAATTTCACACTGTTCACAATCCGGTCATTAAGGCTACCACTGATACCTAATTTGAATCTGGCTTCCTCCACAATTTCCTCTATCGATGCTGCACCCGAGGTGGTAAGGCAGTCCCCGATTATGCCCGAGGTGAACTGATTCCCCCCCTTTTCCACGACCCATTCGACAAAGACGTAGTCGTAATCTCTGGAATCCAGTAGTTGCGTCAGGTTGAACTCGAGTGACGTGCGGACCTCATTTTCCTCTGATAGGTCAGGTAGATCTACGCCTTCGACGGCTCCAAGAATCGTCTCCCAGGAGGATTCTGTGAAATTGTAGCCATGGACCAGCACACCGACTTGCCATGTGCCGGTGGGTCGGATATTCCCTTGGTACCCTGATACGACCGTATATTCGAGTGAATCTTCGGGGCATCTTAGAAAATTCCAGTCCCCCGATCCAATATTGTCTATATCGGCTCCAAGGTGTGAAATGTCGTAATCATCGCGTATCATTAGTGCCTGATCGAGCTCGCTTGACTGGAGGAAGGTCTGCCAAGCGGCTTTCACACTTGGCTCACAGGCGGTCACCCATTGTTCACCCCCGTATATTCCCATGTAGTACCCTGCAGATCCGTACATCGGATCTGAACTGCAGAAGTAGTCGGACAGGGGCACATCCTCAATCAGTCCTCCGAAGTCATGATCACAGAAGACGGCGCCTGGCACATAGAAATCATGGTATCCTCGGTTCCAGTAATCCCAGCAATCAACCCCTCCAGTGGAGAATGAACTCTGCCAATCCATCCTCCACCATGAGCCGAGTTCGTGGATGGATGATTGTATGATCGTGGGGCATTCCTCCGAGCAGGGTGTATCATCATCTCCGTATTGCATCACCTTCGCCGATATGTCGATGCTGTGAAATCCAGGAGCCATCTGAGCAACGCCATTTTCTATGCTAATAGTCCAGTTCAGATCCCGGATCTCATGGGGACCCAGGTTGTACTCGTGTTGACCCCCATTGTTGATCACCCAGCTGCCTGAGTTGCAGGTGTCCCACCACCACCAAGGGCCCAGCCACCCCTGTTCATATTGGACGGGTCGACATATACCGTAATTCCAGTCATAAACATTCACTGGGGTGGGTGCGGCAATGCTCACGGTTATGTTGTACTCATTCAGGTTATCAATCCAACATCTCAGGTCTGCTTGAAGATCACCAGACGGCATGTCAGGTCTGTATTCCCTGAGGTCTTGTTCAAATTGTTCGCATTCGAATCCAAGCCCCGGCACCGCATGACTTGTATTGTCTTCCTCCCCTTCGCCCTCAGAGTCATCTACTGTCTGGGAAGCTGAGACGCTATGTGAGAGGAATGAAAAAAATATAGCAAGAACGAAAATGACTCTAACCTTGTTCATAGGATTGCGATAGTGTTGCGTTTCTCTCACGTTGTGCTTGCTTGTAAGTTTCGGTAATAAATTTCATGCCGGCGGTTAAATCGGATCAGCCCATAATCGATTTTTCGATCCGTGCCCGGTTCGGCATATGGAATCACTTTGCTTGCACTCACGCAGTTTACCGGGGGTTCTCGACGAGTTGGTCTATGTACTCAATGACGTTCTCCAAGAGGGAATCGTCTATATCCTTGTATGATGATCCAAATTTTCGTTTCACGCAGGTGGCAACGTGTGCAAATGGATTTCTTCCCCTCGGATGGTGTTTTGAGATTGGAAGCCTTCCCTCTAGATCACGACCCGCATCCTGCATGTAGCCTAGTAGGAGTTTTGCGTTTTCCGGTGTCATAGAGGATACCTCTGTTGGTGGAATATGATAATTTCCATAATCCTCGTTTTATGACACGTTTTGTCCTATGGGTCGAAGAACTCCCACTGAACCTCGGAAACCTCCTGTTCATTAGAACAAGACGCATATGCATCGAGAGGTTGCTGGTTCAGTGACATGAATGAGTCTCCGAAGGGGAATGGGGCCAGTAGTCCGAGTGCCTCTTCTTTGAGTCCAACAATGTAGAGCGATGCAGATAGCGCCTCCGCCGTGCACAACCTCCCTCGCTTGCCCCAACTAACGGGATTACCTGCGAGTAGAATCGGGAGGATGCGGGACTCCAGTCGGGTTGTCCTCTTGATCATCCTGATCGATTCCTCGATCTTCTTCCACGAGCAGTCCAGCGCGACTATGGATCCCCCCTCTATCAAACCAAGGTCGGATGGAGAGAGTATCCTGTCGGTGAGTGGGTCGAGGAGGATTCCCCTCTTCGGGGCCATTGAAATCCGGCTTTTGCACTTGATCAGCCCAGCCCTTTCCAATTTCTTTGCTGTGCATTTTTTTGGGTCATCCTGGTCTAGGTGTATGGCCTCGATCCTCAGTCCTCGGGATCTATCCATTGGATGAATCCCTCATCATCTCATCGAACATGTCGGCGATAGTGACCGTTCGCCCACTTCCCTTGCGAACGGGTGTGGCGTTGTCGGTGTCTGACTCAACCATGATCTCTATCTTGAGCTCTCTCTCTAGCCTTTTGGCCACGCTGTCCGGTGGGACGCTACCGCCCTCATACCTCTGGAGGTCTTGGACTCGCATGTTCAATCGACGCCCCATGTCTTGGACCGAGATTCCAAGTGCCTCCCTTGCTTTCCTTATCCTTAGGTGGAAATCCCTCGCAACCTCGAGCTTTGGCCTATTGTCGTTTTTTCTCGTACTCCTGTGACCGAGAGTGGACTTGCCTGGCGTGCCCACAGTCTTGTTGGGTAAGCTTACACCTCGTTTCTCGCTGCACGTCGCGCAAGCAGCGACTCTGGCACCTGAGACGAATATCGTGAACACTGAGGTATTGGCCTTCCCACACAATTCGCACACGCCCATGGTGCAGGGAACGGGCCATCCATCATCAATGCCACCCAGCCGAAGCCTTCCTAACTGCCCATACACACCACCCTCCATGGCCAGCCGCGCGAGGAGGGAGGAACACTCCAATGAAATTCACGCCGAGGACCCACACAAACCAGGGGATATCGACCTACTGAGGGAGGATTTTGAGAGACTGGCGGATCGGACTCAGACACTCCTAACGGAGAAACTACTGTTGGAGAATGAGGTGACTCAGCTCTCCAAGAGAGCGAGTAGGCTGGAGGAGGACCTCAGGCATCTGAAGTCACCCCCCTTGGTCGTGGGGAGCGTTCAGGACATCGTCGATGACAGGGCCATAGTGAAGAGCTCGAATGGCACTGTATTCCTCGTGACCTACAATCCAAGGCTGGATTCGAGTACACTCGTTCCTGGTGCTAGAGTCACTTTGAACCAAGACACACTTTCCATCATCGAGGTACTGAACGATGGATGGGATCCACTCGTGGCGGCATCTGAGATCATAGAGAGGCCCGATGTTGAATTCAACATGCTGGGTGGTCTGGACGAGCAGATATCCTCCCTGAAGGAGGCAGCAGAGCTACCACTGACAAACCCCGAGGCATTCGAGAAATTCGGGATTGATCCCCCGAGGGGTGTATTGCTCTCAGGACCCCCGGGGAACGGGAAGACGATGCTAGCGAAGGCACTCGCGAATTCAACCAAGGCAACGTTCCTAGGAATCGTAGGGTCTGAACTCGCCCAGAAGTACATAGGAGAGGGAGGCAGGCTCGTGAGAGAGCTTTTCGACATGGCACGAGAAAGATCCCCTTCAATCATCTTCATCGATGAGATCGACGCCATTGGCAGTAAAAGGCTTGACTCGACGACCTCAGGAGATAGAGAGGTACATCGAACTCTGATGCAATTGCTCTCCGAGATGGATGGCTTCTCTTCCAGCGAGGGCATTAGTGTCATAGCCGCCACCAACAGGATGGAATTGCTAGACAAGGCATTACTGAGACCCGGCAGGTTTGATAGGATCATATCGATATCTTCGCCCGACAAAGAGGGCGTAAAGGACATAATTGGTATCCATACGGCAAATGTTCCACTGGCTAAGGACGTTGATCTGGATAAGATCGCAAAGGGCTGTGAGGGTTTCAGTGGAGCCGAGATAAAAGCAGTCGTCACCGAAGCTGCCATGTCTGCGATATCTTCTGGCGGTAAGCAAGTATCCAGGTCAGATTTCGAGGAAGGTGTCGCAAGGATACTCAAGGAGAGAACCTCGGCGACGAAGAGCAACCCCGATGCCCTGTACCAATGAGGCTTAACGATGACTCTCCTAGAAGCAGTTCCAAACATAAGTGAGGGCCGAGA
>DAGH01000009.1:0-4337 GCA_002495675.1 Euryarchaeota archaeon UBA182 | reverse complement strand
CTTGGCATAGAGCCAGACTCTGATTACAATCGGACGGTCCTAACCTATGTGGGGTCACGTGATGAAGTTGTGCGATCAAGCGTACAACTCATTCGCGTGACATCCGAGCACATTGACATGAGGCATCATGAGGGAAACCACCCAAGAATGGGCGCAGTAGATGTGATGCCTTTCGTTCCCCTAGGGGAAACCAAAACGGAAGAAGCCCAAAAGGCCGTAGATGATGTGTATCAACAACTCGAAACAACCCATCTGATGTTCATGTACGGGAAATCAGCAAAGATGCCTTCCAGGTCAAGGCTGCCCAGCCTTAGAAAGGGAGGGTATGAAGGTCTGAAAGAGCGATTCCTAGGTGGGGCATGGAGCAACGAGGAGACGAGGCACCCTGACAACTGGAACGGGGAGTGGACAGACACCAATGAGAAATTCGGGGCCATGGCGATAGGAGTAAGACCGGTGCTCATTGCCTACAACGTGAACGTTAGAGAGGAAGTTCCAACGGCCTCCTCGGTCGCTGCTAAGGTCATTAGGTCATCTGGATTCCCAATCAAAGCCGAGTCTGGGTCAAAATTGAGAGTCAGGGGCCTGTTGCAATCTGTTCAGGGAATGGGGGTGCCCTTGGAATCACATGGCATATCCCAAGTATCGATGAACCTCTCAGATCCGAATCTGACGAGCATCCACCTCGCTTACGAGACCATTAGGTCGATCATCGAGCCCATGGGTGTCGAGGTGTGCGGGAGCGAGATCGTGGGACTGGTTCCACTTGACTCCATCTTGGAAGCAGGTAGGTGGTATCATGGATCAGATGGAGATCACGAGACCCTTGTAAAGAAGGCCGTGGAAGGATTAGGGCTCAATAGCCTTGGTGAATTTGACCCGAACACCAGAATCATAGAGTGGGCCCTCCGGGGAGCGAAGGAGGAGTGACCATGGACGTACAGAATATGATGAAGTCAATATCCGAAGGAACGCCCACCCCCGGCGGTGGGGCAGTGGGGTGGATAGCACTGGGACAAGGCACAGCCCTTCTCCGAATGGTCTCCAACCTTACCCTGAAGTCGAAAAAATGGGCTGTTGGCCACGAACAATCGAGGGCCATCCTGGAAGCCACCGCAGAATTCGATTCTCGTGCAACGGATGGTTTCCATGCTGATTGTCATGCATATGAATCGGTGGTCAAAGCCTACAAGCTTCCGGAAGAAAACCATGATAGGCAGAGGGCCATAGAAACCGCGTCGCTCCTCGCAGCAGAGGTTCCCTTGGACTTGATGGAGGCGACGCTCGAGATTAGCCTGTTGAGCATGGGGCTGTTTGGCCTACACAACAAGAACGCCCATAGCGATCTCATATCCTGTGGTCTTTTGTTGAAGACAGCAGCCATAATCGGCTCCAAGAATGTCGAAGCCAACATTCCCTACCTATCTGGTGAGGACCTCATTGTAGTAAACGCCAGGCACGATGAAGTAAGAAAAAATCTGTTGAATGTTATCCCAACCATCACGGAGGGAGGAAATCTATGATCACTGACACTGACTCATTCAGAATAGAGATAGCGATGGGCATACCAGAGGACCTCCCTCCGAAGAGAGCCCTCGACCCAAGCGTGGACCACGCACCATCTCGCCCACTATCTCTGGATCCGGCGTCATATAAACTAGCAATCGAGAATGCACTGCGATACTTCCCCGAGGAGTGGCATTCTGAACTGTCAATGGAATTTGCGGAGGAATTAGACACATTTGGCCACATATACATGCATAGGTTCAGGCCTAGATACCCCATGTCGGCAAGGCCAATAGACGAATATCCATGCAATACTAAGGAAGCAGCCGCAATCATGCTGATGATTCAGAACAACCTCGATCCGGAGGTCGCACAATACCCGCACGAGCTCATAACCTACGGAGGGAATGGCTCAGTCTTCCAGAATTGGGGTCAATACCTCCTGACCATGGAGCTACTCAGCAACATGACCGAGGATCAGACCCTCGTCATGTATTCAGGCCATCCACTGGGACTCTTCCCCTCTAACCCGGGATCTCCGAGGGTCATCGTCACAAATGGCATGATGATACCGAACCACTCTACACAGGATGACTACGAGTACCACAATGCGATAGGTGTCACCCAATATGGTCAGATGACCGCTGGATCGTACATGTACATAGGTCCACAGGGAATCGTTCATGGAACAACGATAACGCTGATGAATGCAGCTCGTATGTACTTGGGTAAGTCCCCAGAAGACAATCTCGGTGGCGTATTGTTCGTGACATCTGGATTGGGCGGCATGTCGGGAGCCCAGGCAAAGGCTGCGGTGATCACGGGTGCAGTGGGAATCATCGCAGACACAAGCAGACATGCCGTTGAGAAGAGATACAACCAGGGCTGGCTGACCGAGATGAGTGACGATGTAGCATTCGTGGTCGACCGAGCAAAGAGGGCCGTCGCAGACCGCGAAGCGGTGTCGATAGGATTCGTGGGCAACATCGTGGACCTGCTGGAATCGCTTGAGAACGCGAACGTCGTCCCTGACCTGTGTAGCGATCAGACGAGCCTACACAATCCATGGTTAGGCGGATACACCCCACGGGGGCTATCCTACGATGAAGCCGAGGAAATGATCTCCTCGGACCCAGATCAATTTAGGTCTCTTGTCAGGGGGACCTTGGTCGAGCACGGTGCGGTGATAAAGCGCCTGTCACAAAGGGGTATGAGGTTCTGGGACTATGGAAATGCATTCCTCCTCGAAGCCTCAAGAGCTGGTGCAGATGTTGGTGTGGACGGGAACTTCCTGTACCCCTCCTACGTGGAGGACATCATGGGACCAATATGTTTCGATTATGGCTTCGGGCCCTACAGGTGGGTTTGCTCATCCGGCAATGAGGCCGACCTGAGGGCCACAGACCAGATAGCGATGGAAGTGCTAAATGAACAGCTCCAAGATGCCCCTCCCCAGATTAGGGGACAGATACTGGACAACATCAGATGGATCTCAGAGGCCGAACAGCACCAACTGGTCGTCGGCAGCAAGGCTAGGATTTTGTATGCAGATGGCGAGGGAAGGAGACTTATGGCCCAGAGGTTCAACGAGGCGGTATCCAGCGGGCGAATCACAGCGCCAGTCATCCTTGGAAGGGATCATCACGACGTCTCTGGGACAGATAGCCCATATCGCGAGACATCCAACATTAGAGACGGATCGAGATTCACTGCGGACATGGCGGTTCAGAATTTCGTCGGGGACGCCGTTAGGGGAGCCACATGGGTAAGCCTACACAATGGCGGTGGCGTAGGATGGGGAGAAGTCATGAACGGCGGATTCGGAATGGTACTAGATGGCACAGAACATGCTGCTTTACGCGCTGACTCCATGCTCCAATGGGACGTTGACAATGGAGTTGCCCGAAGGGCATGGGCCAGGAACGAAGGCGCGATATGGGCAATTGATAGGGCCCAGACCAATGACCCCAGGCTGAAGGTGACGAGACCAACCACCGTTAATCCAGACATCCTCGACTCGCTAATGGAGGGACGAAAATAATGGAGATTACATTGAACGGCGACACCATGACGATCGAAGAGATCATGCGAATAGGATCTGAAGGGGTCAAGATCCGCCTCTCAGATGACTCGATAGATAGAATGAGGGGGTCCAGGGATCATGTTGAGCGAATTCTCGAAACTGGGACAACTGTGTACGGGATTAACACTGGTTTCGGGAGCCTCTCCAACGTGACTATACAACCCCCGGAATTGAAGCAGCTGCAACGGAACTTAGTGCTCAGTCACGCATGCGGAATAGGGCCTAGCATGAGTCCAGAGTCCGTCATGAGGATGATGGCCATCCGTGCGAACTCCCTTGCCAAAGGCGCATCCGGAATCAGGGTAGAGGTAGTCCAGACACTACTAGATCTGATCAATCATGGACACGCACCAGTCGTACCCTCCATAGGCTCCCTCGGCGCATCCGGGGACCTCGCACCACTGGCGCACATGGCCATGTCCCTGATCGGGGAGGGAAGATTCCAATCAAGGATCGGTGGCCAATGGGCTGACTCTGAGACCGAGGCGGTTTTCTCTGACATCGGACGTGAACCAGTAGTTCTTGAGGCAAAGGAAGGACTATCGCTCATAAACGGCACCTCACAAATGTGTTCTTACCTTGCTGAGGCCTCTTCCTTAGCCACGAAGTTGTGCGACGCGGCTGATGCGGCATGTGCTATGAGCGTGGAGGCAATTGCTGGTTCGCACACGCCTTTTGACCCCAGGATACATGAAATCAGGCATCAGGTAGGCCAGGGCAGGAGCGCGTCTAGGATAATGGGACACCT
>DAGH01000003.1:14447-56257 GCA_002495675.1 Euryarchaeota archaeon UBA182 | reverse complement strand
TACCTGTATCTGATCTTGCTCTTGGTTTCGCAGCTCTTCCTCTATCTCTTTCATCTTCTTCCTAGCGCGAATTGATATAATCAAAATCAGTGCTACCGCGATTAACAAAACCAATGATATCGCACCTATGACTGGAAGGTATGGCATGATTTGATCGATCAGCGACGGGGTTGTCTGCGCTGATTCTATTGCAATAATGTACTCTATGTTGGTCTCGAGGCCGTTATCATTGGTCACGGTGCAAATTAATGAGTAGATTCCCGCTTTTTCATACATGACGATGAATGTCTGCCCACTCCTGTCCATGTCGTTATTGGTGATTCCATCACCGTCTGAGTCAACATTCACATCGACGTCCCATGAATATCCAAGGGATTCAGACTCGGGGTCCACTGCTAGAGCCTCAAGTGTAATGGTATCATCTGTGAATCTGGTGATTTCGACAATGGCGTTGTTCACAGAAGGGGGAGTTGCATCGTACACTGTGAGGTTAGACGTTGAGTTGGATGTCATGCCACTGGCATCTGTGACCTCCATCCTAATTGCGTGGTTGCCTGCCTGAACTTGATCGATTGAGATTTCCAAATCGAAAACGGACTCGCCTTCCTTCTGGGGGGATGGGTCGGTCAGCACGAGTGATTCCCCCAAGTACCACTTTACTGAAATTACATTCCAGTTGTCGGAATACGTGCCCCTCATGGATATCGATTCGCCAAATGCCCGAGTGATGTTCTGTGAACCCTCGATTTTTGCTTGAGGGGGTGACATGTCAACCACGCTGATCTCATGGAATTTTGTGGCAGGACGGCCATCGACCCCCATAACTCTGAGGTAGATCGTCAAATCACCGGGTTCTGACCACGAGGTCTCGACCTGAATCCCAGCCAAGTCGCTGAACCCGTCGCCATCAACGTCCCAGAGGTAGCCCTCTGTTGCTATCTGTCCAGATCGGTTCGGGGTCGTACTGGCATCCAAGATAATATTCGATCCCACATCAATTACTGATAGCGAATCTACATCGGTGATTCTGGGATCTAGGATCGGGGTGAGCGAGACCGTGACCGTGGTGGCAATTGGGGAAAGACCGACACCTCCACCTCCACCCTTGTTGTCGAGGACAACGTACAGATCCGCACCTCCCAACTCTTCGGAAATGCTGTACAGGACGGTTCTTGGGTCACTTATGAGAAGCATTGAGCCCTCCTCAATCCGAGCAGGGGCTGCTCCTGCTGAGTATAGCTGATATTGATTCTGAGTCATCAGGAAGACGTCTGACTCGCCCACCATTGAGGATGCTGAAACCTTGATTATGGTTCCTGAGTCTGCATCAAATGGGCCTAAAAGCGTCGCAAAGCTTGTTGGTTCTAAGTGGGTTATGCCGCTAAAGAGTGTGAATGGTTCATCTTGTGCTAGGCTTGCCGCCAAGGAAACGCCTACAGAGGATCCCCCCAGCGCCCCTTGATCCTGGTCCTGGGGATGGTCAAGATTATCCACAACCAGATACCATCTAGTCGCGCCTCTGTCAGTAGGGGAAGACCATCTCCAGGTTCCCTCGCCGGTGAAGTCCTCGAATACCGATCTTGACTCCCATACGTCTGCCCTTCTGTAGTTCTGCTCCTGTTGATAGACAACGACTCCGGTTGAGGAGAACAAGAGTAAATCCACTGCGGAGTCTGTAGATACGTTGAATTCAACAGTGGTGCCAGGATTTAGGAGGCCCAGACTCATCCTGAGGCAACTTTGGTCCGTCAGGCTCCAGACTGAGGCTTCTTGTGAAATGTCATCCTGTATGCAGGTCACCGTTGCTTTGGACTCAGCGGCTTGAATCTGAACTGGCAACGTAAGTAGCATCAATACGGCCAGAAGGGGAATGATGCGATTCACAAATCGGACCGTGCTGGATCGTCCTTTACATAATATCGGTCCTATGGACAAATGTTCGTCTCATAGTTCCGGTCGGCGCGGGATAGGAGTTGGGGGAAACCACCTCAACAGTATCACATCAGAAACGGAGCGAACCCAAGACCATGGTATGGAGACGTGCATGCCCCCCTCGACGATCTCATCAGGGGTTTCAACGACAAACAAATGGGTGCAAGAACTGGCCTTGTCATCCAAGACCACATCGTGAACAACACCCAATATCCTGGCGTCTGGAAGAACAACGGGTAAGCCGTGCAGAGTGGTTAGCCTGCGGTCGGGCATGATGCTTAGGTTGGAGTTGTCAGCATCAAGTTGACGCAGGATGTTCTTACTTGCCGCGGTTCTTGTTCGCCTTTAGGCTCGGTCGTAGTTTTTCAGCTCCCTTGCCCTTGTTGAGTAGACCTCGTCCCCTCTTTCCGGCTGATGTCTTGCCCCTGTATGCTCTGCCAGAGTGACTGGATCCAGTCGATACCCAGCTTAGTTGTTTGTCGGATTTTATCGCTGGGTGGTGTGGGTCTATGAGTATGACTTCGTAAAATTTGTTTTTTCCATCTTCGCCGACCCAATAGGAGTTCAACACCTCCAAATTGGGATATCGTCTACTGACCCGTTCCTCAGCTATCCTCTGGATTGACTTGGCCATTGTGATTTTCTTGATGCCGGCATTCGATGGCTTTCTCTTCATGTGGATTTTTCCTTTCCTGAGGCCGCCTCTCCTGACTCTCGTTCGCACGAGCACGATGCCCTGTTTTGCTTTGTAGCCAACTCTCCGAGCGGCGTCGATACGTGTTGGACGTTCGATTCTTTGGAACACGCCTTCTTTTCTCCAGGAGGACATTCGATCCCTCCTAGCTTCCTTGGACATGCCTAATTTCGGTTTGTTCCAAGTCGCTTTCATGTACTTGGCTACACCCATGTGGCTACCTCCGGGGCCAGTCGGCTCGCCTTTCCTATTTGAGTATGATTGAGGTAGAGGCATCGGCTACGTTTCGGTTTGCCTACCAAGAAAGGGATGGCAAGATGTTGGTCCGCGCTCCCGGACTTGAACCGGGGACCCCCTGATGGCTGCCTACAACCAAGTGTTTCCAGTCTACAGTCAGGTGCTCTAGCCAACTGAGCTAAGCGCGGCTTGTACCTCCGGAGTCGCCTAGGCCTTATGTCCGTTTCCAGAAAGAGTTGGGATCGGAATGCTTGGGTTCTCCTGATAATCGGGCTCCGAGGCATGTCCGGCCCCTCAAGCATTAAGAAGCCCAGCAAAGCGATTGCGCAGTATCCATTTGGAAGGAGAGGTGCTTGATGACTAGCAGTGGTGTGCCAGTATGGGGGGTCTTGGGTCAGCAAGGGGCCTCCACGGCACTCACCGATGAACAACTTGACTCATTCGGCCCCCCCGACCCTAGAATATTGGTTTGTGGTTGTGGTGGCTCAGGAAACAACACCATGAACAGGATCACACACATCGGAGTGGAAGGTGCAATAACAGTCGCTATAAATACGGACAAGCAACACTTGGACAACACAAGGGCTCAACAGAAACTTCTCGTCGGCAGGCACATCACTAGGGGACTTGGTGCTGGCGGTGACCCCAGGATGGGGAGGAAGGCCGCAGAAGCAGGGAGGAGTGTAATTACCAAAATCGTCAACGGCGCAGATCTGGTTTTCGTGACAGCGGGCCTGGGTGGTGGCACTGGAACCGGTATTGCACCAGTGGTTGCAGCTGAGGCAAAGCGAGTCGGCGCATTGGTCGTTGCGATAGTCACTACCCCGTTCGCTGTTGAACGTAAGATGCGGATGCAGCGTGCGCTAGAAGGACTTGATCTTGTCAGAGGGGCCGCCGATGCAGTTTTGGTTCTGGATAACAATCGGCTCTTGCAGTTCGTTCCTAATCTCCCTTTGGAGGAAGCCTTCAGCATAATGGATCAACTGATTGCTGAGATAATCAAGGGGATTGTGGAAACAATCACTGTCCCAAGCCTCATCAACTTAGATTTTGCAGACGTCCGATCTATCATGAGGGGTGGCGGGGTCACCATGATGTTGTATGGAGAGAGTGACAAAGGTCCTGAGGAAGTCGTACATGAGGCCATGAACCATCCACTTCTGGATGTCGACATCGTGGGTGCAACGGGTGCCCTAATCCACGTGACTGGTGGATCATACATGACTTTGGAGCAAGCAAATCAAGTTGTGGAGTTGATGACCGCAGAATTGGCACCTGATGCCCAAGTTATAGTGGGAGCGAGGCAGGACCCCGCATTTGGCGACACCATCAAAGTTATGTCCATCATCACTGGTGTTGCTGGAGACAGGCTATCTGGTGGGTCCATGGCCGCCGATCTACTTGGAGATGCGCTTAATATCGCGAGAAAGGGATCTCGTGATGAAGATGGACTTCACAGATTTGACGCCTAGAGTACACAATGCCCCCATAGGTTGAAATTCTTCGCGCTAACCAATTAGGACATGATAGGGAAGAAAGCATCTGGAATTGCTCTTCTGGTGATTCTGCTGACTTCGGTCACTGGTGCTCCTGCCTCAGCCCAGGCAGCAGATGCCAAACAGCCCTCCGTAGATAACCCTCACATGCATCTTTGGGGGACGGATAACATAGGACAATGCTGGACTCACTTCGATGCGAATGAAACCACATCCGCAGTTGACGGCTATGGTGAGAAGGAGTTTGCCCAAAACCAGCAGGTGGATGTCAATTTCAACTGCGCCATGTCTGATTCTTTCAAGAGTGACATGTATCTAAACCCCAACGGAACCATAAGAATGGACTTGGGGATCTACGTTGCATCTGGAGATTGTGACGACACTTCAGAATGTCAAGAATTGCGAATTTCTCTTCTGAAGGGCAGTACGGTTGTCGCATCACAAGAGTTTGCTACAAGCACCTATGATGATAACCAGATAATCTGGGAGATACCGATTTCGGACAATATGACTAGATGGAACAAGAGTTTTGAAGAGCCCCAAATTCAGTTTGAATACTCTAAACCGAACCCCAGCGGTTTGGGATGTGGTATACTGATAGACTGTTCAGGTATTTTCAGGGTCTATTACTCTGACAACACAGATGGAATGAACACGGAGATCCTATTTCCTGTAATCAACGCAACAGACCCAATAGCCGTTGGGGGTGACAACCCTCCACCCTCATCGACTGACTCAGGACTCCTTCCAGGGTTTGGTCTACTAGGTGGATTGGGTGCCATGGCAGCGGGGGCTATTGCGTCCAGAAGACGCCTTGTGTGAGAGTTTGAGCCAGGGGTTGGGTTCAGAAATCCTCCGATTCGTACTCAGTCTCGACTCCAGTTGGAACATCCCTGACCTTCACCTTACCACGAGACCACTCCTCGGGGAGGATCATCACAAGTCTCTCTGCACCAACTCTATCTGCGTGTTTCAACGCCCACTTCATTCTCTTTTCCTCAAGTATGAGGTCGACTTTCCTACCAGTCGACCTTAGTTTCGAAGCTATAGCCATGGCATCAATCCGATTCTCTTCTTGGAGGCAGAATACAACGTCTTCAATATCGGGCTCTAGGTTTGGTAGAATCTCCTTCTTCCTCAACAATTCCATAATTACCATATCACCAAATCCGAATCCGGTTGCGGGCATGTCCTTTCCACCCAAGGTCCCTATCAACTTGTCATAGCGACCGCCACCGCATACGGCCCTGAGCTCCCCCTTTCGATCATGGGCCTCGAAAACGGTTCCTGTGTAATATGAGAGGCCTCTCACAACAGAAACATCCAACTGTATCCAATCTTCAATTCCATACGAGGCACACAAGCCGAAGAGCGACCTCAATTCTTTGACCGCTGGACTCTCGTCACCTAACACCGATGCCAGATCGTCGAGATCATTGACCCCCATTATGGATAATATCCTCGAGATAGCCTCGAGGTCGATTCCCGAATCTGTCAGCATTTTCTTGATTTTTTCCTCTGGGACTTTGTCAATTTTATCTATTATGACGCATGTCTTGGTGAATTCTTCCCCTGATATCCCGAGGTCCCCCAGTGCCTGCTCAAGCACCTTTCTATTGCTAATTCGTACAATTATGTCGTTTTCGTCCAGGCCGAGGGATCGCAACAGGTGGACCATCACAGAGAGGAGTTCGACATCTGCTCTGATGTCGCTCATGCCCCAGATATCCACGTTCCATTGGTAATGCTCCCTTCCACGCCCCCTTTGGGTTCTCTCATATCGCCAACATTGAGGTATTGAGTACCACTTTATCGGTGTGGGCAGGGTGCCGGACCTGGCCATCACCATGCGGGCTAGTGATGGGGTCATCTCGGGTCTAAGCGATACGCGACGGCCGCCTTTGTCCTCGAAGCTGTACAGCTGAGAAATGATCTCGTCGCCAGCCTTTCGAGTGTAGATCTCCTCGGTCTCCAAAACAGGTGCATCGTATTCTTCAAACCCGTGTGCTTTGGCAGCATCGTGGAATTTCCCAAATAGCCAATTTCTGGTCCTCATGTCCCCGGGATAGAAGTCTCGAGTACCGCGCACTCCACCTGACACGACCTCTGGTCTCCGTCAAAGCACTTCAAGACCTACGCCGGATTCTGGTTAGTTCCATGCGTTCTTTCACGGATATAGAGCCATCTGAGGCTGGGAAAGCTACGAATCTCAATGCTATGAAGGAGGCGAATCCGAAGGCGAGGGTGTTCATTGCCCACACCAGGATATGGTTGTACCCCATTGTATCTGCAAGGAGGGCCTGAGACATTGTAGATATCACCAGCATAATCGAATAGATTGCCATTGTCAGCACCAGGCTCCTTCCGTATGGGGATAGGGACTTGAAGGTAAACCACCTATGCATTGTATGGGACAAAACGGAGCTAATCAAATACGAAATAGACCACGATGACGCTGCCCTGTACTCTATTCCCTCAAACATGGAATATGTTGCTACGTACATCATGAAGAATATGACGAGATTGAAGGTTCCGACCACACAAAAAAGAACATATTCCCTGAATAGTGTCTTGATTTGGTATCCGTGTCTCACATCTTTTGTCATGCAATCTCAGCGTCCATCACATTGGCATGGTGCACGCCGAAATTTTGAGGGGTTGGGTCAGGTGGGCTTTCGCCTACTTTGACAATGTATGGGTCTATCCCTCCAGGTAGCGTGTCGATCGGTACTTCAGCTCCATCGGGCACGTTTCTGAACAACGGCCTCGGCTCAAGTATGTATTCCTGGGTCAATAGGCAGAGTGGGAATCCAGAGTTTCCGGTTGGTACTACCCTGTTTACCAGCATCAATCTGTTCATACTCATGAATAAGCCCGCAGTTATTCCCCAGAAGATCAGGATGATCGTTATGCCCTTGGGATTCGTTGGGTTCCAGGGATCCTCCACTGTTGCAAGTAGATCGATGAAGAAGCTCCCCATGAGCGTTACGAACATCAATGGGAAGCCGAGATATAGGATGTAATCCCACCATTTTCCAATCCACCAGTCGTTATCCCCGGTATTGATGAAGTCGTCTCGGAAGGAGGAGACGCCGTGGTCAAGGTAATCCCTGAATGAGAATCCTCCAACCCCATTCTGGGCCTGCCAGACCTTGTATCTTAGCCATCCATATTTCCAAATTGCAAATGCGATGAATAATCCGCTAAACATCAGTCCATAGCCCCAGATGTGATCCTGCACCTCCAAGAACTGGGGGAAAGCTACTCCAGTTGAGTCGTCGACTAAAATCCATGTTGCAGCACTTGGGATCCCGAATAAGAATATTGCAATGCTCGTGAATCCGACCGCTTTCTCCCTGTCGACCCCGTGATCCACGAAGTTTCTGACACACAACTCAACCGTGGAGATCATTGAGGTCAGTGCGGCAAAGGAGAGTGCCAAGAAGAACATCGCTACCATTGCGAGCTGGACGAAGGGGCCACCAGGTGCCTGAGCGAATACCTCCGGTAGGACTAGGAATGTAATCGCACTGCTTCCACCACTGACTGCCGACAAGGGGTCATCTACGACAGAAAACACAGCCATCATCACGGTAAGACCCGCAATGATGGATATGCTGTTATTTGCGAGGCACATGGTTGCCGCATTCAAGGTCGTGTCCTCGTCCTTTCTCATGTAGACTGAGTATGTGATGGCCATCCCCATGCCCGCAGAGCAGGACCATGCTGATTGGGAGAGACCATTAATCCATGTCTCTGGTTGGACTAAGTACTCAGGCTGTATGCTGAACATGTACACGAAGCCATCAAGAGTGCCGTCACTAAGATCCATTATGAATGCCAAGAACAGAGCCGAGAATAGGAGGACGAACAAAGAGACCATTAGGATCACATTCACTTTTTCTATTGCCTTCGCACCCTTCCAAATGGCTCCCATGGTGATCACGACTGCTAGTGCTTGGAACATGACAACCTCACCGGGGGCTTGGAGGAAGTTGTTCCAAACCTCGGTGGTATCGACGTCGGATCCCAGGCCTCCTCGGAGTGCGGTCTGGAAGTAGTTGATACACCACCCTGTTACAACGGCATAGTAGAACCCTATCGCGGTTGAAATCCATGCGGTCCAAAGGCCCATCCATGCGAATTTGGGGCCATTAAAGATTCGAAATGTACCTACTGTCCCGGTTCTGGACCTCTTCCCCATCGCAAACTCTGCTATCACGAGGGGTATGGACCACAAAAAGAGGAAAATCAGCCATGGGACAAGGAAAGAACCCCCGCCGTTTGCACCAACCATCCTCGGGAATCGCCATATGTTGCCAGTACCTATAGCAGCCCCGATGGTCGCGAATATTAGCCCTAAACGGCCACTGAACTCGTCGGAGGATCCGCTCATTCAGCGTCCTCCGGGGGAAGGGAGAGGACTGGAGCGTCTTCATCCAGCATCACCCTGAGCAGGAAGGCTAGTCCGCCCCAGACGATGGTTGCGATGAAGGCGAACATGAGTACGGATAGGACCGCAGACCCAAAGCCAGCACGATAGGGCATCGTTAATTCATAGTAGTTCCCTCCGTCTTCAAGCGTTGGATAAGTGAAGGGGAATGCGCCATTTGTGGTTCCGAGTTGAGCGCGATATTGGAGCTTCCCCACCGAAGTATCTGGTATCGGGACACTGCTGGTGAGTATGGTCCCATTCGTCCCATCCCTGAGCTCACATGATTCACCCTTAATCGTGAATGCCGCCTTGTTCCAGTTTACGAATCTCCATTCGGTGGGGCCGAAATCGTCCTGTTGTCGCGTAGGTTCTACGAATCTCCAAGACAGGAATGAGCTGTTTTTGTTGATAGAGAAGGGGAAATATTGGTCCAAGCAGAGATCGAAGTTGATATCGCCCTTCGAGGGGATGTTTACCTCGGATGGGGTCTGGAGCCAATGCCTAGCACTCATGTTCTCAATTCCATGGACGGCTCTGAAACGGGGGTCATCGGCTATCTCTATCATGTACCACGGAACCCCAATATTCCTGACTGATATGTGGGCGATGTCTTCTGGATATTCGTGAAACGCATTCCCTATTTCCATGGTGTAGCAATAAGAGTTGTGAACCCCATAGTGCCAATCACAGAAATCCCCCGTGGTTGGATACAGATCTGAGGATTGCATTGGCGCATATGCAGTCATATCGCCCATCTTGTATCCATGGTATTCCAAGAATTCCTGGTCAGGGTTATCGCAATCGGTGCAATGGCCCCATGGCCATAGTACAAGCTCGGAGAATGAATGCCAACTAAGTGTGGCCTTGAACTCGGATGCCCCATCCCCGTTATCATCATTCATCTCGGTTAGGTCTTGTATGAATTTGGTTTCAGGCTCTGAATTGCCTCCTAGCCAGTCCTCATCGATCTGACCATCGGCATCGTCGTCATTGCCATCTACGTGGTCCTCATTGATCAGGCCGTCTCCATCATTATCCTCGTAGTTCACTGGTCCGTTGTAGACATCGTTGTTGGGTCCTGATGAGTAGCAAGCCCCGGGGAATAGGGGGCCTGTGGCTCCCAAGGGGGCTCCCCACTCGAACTGGTAGTTCCTGTTCAAGTCAACCCCATCGCAAGACGGGTCGACCTGTTCGTCCGGATCTGGTATAGGGGTGAGTCCTGTGACAGTATTGTCTCGAAGATTTTTCCTCCAGCCACTCTGATAGCAGTTCTCCCAAGCGAATTCGCCGCAGTAAACCTCTCTGTCAAATCTGACTCCATCCACATTCAACATGGGGATCAGGTAGATTTCTCTCGTATTGACCATGTCCGTGATGAACTGCTCAGAGAAGTCCTCATCTACTCCCAGATCACCAGGTCCGCAATTTATCCCATCTCCGTTGTAATCCTGATTGGAGGAGTTCAAGCTGAGACAGTCTCCGTCATTGTCGATCCCGTCCCATCCATCCTCGTCGATTCTTCCATCGCCATCATTGTCTATGCCAGCACTACCGTAGTAATAGGTGAGTTGCTCCAAGAAGAACATGGGTACCTCAAATGACATCCATTCTCTGGCGTGATGGTTCCCCACCAGCATAACATCGGGCCTGTCGGCATAATTCCCATTGTCTCCGTTGAAGTCATTGTATTCACCTCCACCCACATTGGCGGTAATTTTCATCCAAGGGCTGAGATGGTTGTAGTACCACCCCTCATACTCCGTCGCACTCATCTCCACGCCTCTCGCGTTGACTCCCCCGAGAAGACCCTCATGGTACTCAAGGAAGTCTGGATTCTGGTCTGCTAATGCCTGCATCCTTGCCTTCATTGAGAAATAGTCGTGGTATTCGCGGAACTGTAATCTATCGTTAGATTCGGGTGCCCAGGGGAAAATTTGGGAAATATAATCCTGGGACCATATGTCCTCCGGGGAGTTCTCTGTTCCTTGATCTTGAGCTGCGACGGGTGTGATGACAGATACTGGAGCCAGAACCGACAGGAGGAATGGCATCAAGACAACCGCTAAACGAGTTTTCAGGCGACGGTTTGGCCTACGAAGCCTAACTCGTGACGCGCTGGTCATGACATAACGAACGGGCCAATGTCCTTCAATCCCTCGGACATGCGTCAACTTTGATCTTGATAATGGAAGGAGGAGGCGCTTTTATGAAGAACGACATTCATGGTCACGATATGGGGCTGCAGCTCATGGACGAGGGGCCCTTCTCAGATTTCGGAGTTGAAGCCCAGATTATCGGATTCTCATTGGGAACACTCGTTTTGGTGGTTCTCACTGGCTTTCTTTCTCTACTCCTTGGAAGATTTGTCAGAGTTGCTATTCTACCAGCCTTGGCCTCGCATTTTCTAGGAGAAATAGAAGAATCAGAAGGGGTAAAGGGGTCCAGAGCCCTATCTTTGGGGATCTCACTTTTACTGTTTGTTGAGATTATCAGGACCATGGACGATGCCGTTTTTGAGATGGTATGGGATGAAAACCTGGTTCACACCATGCTCTCACTGCTCACTTCGCTTTACATCCTGATCTTCCTCTTTGCCTCTTACAGGCTCGTCGGTTCAATAGGGAAGGTGCTTTCTGACGATGGGGAGAGCCCGGCTTCACAGAGATCTCTGGCCAGCATGGCTGAATCGCTGGGCAGGATGGCTGTCTTCGTAATAGGGGCTTTTGTGATTGCTGGCGTGGTCGGATTCGACCTAAACGGGATAATCGCTGGTCTGGGGATAACAGGACTTGCTCTGGCTCTCGCCGCAAAGGACACGGTTTCGAATATGTTCGGCGCAGTGTCCATAATCATCGATAGGCCATTCAACTTGGGTGATTGGATTAAGGTTGATGGAATCGAGGGGGAGGTGGTCGATATTGGACTGAGAATGACTGTATTGAGAACCGGACAGGATACCATAATCACTGTTCCAAATGCCAATTTGGTAAATTCCCCGATCGAGAACTTCTCACAACGGAGATTCAGGAGAGTGGTGATGCCCTTCGAATTTGAAGGTGAGAGCGACACCGATTCTCTGCAGCAATTTTGCGAGCAAATGCTTGAGATTATCAAAATCGATGACCGCACAGTGAATGAGGAATCCTCTTGGGTCAAGATCCAATCGATGGGGTCCTCTAGCATATTAGTCCAAGCGAACTTCTACACTCAACAATCTTCGGACGTACAAAGGGCGATGAGCGAGTTCACCCTCGTGAATGCCAGAAATTTGTCCAATAAACTTGGGTTGAGATTCCATGAGCCAAGATTGAGACGGTCCTGAGATGGTTTCGATGGGAACGTTGGTGTTGATTCGGCATGGACAATCAATCTGGAACGCACAAAATCGATTCACAGGGTGGGTTGATGTCGACCTCTCTGAAAGGGGCATTGAAGAAGCGAAAGATGCAGGAAAGTTGTTGGAAAATGTTCAGTTCGACGCCGTCTTCGCAAGCGGGCTGATCAGAGCTCAAAGAACTGCAGACATAATCCTCGAAATAAACAAATCATGGGATGGGGAACATGTCCACCATGACAGTAGACTGAATGAGAGGAATTACGGCGACCTCCAAGGGCGAAACAAACAGGAATGCCGAGAAGAATTTGGTGACGAACAGGTCAGATTGTGGAGGAGGAGTTTCAAAGGGCAGCCTCCAGGCGGAGAGAGCTTGGAGATGACTGCAAAAAGGGCATTGCCTTGCCTGTTTGAGGACATCGTGCCTCTTTTGGAAGTTGGTGAGACGGTGTTAGTCGCAGCTCATGGGAACTCCCTGAGATCGCTTGTGATGGAGATCGAAGGATTGTCTCCCGAGGCCATTGTTGAGCGAGAGATTCCAACTGGAACGCCAATGGCCTATTCATTAACATCAGGTGTCTGGTCCAGATTGGATCTCAACTGAACACGCTCTCAGGTCGAGGGGCCATCGCGAAGTAAAGCAACCTCATACCAAGGGAGAGGGTAAGGGCAAATATACCAACCAATGGACTCAACTGGTCAGGATCATACGTCCCGGCAATCAAACATATTGAGCCCCCGAACAAGCCGAGGATCGATAGCAAGGAGAAGATTCGGATGGTGAATAATCTCCTCTGTATCGAGGAGACCCTGTTCAGAATTTTTTTGGAATTGCTTATTGATTCGGTCCCGGCGGTGTCACCCTGTAAGTTGCTCGAGAGGGCTTGCTCGTACTCCCATATCGCCAAACCACCGCCAATAATCTCCAAGGCCCTGCTCGGCCTTGATCCATCAGTCCTAAGTTTTCCATGGACACCCACCCAACTGTTGATTATGGCTGCTCTTAATCTAGTCTTGACATGATCATCGATTTCGCCCTCGGAAATTCGGCTTAGATCACGTAGTAACGAGGCCAGATCCCTGACTGCAGGCCATTCTATGCCTTTGGATTTGGCGACTGCGTCGATCAGTGCTGAAGAAGTGGGTCTGATTCGAATTTTACCGTCGGATGACTCAGAAAAACACTTGATTGGCATGTTTCCAAAAGAGAGGATAGTATTCATTCCAGGCTTGAATGGCGCCCTCCAGAGAGTCCTGCTATCTATCTCCTCCTCCATCTTCGCCAGAAGCGAGTTCCATGATTTGGAGTTTGGGGGGCCACTCCACACACTAGATAGCGCTTCATGAGCGGAGCCAAGAGCGGATGCGCATCTCCTCAGAAGTGCTTCTGCGGATTGTAAATCTCCAGAGGATAGGTGACTTCTCAGCACCTCCTCGGCGTTTATTCGTCCTTTTTCAAGCGGCCATATCAACAATAGATCCAAGCCGTCGCTGGATAGCCCCCCGATCGGCCAATCCACATCGTCGCCTTCGGACCTTGCTCTTGCCCTCATGCTCGAGAATGGATGTTTTATTGCCTCACCGACATATCCGGAGGACTTTGTTTCGATGGTGACCCTATTTCCGTTCCATTCTACTTTTTCTACCACTCTTGGAAACGCTCCCCATTGCTCAAAGCTATCGACGAGTTTTGTCCACTCATCATTGTCCATGTTTTCCGTTTGTGTGATAAATTGCTGGATCTCCGTTCCAAAGACTTCGATCCTTCTAAGTGACCATGCTGTATCATCAGTGCCCCCTCCACTGTCAGCGGTCATGATATGCTGATTGGGTTCACCCGTATCATACGAACGGTCAGAACATTCAATCCTGTTGAACCATTGGACAGGTCATGGATAACGAGGTCCAATCGTATCCCTTGGCCGTTGATCTCGATGGGACCTTGATACTAACTGATATGAGCTGGGTCTCCATCAGGAAGGTGATTCTACCTAAGCCTTGGAGGATTCTGGGGTTTCTATGGCTTGAATTGACGGGTCGTAGAGCTGTTTGGAAACAGAACTTAGGCAAGTTGCTGATTTTTGATCCTGCGCATCTAGAGTATCATGCCTCTTTCATGGATTGGTTAACTGGCGAGTATGCTCGAGGCAGGAGATTGTACCTCGTGACGGCATCAGACCGTCTAATTGCTGAGTCGATTGCAGCCCACGTGGGAATATTCAACGATGTCATGGCATCAGACGGAGAGGTCAACCTCAGAGGCAAAAAAAAGGCTGAGGCGCTTGTCGCTAGATTCGGTAGCGGAAAGTTCGGCTATGCTGGAAATAGTCATGTTGACCTGCCGGTCTGGGAATCTGCTGGACAAGTGATTGTGGTGAATCCAGAGCGGGGTCTTGAAGACAAGGTGGGAGATTCTGCGGATATTATCTTCACCTGAGGTGTCTCAATTGGTCGGAAGAAGGCATTGGATAGGTCGAGCTTTCGATCGCACGGCAAAAATATTGCTTGGATTCGGGTTATTCAGGGGCCCAGCGAGGTATCTGGCAAACTCTAGATTTGCATGGAGCATAGTCAGTCGAATCGACAGAGTAAGAGGTGTTAGGGCAAAATCGAGGCTACTTTCATTGGATAGGTCAAGATTACCAAGCCACATCTCGATAATCATGGACGGAAATAGAAGGTTTGCTTGGTCGAATTCCATGAATACTGTTCATGGGCATTCGGCAGGAAAAGAGAAGTTGAAACAGGTAATGAGATGGGTGTTGGACCTCGATGTGCCTTACCTCACCGTCTACGCATTATCGAGTGAAAATATCTCCAATAGGCCTAAGGACGAAATCGATGTCCTCTATGATTTGTACATCGAAGGTTTGAATGAGATTGCCCTTGACCCGCTCATCCACGAGAACAGGGTTCGTGTGAATGTCGTAGGGAGGCTCGATCTCTTACCCAAAAAAGTCAGAGAAGCGATAGATTTGGCAGAGATGGCCACCCAGAGTTACGAACGATTCACGTTTACTATCTGTCTCGCATATGGTGGTAGGGAAGAAATAATCGATGCAGTCAAGTCACTGGCCTCGGAACATGCAGATGGAAGGATAGGGCTTGACTCCATAGATGTGAATGCAATTTCGTCCAGGCTATACACGTCCTCACTCCCGGATCCCGACCTCGTGATCCGCACAAGCGGAGAGGAGCGCATATCCAATTTCCTTCTGTGGCAGATCGCTTACTCCGAATTCTACTTCACGGACGTTCACTGGCCTTCTTTTTCTAGGCAAGACCTATACTGGGCAATAGAGGACTATGTGTCGAGAGGGCGCAGATATGGTTCCTGAAAGATGCCCTTCATGTGGCCATGATGGTTACAGATCCCCTTCGTTAACCGTAGATGCAGTAGCAACGCGAACGACAGAGAATGGAAAAGAGGTTTTAATGATAAAAAGAGGCCAAAACCCACCAGAGTGGGAAGATCTCTGGGCATTTCCCGGGGGTTTCGTGGATTATGGAGAGGACCCACTCGACGCAGTCATCAGGGAACTTATGGAGGAAACCGGCATAGTTGGTCGGAACCCAGTTCTCTTTGGTGTGCTGGGCTCACCGGGGAGAGATCCGCGCAAGCATTGCGTCGGTCTATTCTACACCGTCGATGTGGACACAGAGATGGATCCACTTGCGGGTGACGATGCTGTTCATTCAGAATGGGTCAGAATTGAAGACTTGAACGGAAATAACGTAGCCGGAGACCATATTGAGATCATAGAAAGGATTAGGAATCCGGCTTGATGTAGGAGTACAGTGATAATATGCGTGTGAAACAATCAATCGATCTTGGTGGTATGCGATTGGCCCCCTACAGCCCTTGTATCGTGGTAGGCGATCAGATTTGGGTAGCCGGACAGATTGGAACTGATGGTGGGGAGTCCCTCCGGGAGCAAGCGAAAAGAGCTCTGGACAAGATTGAGGGATTGTTGGTCCAAGCCGGGTCCTCCAAGAGCGATTTGGTCAAGGTCACCGTTTTGCTCATCGACATGAAGGACTTCTCCGATTTCAATGAAATCTACGGTGAATGGCTGGAAGGAACGGTCTTGCCAGCGAGGGCCGCATTCGCCGTGAAGGAATTGCCTGGTCAGGCCAAGGTCGAGGTCGTGGCGGAGGCTGTCCTTGGAAGTGGTGGAATTTGAATGCGAAGGCCGTAGAAAATAGAGGGTCTTTGTTCACCCCTGTCTTAATCGTAGGATGCATAATAGTACTCGTTGGGTTTGCGATAAGGGCCTCCTTCGGCGTCTTCCAGATTCCCATAGAGGAAGAGTTTGGCTGGCCAAGATCTGAGTTCAGCCTAGCAATCGCAATTCAGAACCTTGCTTGGGGCTTTGGGGCGCCTATATTTGGTGCATTCGCAGAAAAGATTGGAGATCGCAAGGCCATTGTTCTGGGTGCTGTACTCTATGCGGCTGGCTTGGTATTGACGACAACCGCTACCTCCCCGCTCACGATACAGCTGTATGAGGTTCTGATAGGATTTGGAATTGCAGGAACAGGATTCGGGGTGATTCTCGCAGTAGTGGGAAGAGCGAGCAAACCAGAGAACAGGTCCATGAGCCTCGCCATTGCTACTGCATCCGGTTCCGCAGGCCAAATTGTTGGGCCGACCGTTGCGGTCTTCCTATTGCAGAGCATGACTTGGCAATCTGTCTTCATGGTCTTCGCGATTTCAATAATCCTGGTGCTCAGTCTGTTGCCGTTGATGAGGGCTCCCGAGCGAGCCCCAAGGGAGGAGTTGGAGGAAAGCCTAGGGGAGATATTGAGATTGGCTGTGAGGGACCCCTCGTACATGATGATCTTCGCGGGATTCTTCTCGTGTGGGTACCAACTTGCGTTCATCACTGCTCATTTTCCTGCCCTCGTGACAGAGATGAGCGCACCGATTGATCCGCTCGGGTGGTGTGGCGATCTGGGCATAGAGACCACAGCCGCTCTGGGCGGCTTCGCGATCTCCGTCATAGGGGCGGCAAACATCATTGGAACTCTCATGGCCGGATGGGCCGGGAAGAGGTTTGGGAAGAAGTGGCTCCTATCCGGGATCTATGCAGGCCGCTCAATTGCCGCGGCCTGGTTCATCCTCACCCCGATCACGGCCAACACGGTGTTGATCTTCTCATTTGCCATGGGGTTCCTGTGGTTGGCGACCGTCCCACTAACCAGTGGCTTGGTCGCCCACATATATGGGATCAGATACATGGCCACCTTATACGGGATTGTGTTCTTCTCTCATCAAGTTGGAAGTTTCGTTGGCGTATACCTCGGAGGGGTTCTCTACGACATGTATGGGAGCTACACCACAGTATGGTGGATCGGGATAGCCGTTGGTGTCTTCTCCTCACTGATTCACCTGCCTATCCGAGAGGAAGCTAGGCTATCACCAAAGAGTGCCATGTTCGATAAGGCTTAGGAATGCCTGCACATGTTAGGGGCTGTGAGCGCCTTCAAAGCCTACGACATCCGTGGCATCGCAGGCGAGGATATCACCACCGATTTCAGTCGGAGGCTGGGGCGTGCAATAGTCGAATTCGCACAAGCGACGTCCATTGCGGTGGGAAGGGACATCAGATCATCAGGCGAGTCCCTAAAGGCCGCATTGATCCAAGGAATTGTCGAGTCGGGTTGTACGGTCGTGGATCTGGGGATTGTACCAACGGGGGTTGTTTACAGGTCAACCGTTGATCTGAATGTCGATTCTGCAGTAGCGATTACTGCAAGCCACAACCCACCGGAATACAACGGATTCAAGATCGTGCACAAAGGATTGCCAGTTGCAGGTGAGGATCTCCAGCGACTCAAGGCCATCTACGAATCCCCCGATCAAGGCAAAGCCAATTCTCCCGGGACCATCCTCAGCATGTCAGAGTACCACCACACTGTGATCGACGCGATCGTGCAGGATGTTGGTCCACTAGCACGAAGAGTCAGCGTCGCTGTCGACTCGGCGAATGCTGTCCCTGGACCATTCATAATGGAGCTGTGTGACAAGTTGGGGGTCGACTTGGTAGATCTGAACTGTACATGGGACCAAAGAAGCCCGGCACACCCAGCTGACCCAACAAGGCCCGAGAATATGATTCAACTATCCGATTTGGTGGCAAATTCTGATTGTGAGTTTGGCATAGGTGTCGATGGAGACGGTGATAGGATCGGCGTTGTGGACGAGAATGGGGATTTCATACATCCTGACAGGCTCATTGGGATTTTCGCCAATGACATACTTGCAGATCGGAAAAAGGGCTCCTCCGAAGAGGAACGAACAATACTCTTCGACGTGAAGTGCAGCATGGGCATCCAACAGGCCATAGAGGCTTCCGGGGGAATTCCGAAAATGGTGAGGACCGGGCATTCTTTCATGAAAAGGGAGTTGTCCGAAAATCCGGGTATAATGTTCGCGGGGGAGATGTCAGGCCACCTATTCTTCAATGACCGCTGGAACGGACATGACTGCTCCTTGTATAACAGCGCCCGCTTGATAGAGCTCGTCGCTAGGAGGGTTGGCTTGACACACGGATTCGAAAATTTCAGTGACTTGATTTCCATTGTGCCTTCATTTCCTGCAACGGGAGAGAACAAGATACCCTATTACGGCGACAGGGTGGTGACCATGATGTCGATTGAGGCGGCGTTCTCTGACATGGAATATCTCAAAATCGATGGGGTCAGAGTAGTATATCCAGACGGATGGTTTCTGTGCAGACCCTCCAACACCGAACCAGTCCTCATATTGCGTGCAGAGGCCCAAACAGAAAGTTCTCTGGCAAGACTGCTGTCCGATGTTCAGTCCAGATTGGCTGGGATAATCGATATCAGTGAGTTGAGTTGATCAATCGTCATCGAGATCATTACCATTCATGAGGAGCGGTAATGCCACTATCGCACCGCAACACACCGCACCGACCAGTGTTCCGGCCAGGCCTAGGCCTGCAGCAATTCCTCCAAGGCCTTCGGCACCTAGGGCATCGCCAACCTCTTCCGCAACCAGGCCAAAAATAATTGATCCAACTATTCCATCTATCGCGTTGACCCCCACAGCTCCGAAGCCATACCAAACTCCCTTCTTCTTGTAGTTCCAAAGTAAGAAGCCAGCATAGACGAATAGTGCAGATGAGGCCAGACCGATTAGTGGTGACAAGTAATAGTAGGGCCAATAGATTGTCTGGTCAGCGCCGAAGCTTTCGGCGTTAGCTCCAGCGTTCAGGAGTCCAATAAGCCCGAAAATCACCCCAAAGGCACCGAGAAGCATTGCCAGGGCCCCGAAAACTCTCGGGCCACCGCTTTTCTGGTTGGCATAGACAATCGTTGTTGAGGATGGTGGGAGTGAGGCTTCCCCTTCTATGGTCATGTTGCTATTACCAACTTCAAGATGATAAATATGATGCCGAAAATAGGGTTTCTAAGTGTACATTGTCTGACACGGATTGCATCCAATCACCGATCTACTTATTCCACCTAAGGTTCTGCAAAAACTTGCTGCCACTGTAGCTTAGCCTGGTATAGCGTCTGATTCGTAATCAGAAGATCGGGAGTTCGAATCTCCCCAGTGGCTCCATCAAGATAGGAGGCCTTTGCCGGAGAGGGTTGATTGACTGGTTCCATATGATTCAATCAATGATCTGATCACCGGCATCTTTCCATCAGAAAGCATCGTCAGGGTTGCACCGCCTCCTGTGCTGTTGTGCGTGACTTTCCCAACGGCCCCCCGTGCCTCTACTAGGGCACTGGTGTGGCCCCCGCCGATTATCGTCATGGCTGTGGTCTCGGTGCACATATTCAGCACCTCTATGGTTCCAAACGCGAAGTTCTGCTTCTCGAAGTACGATGCTGGGCCGTTCCAGAGCACACAGGATGCTCCCATGATGATCGGTCGCAATGTTCTCAGCGTGTTCAGCCCGACATCATAAATTGGATATTTTGTCGGCAGATCCCTCAATGAGATCTGCTCCCTGGAGTTGTTGACTTCGATGGCCATGTCTTCAGGCAACATGATTCTCTCCCTGAAATTGCGGAGCATCTCCTTGGCAGTCTCAAGTGCCTCCCTCGCGTTTGGTTGTGCTTGGTTCATAGCAAATTCCTCATTGATCTCACCAATGTCGTGCCCATCTGCGACCAACATGAAATTACCCACCACTCCGAGAAATGCCACACAATCAACCAAGTCTTTTTCCAACAAGTTGGATGCTACACGTAGAGAATCGTCTGCTTTAGCCCCTCCGAGGATCGCAACATAGGGCCTAGGGGGGTTCTCAATGGCAATGGAGAGGGCATCAATCTCATTCTTCATCAATGATCCAGCTACTGAAGGCAGCACCCGGGTAAAGCCAGTCAGGCTTGGAGAGGATCTGTGGGCAGCTCCGAAGGCATCGTTTACGAAAAGGTCGAAATGTGGCCATAGCACTCTGACAATCTCTGATTCCTCCTGATCTTCGATTTCTCCTTTCAAATTGGTCTCATCGGGATGCATCCTGACATTGTCCAATACGAGTATGCCCCCTGGTTGCAATGATTTTATGGCTTCCAGTGCGACTGGCCCACATATGTCATTCACAAATTCAACTGACCTGCCAAGTAGCTCGGAAAGCCTGGCCGCATGTTGACTTAGGTCCGTGAAGTCAAATCTTCCAGGCCTTGATTGGTGGGCCATGATCACAACCGAGGATCCCTCAAGCTTTCGAAGAGAAGGAGCCATCTTCTGCAGTCTAGAGTCGTCGAGGAACTCCTTACTGATCGGATCGATGGGTAAGTTTAGATCCGCACGCAGGAGGACCTTGAGGCCATCAAGGCGAACTTGATCAAGCCCCAGTACCTCTGGCACGTTCAGGCGTGTGGAGTTTTGGTTTTGACTATGTGGTGTGATTCGGGTCAACGAACCATCTATTCGCAACCACTCTGTCGAAGCGTTATGGACTTCGGTGGCGATGGTCCGGAAGATCGAGATTGGCGGGTGCCTGTCTCAGAGTTAAGGGCCCGCAGGGAAAGGCTGTCTGAGGCATTGTTAGACTTAGACGTCGAGTGTGTGATAATCGAGGACCCAGTTGAGTTGTACTGGCTTACAGGGGGACGCCAGAATGGTATGTTGGTCCTTGGTGCGAAAGATTCCGAGGTCGAGTCGACGCATTGGGTGAGAAAGTCTCTGTCGCGAGCGAAGTGGGAATCCGGAGGATCTGCCGCTCCTCATGTCGTTTCGAGTCAACCGCGATCATCAGATATGGAAGAAGCATTGAGGAAAATAGGAGTCAGTAAGATGCCCGGCATGCTTTGCAACACCCTGCCTGCGGCCCGCAGGGATTTCCTTTCGACCCGTCTTTCTGGGTTTTCTGATCCGGTTCGAGACGTCTCCGGATTGATTCATGGCCTCCGTGAGACAAAATCCGATTGGGAGATCTCCATGATGGAAGAATCTGGACGAATAAATGAGAGGATGTTCAGAGAGATATTGGAAGAGGGGGGAGTCGGAATGTCAGAATTGGAAATTGCCTCTATCGCAGAAAAGGTGAGTCGGACAGACGGATTTGGGGGCAGGATTAGGATGAGAAGGTGGCCGATGGACTGTGACAGGGCTGTCATTGTTTCTGGACGTTCGGGTGGCGTCCCCTCTTTCTTTGATTCAGCGGTGGGCGGGTCAGGATCCAGTCCCATCTCACCACTAGGGGCGGGCCACAAGAAGATCCGAGACAGGGAGCCGGTCTTGGTTGATTTAGTTCATGTCCATCGTGGATACGTGTCAGATTGCACACGTGTGTTCAGTTGCGGTAAAATGTCCGAAGAGTGGGCTCAGAGGCTAGAAGACATGGCTCAGATCAGGGATTTGCTGGTATCGAAATTGGGGGCAGGGAGCTCCTGCTCGGAGGCGTGGCACGTGAGTGAGGCCCTATCCGCAGAGTTGGGTTATGGGGATCATCTCATGGGAATGCCTCCAAACCAGGCTAGATTCCTAGGTCATTCCGTCGGATTGGAGTTAGACGAGTCGCCTGTCGTTGCAAGCGGTTTTGACATGCCGATGCATGTTGGCTGCACCATGGCAATAGAGCCCAAGGTCGTATTTGGCGATGGCGCCGTTGGGACAGAAGACACTTGGGTGGCAACAAAGGACGGTCTGAAGTGCTTGACAGGAGGCACTGGGCTTCCCCTGCACATGGAGTGGTAATTTGAACTCCAAAACTAGAAAGAATGCCATGAGAGAGGCTTTTCGCCTACTCAGTGAAAGGACAGATCCTCATGGATTTCCGATTAAATCAGAGGACATACTCAAGAGCATAGTCATCACAAATGAGGGGGACATAAGCCTAAAGATAAGGCCAAAGATACCGCATTGCCCGTGTTGTCTCTATGACCTATCCTTGTTGAAAAAGGAGTTTCTATCGAATGACGGGATCAAGTCAATCGACATAATTGTGGTTGAGATACCCGGCGCCGAGGATTGGAATAACGCCCTTTCCTCTCGACAGGGTTAATTTTGATTCAATTTTGGCTCTTTGGAGGGTCTTGGCTTTGATTGCTATTTTCGATGTTGACATTGTTTTTCTTCTTTTTTGATTTCCTTTCCTCGATGACCTTGAACTTCATAGAAAGCCGGCTGGCCAGGAACCAAATGAAAATAGAAATACCCAAAATATCAATTATGATTATCGCGATAAGATTCGGATCCTGGAAATCAACCATTTCTATGCCTCACAAGGGCGGGATTATATCGATCTTGATATCTCCGCGGGGGAGCATGCAACAAGCCAGAATTCCTCCTTGACTTACCAGAAAATCGTCGATTCCTGGAGGAAGTGATTCTGGAATTTCAACATCTCCCGAAATCAGTCTAACGAGACAGGTCCCACAGGTCCCGGATGTGCAATTCGTAGGAATGGTCACCTCGGCTTCGATTGCATGATCTGTGATCGTATCGATAGTATCTGATTGGGAAGTGCCGATCGGCAAGGATCCGCGGAAAAAGCGAACCGTCGTTGATTTGTCGAAATCAACGGCTCTTTCCCTTTTCAGCGGTCCTCCCATCTGGTCCACTTCCCGGACTGTTTGTTGAAATACAGCCCAGCTTTCTTCATCCACTTGTTGAATTTCGTTGCGCCTGCTCCGGTGGCGATAATGAAATTCTCACGGTGCTCTTGGGCCTGTATGTAGCCCTTTTCTTTGAGGGTCTTCTCAATCCAATCATCAATCTCCATTAGGGTACCAGACAGCTTGCTAGACTCCATAGAGGCCGAGATCTGACTAGCAGAGGCACCTGTTGCCTCGATTTCCCTAGTTACGGACTCAGCAACGGAATCAGCACTTGATTTGGACGGTGGGGACACGATTGGATCTCGTGGCCCCTTCTTCGGATTGATCGTGATCCATGATGTGGAATCCTTGTCAGATATCCTTTCAGCGACAACGGTAGCAAGGCCAGCATGGAACTCCTCCTCGCATTCCCAGCACACAAATTTGTAATCTCGAGAGTCCTCAATCACAGACGATCCCCTGGGATCCATCTCATCACCGCAGTGTGGGCAAGCGTGAAGGCACAGAATCGGAGCTATTTTCCTTCTGAAGTCTACTATGTCCTGTGGGGTCCCATCCAGTTCAAGCATCTCGTGATCACGTGCGGCCTCAAGTCCCCTAGTTTCTAATTGGTCTTTCAACTTCGATCTCTGCTCGTCTTTTGCCTCTTCATCGAAAATTGTCTCCAGTTTCACGATCAATTCAACCGTCTTGCCGAGCCTGTTCATGACGAGTTTCTTGTTCCTGAAGGACTCTACTCTAGCGACCCTTTGTTCCTCCCTCTTTTCATTTAGCTGCTGAAGAAGGTCCTTTTGTTCCCTCTTGAATCGCTGCTCTTGGATCCTATCAACTTTCTTTGGCGCCCCCTTGGTAATAACGTCCGCAATGAATCTCTGTCTACTGGAGGCCCTAGGACCGGATTTCACTGATTCAATGACCGACTTCGCTATTTCTTTCTTTATTCCGTAGTTGCTGACCAGCTTCTCTTCGTCAAGTTTCTTGAGGTCCCCGATTTTAAGTCCGGACTCAGACAATAACTGAGACGTGGTTTCATCAATACCTCGCCTGAGTAGTGCCAGATAGGTGTCCTTCTTTGCCATTTTATCCCCTCACCGAAGAAGCGCAACCGCCGCGTCGACGGGCACTCCGAGTGGGGGTCCAGATTTCAAGTCACGGTCATACTGGACGTTCAATGTCATGGGCTATCATCCTTGTAAGCAAGATCCAATTTTCAGGGTCTAACTCTTCGGGCCTCTTCTGTATCAAATCCCTGAAGTCTCTCGATTCACCCTCTAGTATTGCCATTCGGTCATTCCATTCCGATCTTGAGATCCCCCATAACCCATGTACTTTATTTGGAGCCGATTTTAATGAGTTTCTGATCTTCCTCCTCCTCCTTCCAAAGCACCAAGAGGCCAATCCTTTGATTGAGAGGCGCTCTTTTTCAGTGATGTATTCCCGTGGAGTCGGTTTCAGGCCGATGATGGAGGAATCTACTTCTGGTTGGGGGCGGAAGGAAGAACGAGAGACTTCCATAACAGTGCTGCAGTCGAAATCTAACCACAGGGAGATTCCCAGAGGGCCTCGGTCTTTGGGCGGGATCTTCATAGCCATCCTGTTTCCAAATTCCCTTTGAACCAAAAGGCAAATTCCTAATACCGGGGAATTTTGATGGTAACCTTGGATTTTTGATAGAATTGGGCTGGATATCCCATAGGGTAAGTTAGCGATTATGTGTGTTAAATTATCTGGCCATTGGATGGCCAGCGCATCACCGTTCACCAAGGATAAGTTAGGATGGCTTAACTCCGAGGCAAGGAAATCACAGGCATCGGAAGATATCTCTATTGCTGTGACATTTGCCCCTGTGTTCAATATCGCCCTCGTTAGGGTGCCGGGCCCGGGACCTATCTCCAGGACATTGGATAGTTTTCCCAGACCTAGGGTCTTGGAGAACTCAACTGACTTGTGTATGGGGGTCTCGTCGATCAGGAAGTTTTGCCCCAGTGATTTGTCAGTTTTGTTGGTAGAGAGATACCTTTGAACGATCTTTGATGGGGGCTCAGATTTCCCACCGGCATTGCTCAAAGTCAAACCCCAGCCCTGACCACCAAGTCAATCAATCTTGGAGATTGCATCGGATCGTCCATTTCCTGGACGTATCGCTCTGCGAGCAAGGAGGCTGCATCTTGACCTATAGCGTCGGTGACCCCTTGTAGATCATGCCAGCCCACTGAGCCTCTTTTCTGTACCCATTGTTGCGCTGATGACTTGCCTATGCCGGGCAGTAGTTGGTATGAGTGCATCTTCAACGTGATGGGCTGGGCCCGGTTGAAAAAGGACAGGTGTACTGCCTCATCAAGTGATATGGATTCTCTCACTATCTCGACGAGTGATTCTTGTGCCTCTGCGGAAAGGTCCTTCTTCCTAATGGGGGATAGTGGGCCCATTCGAGGATCATCTGCCCCAATCCAACCTTCATTTTCATCCAGTGTTGGGTCTAGCAGCTTTGATCTAATTAGAAATAGGCCAGGGTGCGTTATTCCATGAATCTCCTTTCCAGTGGGCCTTCTGTCCATGATTGAGATCACACGAACAGATAACTCAGCCATCAATTCATGGTGTTCCGGCTCATCCTTTTTCTCGCGCATGGCTCTACCTCTGGTTGCGGGATAGGTGTTCAGTTGATGAATCGCTCTGTGAGAATGATCAAAGGACGTGTTGTCGAACGGTGTCTATGATTTCTTCGATTTCCGATGTATCCATCGCTATTCTCTTTGAGGCGATAATGACTCGCATCGATTGCACGCTCATGGGCATGAGTTCGGCAATCTTTGCGCAAACATCTGGATGGTCGGCTAGTTTGTCATTTGACCGGAGTGCTTCGGATAAGCTCTGGAATACCTCTGTGTTCGTTTTGATTCCACCGCGTTGCGCACTCGCTGCCCACTCGGAGTGCTGCAGAGCCATCTGCTGTTCATAGGACAACTCATGCCTTCTTTCCTGGGCAGAAAGTAGTAGGTCCCTGACTTTGGCATAATCAACATATTCGGATTGGTCGGACAATTAACTCACTCCTCCTCTTGCTTTGACTTTTGGAGCTGTCTTTGAACGAAGTCTGGTTTCGGCGTGCCATCTGCTGGTCTCATGTGTTCTGGTCGGACAACCAGTGTCTTGGCCATGTTCTTGTCCTTCACACTGACGACATATGCTCGCCCTTGGCGGGATTCCACTGTGCCAGTAGCACCTTGGAATCTGCGATGCGGCATTCCCTTTTGTTGTGCGCCGTCTATTACGATGGAAACCTTATCGCCATCGGAGTAGGAGTGCATAATTTTCGAGATGTTCAATCGGCTTCGTTGGGATTTGCTCTTGGATAGGATCGAGCGGGTTCCTTGTCGCGTTCCATGGCTTCTCTTCATGTTTGTACGCTCCTTGACAGCCTAATCGGCGAGCAGGCGACCTGCCTGTTGCGTTTAAGTGCATCTCCCATCGAGATATTCAGTCCGCATGAACATTTTCAACATCAAGCCATATGACTTCGCATGCCGTCTCCAAGACGCCGGCCACTGATGGATTGGTTCTTCCCTCATCAGAATGGACGAGTTCCTTGATGTATGTTCCGGCCTCGCATCTGAGTGTCACCTCTATCTCTTCTCCGTCAAAATTTACCTCGTCAACCGAGATTATTCGCCTCTTTCGGTTTTTGTCTGCTCGTCGATGACTGACTCGTTTGGGGGTTTGTTGTTCGACAACCACACCTGAAAGAGAGAGTATAAGTGAAGTTGCCTTTTCTTTGTCAATTGTTTCTTTCGTACTGAAACGAATTGTGTATGTCTTTTCTGACCTTGTCTGTTTTATCCTAGCCACCTCCTTCCTATCTGAAAACCTAAGTGAATTTACTTCCACCCTCCCTCCGCAGGTTGAGGATATTATGGATTCATAGTCAGAGAGTTCAGGTGATCTAGACCTGGGTGATTTTACCTCTAATACGAATGGTCTGCCCCCTCCGAGGCATCTAACGTCGATGTCTTCCCTGCCCATGCCGTGGAATGCCGTGTCAAGGGCTCCCATTCCTGTAACAAAGGGTCTGCCGATCAAGTCTTGGACTGAGTCTAGATATTGTAATCCACTTGATTCGCAGGCCTCGCACCCGCCTTTGCGTCCTCTGCAAGACCTGCAAGGCCACCTCGTTTGGGGAATCTCCCTTGAATTCTTGATGTATCTACCATAAATAAACACGGGCCTGACGTCCACTTCCACTCTGAGTGTCAGTGTGTCAATCAGTATCATGACGTCGGGTCTCTCCCTGACGAATTCAATGTCAGAACTGTTTGTTTGCAATGTGGCTTGTATCTCTTCGACAAAGGTGGCTTTCAACGGATTGCTACCAGGTGCGCCATATCTAGACCTGACTGCATCCTCTTCCTCCATGAGATCTTTTGGAATATGGACCCCGATTTGCATGGTTCTGAAATCTATCGCTTGACAGGCATCAGAAATGATTTCGGAGATATTATCGACATCATCCATTAGGTCCTCACATGTTGGACAGTGATCCACGGACTCTATTTCTCGCAGATCTGAATTCAACTCGATCGCCTGCTTGCGCAATTCTTCTCCTCCCAACGGACCGGAATTCTTTGTTTTCTTGCCTGCGAGTCTGTACAAGCAATGATTGCAACACCCAATCCTGATCAGATGCGCCACACCAAGCGGCGCAGGACACGGTGGGGCATCCCACTGTGTAGATGGGTCTTCATCGATAGGGCTGTCATCGTACCAGTCTAATTCAGAACCTTGATTCTCCATTGGCACAACATCATCCCACAGATCATCCTCTGCTGAGCCGTATCCGGCAGAGGAGAAGGATACCCATGCAACATCATCTTCGTCCTCATTGCGATCCCCACTCATATGATCACCTGACTAGGGTTGGCTAGACCCTCGACACGTATGGGGGACGTGGTGTAAGGCCAATATCATTCTTCCCACTCATTGATGTGATTGTTTCTCAGCGATTTCACGAAGGATTTCAAAGCTGAAAATTCCGCTTGAGCAGCCGGAAGGCCAGAGGAACTTCAACCCATAGTGACCTACTACCTCCACGCCTGGTTTCTCCATTCTGAGCCTTGCGATTTCTTGCTTGAACTCAAGCATCCTCTGGTTGTTTTCCCTTCTGGGTTTGCAATTGGCGCATGGACAATTTAACCTCAAATTTAGGTAATCAACATTGAATTTGGCTTCATCACTGAAAGTCATCTCGCAACTCTCTTCCCCTCTCAACAAATCAACCAACCTCATGTTAAGACCTGTTCAAAGGGTTCTGCCCACTCTCTTGAATATGACCTAGATATGCTGATGAATTAAACATCCCTTCATATCACAACTGGTTCCAAGATGGCACTATGGTTCTGGTTGGAGGTAAACAGAAATTGGTTCCGAGTCTGGAGGACTCATATGCCACATGCAAAGAAATCACTAGGGCAGCATCCACCTCTTTCATGAGATCGTTTAGGCACTTACCCGACGAAAAACGGAACGCCGTTTACGCCCTGTATGCATTTTGCCGCAGAGTGGATGACATTGCCGACGGGGACTGGCTACCGGACCTATCCATTTTAGCTCCTGGACACATTGAAGAGTTGAACGACAAGTCAGAGGACCGATCCATACTACTTTCTGTAGACAAGCAGTCCGAAGCATCTAATCCAGAACCTGACCACTCACTTAAGCTCCGAGGATTGGTATACTACAGGGAGATGCTGACCAAGGCATCCCAGGGAAAAGACACCAATGACCCGATTTTCATAGCTCTAAAAGACGTCTTTGCAAAATTCCCAATTAGGCTCAATGACCTCCAACAACTCATCGACGGCATGGAGGACGATCTGTATCCAACTAACTATTGTTCCTTCGAGGATATGAGGGGCTACTGCTACAAGGTAGCTTCTACGGTTGGCCTTGCGCTCATCGAGATCTATGGCTACGAGAGTCCCGATGCCAGGGAACATGCTGAGGAAATGGGAATCTTCCTTCAGATGGTCAACATCCTGAGAGACATACAAGAGGACCTTGAACACGGTCGTGTATACCTCCCTAGGGATGAGTTGAGTCTTTTCGGGATATCCCAGGCAGACCTCTCAGATCCTAGCCTACCATCCACTGCGAATTGGAAGGGATTCATGAGGCACTACATATCCAGGGTTAGGACTCACCAGAAGAACGCCATGAGGCTCTTGCCGTTGATAAGCCTAGACTCCAGATCGAGCCCCTCGGTCATGGCATCGGTGTATGGTGAAATCCTTGCCGAGGCTGAAAGGAGGAATGGTGATGTACTTTCACGGCGCTTGAGTCTTGGTTTCTTTCGAAAGGTTGGTTTCGCCCTCTCAACGCTAGGCGTCTGGTCCATCGGGAGGGATTATTGAATGGCCCTCGCTCGTCCCGAAAACTCGGATCCTGACGTGACCATCGTTGGTGCCGGCCCCGGGGGGCTATCGAGTGCCCTGCTATTGGCCTACTCCGGACTCAATGTAGTCATCGTCGAAAAATCAAGTGAGGTCGGAGGAAGGACGAAGATAATCGAGCAGGATGGATTCAAGTTCGACCGTGGTCCGACGTTCTTCCACTATCCGGAGGTCATCGAGGAAATTTTCCAAGCCATAGGCCTAGATGCCCACAAAGAGCTGGGCTTGATGCCTCTCGATCCATCCTACAAGTTAATCTTCGGCCAAGGGGGTTCCATAGAAGCGACCTCGGACCTAGATGAGATGACAGAAAGGGTCAGGGAGCTTTCTGGCGACGAGAACGCCGAGGGTTTCCGAAAATACGTCAAAGAAAACCGGCGTAAACTATTACGGAGCAAGTCCAGCCTCCAGTCGCCTTGGAAGGGGCCACTTGATCTCCTAAGCCGGAAGGCTATGGAGGCTGCAAGTGTGCTAAGGCCTTGGTCATCCGTAGCAGGAGACCTCGAGCGACTGTTTACGGATGAGCGGGTCAGATTAGCGATGTCATTCCAAACCAAATATCTCGGGATGAGTCCGTTCCAAGCACCTTCCCTTTTCACCATCCTAGCGTTCTTGGAATATGAACATGGTATTTTCCATGCCAAAGGAGGCTTGGGGAGCATTACCAAGCGTATGGCGGAAATTGCAATTGAGCTTGGGGTTGACATCAGACTGGAAACCTCTGTTGAGGAGTTATTGCTTGATGGTAAGAAGGTCATAGGTGTCAAAACGAACCATGGTGACATCCTCTGTGATAAAGTAGTGATGAACGCAGACTTCGCCAATGCTATGACTACTCTCGTCCCGAACCAAAAGAGAAGGAAGTGGAGCGACAAGAAACTCGCAAAGAAATCATACTCATGCTCAACATACATGCTTTACCTGGGCACGGACCGCACATGGGACCAGCCACATCACCAAATCTATGCCTCGTCAGAATATGAGTCAAACTTGGAAGACATCACAAAGCATAGAATCACTTGGGAAGACCCTTCTGTTTATGTCCAGAATGCATGCATTACTGACCCCTCCCTTGCACCGGAAGGCTGCTCCACGCTCTATGTCCTTGTTCCTGTACCCAATGTTCACGACTCCATAGATTGGAACGAAATCAAAGACGACTTTAGGGAGGTCGTCCTGGATCAAGTAGAAAAGATGGGATACGCAGATGTGAGAAACCACATCGTGAGTGAATCCACAGTCACGCCCGATGACTGGGGGTCCTCCGACATATACAGAGGGGCTGTTTTCAATCTCGCACATGGCTTGGATCAGATGCTCTTCCTTAGGCCGAGGAACAAGTTCGAAGAGTTCCCGGGCTTGTATCTAGTTGGAGGGGGCACTCATCCAGGCAGTGGTCTCCCCACCATCTTCGAGTCTGGCAGGATCACAAGCAAGATATTGCTCGCCGACATGGGAATACATCCAGAGTGGAACGGCGTGGACAATTGGTTCCCATATTCCAAGCACCCGGTAAAGAAGGCAACGAACAGAGTCCCAACATCTCCTACTGGGTCGATATCATGATCAAAAACAGAATACTACTCATTACCATTCTCTGTATGCTATCAGGATGCGTGGCCCCAGAGAGAGCCATTGAGGGTTCTACCATCGACGAGGGGCCTGTCGAAAGACTCACGTTCCAGAGCCTGACCTACACATGGGATGAGAGTTCCATGTTCTCCGATCTCAATGCGATCTCCGGCAATGAATCGACCCTACTGCTGTGGGTAGGAGCATCTTGCAGAGGTTGTCATGACTGGACAGACATGCTGCGAGAGGGCATTGAGAATGGTTCGCTTGAAGGTATGTCCGTTCTAAGTATTCACAGGTATTCGGCATTCGAGCAAACTGATGACGTTCTGGATCGCTACGTGGGCAATGATTCTGAATACCCAATCAAATGGCCTATAATGCTGCCAAGTGAGGATGTAGATGTGATTAATCTGGACTCTGGGCAGGTATCTGATTCTGACCTGTATGAGGCGTTCCTAAATCCCTCAACACCCACGCTCCAGATTTATACTCCAGATGGGTCCATAGTCCCGATCGATCATTCATACTGGGCTAGTTGGGAGGAGTTGCAAGACATCTCGACTCGCATGGGGCTCGTGAACAGTGGTGATAGATAGATGGATGTCTATGATTTGAGTTTCTTCCTGTCTACTTTCTGGGTAGGCCCATTCTGGTTTGCGATGCTAGTTTATCCGAACCACCACCTGACTCACAAGTTTATGGACACGCCGTGGTTTTTCATAGGACCGATTTTGATTTGGTGGGCAATCATGATTTCAAATCCCCAGTCACTTGTCGAGTTTGGAGTCGACTCCATGGATCCCACGAACGTCCTTGCGAGCCTGGCAGAGCTCCTATCTACGCGGGGAGGAGCCTCAGCGGCATGGGCTCACTTTGTGGCAGGTGACATAGTAGTGACGAGGTGGATGTGGAAGAGGTGTATAGATATGAATGTCCATGCACGCACCCTATTCCTATCGGTTTTCTTCGGTGTTATGTTAATGCCGGTGGGAGTAATGCTTCATCTGATATTGACCAGAGAGCCTGGAAGAACAGCCTCACTGTGAGAGTTTCACTTCTATCCATCCCTCAGAATCTCTGGCCTCATGGATCTCGAGCGGCCTTTCCTTTCGCAATTTTGCGAGCATCCTCCCATACATGGGTAGGATTGGAAATGGGGACCAATCTTTCACATCGCCGGAACAGATATCATACTTTGATTGATGCAACGGGCAAGTTATGCAGTCTCCCTCTATCTTTCCGCCCCAAGCGAGTGGCCATGCCATGTGCTTGCATAATGCCCCAGTGGCATGTAGTCCGGTTTCAGTTCTCGCGATCATGATGTTTCTACGCCTTTTCAGGCCTGTCTTCTCTTTGACTGACCTCATTTTCTTCTGGCCTATCTTCAATTTTCCACTCTTGATTACCCTTGCCCATGGGTTGTTTTCTTCTCCAGACACGAACTGTTGCACCATTGTTGAGGATATTAATCGATGTCGGACTGTCAGGGGCCTAACACCATGGATAGGATTTTGATATCCAGATTTGAGATTGGAACGGATTTTGGGTCTATCCCCTTTGAACAGGTCCCCTTCCATACGGTCACCCGAAGGTCCCTGTGAGACAATTGATGTGATATCTCGCCGATTTTCTCCTTATCCTCGGTATCTACATCCCCCATTGGTGGCCCCCATAGCCCTCCAAATCTGACGTTACTCGCCCTCCTCTTGAGAAAGGGCAATCCCGAAGGGTCAACCATGACTAGCGCGTCAATGCGTTCGATTTTCTTCATGTTCTTTTTTCTCTTGGGGAGGGACTCTGCGTTTTCCTGTCCTAAACACCTAATGCTAAGTGGGCAGGATTCACATTTCGGTTTTCTCGGCCTGCATACCAATGCTCCTAATTCCATTAGGGCCTGATTCGAGTCGCCAGGTCTACCCCTGTGCAGTAGTGACTGGCCCCATGTGCGTATGGCCTTGGGCGAGGGATTTGGGTCTGCCAAGAACCGTGATGCTACTCTCTTTACGTTCCCATCGACCACTGGGACGGGAGTCTGAAATGCTATCGAAGCGACTGCAGCTGCAGTGTAAGGCCCTATTCCTGGAAGCTTGACCAGCTCTTCATACTCGCTTGGTATGTTCCCACCATACCCACCGTCTGCCACGTCCATTGACACTATCACCGCAAGTGCATGCAGCCTACGAGCACGCGAGTAGTAGCCCGCACCCTGCCATAACAGAAGCAACTCATCGACGTCGGATCTCGCCAAAGACTTCACGGTCGGAAATCTTTCTGAAATCCGCTCCCAGTACAGCATACCACGAGACACCTGTGTCTGTTGGAGGATGACCTCAGAGAGCAGGATCAACCATGGATCCCTCGTATTCCTCCATGGTAGATCCCTCTTTTCTCTATCATACCAACCAAGAAGCGAAAGGGAAAGTTCGTGATCAATCGATGTTTTCGCCATCATCCCACCACTCTCCCATATCACTGGACCTTGTCGATTTGGTTTCGGGTTGGGCCGATTCTCGGCCATGATCATTATGACTGGAATCAGGTGGTTCGTAGACAAATACACTCTCCTCAGGCAGGGGGGTGCCAATGAACAGACCAAAGATGAAGATCATTATACCTACCAGAAGCCCACAACATGATAGAAACCAACCCAAGCCGGCTATCGACAGGGAAGATATTTCTCCAGCAAGGGATCCAACGAATGCAATGGTTGACGCATCGCTGTCGTACAAAATGAAGGGAGTTTGATTTCCGCTTTCATTGTACAATGTGATCGTGTATTTCATACCAACTTGACAATATTGGGGATCCTCTCTGAACGTGTAGCAGATATGACCGATGTCCGCTAGTCCATCACTTGCATCAACCTCTTCTGATGAGAGGTTCTTTTCAGAGTCGCAGTAGATTACTCCGACGTCGTCCTCAGATAGATTCTGACCCTCTTCGTCATGAATAACTAGCACCAGACCATGACATGCATCCAGAAAACCATCCCTATCCTCATCGGAATAATCTCCAGGGACCATCAATATCCACGGTAGGCTGCCTTCGCCATCCTCATCGACGTATTCCAACGTAAATTCAATAGAGTTGTTTTCCGAAATTATTGATTCGAAATAGAAAACTGAAGCGTCAAACTCAAGTTCCTCAAGATTTTCCACGCCCTCATTTGCCATCAGCGTCGTAGGTATCAACAACATTACTGATAGTGCGCATAATATCGCTCCAGCGGTCAATACGGCCCTATTGCCCATAATTCTAGTTTGGATTGATTTTCAATTAGACTTTACGCGCTTATTCCCAGTCTTCGAATGACTTCCCTAGAAGCATGGTCAGCAGACTTGATGGCACCCTCCATGCTTCCGTGAGTTGTGTGATCTCCGCAACTGATGATTTCGTTTTCATTAAAAATTACTGAACTTGATGCGTTGGATTGGCTTTCACTTTGTGGCAAGGCGTTTTTGGTGTGAAATACTTCAACCGTTTGCCAAGTATCAGAATTCTCGAATAAGTCCCTCAGTTCCATCCTGGCTTGTTTTTCAATTGATTCATCTGAGTCCAAGTCCAATGCGATCGCTGCATCGCCCACAATGGTGACTGCCACGAGGGATTTTCCACTTGGGGAGTATGTGGGTTGGATGTTCGATGGTACCGCAATGTGGGCTATGGCATTCTTCCCGACCTCATAGTTCCCGTTGAGTAGGATGTAATTTCCTTTTATTGAGTTCTCTGGAGTACTGAAATATACGGTCCACACGGAGTTCATAGAATCCGAGGTCTCTCTCTGGGGATGGGCTACAACGACTTGGTCAGTCTTAATCTTCTTACCCCTTATAGCAAGAGTAGTGCTATCGATGGGAGTTGCAGGAGTTGATAGCTCAATTCTCTCCCTTCCGATTCTGTCTGCGATCAGATTTGGATACGCTTGAATTCCGCCCCTTGGTAGAACCATATCCCCCTTTGCCATCGAGGCGAATACAAATTTGAACATCCTCTCACTTGTGTCAAGTTTTGACTCAAGGAAAATTCCAGAGAAGAGTGGTCTGAGGAATTCATTGATGAATGGCTCCGTGAAGCCGGATTGTCTAAGAAAGGACTCCGTAGTTCCATCGCTTCCTTCGAAGATTCGGTCGGGGCTCTCTAAGCCGAGGGACAGCCTCAGTTTTGCAATATTGTACAGGTCTGACCACTTCTGGGTGAATAGCGCCGATATTGATGAAATAGGGCTTCGAAATGGATCTGACAACACATATTGCTTGGTTTTCCCCGCACTTGATTTGATGATCTTTGCGCCAGGGCTGAATCTCTTTGCCCCTAGTGCATTAAAGTCGATCTCCGCCTTGCTGTGAGGATACCCTGTTTGCATCACATGAAACCCGTGGTCCAACAGAAACCCATTTTTTTCGGTTGTTCGCATTCTCCCGCCAATCGAGTCGGTCATCTCAACTATCTTCACCTCAATGCCAGATTGAAGTAGGTTCTCAGCACATCTGAGGCCGGATATTCCTGACCCAATTATGTGGACGGTTGGCTTTGTCATGCTTTCCTAGTCTCCTGTGGTCGGATATTGCTTAGTCCGCCGTCCACAGGTATCACCGTACCCGTCAGCCAGTCAGGAGCCTCGGATACCATCCAAGCTGCGGTTGACCCAACCTCCTTTGGCATGCCAACCCGTCCAACTGGATGCATGTTTTCGGATATGGCCCTCGCGTTCTCATTGGCCAAGAGGTGGGCTGAGAGAGGAGTTTCAGTTAAACCGGGGGCCAGGACATTTACCCTGATGCCTCGCTTTGCATAATCGGCAGCCGCTGCCATGGCCAATCCCTCTAGACCAGCTTTTGCAGAAGCGATAGACGAGTGATTGGGCATGCCAACTTTCGCGGCTACCGATGAAAATAGCACGACCCTTCCCCCTCCAGATCTCATCATGATGGGGACGCTGTATTTCATTGCGATGAATGCTGAGGTTAGGTTTAGGTTGAGGGTGTCTTGAAATTGATCCAAGCTTGTTGCATGGAGGGGCCTGAGAAGGATCGATCCCACAGCATGGACCAACCCGTCGAGACGACCATATTCGGACTTTATCTGATTTGCCACATTCCTCATTGCGACCTCATCTGTCACATCCACAGGTAGAATGTGGATACCCTCAATCCCAGAGGTAGTCCGTTCCAGATTCTCACCATCTCTAGCGGAGGCAACGATGGTCCAACCTTTCTGGGCAAGTAGCTTCGCAACTTCAACCCCTATGCCTCCTGAAGCCCCTGTGATCCACACTACTTGACTCATGGAAATAGCCTCCAAGAAATCCAGCCTTCTTCGGCAGGATGGATGGCCCACCTATCATGCAATCGGCCTTCATGCCCCTGCCAGAACTCCCAGTAATCTGGGACGAGGTGAAACCCAGACCAATGGGGAGGCCTCGGTACATCAGATTTGAACTTGTCAGAAAATTCTTGAACAGACTTAAGCAAGGCATCCCTCGATTCCAAGGGCTGACTCTGCTTTGAGGCCCATGCACCGATTTTGGATAGCCTGTTTCTTGACTGAAAATACTCATTGGCATCGTCCTCTGATATTCTATCGAGCTTACCTTGGGCCCTCACTTGCCGATTTAGTTTCGGCCAGTGGAAAGCTACAGAGGCAATTGGATTTCTGGAAATCTCGCCCCCTTTTGCCGAGTTTAGATTCGTAAAGAACCTGATACCATCTTTGCTGACGCCCTTGCAGAGAACGAACCTCGTTCTTGGCCTTCCTTCTTCACTCAGGGTTGACAGTGCCATGGCTGTCGGTTCATTTTCTCCCTCATCCTCAGCTTCGATTAACCAGTTTTTGAGCCAGACCCATGGATCAAGCTCTGGTTGTTCCGCAAATTCTGGTATTTTCATACGACCATGGCTCCTTCGTCGATGGGTAGGCCCCTTTGGAACTCATCGAGATACGGGCCCATTGAGGAGATCAAGCGGGCTTGTGGATGGGTTCTGATGACCAGTCCATCGAGGTACATCAGTGCCCGGATTATTGGGAAGGCCTCTTCTCCGAATTCCGCACCGGCCTTTTCCACGGCGCATCTCACTGTCTTCATCATTATCTGAGTTAGACTCTGTTCTCCCACAGTCTTCATTTCGAAGTCATGGTATATTGTCGCCATCTGGCTCATGTATGCAGTGGTGTCTTCCTGATGAAGTTCCTTTTCAGAGAGGCCCAGAAGGGAAGTGAATGCCTGTTCAAATTCGTGATCTGATAGATGTTTGAAAAATGTGAATAGCGACTTGTTTACATGATCGGGGGCATGGCATATTGCACCATTGTCGATGAAAACAAACTTTCCGTCTTCGTCGATTATACAGTTCCCGGGGTGTAGGTCCCCGTGGAAGGTGCCGATGCCAAATAGGTAAGCTCCGTGAATTCTGAATAGCTCCAACAGGGTTGACCATGTTAGCGATCCAGCCTCTATTCCGTCTTCTAGCGAGTCTCCCCTAACGAACTCTGACACAAGGACGTCCTTATTGGATAATTCTCGATAATATTTTGGGAATCGAAGTAAATCCATTTGGAAGTTACCGCTAACCTCCTCTTTGATTCTCAAAAGTTCCTCTGCACCTTTGATCTCGTTTCGTAAATCCAGCTCCCTGGTGGTGTAGTCAGCTACGTGATTCAACAGTGCAACTGGATTTCCAACCTTTCTAAGCTTCGGCATGAAGATAAGGAAGACCCTTAGCCACCTGCGCATTCGATTTACGTCGCGCCTAAACGTCTTCTCATTTTGAGCCTTGATAACCTTGATCACTACTTCTTGGCCGTCCTTGAGCCGTGCCCTGTGCACTTGCCCGACTGAGGCGGCTGCTAATGGGACATCGTCGATATGCTCAAACGCGTCTATGAAACCCTCTGGTGCCCTCTGCTCTATGTTTCGGAATACATCTTCAGTTGGAATGCTCGATGCATGTTGGTACAACTGTTGCAGCTGCCTGCATTTATCGACGGATATCAGGTCACTTCTAAGTGCAAATATCTGAGCTAGTTTTACGGCAAGGAGGCCTTGTGATTGTATCCAGTCCAGATCAGCGGGGCTAGATTTGAGTATCTGCCTCATGAATCTGATAAAGGTAAAGACCCTCATGATGCGAGAGGCCATGCTCGAAGATATAATCCACCGTTCATCCTCGCGAGGCAGATATACGTCAGTCCGGCATTTCCAGGGTGTAAATTAGGCTCCCCTCTGAGTCCATTTCCCTGTGTATAGAAGCGCCTGTGGTACCCTCGAACCTCGACCTCAGAGCGCCTTCAATTATCCCACCGTCCAACTCATCAAGAGGCAATGAGTCCTTCGAAGTCGAGTCTTGTAGCAGAATTGCCTTGATGTGGAAACTCGGGTCTATGCCATATGACAACTCTCCAAGTCCTGCATGCTCCCACCAATCCATCATCTCGTTTAGAAATTCGATGTCGCCTTCGATAGACCTCAATGAAAACGAGAGTTCTTCACCGATTCTCATGCCTACTTGACTGAGAATATCTGAAAGGTTAATTCCGAAGGACGAAATTTCCAATATCCCCCCCGCAAGGAGTTTCTTCCTTGCCTTGTTAATCTCCCCACTTGAGGCTAAGAATGCATCTGGGTTGAACGGAGTGTCCTCCTCGGGCAAATTTTCGTCGATCTCAAGGACTTCTCTGAACCTATCGAGGAACGAACCCCCCTCCAAGGTGACTCTCAAAGGGTCTACGATTCGGTCTTCTGTGAAGCGCTTTGATGCTGCTTCGAAAGAGATTGCCTCGTCCCAGATAGAGTCCACTAAGTTTCTTTGGGAGACGCCAAATGGCTCGGATTCTACGATTAAAGCAGCATCATTCTTACCCCTCCCGACAGGGTTCTCCTCCATGTGGAGATATTGAATTGACTCGCTAGAATCCATTATCGCCCCCTGAGCCTCAAGGTCCTTCGTATGTCTGACCTCGACGTTTTGATGTAGTTGCGAAAAGAATCTGATTGTCCTTCGATCCAACTGGGCCAGCACGCGGATTCTGACTCCCCTCTCCGACGCATCATTAACACTGTTTAGCGCTGAGCTTCTGCATAGGTGTAATATTCCAAACCTGCCTAGAACTAATGTTAGTTCACTCTCTGCCTCGTTAGCCATTTTGTCAATCCTGTTCATTATGTGAGTTCTTTCTTTTAGGACCGCGAATTTGGGGTTGGAGAAATCGGATGTTTCATCATTCGTCTGGTCCTCCCCCGGGTTGACTGACTGTTTCAGATCCTCGTAGCCAGTCTCTATCTTCTGAAGCTGTTCCCTACGGATATCAATGAGGTGTGACACTGCGTCATGGACAGGGGGGCAGGAGAACCTCATTGGTCTGTCTGCTATTGTTTTGACAAGCCCAATGGATTGTAGTCTCTCAAGGGAATTGTATGCGTCTAGCCTTGTCGTCCCCAATTCTTTTGCCAACTCACTAGCCTTGAGACTGGATTTGGTTGAGAGCACCATAACTGCATTGACCTCGCGGTCTGACAGGCCCGCATCCGACAAAACTTGTCTCCACTGCATGTGATCTACTCCGTAATTGATGACAGTGAGTCCAAGATTTTAGCTACGTGGTGCCTTGGTCTGAATTGCCAATCATAGACATGCCTGATTATTCCCTCTGGGTCGATCACGAATGACGACTTGGCGGGAAATCTGCCAAGATGTACCGGTACACCGAAAGAGTCTGCGACTTTCCTGTCCTCATCAGATAGGAGGGCGAAAGGCAATTCTAGCTCTTCTTTGAATTTCTTGTGGTCTTCTGCTGTGTCTTGACTGATGCCAACGATCTCAACTGGAGGTTCTAATGACTTGAATAGGTTGTATTGTTCTTTGAAACTTAGGCAACCTCTCTTGCACGTTGGGCTGCCGTCCTTTGCGTAGAAAAACAAGACATACCAACTTCCTGTCATATCTGAGGACGAGAATTTCGTACCCTCACTTGAGTCCAAAGAGAACTTTGGAGCCTTGGTACCAATCATCGTCGAAGCAGCCATTGTGTGCACCTAAAGGGATGTAGCATATGGTTCATTCGACATTAAGGAGGTGCCCCATTCGACGTCTTTTCGTCGAAAGGTAGTCTACGTTTCTAGGGCCTACGCCGCTTTGGTGCTGTAGTCTCTGTTTGACAGTTATCCCATTGTCCTGAAGGCCCTTGATTTTGAGGGGGTTGTTCGTCATGAGTCTAATTTCCGTCAGACCTAGATCCTTCAACATCTCCGCAGCTATGTCGTACTCGCGTCCATCCGCGGGAAGCCCCAGAAGAAGATTAGCGTCAAGTGTATCATGGCCTTGGTCCTGCAAAGCATAGGCCTGTATCTTAGAGTATAGCCCTATACCGCGCCCCTCTTGCCTCATGTACACCAGCGCTCCATTACCCTCTTCTTGTATCCTCTTCAACGAGGCCTCCAACTGAGGGCCACAATCGCATTTTAGTGATGCAAAAGCATCTCCAGTTAGGCATTCAGAGTGAATTCTGACAAGAGGAGGCTTTTCTGAACTTGAAAGATCCCCGGTGTAAAGTGTCGCATGTTCTTTACCGTCTGGTCCTGTGTAGGCGCGGATTCTGAAATTCCCGTACTCCGTAGGAAGCTCGGCATCTGACATTATCAGGTCATCATTAGAGTCTATTTGTATCGTCATCCAATCCACATCCCGACGAAACTAGGTTATGAAACAATGTTTGGAATATTCACATTTTCAGAACAGCCGTTCATATCTGAGATGCGGTTGAAAATCTCCGTGAACTCCATGCTAAAGGCGGAAGAATCTCGCCTAGCGCCTAGAATTAGGGTGCTCAGAGACCTACCGGTGAATCACGAAGGTGACTTCGTAGTCTACTGGATGACGGCGACGAGGCGGTACAGATACAACGCCGCCCTCGAAAGGGCAATTGAAGTGGCGTTGGAAATAAATAAACCACTTCTTGTGGTAGAGGGAGTTTCGATCCGACACAGGTGGACATCTGAGCGGGTTGTTACTTTTATGGTCCAAGGGTTGGTTGAAAACATAGAAACCTTCAGCGATCTCCCTGTAAGTTACCTACCTTGGGTCGAAAATCACAAGGATTCGGGTGATGGCCTGCTGAGGAGGATCTCCGAGAGGGCTGCGGCAATGATTATTGATGATTACCCGACATATCTCCCACTTTGGGTTCAGAAGCGTGCTGCGAAAACCACCTCTGTTTGGCTGGAGGCGGTAGATTCAACGGGCATTATTCCCATGCAAATGTCAGAAAAAGAGTTCTCGACCGCTCATTCCTTCAGGAGATTCGTCCAAAAAAGCCTCTTGACAGCATTTGAGTCGTCACCTAAGGAGAACCCTCTCGAAGGAGTCGAAAAAAACCTTGAGGTAGACAGTGATCGCCTGGCTGAGATTCAGAAGGCCACGAGTTTCGACAGTACACCATTGGAGTGGATGTGGAGGGTCGCCCAGGGCGGTTCAATTGGAAGAAATGCATTGGCGCCCCTTGATATCGACCACGAAGTCAGAGCAGTCAGAACTAAAATTGGAGGCCCTAGAGAAGCCAGAATACGCTTGGATTCGTTCCTACGCACAAAACTGGGTCGATATGACGTCGGAAGAAA
>DAGH01000003.1:989-14075 GCA_002495675.1 Euryarchaeota archaeon UBA182 | reverse complement strand
TCATATGAAATACTTTATTCGATCCTCGAAAAGGAAGCCTGGACCCCTGGTGATTTAGATGAGGAATCTACCGGTCGAGGATCCAGAGCAGGGTGGTGGGGCCTCTCTCCGGGCGCCGAAGCATTTGTCGATCAACTGATCACATGGAGAGAGTTAGGATACAATTTCGCCTTCCATCGAGAGGATCACTACTCGATCGATTCGATTCCAGAATGGGCCAGCAATACACTATCAGATCACACGGATGACAGGAGTCGCTCGTACACGTTCGAGGAGATCGAAGCCGCTGAAACCGAAGACGAAGTGTGGAATGCTGCCCAAAGACAGTTGAAAGAGGAAGGCCTCATACACAACTATCTCAGGATGCTATGGGGAAAGCGTATCCTAGAGTGGGCTCCATCGCCCAGTGATGCTGCTGAATGGATGATCAAACTGAATGATAGATGGGCCCTTGATGGCAGAGACCCGAACAGCTACACTGGGATATTCTGGGTCATGGGCCGGCATGACAGGCCATGGGGCCCCAAGAGACCGGTATTTGGGAGTGTCAGGTACATGTCCTCTGCGAACACCAAGCGCAAATTGAAGCTTGATGGCTATCTCGAACAATGGTCCGTGGACACCAGCGCATGGAGCGGGAAGAGATGAGCACCTACACACACAGAACCGAAACCAAAGCCCCCATAAACACAGTTTTCAAGTGGCATGAAAGACGAGGTGCGTTTCATCGCTTGACACCTCCTTGGGAAATGGTACTAGAGAAAAGGGCTGACCCCGACATACCTGCAGTTGGCTCGGAGAGAGTGATGAAATTCGTGATGGGGCCCGCTAAAATGACATGGCACGCTAGACACACGGTTTACGATCCACCTCACTCATTCGGAGAAACAATGCTCAAGGGGCCTTTTTGGAAATGGGATCACGAACACATCTTCGAAGAGAAGGACGGAAGAACGACCGTGATCGATCAGATAGACTACAAAGTTCCATTTGGATTCCTTGGCGAGATCGTGGACAAGATCCTTGGTGGACGCCTAGTCAAGCAAAGGATTGACAGGATGTTCAAAGCCAGGGAAATCAGATTACAGAGAGATCTCCAAGCGCATGAAAAATATAGATCCATACCGAGAAAGAAAATATTGATCGCCGGTTCAAGTGGGCTCATCGGCACCCAAATGGTCGCATTCCTGGACACCGGTGGACACGATGTTTACAGGTTAGTGAGGAGAAAGGTGGAGAACGACTTTGAGATTGAATGGGATCCCGATAATGGAGTTATCAATGCAAAAGAGATTGAGGGTTTTGATGCCGTAATACACCTAGGAGGAGAGGGAATCGGAGATAAGCGTTGGTCCAAGAAGAGAAAAGAGAAAATACTCACATCAAGAACAGGAAGCACCGCACTCCTCGCCAAAACTTTGTCTCAAATTGATGATCCTCCAGAAGTTTTCATGGTAGCTAGTGCAGTTGGATACTATGGGCACAGTCAAGAGGAGAATCTGACTGAGGAATCTGAATTGGGCTCAGGGTACCTTTCAGATGTCTGCTCGGCGTGGGAAAAATCCGCTCAACCTGCGGTTGATGCAGGCATCAGGACGATATGGCTGAGAACAGGAATAGTGCTATCCGGAATCGGTGGAGCATTGGGGAAGATGCTCCTACCTTTCAAAATGAATGCAGGTGGTCCCGTTGCCTCAGGCAAACAATGGATGCCATGGATTTCGATGGACGATCAGATCTACTCAATGCATGAACTCCTGATGAATGATAGCGCATCCGGCCCTTACAATCTTACTGCTCCCAATCCAGCGAGTCAGAAAGAGTTCGCCAAGACTCTTGGAAGGGTCCTCAACAGGCTGGCTATAGCCCCACTTCCAACATTCGTGGTTCGAATATTGTTCGGGAAAATGGGGGTAACTCTACTCACAGAAGGGCAACATGTTATCCCTTCTCGATTGCAGGAGATGGGGTACGAGTTCACTCATCCTGATCTTGAGGGGGCTCTACGTGACACCCTCGGGATGTGGAAAAAGGAATGAGGAACCCATTTGACATACTGACATCAACCTTTATCGATAGGCCCAAGGTTTGCCTCTCAATCGGATTAATTGGGATACTCACGGTTAGCTCAATGGCGATGTTCATTGAATTCGACAATTCCGAGGACGCATTCTTCCCAGACAATGAAACTGTCAGATTACTAGACGAAGTCGAAGGCGAGTATCAGGCTAGTTTAGATTTCGTCAGAATAATTGCAAGAATGCCAGATGGAGGGTTGGACAGTTCTGATAATTGGGTACACCTAGCGGAGTTGGAATCGATACTACTTGAGGATCAGAATCTCAGTGAGTATGCGTATCCTTTGTTCGGCTCAGCACCCAACAATGGTCCGGCTAGCATCGCACTGTCGTGGGAGAGACACAGTGACCCCATCATGACTGGAGGTTGGTCCGATCCTATCGAGATCGCTTTGGAACAATTAGATTCCTCTGATAGCCCGAATGAGACACAGGACGCTTTGGATTCATTGATATTTGCAATGCAAAAAATCCCTGGCCCAGCGGTTATTGACTCTGTTATGCTCAGGGAATGGGAACCTTCCGATCCTAAAATCTGGTTTGACAGGCTGGTAGCCGGACAGAACTCAACTGAAATTATTGGAAGAATAATGCTATCAATCTCAACCATTGCCCTAGGAGATGAGAATTTCAACAATACCCGTGATGCTTCGATGGCTAAACTGGGCGCTTTGGCTGGAATGCAGGAAGTCGACTATGCATCTGCACTGCGTAGTACTCTCCCTGTCGCGGACCACGGGGACTTGTCATCCTCTGATGGACCAGTGCTGATCTCGTTTGTGGTAACCACGGAATCTGATTCGCATGATGGTGCTGCGTTGAGTGAAATCCAGTCAAAAGTAAACACGTGGACTGACTCGATTGAAATTAAGATCTCCCAGACAGGTGACAAGACCTCCAGTGTGTTTTCGTATTCCCAACTTCTACTTGGTCAAAATGAAAACTTAGGACGTGAACTAGGGATACTAAACTCGGTCTCATTGCTCATCCTGGGATCTATCCTCTGGCTTTCCTTCAGGAGCAAACGAGACACCGGCTATGTATTGGGTTTGACTGTCTTAGGGATAGGTGCGACTTACGGAACCTCGGGTGCTCTGACGGTGATTGGGGTGCCGATGACGTTCAATGCAGCTATGAACTCAATTCCAGTTCTTCTATTAGCCATAGGTGTTGACTATGGCCTGCACGTGGTAAAGAGGGTCAGAGAGGAATACCAAGCAATCTCTTCATCTTTGGATAGGAGTGTAGAATCTGTAGGTGCGCTGAATCAAAAAAGCAGAAGGGCAGCAATACTCAGGGGTACAAAATTCACTTCCATTGCGTTATTGATCGCTATTTTCACTGACATGGTCGGATTCCTTTCCTTCAGGCTCTCGAGTCAGGATTTTCTTGTGGTATTCGGGACAGTAATTGCGATTGGCTTGTTTTACATATACGTGCTGAGTATCACTGCTCTTCCCGCTTTGATAGCACTATTCCCGCCAAAGGACATGCCCATCAAGAAGGCCGTGAAGATCCATGAAAGCTGGCTTTCAAAGAAGATTGGTGGATTGACAAGATTGCCTGTAGGGGTTGTATCCGTGGCAATCTTAGTTTCCCTACCTGCAGTCATGGGAATTCAAAGACTCGAGGTCGGTTTCGATACACGAGATAACTTCGATGAAAGTGTGCCCGTAGTTTCTGATTTCATTCTGATATCAGAGCAATTCCAGAGTAGTCCCTCTCCATTGTATGTCGTTCTCGATGGCGACGTGATTTCACCTGAGGGCAGAGAGATGGTCGAGAAAGTGATTCAGAAACTAAGGGAAGATGATCGTGTTGCATTAGTCACATCCGACATATGGTCTATCCTAGATTCCGAGAGAGCGTATGAACCTGAACTCGACATGAGGATGAATCTAATTGATTCTGACAATTCTGGTGGATGGGAGGAGCTCTCCAACTGGCTTCTGAACACTGAGAAGGGGCGAAGCTTGAGCTCAGGTTTGTTTTCAAGTTCTGGAGATCAAACTCTGATTTCCTTTCAAGCCTCGACGTTGGATTGGACTGCCACGACTGTGTTCCAAGCTGACATGACGGAGAGTATTGACCAAGCTACCTATGGTTCTTCATTTGAGGCGAGTCTCAGTGGAAGATCATTGATACTAGCTCAAATCACGGCAGATGTAGCCGAAGCCGCAGTGGTTTCCACCAGTGTTGTGGCAGGCGTCATACTATTGATGTTATTAGTGATACAAACGGGCAGGACTGGTGATCCTGTGAGGGGGATTAAGCGGGGATTCGTAGCATGGCTTCCTCTTATGGCAGTGGTCGCGTGGGTCTTCGGAATTATGGGTTACACTGGATTCCAACTCAACTCCCAGACTGTGACAATAGGAGCTCTCACACTGGGCTTAGGCGTAGATTACGCGATACATATCGCAACTAGGCTCGAAGAGGAGGCAGAGCATGATCCGCAGGCTGGCCCAGAGGTCTGGGTATCTAGGGCGGTTTCCACGACAGGTAGGGCTATGGGGGCCGCTGCTATCACAACTGCGGGCGGATTCTCGGTCCTGAATCTATCATCTCTTGTGCCGCTTCAACTATTTGGGCAGGCATTCGTGGTTGCCATAGCGCTTGCTTTGATATCCAGCCTTTTCGTGCTAACACCTTTGTATGCCAAACTCCTAGAGGGAGAAATTGCTTGACTCATGGGTTACAGCACGGCTTGATTTCATCGACATGGTCCTCAATGCTGCAGGCGCTAGCACCATGCTTGCTACTAGTGCTAGACCGATCATTACCGCGCAGAACAAGCCGAATGTGGAGAAGAATCCCATGGAGGATTGCATGATAACTAAAAAGCCGGCAATATCAGATAGAGCACTTCCGACGAGTGCGAGTCCGGAGGCTCCCCCTACTGCCTTTATTGACGCAGAGGGATTTGATGAGTGTTCCATTTCTTCCCTGAACCTCTCTATGACGTGAATCACATAGTCAATCCCAACTCCGAGCGATATCGCCGCTATTGAAACAGTGATCATGTTCAACCCATAGCCCGTTAGTTGAATCAATGCGTAGAGCCAGACGATGACTACTGCAATTGGGATGGTTGTGACACATGAGAGTAGGAACGCCGTGCGGCCCCAAAGCAAGCTAGCGATTAACGAGAGTGGGAATATGACTGGAAGGTAATTCCATCCTATGATCCATGAGGATATCATTGTAAACGCGCCTGATGCAATTACTGAGTATACCACATCTTGGCTTTTCGGTCTGATCTTTGCCCTTTCTCTGATCCCGCCATCTGGCCTGTAGCCCCACCATAAAGTGGCCATGCAAGCTATGAGCCCTAACGCCAATGTTCCCTGCATTTGATCTTGCATTCCATCTGCAGCCACGAAGCGAACCACTGGATCGCCCGTGGGTATCGCCCAGGATATAGGATGCAATTCATCATTCAGAGCATCAGAAATCGAGGCTCTTACGTGAAGAGGGGTTGTAGACAAGTTTGCTAGGGGTTCCATGTCCAGAACTAATTGTTTCAATGCTGGCTCTATCAAAGGGAACTGTTCGGGGTCTGATAGTCCAAATCTCATGGACATCCGAACATAGCTGGGGGTGCCCCCCTCCTTTGTTCGCCAATGGGCATTGGGATCAAGTTCATCCTCCGTCTGAATGAACTCCGTCACTAATGGGGCTGGTATCTCGGGATACCCTCCGCTCGCAGGGACCCCGTAATTTAGCACATACCCATATATGAAAATCAGACATTCACGATCATCGAGTTCGGGTAGCCTGACTGACTTGCCTTCAAATGGATTGTAGACGAATGATGTGTTGCAGCCCACACCTCCGTCCTCTAGTGCCGGATCCCACCCCTTTTCCTGGTAGGGTGTGATATTCCATGCCATCGCGGCCTTAGTCCCGAGAACTATCTGGTCCAACCCCAGCAGTTCGACTTGGCCTGTTGGAGTTCTGGAGATCTGATCGGGGTCGCCCTCGCCATGCGAGTTTATGTTGCGTCTCAATTCTTCTATCGCCTCCAATACCCGGGGGTTTGCGATGTCGCCTTCGACGAGAATATAACCTGGCTCACCATCTGCGAACCTCTCGCTGGCAAGGTTAACTCCCCTAGCGAAATCAGATTCGGGATCAAGGAAATCGTCGATTTGAAAATCGCCTTCTAAGGCTGCCATAGGGCTTAGCGCCATCAATGTCAGAATCAAGGTGATCCCTGCAACCAGAGGAGCCTTTTCAAAGGAAAAGGAGGTTGTATTCGACAGCCATTTACTCGGTACCAAGTGTACCAAATCTTTCTTTTCTTCAATCAATTTTCCTCTTCTATCTAGGTGCCTGTCATAATCTAATCTTAGCAGGGGGACCCACAGGCCAGTGAGTACGAATGCCGAGAACACGCCGAGGCCCGCCTCTACGCCAAATGACCTCAACGCGGCTATATTCGAAGACAAATTTGCCAGGAAGGCCACTATGGTGGTCAGGCTGGTTAGCATTATGGCTCTCCCGACCTTGGATATCGACGTGTGAGCGGATGACAGAAGATCAGCGCCGTTTCTTCTCTCTTCTTTGTACCTGTGCAGAGCATGGAGGGAATCATCAATGCCCAGTGCAAGGACTAGGATCGGCAGTAGGTTTGAGAATTGGGAGCGCGCAATTATCTGGTATCCAGTCCGGTCACCGATTATCCAAATCCATCCGATTGATCCTTGCATCCAAAGCAACGCCAATGAGAGACCGGCACCGACGATCAAGACGTCTGAAACTCGCCGAAGGCTCATCCAAAGCAGAAAAACGACAACTATGCCCATGATACCAACAAGGAAGGAGCTTGAGAGTAATTCTCGGTTGATTTCTACATTCGGCCCCTCGCCAAGTAATACTGTGACGACTTGCTCATCTGTGGCCCTGAGCTCCTTCTCAATTGCTAGGTACAACCATTCAACGGAGCAGGGTGCTAAGCCGCGTTGGGATTCCTCTTTGCATTGCTCCATGGTGTATTCTATCGGGTCTGTTGAGAATGACAAGCCGTCCCTCTCAAAACCAAATTCGGGCCTGGCATCAATCCACGCGAAGGTCCAACCATTGTCCACCATCGCCTGCCTGTCTAGGTTCAATATCATCCAAACAGAGGTTGCTGTCCATCTCCCTGGGCCCCATTGATCGGCAACTATTGTGCCATCCTCTTGCAAAGTCCCCCCGTATGGGCCAATCACGGGGCTGGTTGGGTCAGGAAGGAAGGATCGATCGACAGAGAGGTATCGTAGAAACGATCCTCGTGTGTGGTTTGCCATTCTGTGCGCGGCGAGATCAATATGAGCTTGCGTCAATTCAGGGTCATCGAAAGAAAGGCATTCCAATACACCGCAATCGGTCCAGTTCGTGGGTGCTAGCTCCCATTGCAGGGTGAAAGGGTTGATTCGATCGCGAGTGACGAGCGAGCGGTTGTCCATGAAAACCCGGAACTCATTCGGAAGATCTAACACCCCTCTAAGGGGTATACCGGAAATGTCAGACGAGAAGTTGAGGTAATACATCGAAACATCGTGACTCTTCAAAATCTCGGCTTTCGAGTCAACCTCCCGCAGAATGGACAAATTCAGTACTCCGCCAGTTGGATTACTCAGTCCCCCTGATTCGCCTGGAAATGGCTCGATCATTGATATTCTGGATGGATCCTCGTCTATGTGGATGGGATCACGGACGAATATGCCGAATCCCCAGATATTGCCTGCACCTGAGAACTCCTCCCTCATCACGTCATTGGCTTCTAACTCAGGAGAGTCCATATTGTAGGCCTCAATGTCAATTGGGGTAAGTGATGACAAGAAGCCTGGAATCATGAATGCGGTGATTACGATTACTGCAGCGTGGACACGTTTATTGTAGACGATCATAGCGTCTGCGATCTTAGAGAAGTCACGCACAACTCAACCCCGTGGATCGACTCTTATGAGGAGTTGTAAGGATGTCAAAGGCCCTCTTTCCTGAGGCGCTCAAGTACATCTTTCTGAGACTCTGTGAGGTTAGTGCTATCCTCGAGAGCGAACTCGATATCAAGGTCTGCTCCCCCGTAACTCATCTTTGGGATTCTTCTCCTATCGCCTATTTGTGTCCCAGCCTTCACGTCGATTCTGACTGAATCGCCGGAGGGGGTGCGGATGTTACATTTCCCACCCAGCATGAGTGTGCTGTAGGGTATCTTCACAGATTGGATAAGCCTTCCATCCTCCCACCGCCTTCCTTCCTTGGCATCCACTCTTATTGTCAATATGAGGTCTCCCGATTCTCCTTTGGGATGGTCATGCCCCAAGCCTCTCATTCGAATTTTCTGACCGTGTTTGGACTTTGGTGGTATCTTGACGATTATTGTCGAGGTTCTCGATATCACGCCTCTGCCATCACAAAGCATGCATGAGCGTGTGGAGCCGAATGACGAGCCTTCACATTTCGCACATGTTCTGAGTCTTCTGTGGTCAAATTCTATTTTACATCCCGTGTCAGCATCAGAATAGTCCATATCAATTCCTGAGGTTATGTCTGATCCTCGATAGGCATCTCTTTGTTGTCGTCTGTTGACACGTTGGCTGTTGTTTTGTGGGCCTCCAAACATCTGAGAGAAAATATCTGGAATGTCAAAGCCTGAAAACCTCGTGTTCCTTTGATTCGGATTACTGTTGAAGAAATCCTCCATCCTTTTGGATTCGTCGTATTTCCGACGTGCATCCTTTGTGCCTATAGCATCATAGGAGGACTGGATGGACTTGAATCTCTCCTCGGCGGCTTTATCACCAGGATTTCTGTCAGGATGATATTGTCTTGCGAGTTTCCTATACACACGCTTTATTTCCGCATCCGTGGCATCCCGGCCGACGCCGAGAACCTTGTAGGGGTCCTCAGACATGGGATTTACCTGGACTTGTTTATTTCTTGAATTCTCTCCACGGCAAAGACGTGAAAACCTCTCGCTTTTCCGTGCGACTATGCCATTGAGTTGGGCTGTTTTCAGAAACTACGACGCACATGCCAAGGAAATCGGCGGGGATGTGACGGACTATCCCCGATTCTTCTTGATGCCTGAATCGTGTCACTCTGAATCTGATCCCGAGGGAATGAACGTGATACGTCTCGGTCATCCTACGGACCACGTTGACCATGAGGTTGAATTAGTTATCAGGCTGGGGGAGGGATTGAAGCCAGATCTTATGTGCGTGGGGTGTGATACCACCAATAGAACTCGTCAGGGCTTGGCTAAACAAAATTCATGGCCTTGGCTGGAGGGAAAATCCTTCGTTGGGTCTGCTGTCCTAGGAACATGGACTGAATATGATCCTAGGCCCAAGAGGATCACTTTGTCAGTCAATGGTGAGCTAAGGCAGGACTCTAACACCAACCTGATGATACATTCTATGGATATTCTGATCGGCACGCTGGCAAATTGGTACGGAGCATCTCCGGGAGATTATCTATGGACAGGGACACCCGTAGGAGTTGGAAAAATGGAGCCTGGTGACTTGATTGAATGCACAATGGAAAACAGTGACGGTTTACTGGTCAGCAAGATGATTGGTAAGTGTGTGATTTAATCCCACACAATGATAAGCACGTTGTCGTCGAGCAAGTCCATGGACGTATCTCTTGAATTCGGACCTTCATTTACGATGGCAACTGCACACCTGAAACCCGGTGATTCAATCAAAGTTGAGCCGGGAGCGATGGTATCGCAATCCATGGGTCTAGAGATGAAAACAGGGATGAGTGGAAAGGGGGGCGGCCTAGGTGGATTCCTGAAGAGTGTGGCAAAGAGTGTGATCGGGGGCGAGTCCTTCTTCCTGAACACATTTACCGCAGGCTCCGGAGGGGGTTGGATCTCGATGGCGCCATCATCTCCAGGGGACATCAAAACTCTGGATATCGAGCCTGGTTCAAACATATTTATGCAAGGTGGAGCGTTTTTGGCCTCATCCCCCAATGTGAGTTATGATCTCAAGTTCCAAGGAGCCAAGTCCCTCTTTTCTAGAGAGAGCATGTTCTTCCTGAGAGCATTCTCAGAAGAGGGCCCAGGACAGATTTTGTATTCTGCGTACGGGGCTATAAAGGAGATCGATGTCACCCCCTCAACCCCACTGAAAGTTGACAATGGTCACTTGGTCGCTTTTACTGACGGTGTGCAGTACGACGTTGTCCCGTCCGGCGGCCTCAAGACCTCTCTTTTTGGAGGGGAGGCTTTGGTTTTGCAGATACAGGGATCTGGCAAGGTCTGGATCCAGACGAGGAACATCGAGGCATTCGCATCATCGATTATTCCATTTCTACCTGAAAGAAGCAACTAGGATTGGTTAAGCTTGAGTACCCTCGGAAAAAAAACTGTGAAGAAAAGGCTTCGATGTGGCAACTATAGCAAAAACACATGCGGTGACTAGGGCTATCATTGAACCACTGCCAGTATTCATCTCAGCTGAGATGTACAAGCCGATCAACACTGATGTTAATCCAAAGAACTGTGTCCACAACAAGCAAGATCTGAAGCTTCTGCCGACTAACTGTGCTGTCGCTGCTGGTGTGACTAACAGAGCCGTTACGAGAAGTGTGCCCACAACCTGAACCATCATGACTACAACTGATGCTGTTACGACACTGAACAACAGTCCTACGGTCCTAACTGGAATACCTTGAACCAAGGCGGCAAGGGGATCGACGCTTATTGCGAGTAGGGGTTGTGATATTACTCCTAACGCAAATAGCGAAACTATGCATACTGTTGTAATAAAATTCAGATCACTGCTGTCGATTAGAAGCAGGTTTCCGAATAGGTATCCCTCAATATCTGTCGTTATCCCACCCCCTGAAACCCTCAATAAAACGAGGCCAAAAGCGAGCATGCCAGTCAAGAATATCGCTATAGATGCGTCACCAGTCAGTATTTCTCTTGATTGTAACTCGTAAATCATAATGGATGCGATCATGCTGAAAAATAGGGCGTAGTACATAGGGGCAGTGGCACCGAGAACTATTCCAACGGCTATTCCGCCGAACGAAACGTGAGCCAAGCCATCCCCGATCAGTGATAAATTTCGGATCAGAAGGAAGGAACCCAAAAAGCCTGAGACCACCGTGACAATTACTGATGCCAACAGGGCTCTCTGGAACATTTTCATCGTAAAGAAGAACGGAAAAACCTCTCCAGGTGCGTATTTTCCTAATATAATCAAGTAAGGCGAAATCAAGTCTAACATCACCACCCCGATTCCATCGAAATCGAAAAATTGCACCTTTCATCCCCCTCCTAAATTAATTCAATCTTGGTGTACATGTTCGATTCCCCTCAGACTGGCGAGCTTTCCAAGATCCGGGAGCTTGCTTGTAGGACCGTCGAATCTTATTGTTTCCTCCAAAAATACAATTCTGTGGGCAGTTTGGCTGATCGCGGTAAGATCATGTGATACCATGATGATTGTTTTTCCTTTCTCGTGGCATAGATTGTCGAGTAGCTTAAGCAAAGAATTTCTTGATTCTCGGTCTATCCCGACGAGAGGTTCGTCCAATAATATGAGATCAGCTTCTGTGGCGAGAGCTCTCGCGATCACCGCTCTTTGCCTCTGACCTCCCGAGAGCCTTGCAATCTCCGTGTTTTGAACATTCTCTAAACCAGTCATCCGTATTGCCTGAGTCGTTCTATTCCGTCTATCCTGACTGTCAAAATCATATAGATTTCCAGAGTGAAGAGTTCCTAATCTAACAAGCTCCCTAACAGTCAACCTAAGATTCCTAGGCAAGTACGACGCGGCCTGAGAGACCCATCCGATCTTTCGATGTAACTCCCTTGACAAGGGTGGATGGCCGTAGATTCTGACCGTCCCAGAATTGGACTTAAGCAGCCCGAGAACGGCCAACAGGAATGTGGATTTCCCGGAACCATTTGGACCTACTATTCCTAGGAACTCTCCTTCGTCCACCGTCAGACATACATCCTTGATCACTACCTTTCCAGATCGAATGACAGACAAATCACAGACGTCAAGTACCAATCCAGCCATGCCATCACCAAGAGTACCATGTCCCTCCACGTCAAGAAGTATTGGGCGGGTTCAGTAGAGCCTAATTCTGGAACTTGGCTCTAAGGTAGCTATAGCCTAGGTTCAAAACAAGTACGCCAAAAACAATCGCCGAGAATGCGATAGGCAGGATGTCAACAGTGTGCATTCTACATCATCTCCTTCCACTTCGTAAAAATATCCCCACAGTCAACAGCCAATGCCTTCCACCATGTTCTGGACATTCTTGCTCATCATTGAGATATAGTCATCATCGCTGTCACTTGGCCTCATTTCCATGGTGTAGAGGATCTTGATCTGGACTCCCGTTTCTTCCACAATGCTCTGTACTGCAGTTTGATCAGTGTATTCTTCGACATAGAGAACTGTGATTCCCTCTTCTTTTATGTGGTCAACGACCTCAGCAACCTCGCCAGGTGAAGGCTCACCTTCCGGATCTAAGCCGTGAACCGTCATGATATCCACCCCGTATCGCACAGAAAGGTAGGAATACGCATTATGATTAGCTACTATGGAAGCGTCCAGACCAGCGGCCTCACAAGAACCTTGGTCACCGAACGCATCTTGGAAGTTAGAGTGCAATTGAATTAGATCCACAGAGTAGGCTGCAGCGTTGGATGCAAAGATCTCAGCTCCTTCTGGGAATGTCAAGGTCATTTTCTCTTTTACCAGATTCAGTTGTTCATTGAACGACAATGGGTCGAGCCAACTGTGCGGATCGTATTCGAATGCTTCCTCATCCTCTCCTGCATCTATCTCGCCATGACCATCCTCATCATGATCCCCGTCGTGGTCGTCATCGCCGCCGGGGCCGCTGTTAGCAGCAGTCCACATGAGTCCTGCGGCTTCACAGTCCTCTTCTGCGGTTATGGAATTGTCAACGGTGTGCGTGCTCATATCATAACACACCATGTCATCGTCGTGTTCGTCGCCATCGTGGTCATCGTGGTCATCGT
>DAGH01000003.1:0-640 GCA_002495675.1 Euryarchaeota archaeon UBA182 | reverse complement strand
TCGTGGTCGCCGTGGTCATCGTGGTCGCCGTGACCACCCTCTCCCATTAGGATGAACATCTCGATGTCGCTGGGAAGGGCGAATCCATAGTCCCCTTCTTCCTCGATGTGGATGACTAGTGCTCCCTTTTCATGGTGCTCTTCTTCGTCTGAATGATCATCGTGATCTCCCTCCTCAGCCGAGTGGTCGTCGTGGTCGTCGTCTTCAACCCAGATGATGTTGAAATCAAACTCCACCACGCCTTCATCGAGGACAAGAGGGTTGTTGTTTGGATCGTCCCTGTCCGTTATCGTTATCTCGATGGAGTTGATCCCCTCTTCGGCCCCTATCGGACCTGTGCCATACTCTGCCATGTGGCTCTGGAAGTACGTCCTCTCCGTGTGACTCGACGATACCGGGCTACCTCCCGCGCTTTCTCCGAATGGACCGACTGAGGTCGACTCCATTTCAGCGAATACTATTCCGGTATCGCCGTCTGCGAGCTCCCTGTCGAACTCGTATGCGACGTTGAAGTTGACTCGCTCCTCCATTAGCGCTACCAAGTCCCCATCTTCGTTGTATTTGGCATCCTCGTCGAAGTGGACTGTGACCGTGAGGTCGTATAGGTCGCCTGTGCCGTAGATGTCCAGATCATGGAAGG
>DAGH01000025.1:129488-172711 GCA_002495675.1 Euryarchaeota archaeon UBA182 | reverse complement strand
GGTCCGCTCCTGTAGCAGGGTAGTGCTCATGACCCAGTTGATGCCGCTGCTGCCATGGGAGATGAATACCAGGAGGAGGATCACCCAACTCCAATCTACAGCCGATATCGCGAGGTAGAAGACCCCTGCGAAGAATATCGACCATCCCAACAGCGAGGGCTTGAGCCTGTCCGAACGCATGAGGCGTCTGCCGATGACTGGTCCAGTCCCGGATCCGAAACCACGAGCCATGTACAGGATGCCAATCGATCCCGCAGCCACAGACCCGAATCCTGCTTCCATCCCTATCAGAATCAACAAGAACACTTGGGCACCTCCCCCAGCAGCCCACATCGCTTTTGCAAAGACGACCCTTCTAATTGGCGCATTGTCCTTGATGTGAATCCAGCCGTCCCCAATCTCGCGAAGGGCCATTTTGATGGCACCTCCTCGGCTTTTGTCCTTCTCAGGTCCCCCTGGTGGTAGGCTCGCGAATATCAGTGCTGAAACTAGGAAGGTCAGCGTGTCAATCCAAAGGGCCTCGTAGACACCTAGCTCAGAGATTGTCAAACCACCTAAACCGGCTCCAATTCCCAGAGAGACCGACCATCCAGCACTCCCCATCGCGTTTGCAGTCAACAGCTCGTCCTCGTTGCATATGTTTGGGAGATAGGCGTATTCAGCCGGATCAAAGAGGACCCTCGCAAGGACCAGCGCGGATGTGAGGGCATAGACCGACCACAGGCTACCGAGTAGGTCAAACGTGAGAAATCCGACAAGGATCACAAATGACCCTCCATTTGCCAATACCATCAACCCCTTTCTCGAGTACCTGTCTGCCAACATGCCAGTCAAGGGCTCGAGTGGGGCGTGAGTCAGGCTTCTGACTGCGAGCACCCCTGCTATCGCCAACGGGGAGTCATCACTGACCTTGCCGGCGATCAGGAACATGGATATGATTGTGAACCAGTCACCGATGAATGAGATCATGTTAGCAGCGAAAAGCCTCCTGAATGGAGAATTGTTTCGCAGGATTTCGATATAGCCGACGTTAGACACAACGCGACCCAGTAGACCTAGGTTATGATTGGTTGCCAAAAGCCAATGGCTATGTGACTCCTTCATCACAGGGTGATTATGAGAGAAAGGCGCCTTGTGTGGATCGATCTAGAGATGACTGGATTACATCCTGATGAAGGGGATTGCATCATTGAGATAGCTACAATCGTGACGGAGGCTGACCTGTCAATCGTTGCAGAGGGCCCAGTTTTCGCAATAACCCCAAACGACGTCTCCAAGCTTGATAACATGGACGAATGGAATACGAGGACGCATACTGCCTCGGGGTTGGTTGACAGGGTGCGTAATGAAGGGGTAAGCGTCGTAGAGGCTGAGGAAGGGACCTTGAATTTCTTGAAGGAGCATTGTCCACCGAACCTGCCTCTGGCCGGGTCATCAGTTCATCATGATCGTCGGTTCATAAGGAGGGAAATGCCGAGACTCGACGAATTTCTGTCATATCGTATCGTCGACGTTTCCTCATTCAAGGAGATGGTTAGGAGATGGTACCCTGACCTTCCAAGGCACCTGAAGCCTACGAACCACAAGGCTCTCGAGGATATACGGGGATCAATTTCAGAACTGGAATACTACAGGGAGAAAGTCTTCGAGAAGTGACCTTTTCCATGCTTTTTTGGCAAATTCCTATGTAATTAATATTTGATATTTACCAACAAGTTATGGCATTTTTCACTCTTCGCTTCCACATGGAAAGTTCCCTAATCGCCGCGGTTGCAACCTCATTGTTTTTCTACGCCTTTCTGGCATGGTTGGACAGACCCTCCTCCAGTGAGGAGATTGAAAACACACTGAGATAAGCCAATCTATTCAATTGGAATTCCATCGTTATGGCAAATTACAACGTTGACCCCGAAACCTCGTTTGTGGAAGGCGATCAGCTCAACTCCGTGAATCAGGTGTCCTGTGCTGGCGACGCCGAGAACTCGCTTCTCCGAGAAGGTCGGTATATCAGTCAGGGGTCTCCTTGTCCCTTCAGCATCCTCGTACCATGGTGCAGAACCCTCGGGGGAGAACCAGACCCCAAGGATCATGTCGACCCCGTCCGTGTATTGCGCTGCTTCAGCATCGGCTTCGCTTGGGATGGCTGGTGCGTTGGGGTGAGTATGTAGCCAATGGGTGAACCGCCCTCCTCTCGGTCCACGGTCCTCGGAGAAGAGGCCATCTACCCATTCCTCTGGAACATGATGTACTTCGTATGAGTCACCACGATTGACTAGATGTGGCTCACCGACAAACATGCCTTGGCCAGCGAAGAGAGATGGTTCAAACATCGATCCAGTGTATTTGGATATCAATTCTCTGTCAAAGGCCTTCGATGTATCGATGTCCAAGCCTACAAGAATCTCATCCGGGAGGGATTGGAACGACCAATCGAGAACTTGTGAGAGGGTTTCTACGGGAATGAAAACAACGCCTGCATAGGAGTCCCTCTGTTCGAGGGATTGCAGGTTGTACTCTCTTGAAGCATCAATTAGCCAATCGGACATCAAGGTCAATCCCCCTGTGTCATAGAGGCCTCTCGCCCATCCAAGACAATGTCATAGACTACGTGATCCCACTTAGGAGCATAACTCTTTACTCGCACCACATCCAAACTTCCAATTGTAAATTCTCCAGAAGAATCTAGGATCTTTCTCTTTATTTCTTCAGACTGAGAATCATATTCTTTCGAATTGGAAAGTGCGTGTAGGTGCAGCACACCCCCCTCGGGACCAAAGGCCCCAATGGCAGTGGGTATGGCAAATGTGGAATCAGGTAGAAGTCCAAGCACAGCCCTGTCAACTTGTAATGATAACTTTGGAACGGTCTCCGTGCAGTCACCCTCTATCACAGTACATTGATGTTCGAGACCATTCTCAGACAAGTTCCAATGCAGGGATTCAATCGAGGCCTGATTCCACTCACAAGCGATCAGATTGATGCTACTGGATGATTTCAGTATTGGCAGGGTGTAATACCCTATTCCGGCGAATAAATCGAGAACAGTCTCCCCTGGCTTGGCGACTTCCCCCATCCTTCTCCTCTCATTCACGTTACCTGCACTCCACATGCAGTTGGTTATGTCGTATCCGTATCGAATGCCGTTCTCCTTGCGAATTACCCAGGATCCTCTCGAGGAACCAGTCAGCAACTCGATTTCTGGCTTCCTCTTTGGACCATCAACCTCCCCCTTACGGTATAGTCGCTGAACACCAATTGCGATCGCTACCTCTCTCCATAGCACATCGCTGGGAATCTCCTCCCAGAATTCGTCTCTGAAGGACTTGTTTGGGATAATGGCGACATCATCGAATTTTTCCCACTTTGAGGGGACATCGTGAGGCATCTTTCTGGACCTCAGTGAATCGATATCTGCGGCCAGAGATCTCAATCTATGGTCCAGAGATTCCTTCGGGCTGGGTCTCCGCATGGTGATCCGTAAAGGCGTGATGATAAAGACGGTCACCCGACCTAGTGGGGTCGTGAGCGGAAAACTAATTCCGATTTTCATCGTTTTGATGATCTTCTTCTCGGCAGTTAGTGCAGAGCCCCCTCCCGGATCTCCTGAAGTTGAGAATTCGGTGTGCGACACAAATTCTACGCCGGGTGGAATCTGTGATGATTACGACTCTTCGTTGGACCAAACCTCAGGCGATCACTGGTCCAAGATCTCGGTCATACTCCAGATGGAAAGTGCGGAACAGATTAGCATAGAGGTCTTTATTGCGTTGCATGAGCTAGCAAGAGACCAGCTTGGGCTGCAACAAATTGATCTTGGGGGAGATTCGACCGAACAAGATGGAATACCCGCCGATCACATCAGGAACTTCTTCGATGAACAAACGGGCAATGGTGAGACTGTAAGTGAAAGGATGTTTTCACAGGTAGATGAGATGGTGATGAACGTCTTAGGTGAAAACTTCCAATCAATAGGACTCCCCGTGACCAACACTGTCAGCGACGTCCCCAGAACCCTGGATGAGGACATAACCTGCACTGCTGACGCATCGAGCGATTCTGCGGACGAGGTTCTGGAAAGGGAGAACAACCCGTTCCATCCCCCAATTTGCATCAGGTCGGCATTATCCGTGACAATTAACGCCTCTTCGATTGGGATGGATGATACGCGCGGGGACTTGGACAGGACTCTGATTGGGTTGCTCGTGATGGGGGCAAAGGTTGACTTGGTGTTCGATCTGGTTGTCGAAGCAGGCCAGTCGATGGAGATGAGCCTGATTCCTCCTGAGTATTCGGAGAGTTTCATTTCTCGACAAGGAACCTCGCTCGCCACCAGATCAACCTTGGAGGGACTTACTCAGAGGTTCGCGGTTGTGAACATGGATAGGACCAATCACATCGATACCTCAGGCCCATCCTCCCTCAGTTTGGATACTAGTATCCAACACCTGCAGGACGATACTGAGACAGTAGACCTAACCTCAACAGAACTGCCAGGGGTATCGATCGAGCTCATCGTAGATGCCAAAGACACCAACAGAGCCAGATTCGGTTTGGACATTTCACTCTATCATCTGGATGCGTCGACACTTGAGGCATGGTCTGTGGATCTGGACCAAGACGGGGTAGAGATGCCATGGATAACCGCGGATGGGTTCAGACTCTTGGATGAAGAGACAGATATAGGCCTTGAGAGACTCCTGGATGGTTTGCCTATGGAGAAGATTTCTGAGTCATTGAGCGACATTTTGGGCAATCAGATCGAGTTAGGAAATCCATTCTTTACACCTTCAACTGAAACGGGGGGGTTGCAATTCCTCCACACTGAAAATACGGGTTGTGAGGAGGAAGCAGCAAATCGTTACTGCTTATCAGGCCCTATTGCGATGAATAACACCTACCCTATTCTCATCTCAGCAATAAGCAACCCAACCCCTGTGGAACTTTCAGACACATTCCAGCGCCTAGTTGAAAACAGTGATTTAGACATCCCCGAAATAGACCTGAGCACGTTTACCGATGAAGACCTTGCAAGAATTATGTCGGTCACATCCATAGACATCTCTCATGACCTGTCTTGGTTGGAGGAGGGCCTCACAGAAACAATACCGGATTCGGAGTTGGGAGTCAAGATTGAGCTGCCCAGTTGGATAGCCTCGGGGACGGGGGAACCAGGTGTCTTGGAATTAGGCTTTGAAGAGGATGGCGTAGACCAAGAGTTGAGCCTTATCGGGACCAGACCATTTGACTGGGAACACCCGATATGCATGGAATCTACGGACTGCAACGATGACAGCTGGGACCTCCTCTGCAAATCATACCATTCAACTTGCATATCATCTACACTTGCCCTGGAAATCGAGAAAATAGCATTCAAGGAGTTATCGTCATCTGTCATCATGGACTTCAAACTCGACTTCACAATCGATATTTACAGGGTAGACTCAGACCTCGGAATTGATGGATTGGATACCTCCCCGATACCCTCGGATCTGATCCGACACGTCATTAGCATGGGGGACAAGATCGAGGGTGGTATCCTTGATGGAACTGGATTGGGTAGGATAGATTCGCCATTCCCAGATGATAACCACCCCCTCGATCTGGATATATCCAATGAGGGTATGGAGGAACTCGCGGATGAAATGACAGACAGAATAAAGCTGCAAATGATAGAATTCAGCAATATGCAACATGACTATGTTCAGATAGTGGAGATAGGTGAATACAAGCCAAAATTTGACTTAGCAGGAACACCCGTCAAGGTGGATATTGAACCTTCCAACCCTATACAATCGCCTTATCTTTCCGACTTGGATCCTTTTCAGGTAGGCGTGTCAGTCACAAATGCCCAAATGAGGGTCTCTCTGATAGAAGACTCTCTTTCTATGAGGGTGAGCGAACAGAATCTGTTTCGGGCAGCACTAAGGTCGGCTGCAATCAGCATGAGCCCCGAGGTTGGAAGATCGGGAATCGGCCCATTTTCCATCAGTATGGGCATTACACCGATAGATGAGGATACCGAGTTTGGTGAGCTCCGCCCTGTTTTAATCGAGGAAATCAAGTTCCCTGAGGGGATTAACATTCTAGAATTCGAGAGCGAGCTCTCACGGGGCCGGGTTATCGAGGATGGTGGTCATCAGACTCTGATCTACCTCACCCCAGTCTACGACTGTGTCGGGGTTGATGATCAGGATCCATGTCAGGTAGGGTCGGACACAATAACGCTCTCTGTCGAGATCGGATGGCAGATCATATTCCGTGAGGCAAGCCCCTACATCCTCGGGATCTTATCTCTGATCGGATTGATGGTCTGGAGAAAATGGAGGAAGGGGATCATTAATCGCAGGGTCAATGCGAATAAATTGGAGGATGCAACAATGGAGTGGGTCGAGTCATTGAATTGACCCTAACTCCTCCTGAATGACTCGACAATCCTTCTGGCAAGTTCGGGACCTATCCCGGGGATAGCCGATAACTCATCTTGACTTGCATGTCTTATTTGCTGCATCCCGCCAAAGTATCTCAAGAGAGTCTGGATTTTCTTCGCTCCAAGTCCATCCACATTCTCCAATGGGTTTTTCAAAGTACCCTTCGATCGTCGTTTTCGATGGTAACTATTGACGAATCTGTGGGCTTCATCTCGAGCATGTATTATCATTCTTCCACGTCTGTCCATCAGCAACTCTCGACCGTCGGTTGTATACACCGTCTCTTCTTTCTTAGCCAATGCAATTACGGGGAACTTGTCTCCATAACCCAAATCTTCGAGCATGCCCACTATGGTTGTTAGGTGAGTCTTCCCTCCATCGAGGATAACCAGGTCTGGGTAGTGTTCGAGCCTCAATACCCATCTCTGGACCACCTCGCTCATCATTCCCAAATCATCCATAGAGCCACCTTTCACGCGATAAGTCCGATACTCGGATTTCTCAGGCTTACCGTTTCTGAACACAACAGAAGCACCGACCCTATCGCCACCGAGAAGTTGAGCCATGTCAAAACAAACGACATACTCCAGCTTGTCTAGGCCAAGCAGTTCAGCAGAATCAGAGGCAGCTCGATATTCAATATTCCCTGAAGATCTGCTAAGCGACCTCTCCAATTGAATTTCTGCATTCCTGTCCGCCAGGGCCCTCAACTTGGATAATTTCCCCCTTTTTGGGACCCGTATCTCCACCTTTGAGCCCCGCTTGTCGGACAACCATTGCATTACGCCTTCCTCTAGGCCAGTCGGGACCAACAGGATTCGAGGTGGTTTTTGATTAGAATAGTGTTCTGATAACAATAGGGATATAGATTCAGAAATGCTCCCTCGATGTATCATCGGATAGTTTACTTGCCCTTGAATAACGCCATCCTCGGCTTGGATTATTGCCGCCTGGCCAAAATCCTGTCTGGAGGCGAAGCCGACTGCATGTACTTCTGTGTAAAACCTGCTTTTGATCACCTGATTGGAAATTGTCTTCTGAACGATCCCGATCTTATCCCTGTATTGAGCTGCCAATTCATATTGAAGGCTATCTGCTGCTAGGTCCATGCGCTCCTGTAAGTCCTCTACGACGAGTCGGGCATCCCCATCAAGCACACCTATCGCCATTCTAATTCTGTTATCGTAGTCATGAATCTCATCATGTTCGTTGTATCCAAACGGCAAGGCCCCTTTGTTATCCCGTATCCCAAATTGCCTTCTGAGTAGTTTGATGACCCCTTTCGCAGCGCCGGCGTCTGGGAATGGACCCCAGACCTTCGAGCCAGGTGGAGGCCTCCTTGTGTACAAAATTCTGGGCTTTTCATGCCCTGTTATAGCAATGTAAGGGTATGACTTGTCGTCTTTGAAGGCAGAATTATACCTCGGCTTGTGCTTTCTTATTAGCTGCTTTTCAAGGACCAATGCCTCTCTGGGGCCGCTAGTGATGATGAAATCGACATCATCGGATCTAGAAACGAGGGTAGGGATCATTGCTCGATCAGGATTTGGAGAGAAATAGGATCTAACTCGCTGACGGATATTTGTGGCCTTCCCGACGTACAGAACCTCCCCCTCCTCTGTCTTGAAAATGTAGACCCCCGATGATTGAGGGAGATCCAGACTACTCGGGTCGACTGTCATCCTTACCGGACCTCGAAGGCCAAGGGCAATGAACTGATGGCTTACCCCACAGCCGTGCTAACAGGGCCCGAAGAGAGGTTGTTAACCGCGCTAGCCGGCATCGAAGTAGACAGGAACTTGCGTAGGGATTTCCCAGAGGAGCTCTCCATGCCAGGCATCGCGGAGAGGCTTGGAGTCGTGAGATCAGCCCTCCACAACCCAATTTCCAGTTTGGAGTCCAAGGGTTTACTTGATTCCATCAAGAGCAACGTAATCGGCGCACCGAGGAAAAAGACGGTTCTGTTGATTACAAAAAAAGGGCTTGAAGTGGTAAGTAATCTTGGTTTAATCGAAAAGCAAACTACAAAATTGAATCAACTCTTGGGGAGGGATGAAGAAGTAGAGGTCCTTTGTCACGCATTGGAAAGCCCCGGGATTGTCGTTCTCACAGGCCTTCCGGGAATAGGAAAGTCTTCCGTCGCAAAGGCAGTTTGTTCGAAACTCGAACAAGAGAAAAAGGAGGTTGGTTGGCACACGGGAAGCCGGATGACTAGCACGTCTTCTCTCATTGACTCATGGACCGGTATTCCTGTGTCAGAAAATTTTGATGAGTTGGAAGATGGGTTAGACCCGAATATGATTTACGTTCTCGATGAAGCACAGGAAATTCACGCGAGGCATGCCAATAACATCAGAAGGTTGATCGAAAATGCTCGCCATGCCAAAATACTGGTTGTAACGAGAAGTCCTAGCGCCTTTTCCTCCATGGAAGGGGCATTGAAGATCACATTGGAAGGGCTAGAAATCGAGGTCGCAGCTCGTATCGCAGACCATCTGACAGAAGAACAGGCAACGCAGGTCGCCATCGCATTGGACGGTCATCCTCTAGCGATTCAAATGTGGAGGGATGGTGACGAGGTACCCACACCTGGAACTCCCGTTGCGGATTTCATATCATCGACTGTTCTGGACAGATTAGATTCTAATACCGCCCAAGAACTCGAGAATCTTATTCTAGAGCCCTTTCCAATTTCCAGGGGCGACTCCCTGACAGATCTTTCAATAAATAATTTAGACGATGCAACAATCTTGAAGTGGAGCGGCTCCCGCTTCGAATCCCAACACCTCATCAAGCATGTGAAACATGCTTCGTTGGATGAGGACAAAGTCAAATCGATACACGAACGATTGGTCACCAGGTGGTCTAAGATCGAGGGATTTGAGGCAAGGGGTCATGAAATGCACCATAGAATTCTCTCTGGCCAGAGTGTGTCCAAAAGGCTAGCAGAGGACGTCTTCGATAACCTAGGCCCAATCGTAGCATCAACGTTGCTAAGTGATGCGCTGGATAAGGAGGAAAGGGGAGACCTCAGGATATTATCTGCCCGAGCAGCAATCGCCCTCGGTGAAGCAAAAACGGCATTGAGGATTTCTGAGGAACTCACAGAACAAGCTGATCGTTTGAAGATCGAAATGGAGAGTTTCCGACTGCTAGGTAAGGAATCAAGATTCCGCGCGGCAGAGGAGGAACTATTGAGTAAATTGGATGAACCAGAGAAGTCGCAACTTCTAATTCGTGGTGCGATTAGACTACATGATGATCGTCTACCAGGGCCAATGAGTAGGGATTTGGGGGACAGGATCGTTCAGAGGTTAGATAGAATCGAGGTTCAACCTGCTCAACTGGACGCATCACTACTTGCCTCTGATTTGATACTAAGGTACCTTGTTGCATCCAATTTGGGGGACGCGGTCAAAGCAGCCGCTCTAAGGTCAGGGATAGTGGAACTGATTGGTGAGGGGCACAGGAGACTTGAGGAGATAGACCTTCGATTGAAATTGAAGACCTTAACTGATATAAATTCGGAAGACCTCAAGGAAAAATTAAGTGAAATTGAGGGGAAACATGAAAAATTGAGAATCATCCATTGGATTTTTGCTGCTGCAGGAGAATCAGCACCCACATGGGCCATCGATTCCCACAAGGCAATTTTTCTCGAGGACAACCCACCCATTAGGAGAGAACATGCGCGAATTGAAGCATTTTCTTGGTACTGGAGGGGGTTGTATGATCGGGACCAGAGATTGCAATATTGGTCAGAGGCTGCAGCGCGACTCAGACTCATTGGTTGCAGCAATGCATGCATTAAGTTGATTGAGAGGATCTATCATGAAGTCAGATCTCAGCGCCTATGAGAGTCCTTGTGTTGGTTATGCCCGTCAATGATCGGATTTCTCCAATTACGATTCTCGTGATCTCTGACTCGTTGAGGCCCTCGACCTTGACGAGGAGGTCATGACTTCCAAAAACAACCCATCTCCCTACAACCCCCTCGACGGAATCGAGGCTATTCCTAACATTTACCTCTTCACCTGGTTCGGTAGTGATTAGAACAAATCCGACTGCCATAATTACACCTCTGCAGAAATCAGCGTTTCAGTCTTCACAACACCTGGAATGGTGCGCATCTGTTCAATCAAGAACCTCGTCATTTCCTTAGAGTCATTGAAATCGAGCCTTGCTACAAGATCATACTCGCCGTAAACCGAGTGGGTCTCGACAACCGCATCCATACGTAGGAGGCTTGCATAGACGTCTTTTTCTTTCATCGGCAGTGCCTTAATCAAGACGAAGGCGGATTCCATACCAATTCCCCAAGGCCCGCGGCAGATGCCATCCTTATGATGCCTCCCGTTGATATTCCATTGAAACATCCAACGGTAAAGCATACAACATGAACCCCGAGTTTTGAAACCGTGGCAGTACAGAATAGGTATGAGTCTGGGAGAATTATATCTCTCATTGTGACGCTCTTGGTGCTGTCTATTCTAACCCCGTTGGGGTCCCCGCAAGCGTCGACATCGGTTTGGTCAGGTGTAGTCAGTTTCCCTGACGGGGTAACCATCGAAAGCAATGAGGTAGTACAGGTGAGTCCGGGAACAGAAATCAGATTGGGCGACGGAAAGTCTGTGGATGTCAAAGGAAGGCTCACGATACTCGGCCATTTAGATGACCCAGTCATCCTCAACTCAATAGATGGCAAACACAATGGCATCAGATTCTTGGAGGACAGCAGGGGGTTGGGATCTTACGTTACAAACTTGGAAATTCAAGATAACTCCTATGGAATTTCAGTGTGGAATTCAGACCCTACCCTTCAGAACATTACCATTTTCAATCCTGACTTTGTCGGTATGGATTTGTTTTCCGGCTCCAACCCTTCGATCTACAATCTGACTATCGAAGGAGGTGGCCAAGACGTCCATGGAATTTCAAACACATGGAGATACGGAATTGGACTTTCTGTGGGAAGCGGGAGCTCACCGATTCTTGACGGCCTATCCGCTAGTGGGCTGATAACGAGAGCAGTCAATGTCTGGGGTGGGTCTGGTGGCCTACTCTCAAACATGTCAATAACAAACATATCAGGTGCCACCATCGCTGTATCTACCGGTATTTGGGTAGAGGACTCTGTGATTTTGATCAAGAACTCGAGATTGAATTACTCGGACAATGGAGTTTATGTTCGACACATTTCAGAGGGATTCACAACTAGGCCAACACTCGAAAATATCATCATTTCTAATTCGAAGTACCGGGGAATCATGGTCGAACAATACAATCGATCCAAGTGGAACGAACTCAGTGTAAATGCTATCATCCGCAATACCACTGTTTCCGGTACCGGCGGGCCTCTTGCACAGACATCAGGACTCGGATTGGCGGGATTGGAACTCAACACAAGCGGTGCCGTGATCAATGGTCTGGACCTGGAGGGGAACCATGCTCCCGGATTGAAGGCGTACATGATTGACGGCTCTTCGAAATTCCAGAATGTGACATCTCGCAGTGATGGCTCGCGAAGCATCTCGAGTGACCTCGCGGATGCCTCTGGAATTTACCTCAGGAGTGCAAATTGGCCCGTCAAACTGCATGACATAAGCGTGAGTGACTCCATAGGATCAGGAATTCTGTTGTGGAAGGGCGGCGCTACTGGGACCAATTGGATGGCCGAAAATTCTGGTGGTGCGGGAATAGACATCCGAGAGTTCCACCCGGAGGTAATTGGAGTCAAATCAGTCATGAATCAACTTGTTGGCATTCAGGTCATCGATTCCTCGAACGTGAGGATTGAACATGCAAATACAAGTCTCAACGGGCAAGGGGCTCCCTCTGACCAATCTGGAGCAGGTTTCTTGTTCCTAAGGTCGAACGACGTGGTGAGCTCTGGCAAGGACGTAACATGTCTGGAATGTCGGTCAACGGATGATAGGTCTGGGTTCTCCATAATTGACTCAATTGATCTTCAACTCAAGAACATCAGTGTATTCGACCCTTCTTCGGGTAAAGCCATACTTGCTGACGGAACTGGCCTACAGAGGCCCGGTTATGTTGAAATTTTGGGAGCAGAGATAAGGTCGAATCACACTGCCTCAGAGGTCTCGCTACAGTCAATCGACGGCCATCTACGCGACATCGATTTCTCAGGGACCTCATTTGAGTGGTCGGCATATGGGCTCGTTCCATCAAGCATTCAGGACAGCAATCTGAATTTATCATCAAATTGCACTGTATTTTCCAACTTTCCCGATTTACGTGGGACTAACGTATCCTTTGGATGCCAAGATGGAAATCCTATTGAATTTACTTCCTCAAACACAACGATGGTTGACGCCTCCATTGCTATTGGATCAACACTCTCACTCTCATCGGGTAGTAACGTAAATTGGGTTTCATCAACTAACCTATCGTCACCCCTCTCAGATGACCCTGATGATAAATTGATGATCTCATGGTTCATTGACGTGGAAGTGACCAACCAAAATGGATTTGGCATACCTTTTGCCACTGTGGACCTCAGTTTCGACAGACTTCAAGAAAATTCAACTAGTGTTCTTCCTTATTCAGGGACCTCCAGACTAGGGCCATTCACAGGAAAGGTCTGGACACCTTCTGATGGCTGGTCACAGACTACGAATGTACTAGCCAACTGTTCCTACATAGGGTATGAGGTTTCCATGGGCCAAGCTCAACTCAATGATGACCTGGACATAATTTGCTCGATAGATCTACCTAATCAAGCACCATTTATCGTTTGGGAAACACCCCTGCCAAACTCAGTCTATGGGAGTTCGGAGAGAGTCGTCTTCAATGCGGCTGATTCGTGGGACATGGATTACGACTCACTCTCATTCAGTTGGGTCAGCTCCATCGACGGGACGCTTTCAAGCCCATCAGGAGGAACGGCGTTTTTCATCGCAAACGACCCCTTGAATGCATCACTTTTTCTGAGTGATGGGGAACATACGATCGAGTTGACAGTGTGCGACTCCACCGGGAGATGCAGCACTATGGAGCGAGTCGTGACACTCCTGAATCTACCCCCTTTGATGTCAGTCGCCACCCGTCCAGAAATATCGCCATTTGGTGTCATGAGTCTTGGTATGACTGCTAACGCGACAATAGACCTATCAGGTACATTGGACCCTGAGAATGATACACTTGAGTGCTGGGTCCTAACTAGCTATGGCGACAACATATCTCTCGAACCTCCTTGCAATAGACCACATCAAGTCGCCTTTGTACCTCAGGAAGATACCTTTACCGTCACCATAGAGGTGAGTGATGGCACGAACCAACCAGTATCCTGGGCATTCACGATTGATCACTACAATCAACTTCCAGTGATTAATTACGAAATCATTCGGTCGGGGCCTTCCTCAGACGACATGATGCTCATCAGCTTCCTTGGAACCGAGGATCCGGAGGGAGACGAATTATACTTCTCAATATTCTCGGACATACAGGGTCTGATTTGGACAGGGGATGCAGAGAATGGAAGATTTGGTTGGGAGGGCCGGTTGGCAAAGGGCGACCATACGATAACCCTCGAAGCGTGGGACGATAACCCGGAGAATATAGGCCAATCAACTTCTATGGACCTAGATGTTGTGGTAACTAACTCCAACTCTAGGTCAATCATCGCATCTCCCGAGGAGGGACTTGTCACAGACTCCTCCGAAATAATAGCCTTCAGCGCCCTAGGGTCTGGAGATAGAGACATGCCCTGCTCATCTTTCCCGGGCGGCGGGTTGGGCTTCCTGTGTTCGCAAGGGAGTGGCTTCAATGAACTTGTCACGGTTACCTGGAAATTGGACGGCTCTTCTGAAATCCTCTCAACAGAATGGATTTTCCAGAGCAGGCTTCCACCGGGCACCCACATTGTGAGACTAACAGTGGATGACGGCATAGGACAAGCATCCGAGTCCACAATTAACGTCACCATCAATCCCTCCGCCCCCATTCTTGTCATAGACGATCCCATTGAAGGTCAGATATTCCAATCAGACAAACCTGTGAACTTCGACCTGAGAGAATCGTTCGATGCTGATGGCGACGAATTCTTGGTCACAATAACCTCTGATAGAATGCCCTACCCGATAGCCAATGGAATCAGGATCGAAGGTGTATACAGTCAAAACCTCCCCTCTGGCGAACATAATTTGACATTCATGGCCGTTGACTCTTCTGGAATGGTGAGGACGGTGAATCTGACCATCCTCATCACTCCAACATCCCCGGTCCCCGCTATTGCTAGCCCCTCTGATGGTTCGTTCATTCCCCCGGGCCAGACCATAATCCTGGATTCATTCGGAACCATCGATCACGATGGAGACCTTGCAATGATCGAGTGGTCGCTTTCTGATGGAACTGTAATCGGTAATAGTAATGTCGTCGAAGTCGATCTACCCCCAGGTCCACACATCATTAGGTTGAGGGCCATTGACTCCAGAGGATTCTCCAACATGACCGCTGTTTCGATCATGGTCGGGTCAAGTGCTCCGACGATCTCCTCACTTCAGATATCTCCGTCGGTGCTGATAGCCGGCAATGTCCAAGAGATTCACATCTCTACCTCCATGGTTGACTTGGACGGGACTACAAATGAGGTCTCAGCGATCCTAACAATCGGGGGGGCCCCAATTCTGGTCGGATTGAACGATGATGGCAACTTCGGGGACGAGGTGGCCGATGACGGGGTCTGGTCCGTTAGCCTACCATTCTCACCAGAAGGAGGAGACTGGGTCAGGGTAGATGTATGGGCCAGAGATGGGGACGTGGTCAGTTCGACGCTCACCGAGACTATACCCGTAGACGAGCGAGAAGGTGACTCTGGGCTATTAGCCCAGGCCCTTCGACTGGGAAGCATAGGTTTACTCGCCCTACTTCTCCTTGGGGCGAATGCTGCACTTAGGAGGCGATCTCAAGTGAAGGCAGACCTTGCTGAGATTGAATCGTGGGGAGCTTTCAGAGAGGAAGATTACGATCCACCTAGTTCTCGGGGCCCCAATCCGTGATCTGTCTGGTCAACCCCAATCGATGGGTGAACAGGAATCTCAGATTCAAAAGCCCGTCTCCCCAAGTGTTGATTTCAGCCTCTCCAACGCGCTTCCTGTATGGCACGCTGACCTCAGCGGTCTTTTCCTTCCCTAGGTACCTTCTAGCCCTGATCTTGAACTCCTGAGACAGGGGCATCCCGTCATGCTTTGGCCTCATTCGCTCATCTTCGAATATGGATTTCCGGAAAATCCACATTCCACTTTGAGAGTCATGAATTCCATACAAATACAGTAGCCTAGCAGTCGTTGATAGTACCCAATTGCCGAATCCATGTAGCCCCGGCATTGAGCCGTCTTCCGCCTTTTTCAGACGATCACAGGTAATCCAATCAAGATCCTCTTGCAATAGCCTTCTGACAAGTGTTGGAACCTCTTCTCCCGGATATGTACAATCTGCGTCCATCGTCACAATCACATCCCCCTTAGCCATCGCAAAGCCAGTTTTGTAAGCCCTTCCATATCCCTTTCTGGGCTCGATGTAGACCTTGGCACCCGAGGACTCAGCCAACTCACGAGTTTTGTCCGTTGAGTTCCCGTCAATGATCAGAAAGTCCAATTCCTTGCACCAACCGTTGTTGGGAACGGACTGTATTGTCTCGACAATGGCCTCTTCTTCGTTGCGTGTCGGGATGACAACTGTCACACTCACATCGAGGGGGGTAAGTGTCATGCCATTCCTAGCAGGCACCCCCACTTAACCACTGGTAGTATTGTAGGACGGCGAACAGTTCATTTCAATGTGCCTGCCGTCATTAACCATGAGCGATGCCGTGCGGCTCGGGACCAGTGGCCTGAGACTAAGAACAGCCACTTACCTTGCAGTCCTACTTTTTGTCAGCGTTTTAGCGATTAAACAGCTTTCTGCCATCATACAACCTATGGTGGTTGCAGTGTTTCTGTTTTTTGCAATAAGGCCCCCAGCAGCATGGCTTGAGGAAAAGTTCGGCCATCCCTTGCTTTCTTACACCGGAGTTTTGGTCGCCTTTCTAGGCGTGATCATACTGGTAAGCCAGATACTTTTCTCCAGCCTTTCTGGATTCTCGTCAGAGGTCCCAAGCTTATCTCCAAAGCTAAATGACAAGATAGAGTGGCTCGAGGGTCTAGAGGTCTTCGGTTACAGCATCGACCTTGAGGGACTCCAGACCATTATCTCCATAGAGGAGATTAACAGGCTAGTCACTGAGTTCATAGGATCACTGGCCTCATTCACTGCAAACATGCTGACTGTGTTGATATTTCTCGCCTTCATCATACTAGAGGCAGAGTCTCTGCCAGGAAGGGTGATGGCTGCCTTCCCCGATGAATCTAATCGATTTGACAACATAGCTAGCAAGGCTGAGAAAAATATCAATGTCTACATCAAAACCAAGGCGACAGTCGCGTTTGGCCAAGCTGTCATTGCAGGGGTCGCGTTGTACGCATTTGACATACCGGGCGCATTCATATGGGCATTCTTGGTCTTCATACTCGATTTCATACCATATTTGGGGGCTTTCCTTTCATTCGTACCACCTATAATTCTGGCCTTCATCCAATTGCCGATAACGGGTTTCATCGCAGTAGTGGCGATTTTGGTGGGCAATCAACAACTTTGGGGCAGCTTCGTAGAACCACAACTCGCTGGGCAGAGGCTGGACATGTCCCCCATCGTACTTTTGTTCCTCGTAGCATTCTGGTATTGGGCATGGGGATTAACCGGAATGATTCTTGGTGTTCCATTAGCTGTAATCATGAAGATCCTTCTAGAATCCGACGAGAGGACATTACCAATCGCCATCATGCTCTCCAGGAACCCACCATCACCTGTTGATGATGGCAACGAGGACCCCATCGCTGGAGAATGATAATGGCGATGTCTCCGCGATATTGTGAAGACCCTTTGTCGATAGCCTGAGAACCTCATCGTTCAGGCCCCATTTCCCCCCAATTACGGTCACTGAATCGCAGTTCTCCAAAGCGAAGACCGAGAACACGGAGCCAATAGGAACTTCGACAAGAGTCTGACCACGTTCAGGACTGATTCTGTGGATCTCCGACCTATCTGAGTGGAGTCTGATGCCCACATCACCCGGTACTTCGGCCAAGGCCCCCCAGATTCCCAATTGGTGTGACTCCAGCCCGCCTTCAATACCAACCACATCGAATTCCTTGTACCCCTTGCCGCACAAGTATTCAATCGCTTTTGCCAGGTCGCTCGACTGCTGATCCTCCAACAGTATCCTTGCGGCCGCTGAGTCCTGTAGCCCCACTGAGTCCATATCTCCGATAATCATGTCGATTTCAAATCCAGAACCCACCGCTCTGTCGGAACCTCCATCCACGCCCACGACAATGTCTGCCCCATCGAGTAGTTGAGCGATCAATGCATCTGAGGGGCCGTCAGCGTTGAGCCATAGAAGGGCCCTCATCATATTGACCTCGGAGTGTATTTCCCTTCGATCATCAATGGCTTGCCATCAATTTCGACGGTAGGCTTTGTCATTAGCCCCCTGACATTCGTGTGGACACTGGCCGTTCCACCCAGTACAGTGTTGTTCCCAAATGCAAACATTGCACCCCCCCGCCAACATTGGTCCTCCAAAAGCCCCAGACCTTTCTTTGCCCTAGGATTCATTCCAAAACTGAATTCAGAAAAGGTTCGAACCAAGTGACCTTTTCCACTACGCATAGCCTCTGCGGATTGCTCGAAAAACGACTCAATATCTGCGGACATTTTGTCTCCTGATGCAGAGGACAACAATCCATCTCTGATGGTTAGTTGGACAGGGTCACCGAGTGTATGCCCCTCCCAAGAACCATCAAGCACTATTTTGCCTTGTGCTGTTCCTTCCTTGGGCATCACGAAAACCCTCCCAGCGGGTAGGTTTGTCACTTGCCCGGGACGTGTACATATTCCAGTGTCCTCTAGAATCCACCGACTCCCAGGTTGGAACCGAAGATCCGTACCTAGACCCGTGGATATCCTTACTTCTCGAACCCTACGTAGTTTAGAACTCAGACTGGAAATCTCTGTTGCCATGACATTGTGGTCTGCTGTGAAGCCCCCGATTGCAAAAGACTCCTCTGAAACACCAGGTATAGACGCTATCCTAGCGCCTTCTTTGGAGGCATTCGCCCTTGCCCTTGTATGCGTCATTGACTTTGTCGTGAGCAGGAAAATAACGTCCTGCCTTCTCATGAGGTCTGCAACTGGTGTGGGGGGTTCCATCCCCTTTTCGTCTAGCTCCGGCATCATCATCAACAAAACTCGGGTTGTAGCCTCAGAGGAGGCTTCGTATATCGCTCTAGCGATTTTCGTTGTCTCTGTGTCAGTCACAATAAGGACATTTTCATGTTCTCTGACCTCTAGGCAAGATCTAACCACCGTTCTTGCCGAGATGAGCAACTCCTCATCAGTGAACTCCACCCTATCGTCAACTGCCACCTAGAGGCCCCCTACCCACCCTGAGGGGTCTAGAGTTGGTAAAACGTCCGTAAACTAATGTTTGACAATTGTCTAAACGGGTTCCTTTGCTGGGGGTGAGTTCGTTTTACAAAAAAGAAAGTAATTCCGAATGTCAAATCAATATACCACGGTGTTCATATCTTCAAACTTGTTAGCGTACTCCGATGAACAAGCATGCTACCCTATTCATAGTACTCGCACTGGTTCTACAGGGCTGCATATCCACGGTGGACTCGAATGAAGCCGATGAGTCGGGCTCTGAAGACTATCCCAGATTGGAATTGCCGGATAGGACCAGAACAAGTGCCGTATTGGAGAATTTTGATGATTGCGACCGTCTACTAATGACACTCCAGCAAAATCTCATGGACGAGATGATCACAATGCTTGACCAACAATCATACAATCATTGGATAGAACCATGGTTCCGATTTATCGATGACGTGGCGTTTGCCGAGACTGATGCAGGCGCCACCACAACGCCACAAGAGGGCACTCCCAGTGGTGACCAATTTTCGGGCACCAACAATCAAGAAACGGGAGTAGACGAGGCTGATTTCCTCAAAACAGACGGTACCCACACGTACATGCTCAACGGCAATCTTCTATTGGTCATGAGCATACCAGAGTTCGGTCAGATAGATTTGATCAGTACCTTGGAGATAGAGGGATCTCCCCTATCGATGATGCTCGAGGGGGACACAATCGTAGTGGCTTCCTCGGTTTATGGGACTGATTTGGATCGGGACCATCCACTCAGAGAGTTATTGGTCACGGAGGTAAGCCACGAAAGCTACGGTGAGATTTACACCTATGAGTACTTTAGGACGAGTTTGGTCAAATATTCTGTAATAGATATTCAGAATAAACAAAGCCCTCTGGTCAAACATGACATTTATTTTGAGGGAAATTACAACACAGCCCGACTGGTGGACGGCACGGTCAGAAGCATTACTCACTATAGTAGCAACATCCAGGGATTGAATTATTATCCTGACCTGCCAAGTGAATATTGGAACCTTGATGACGAGAACCAAAAGATGGAGATTTGGAACAGATCCTTACTGGAGACTTTCTCGATCAATCGAGATAGAATTTTGTCCCTATCTCTGGAAGACTTTGTTCCGATGAGATACGTCATGACTGATCAGGGATCAGTCGTGACACTGCCATATTCTGAAGAGGAGTGCGTCGAGTACTCAGCATCCTCTGACAGTGTCGCGAGAGGATTCCTGACAATCGCGACGATGGATCTGACGAATCATAACATGATCATGGAAGTGGATCACATTGGATCATCATGGGCTAATGTCTATTCGTCCCAGAACGCATTGGTTTTCGCAGAGCCTACGAATGATTGGTGGTGGTTCTGGGGCAATGATGATTATGAAGACGCCACAAATATCCATGTGTTCGATATTTCCGACCCTGGGTCAACCACGTACCTAGCATCCGGGAGGGTCCTCGGAACCGTCCAAGATCAGTTCTCCATTTCGGAGCATGATGGGGCGATTAGAGTCGCATCAACAACAGATGTATGGGGGAGGTGGTGGATGACCGATCAAATCGATCAAGAAACTGGCTCGAACTCCTTTTCAGGGCCCTCCAATCGGGTCACGATACTCATACCAGATGAATCTGGAAACTTGGCACAGGCCGGCTTGATCGATAACATAGCGGATGGTGAGAGGATTTGGAGTGCGAGGTTCATCGGAGATAGGGGGTATCTAGTCACCTTCGAGATGATTGATCCACTCTGGGTACTTGACCTCTCAGACCCATTTAACCCAGTCATTCTCGGTGAATTGGAGGTCCCGGGCGTCTCAACATACGTTCACCCGGTCGACGAAAACACGCTGTTGACCATCGGTATCGGACCCGGTGTTGGGGGCTTGGGACTAGATTGGTCGACGACGCAAGTCTCCCTGTTCGATGTGAGTGATCCTTCCACTCCAACTTTGGCCGATTCAATGAAGCTAACTCCGGCTTACACTGACAGCCGCTGCGAGGATGTGAGGCACTGCGGGTGGACATGGTCCTGGTCTGAGGCAACCTACGAGCACAAGGCATTCACCTATTGGTCACCTGATTCCATTCTCGCAGTTCCACTATCCACTTACCGATACTTATACGACGAATCCGGATACTCGGGCTATGAGTACGTCTCCAAGTTGATGTTGGTCGACGTAGACATAGAGAACAAAACCCTGAGCGGTCATGGCGAGATCGATCACTCATCATTCTACAATAAAGAGGACGGGGATACAAGCTGGTGGCATAGTTATTCTACTAGTATACGCAGATCTATTTTCATGGGAGATTTTGTTTATGCATTCTCGGCTTTAGGAATCTCCGTGCATGACACCGAGGACCTTGTGGTCACTGAGATTCTTGAGATACCTGGACAAGAGCGACCCTTTGGCCAGGACTCAACAGAGTCTGAAGATATGGAATCCGAAGGTCATAATTGCAATGATAATGATGAGGGTGCCACTGGTTGTGTTGACTGAGTCTCACGAAAACGTAAGTGCCCTTCCAGACGCCCCGGGCAAGCCGATGGATTGGCCCTTCAGGGTATCACTAGATTCCCTCAAATGAATAATTTCGCCGTCAACAACCGTAAACGAGGGCCAACCAGTCAACCTCATCCCATCATATGGTGTCCAGCCGACCCTGGTCCATGTCTCTGAGTCACTGGCGATTCTCCAATTGTCAAGATCAACTATGGCTAGGTCTCCATCATTGCCCTCTATCAGCGAACCCTTATTTTTCATACCGTAGACCTTAGCGGGCCCTTCAGACATCCACTTTACAACATCCCTAACCTTGCATCTTCCATTCATAGCATGGGTCAACATCAGAGGAAGGGATGTCTCAACGCCAGGCATACCTGCTGGAGAACCAGGATAACCGACAGACTTTGATTCAAGGCTGTGAGGGGCATGGTCCGTGACCACACAATCGATCGTACCGTCATGGAGGCGCCTCCACAGGGCCTCCTTGTCCTCCTCATATCGAATTGGAGGATTCACTAAACCCCTAGTTCCGAGCTCTTCCATGTTCCGATCATCAAATGTGAGGTGTTGAACACATACTTCTGTGGTAACCAAATCCCCCTTTCTAGAGGGTAGCCAGTTTGCCTCCTCTGCACTGGTGAGATGCACGATGTGAAGGCGATGTTCATGCTCCTTTGCGAGTGACACAGCCCTCTTGGTAGCAATCATTGCACACTCAGTATCCCTATACTCTGCATGGGCAGCAATATCCGTCCTTTCCTCGAAATGACTTCGCCGCTCCTGCAACCTGTTCTCATCCTCTGCATGTACAGCAATTATTCCACCAGTATTCGAGAAAATTCTCTCTAGATCCCCCTGTTCGTGAACTAGCAGATCTCCTGTGCTGCTTCCCATGAAAATCTTGATGCCACAAACCCCGGTCATTCCCTCTACGCTTTGGATATCAGCCAGGTTTCCTCTCGTGGCCCCGACGAAGAACCCATGATGAGTGACACATTTCTTGGCCGCAATATCGAGTTTATTCTGGATGGTTGTTCTATCTATTGCATTTGGAATATTGTTCGGCATGTCAAGAAATGAAGTAATGCCGCCCGAGGCAGCTGCCCTACTACCAGACTCCAGATCCTCTTTCTCGGGTTGACCAGGATCCCTGAAATGGACATGTGGATCAATTGCACCAGGTAAGAGATGGAGGCCGGTTGCGTCTATCACGACCTCTTCCCCATTAGGCTCTAATCCACCCCCTGTTGCTATGGTGCTAATGACGCCAGACTTTATTCTAAGGTCTCCGATCTCCGCCTTTTTCTGGAGGTACATTGTTCCATTTTGGATTAGCATATTCCCTTTCATGATACGCCACATCCTAGTCCAAGCAGAAGCCTCACAGTATGCTTTACGTAGAATTGGGAATTAATGCTTCCCGCTCGCTTCAAATAATCGATCCTACCCGGGCACGCTAGCGGGTTGGAGTAGTCAGGTTATCTCGTCGGGCTCATAACCCGGAGACCGGTGGTTCAAATCCACCATCCGCTACCACTTCCAATTTTTGCTGAAGATAAAATGAAAGTGAAAAAAGAGGGAATAGAGGCTTTGTTGTAAAAGAAATAAACTTGAAAATAAGTATTGGGGTCAATGCTTACTTGATATACCTTCGACATCTAAGTAGCAACATGCCTGCAAAGAAGACCACCCAAGAAATCAGTGAAGAAGAGATAGTCATAGATGCAGAGGAAGAAGAACCCAAAATCGAGGACCTTCCTGGCGTAGGGCCAGCGACCGCTGAAAAATTGAGGGAAGCTGGATTTGATGAATTGATGACAATTGCTGTGATGAGTCCCAAGGAACTCGGGGATCAAGCTGAACTTGGAGAGGCAGTGGCTTCCAAGATAATAGCGGGCGCAAAGAAAATGGCTAACGTTGGAGGTTTCGTGAGTGGGGTTTCGCTGTTGGAAAGAAGATCAGAGGTTCAGAAATTAACCTCGGGATCATCAGCACTGGATGAGTTGCTGGGAGGTGGATTCGAGACTCAAGCTATTGTAGAGGTATTCGGAGAGTTCGGAAGCGGAAAGACACAGGTAGGACACCAACTAGCGGTAAACACGATACTTCCCTTGTCTCAAGGTGGATTCGATGGGGAGGTGTTCTACATCGATACAGAAGACACTTTCAGGCCTGAGAGAATAGCTCAGATGGCAGAGGGAGTGGGACTAGATCCCAATGCTGTTTTAGACCGAATTCACGTGGCAAGGGCTTACAATTCTGCACACCAAATGTTGCTAGTCGACGAGATCAAGCGGATGTCCAAGAACATAGATGTGAAGTTAGTAATCGTAGACTCTCTAACCAGTCACTTTAGAGCTGAATACGTTGGTCGTGGGATGCTTGCAGACAGACAACAAAAACTCAACAAACACCTCAAGGAACTCAAGCAATTATCTGACGTAAATAATGCACTCGTATTGGTCACAAACCAGGTCCACTCTAGACCAGATGCAATGTGGGGGGATCCCACCAAGCCAATAGGAGGCCACATCGTAGGCCACGCGAGCACATTTAGATTGTATCTGAGGAAGTCGAAGGGAGGTCGAAGGATAGCTAGATTGATTGATAGCCCTAACCTACCAGAAGGAGAAGCTGTCTTTTCCGTAACCGCAGAAGGAATAAGGGAATGAAGCCCAAATCACCCACTAGCCTCAAGAGCTGAACTTACGTGGTTGACTAGCCTCCCGATGTGTTCCTCATCAAAGCTCAATTTTATGTCGGCTGCCTCGAAAAGATCAGGTAAATTTCGGGTGTTTCCAAGCATCATTGCTTTTTTGTAATCGGAAAGCGCCGTTTGTGGATCATCTATATGTTTGGCCCAAATTTGTAGGGCACCAAGTTGTGCAATGCCATACTCAATGTAATAGAACGGAGCCCCAAATAGATGGCCCTGAGTCTGCCAAAATAGCGCCTCATCCTCTTCGAAACCAGTCCAGTCGGTTCTGGGTCCAAACCGACTTCGCAACTCTAACCAATACTCGGATCGCTCCTTATGCGAATGGTTAGGATTTTCATACATCCAATGTTGGAAAGCATCCACTCTGCAAATCCAAGCCAACAACCCGATAACTGACTCTAGATGCATTTTTCTTGCCCTTAGGACATCTTCTTCATCACTGTAGAAGACATCCCAATGTGGCTGTGTGAGTAATTCCATTGACATCGAGGCTACTTCAGCAAATTCAATCGGATAATTTCGTTCTTGTATCAACCCCAGATGGCTGCAATACATGCTGTGAAAGGCATGTCCAGCCTCATGAATCATGGTTTCGACATCTCCTTGTTGACCTGAGGCATTCATGAAAATGAAGGGTAATCCTGTCTTCTCTAGGTTGTATTGGTAGCCACCGGGAGCTTTCCCTTTCCTGCTATCCAAATCTAGCACTTCACCATCTACTAGCCTATCGAACATTTCACCTAATTCATCAGACATCCCATGGAAAACCTCAGATGTTAGCGAGACTAACTCTGAAACATCTTGAAATGGAGCGAGAGCTGGCCTACCTTGAACATCTGGAGAGTCTCCTGATTTCTCATTGACGTCCCAAGGCATGAGTTTGTCAAATCCAAATCCACTCAACCTGTCCTGATTTATTTGATGTATCAAAGGCATGCAATGAATCTCGACAGATTTGTGAAATTCTCTGCAATCCGATGGACTATAATCGAATCTCTCCATGGACCTGAACGCATACTCAACATAGTTGTTGAAACCAGCGTTCTGTGCTATCTTGTTCCTTTTATCGATCAATTCATCGAGTATTTCCGATATTCTAGACGAGTCCTTCATCCTCCTTTCCCGGACAGATGCCCAAGCAAGCCGTCTGGTCTCCCTGTCATTAGATTCCAAGAAGCGCCTCATCTGAGGAAGCGTGTATTCCATCCCCTCGAAATTGACTGTCATCGCACCGATAATCTTCTGATATTCGGTTGAGAGTTTTGTGCATTCCACTGACAATGGGATGTTCTCTTCACGGAATATTTCAATTGAGTTTCGCATACTTCTCAAAATGAGACTGTATCGATCTGATAACTGTTCAAGAAAATCAAGGTTCAGTATTTTTAGGTCTAACTTATTCGAGACTTCTGACATCCTTGGCCTGATATTCTCGACAAAATTTAGGAAATTAGTCTGTTTTAACTCATTCTCTGTGTCACAGGTCATTCCTATGTAGAGCCGCGCCCCAGCCTCCGAGACATGTTCGGCCATATCTGAGATGTCAGAAAAGAATACCTCGAGATCACTAACAGACTTCACGTCTCTCGAAAGGAGCTCATTGAAAACTGGCTCGAGCGAATCTAAAGACGTGGCGTCAAAGTTGTCATTTAGTGGAAACATATGGATCCCTCTAGTTTCTATGTGAGTATGGGCCTATCGGTAGTGGCCCATCCTCCTTCACGTACTTTTGACGCTTCCATTTTTCAGCGGCTTCCTTGACCTCACTCTTTAATTTCTGCAGGTCTGGGTGATCAGGATTCTCTTTCTCAATCCAACAAGCCGAGCAGTACCTTTTGCCAGAGTGATCGATGTAGTTGCCTTTTGTGCAACCTACCTCGCAAACAGAGCAAACACCGTACCCGTAGAATCTCGACATTGATCACCCCAAGAGGAGCTCACCTATCAGATTGTCTGATTCAATTAATTATCGAGTTTGAAAGATGAAGCAGAAACGCTTCCTCGAGACCCAAGTACCCCCCATCATATTCTGTCATTCGGATTTTATGCAGACCAGATCGTGACGGAACGGGCCTGTTGGGTAGCAGCTCCCCTCCGATACTTGCAATCAAGTGATTGGCTCTATCCGAATGCTCATTGTAAAATTCCGTTGAGACGCCCTCCCCGCTGAGTGGAGACCCAGTACCGTCCACGGGTAGAAAGAAAAGCCAAGCTTTTTTTTCACCACCGGACAAACCAGATCTTTTGATGGCCTCAGCAATCTGTCCGGTACCCGATATTATCCTGAGAAATTCAGTGTCTGGATTACGAGCAATACAGTCCCCTCGAAACTCCAGTCTCCGCAACATGCTCCATGCCGCCCATGCATGGCGATCACTTGCGATCACGCCGTCTCGTATGAGCCCCCAACGATCGCTCGGTCTAGTCTCTATGAATTTAGCAAGGATCTCTTCGACAGATTCTGTTGGATCGTGTTCGTATCCCCAAATCGGGAACCATGGAAATGGTTCTTCCATGGTTCTAAGACAAATGAGGTGATAATCAACCCTTTCCAGCCCTCTACTTCACAATCCTACCAGCTTCTTTTCTGATGTTTGAGGCTAGTGTCGTGCTCCACCCTTGCAATCCACCCAATTTCTCCACGTCGTTGTCGGTCATTGAGGCCACGTCCCTTACTGACTCCACTGACAATCTATTGACTAAGTCTCTTGCCCTGCTTCGGCCTACTCCCCTGATCCCGACCAAAGGGATTATGTCTGGTTTGCAACCGTGTTGTAACCTGGTCCTAGTCTCCTTGAGGATTTCCAACAATGGGGGGGCAACTGTCACATCGCTGAGAGACTCGTGTTCCGAATCGGATAATATTCTGATGGAGGCCCTTAGAAGCCATTCAGCGGCCTCCACTCTCGATCGTAAATCGCCAGGTTGGACACCCCACCTACTTTCTAAATCTGCCATTTTTGCCTCCTCCATCCAATCCATCAATATTAGCGTTGATTTAACACACTCTAACTCATCCAGAGGATCTGGTGGCAACAGCTTCTCTCTTTCATGTGCGATTGATGCCACCTCCATCTGATCTATTTCGCTGCCTTTGACCCAAAATTTCTGGAAGTCTGCTGTTGAGGACATAAGGTGAACCAAGGAAAATGGAGAAATCTGGCCAACTGCATCAATCCCATTCAATATCTGACTCGCACGAATTAGACCATCGTACAATGTCCTTCCAGACAACGGACTGAGGTAGAGCCTTGCCACTGACCTCCCAAGCATCGTCGCAGAGTATGTCATAGTCAATGCCTCCACAGTTTCAAACTGGCTTTTTTCAATTGAGCTAGCTCGGCTGAAACCAAAGATTGCAGGCCCCTTTCTATTCGACAAGCCCTTTCTGTAATCCATCGGATCTGATACCTTCTCAAGGTCCACAATCCCCCTTGCTGCCATGGCCCAATTGGGCACATCATCATCCCAGAGGTCAACCTCGTCCTCGTCTTGAACTGACTTAGAAATCCTTTCAGCAAGATTTTCATCTTCCCCTGTTCGAGTGATCATTTCGTTTTCGACAAGCCAGGCTATTGATCTGTCAATCCTTTCTTCTAGGCCTTCTTTGGGTATGGTGCTTGCAAGAAAGGTCTTTGACAAAAACTCGCTCAATAAATATCTATTACTTATTCCTCCAGTGGCTATCAAGGCCAATATGTGTGTTAATAGCGCGGGGTCATCTCTTGCCCCCGATGATTGAATTGTGGCTAATCTAGATGTCACTGGTTCCACGGTTCCAAGGATGTATCGGTCGACGATGAATTGCTCTTCCTTGGGGTTCTTTGCAATGACTATGCCCTCACCATGAGGGTCATAACCGGGCCTTCCTGCCCTGCCTATCATCTGTCTGATCTCCATGGCTCGGATTGGCAGGGATCCTCCGGCGGTTGAATTCCATCTTCTGTGATCACGAACAATGACCCTTCTCGAGGGGAGATTCACCCCTTGGGCTAGCGTGGGGGTTGCAACCAAGGCCACCAGAACCCCTTCTTTGAAAGCCTCCTCAACAATGTCTCTCTGCCGGGGAGAGAGTCCTGCATGGTGGAATCCCACTCCTCCAGCAACACACTCAGACAGTGCCTTCCCCATACTCGTGTTTTCATCAGCCCCCACAAGTTTGGTGGATACCTCATTCCAGAGAGAGATTTTGTCTGCACTAGCTCTTCCTTCTTTGTTTGATTCACGAATCAGATGCTTGGACAGCTCTCGGGCTTCTTTTTGAGCCGATGCTCTTGAGTTGACGAAAACCAATGCTTGGCCATTCTCCTCTAGGGTATCAGAAATCAGTGCGCGAAGCCCATGATTTGGATTACCCGTAACTGACCTTGGGTTCGGCAGTTGAACTGGGTTTTTACTGTCAACCCGGTGTATCTTTAGGATCAGATCCGAAAAGGTCCCCGACCTAAGTTCCACTGGCCTCCATTCAGATGTGACCAATTTGGCATCAAGCCACTCTGCGACCTTGTTTGCATTTCCAACCGTGGCAGATAGGGCAATTATCTGACAATTTGGGTTCTCATGTCTCGCTCGAGAGATGATTATTTCCAGAGTTGGACCTCTCCCATGATCATCTATCAAGTGGAACTCGTCGATGACTAAGCAGCCAACTGTATCAAGGAAGTCTTGCTTGGATCTGATTAGAGAGTCTAGCCGCTCGCTAGTGCACACAAGTATGTCCCAATCCTGTAGAGACCCAACCTCGCTGCCTCTATCGCCCACCGCAAGACTTGATTTCAAATTCAACTCCTCACTTAGCGCGCTTATCTCAACGAACTTTTCTTTTGCTAAAGCCTTCAATGGGACGACGTATATCCCCTTTGATCCCTTATTATTCAGAATTTTCTGTAGCATACAGACATATGCGACAGCCGACTTTCCGCTTGCCGTCGGAATAGAGAGCATCAGATTACCCCCTGTGAGACCATTTTCTATCCCCTCTGCCTGGGGAGGATAAAATTCAGTGATATTCAGTACATTCCTGATGGCATTTTCCAAATTAGCTTCCAGCCCAAAGGACCCAGGACCGGCTTTCCCATGACTTGCCATCATAACACTCTCGAAGTCAGGGCGCTAAAGGATGACGTTTACCAGCAGGGTCAAGACCATCGGTGGTATGCAGGGTGGCCATCCTTGACTGCGACAAACAAGCCCTCGCCTTCAGCGCAAATTTTTCCACCACATTCCATTCTCATTTTGATCCTTATTCTATCATTCCATTCTGATGGATTCTCCGCCCATGCATGAACTATCATCTTGGGCCCGAACGGTGTGGGTCTTTTGAGGGCCACAGAATAACTAGCAGTCACGGTACATGGGGGTTCCTGAAGCCCATCCCTATCCATGATTGAGATGGCTGCAGCCCAATTGCCATGGCAATCTAATATCGTACCAATGATTCCGCCATTGATCATGCCTGGAAATGCCTGATGTTTCTCCAAAGGGGTGAATTCCATAATCAGCCCATTTTCTGACCTGAAAGAGCGGATTTTCAACCCCTCATCGTTTGATGGCCCGCAACCAAAACAGATACTTTCTTTGGCATATTTTTCTTGAATTGACTCTTTCAAGTAATTGTCCATGTTCGTGCAGGACAAACTTCGGATTCAATCATTTTGGAAGTATCGAAACATCAGTGTCACTTATCTGATACCCCTCCTTCGTGAGTACGTTGGCCGACCCTGCAGAAACCAATATGCCCGGAAAGGGAGTCAGGAGACCATCAAAGAGACGTAGGTCTCCCCTGAAGGTTGTCAATCAAATCCCGAAGCGCAGGCGTCAGGAGATAGAAGACTCCGGACAAGAAGAAACTTCAACGCCAGAGAAATGGTCAAGGCAATCCGGTCAAGGAAAACACAAGATTGAGAGGAGGAGTGTGAAGCCAGGAGAGGTCAGGACAGTCCCATTCAACCTCATTGACTCGGAGATCGGTGAGTCATGGCCTATCCCCATCACTGTGGTTCATGGGGTCAGACCAGGTCCGGTAGTCACATTACTTGGCGCTATTCATGGAAATGAGCTCGTCGGCCCCCAAGCTCTGACTTTCCTACAGTCAAGTCAGATACTTGGGGATCAAAGAGCAATTGATGTCAACACGATGTCTGGAACTTTGAGGATAGTGCCGATAGTTAACCTTCCAGGATACAGAACCAGAACCCGTTACACCCCCGACGGCAGAGACCTGAATAGGTATTTCCCGGGTAAATCTGGAGGAAATACTACTCAGAGAATCGCTAGAAGAATATGGAACAAGATAATAAAATCGAGTGATTATATCATAGATCTACACTCCGCAGCGAGCGGCAGGACAAATCTCCCTCACATTAGGGCAAATCTGGCACATCCTAAGAGTAGCATGCTAGCAAGGTCGTTTGGCACCGAGGTCTTGCTCGACGGCTTGGGGCCGCGAGGTTCACTTAGAAGGGTCTCAAATGAGTATGAGATAGGGTGCGTCACCTTTGAAGGAGGTGGTGCTAATTCGATAGACTCAGATGCCGTGCAAATTGCGACTTACGGCATATTGAACGTCTTGAGGTCATTGCGAATGATTCCCGGCTATCCGAGTAGCCCAAGATTCCGCCTACTTGCTTCCGGATCCGTTTGGATAAGATCCGATCATGGGGGCCTGTTGGATGTGCTCGCGCCTGTGGGCTCTCTGATTGAATCTGATGAGGTTGTCGCTACGGTCACCGATCCGGAGCATGCTAGGCAGTCTGTGGAGATAAGGGCTCCCAGCCGAGGCCTACTCATCGGGATGGCCACGCACCCCTTCGTCACTGCAGGGACGCCGATTGGACACTTGTTGCCATTGAAAAAGGGCCTTTCAACGATAAAAAGCAGGCTTGACGAGGACGATGTGTTGATGCTCAGCGGAATCCTAGAGGATCCAATCTGGAGAGAGGAGGAAACCGAGGACATAGACGTCCAAACGGTCGATGTAAAATCTCCAGATGGTTGGGCTAGCGTTGACGACTCGATGTTAGAGGAAGAGGATGATTGAGGTCATTTCTGATTATTGAAGTCGGGTGCTGCTGGCACGCTCCTATTGGCGGAATCTTGTATGCCGACTCCCTTCTCTGGTGCGCCGTAAGAGAGAATGGCCTCGTTCAGAATGGCACTCCTCCTCTTGGTGAAAATGACCGCTGATGAGACCAATGAAACGAAAATTAGGATCACTGCACCCAGTGCAGGCATGGAAACCTCTCCAAGCAAGTTCAAGAAATCCTCTAAGACGGTCGTTGGCGGAGACCAAACCCTCACCTCAAGCTGCCACTCTAAGACAGTTTGAACACCAGAGTCGACGAAGACCAACTGAATGTAATTGGAACTCGAGGAGTCACAAAGTTCCACGACAGTTGTACTTGGATTTGCATCGTCACAATCCAGTACATCCAATTCCAAGGCCCCGTCCTGTGTTTTGTTCATACTGGCGCCATTGACTCTCCATTGAGAAACTGCGAAGACCCCATCTGGAAAATCTGGTGGATCCAGTCTGAATGTGACATTGGAGGCCTCCCAAGATAGGAGATTGACCGTATGGCTCAACTCTGATACTCTATCTATGCCCTCGTCTATACTCCCGTCACAATCTTGATCCATGCCGTCCCAAGTTTCAATGCCACTTGGTTTGATGAGAAAATTATCGTCATTACAGTCTTCGAACCAATAGAATCCGTCGTCATCTGAATCTTGATCATACTTCCTTGGATCACTTCCAAACTCGTTGATCTCATCTCCATCGGACAGAAGATCGCCATCCGTGTCTTCATCTAACGGCATTGTATCATGAAGGTGAACCTCATCATAATCCGAGAGGCCGTCGCCATCCCTATCCATGTCAATGTAATCTTCGTCTTCAAATCCATCACAATCGTTGTCTTTCTTATCGAGTAGCTCTGGGCTGATGGGAGAACTGTTAGGATCGCTATCATCACAATCCTCGAACCAATAGAAGCCATCTGAGTCTGAGTCTGAATCAAAGGTGAGAGGGTCTGTCAGGCTATTTGAGATCTCATGCCCATCAGAAAGCCCGTCTCCGTCCGAATCAGGGTTTACTGGATTCGTGAGGTAGATATTGAATTCCTCGAAATCAAAGACTCCGTCTAGGTCTAGATCCGTATTCACGAAGTCCTCGTCCACCTCGTCGTCACAATCATTGTCAATCCCGTCCAAAAATTCTGCACCATCGGGAGATATCAGTGGGTCATCATCGTTGCAATCCTCGAACCAATACCTCCCGTCTTGATCCGAGTCAAGGTCGACAAAGAGTGGATCCGTGGAGAAAATCAATACCTCATCTCCATCCGATAGGCCATCTCCATCGGTATCTGAGTTTAGATAATCAGTCTGATGAACATGGAACTCGTTCCAATCTTTCAAGCCGTCAAAATCCCTGTCAGTGAAATTGAATCCCTCATCTACATTGATGTCACAATCGTCATCTAAACCATTTAACACCTCAGGTCTTCCAGGGTTTATGAGTGCATTAGTATCATCACAATCGTCGAATTCATAGTAGAAATCACCATCAGAATCCTGGTCTGGGCTCAGTGGATCACTCAGGTAAATCATGATTTCTTGACCGTCTAATAGCCCATCCCCATCGGTATCTGGGCTCAGTGGGTCAGTAGAGTGGATGAAAATCTCAATACCATCAAGAAGCCCATCGAAGTCAGTGTCGGACGACAATGGATCGGTACCGTTCTCCAACTCTGATAAATCGCTCAGACTATCGCTATCGGTGTCCCAAGCATATGGATCTGTCCCATATGTGCTAACTTCATCAATTGTGAGTAGACCATCACCGTCATGGTCACTCTGAGTATCTATTCCATGTAAGATCAGACTCCATGTGTTCAGAATCCCTGAGTTACCAGAGGCAGCGTCTCTTATTCTCAGGCTCCAGGTGCCATTCGAAGACTCGCCCCAATGAACAACGGATCCAAAACTCCAATCTTGTATATCCTCGCCATTATCCCCGTTGGGGGACCTCAACGTTGAAACCGTTCCATGCGGCGAGACAATTTCTATCTCCAAATCACCGCGATTTGGATGTGTGATATCTACGATAATGTCTATTGCTTCAACTTTCAACTGTTCTGTAATTGTAAAATCAGAGACGATCCAATCATTGGTATCTGGAATTGCTATCGGTAAAGCTGATGGTCCGTAGGTCAAGTTTGTCTCAGGTGCAAGCATCGTCCAATTTACCGCAAGATCAGTCGCTGACCCTGCATCTATTACCCCGAATCCATACTTGTGCGAGAACCAATGTCCGCCTTGGTTTACTATCCACGAAGGGTCGTTGAAGTCATTCTTTCGGGACGATTGAACGAGTATCTCCTGCACATCTCTCCATGTGAGGTTAGGATTAGCTTCCAGAATCAGAGAAATTACCCCTGAAACAAGAGGCGTTGCGCTTGACGTACCTCCGAAGTTATTTGTTATGTCACCATTGGTGTATCCGGGGGACCCGACAATATCCGTGGTTGTAATTCCCACTCCATCCCCATTCGAAGGAGCAGATACCAGGATGTTGGCCCCTGGTTCTGCATAGTATGACTGTTCCCCCTTGTGATCTACGGCAGTCACAGCGATTGTGAATCTACTATTGGTGTATCCATCCGCGTTGGAATCATCATCAGATTGTAGGCCGTTGCCAGCAGCCCATGTGTAGATGTTTCCCAGACCCCCTCTTCCGTTGTAGACCCCATCTTCTATCGCGGCAAGTGTCAACGGACCTGGGCCACTCAGCGTAGCACCATCGTCAGATGGGCCCCAGGAGTTTGAGTAGATGTCTATTGATTGGGACATGAAAGATAGCGCCTGGGCCTCCAACGAGTCTGGTGATGAGCATGCAATGAGCCTACTTCCGGCTAAATTCGCTCCAAATCCTGCTCCAACAACGTCGATGCCATTGTTACCCACTGCCCCAGCGACACCTCCCGCAGCAGTGCCATGGGCGTCGTTCCCGACTGGTTGAGGGTTTGTATCCGAAGAGCAGAAATCATACGATAGGGATGGAACATAATTTGGACTGATGTCAGGATGGTTGTGATCCAGACCATCATCGACAATGGAAATTGTCACTCCTGACCCATTCAAGTTATTCCATGTATTGGTTATATTCACGTCCTCGCCGATGGTTCCTCCGGATTGGCCCGAATTATTCAAGTGCCATTGATCTGGATAAGCGGGATCATTCGGAACAAAGCGAGGGGTTTGACGCTCTACGCTATCAGGGATGAAGGCCTCAACCACCCCCAATTTCTTTGATAGTTCAAGTGCCACCAGTTGAGTTGTTCTTTCATCCGGGCTCCACAAATACGCTCCTTCTATCCAATCTAATTCAGTCAATTGACCGGCTGGAAGCGTCTGCTCAAGGACCTCCAAACCATTATGCGATAGTAGGATCCAAGCTCCTCGATGACCTTCAAAATAGGCATCATCGGACATGGCTCTCTTGAAAGCAGATTGAACTACTGGTGAGAGATCACCAAGAATAGAATCCTCTGACTGATCGTATATCTTGGTACCTTCTGTAGAACTCCCGTACGGTGCGAGAATAATGATTAGGGCAAGTACAATCGGAGTCCGCACATCATCCTCGGTGCACAACAGAGTAAAAAATCAGACCCCTTTGTTGTGCAACTCTACCGAGGAGTGGAGCTCGTCATCAGTCATGAGCCTATTTTTCGATTTCGCAACATCAAACAGGTACTCCACGAGAGAGTCTCTAACCTCGATACCATTGGCATCCAACCAATGGATGATATTCGATTTTCCACTCATGTGTCCCACCCTTATCACCTGTTCAAGTCCGAAATCTCCAGCTGGTACACCAGAATACACCCTATCTGCTAGCCAGGAATCACCCTTCCGCAGTGCCTTCACAACCGCTGATGCGTGCACCCCTGTTCCAGTTTCGAAAGCATCCTTTCCAAATATCGGGTAATTGTTTGGTAGGGGAACCTCAATGTATTGATTCGCCCTCTGTACGTATTTGCTCAGATTTGTCAGATCATTTGATATCACACCCATCAAACTCAAATTCACCAGTGTTTGATCCAATGGTGCATTACCCGAGCGCTCTCCTATTCCAAGAGCAGTTCCATGAATGACATCGGCACCAGCCTCAACGGCCGCCAGATTGTTAGCAACACCCAAACCCCTGTCTTGATGGCCATGCCAGTTCACTTCGATGTCTCTTCGTTTAACTCCGGCGTCGGGTATAACCTCATTTTGGATAAATGACATCAGGCTCCGAACACCCTTCGGGGTCGAATGGCCACATGTATCGCAGACGCAGATCCTGTCTGCACCCAGCTCGATTGCTCTTGTATAGACGGCCTTTATGTCCTCAGGCCGACTTCTCGTGGTGTCTTCTGTGACAAACATTACTGGGATATCATTGTCAACCGCAAACTCGACGGCTTCCTCGGCAGTCTTCATGATCCTATCCATAGTCCAGCCTTCTGTGTATTGCCGAATGGGGGATGTTCCGAGAAATGCACTTGCTTGAATTTTCATCTCGTGCTTCGATTGAAGTTCAATGAGGGGCTGTATGTCCGAGACAACCGTCCTCACGGCACAGCCGGGGCGTATTTCGTAGCCATTGTCATTGATATGCCCCAGCATCGAATCTATGTGCTCTATGTGGAATGGGCCCGCCCCCGGCAATCCTAGATCGACCTTTTGGATGCCGAGATTTTCCATAAAGTCCAACAATTCGATCTTTTGCTCGATCGTAGGATTTCTCGCACTGGGGCTTTGGAGACCATCACGAAGAGTTTCATCGTCAAACCATACGGGATGGGGGTGAGACGAGGGATCACGCAGAGATTCTGGTTCGATGTTGTTCCAGTCGTAGATCAAATCTCGTTCGTCCATGAGGAAGCCCCCTGACCGACCTACCGTGCTGGCTGCGTTTGAAACATTCGGAAGGTATCAGGAGAAGGGAAAACCAGACGATATGTACTTTTTCTCGCTCCTAAGGATGACGGCCATGGACAAAGTTAGCCCCACCACCATTCCTGCGAAATTGGAAACCGCGGCCAGAGCCATCAGAAATACTAGCCCCAGAAAGAGCTGTGAAACCCAAAAGGAGCGTGCTGCGGAGGGTAGCCGACCATTCTCATCCTTGACCTCGTCTGATGGTATCAAGAAAAGCGTCCTGATGTACCAAAGAGCAATTAGAGCAGAACCGATCTGAAGCACTATGTATTCCATGCTGAAATCTCCGGAGTGGAACAAATACGGGCCACACAATGATAGAACCATCAACAATATGCCGTAAAGACGCATTTCGGTAATTGTCCTGTCGATTCCCTTAACCCATGGAAGCATTGGCACCCCGACCTGTTTGTATTCATCTGATTTGTATAGCGCTAGCGCCCAAAAATGTGGAGGGGTCCAGAGGAAAATCATCCCCAACATGTAGAACGGAACGAGGCTACCCGTATCGGTAATGGAAACCAGAAATCCATACATGCTGTTCAGATCAAGGTCACTGGGGCCCATGGCGACAAACCAACCAATCAACGGAGGTGTCGAACCGGCCAAACCGCCAATCACAATGTTTTGTACGGTCCTCCTCTTTAGCCAGATGGTGTAGACGAACACATAGAACAGAATACTGAAGGTAGCCCAAAACGCTGCTATCTGCCCAGCCATGAGAGTGAACCAGATGACTCCCAGTAATGATATTGATATGCCAAATAATAGAGCATGACCAGACTTAACTTCACCCAATGGCACAGGCCTACTGCTTGTTCGTTTCATCATCGGGTCTATGTCTTTGTCATACCACATGTTGATTGCATTGGAGCCACCTGCAGTCAGGTATCCCCCTACTAGAGTGATGAGAGAAGCCTCAAGTGTGTGGCCCAAAGCAGGCCTCGTTTCGGACATTAGATCGTGGACCAAAACTGCTGAAATCGCAGTTATCTGAAGCAGTATGACAACACCCGGTTTTGTCAACCGGAACCAACTGTTCATGCCGGCCCACATCCCATTCTGCCTATGAAGAGATTCCACCAGACGAGGATATTTCAGGCAGGGAGTTGTATTTGCTTGCTATCCAAATCGTCGCCAAGGTTAGGAATGCTAATGATCCCAGGAGGAGATGGACTAATGAGAGAATCTCATAGAATGAATTTGTGAGAGGATCGTAGGAGATGACGTAAAGACCACCTAATATCACGTTAAAGATGAAAAGTCCAGTAGCGACGTTGATCCAATTTGATATCTTTGAATAACTCATATCTGATTTTGCCTGCCTTCGGACTGAGAAACTGACAAAACACAGAGCGACCCCCTCTAAGGCCACCAGCACTCTGTGAATAATCTGTGAGTCGGTAGCAACATCATTCACAGGTATCAGTATCTGACCCTGGCAAAGAGGCCAACTTTCAGAAAATCCAGCTACTCCACACCCATAGTTAGCTCCATCTGTCGTCGAGACATACACCCCGACAAAGACTGCTGCAAGAGCCCCAATGGAGGAGTAGGCGACCGACCTTCTTTGGTGATTGCTAGCAACAATCCTCATTTTAGAGGGGGTACTATCGGTCTCTTTCCACCTCAGGATAAGGTACCAGATCATCGATAGGGTGAATGCCAAGGCGCTAACTAGGTGAATCGCAACTGACCAATGCTCGTTATCCATTCTTACGGTAATATAACCCAGAAACCCCTGCCATATGATCAGGCCCATTCCAAGGCTTGATGCGAATTTAACATCCTTTTCCTCACTCTGAGCACGGGTGGCAAACCAAAGCAAGATCATCATCGGGCCTAAAACCGCGCCTGCCAATAGCCTGTGAAACCATTCAGTGAAGATCTCAAAGGTTGTGTATCTATGATTGGCCCCCCTCGAGTCGATTTCATCTGGGTTTGCTTCCCACCAGGATTCTTGATCCTCTTCAGATACATCGAAACCCCATGTACCAAAGCAAGTCGGCCAATCAGGACAAGATTCACCAGCATCGTAAATCCGGATCATGCCTCCCATGGCAATCACAGATCCAGTGACGGCAAGGATGGCGATTGCTAGTGCCGAGAGGGGTATGCGCTCTGCCACCCGGGACACGATCATGCCCCTTCGAGCGAATCGACCTCCTTGAATCAGTCGTCGCTACTGGCATCCACGTCGATGGGAATCCTGTCAGATTCGTATTCTAGCGTGGCTATTTTTAGAGGGTCCAAGACGAATCTCATTTTTGCCTCCTCCGTTCCGTAGAGTTGGACAAGCTCGTGCATAAACTTCTCACGAAGCTCTTCTTCCGATACATAAAGCGGAGCACCCATGCTGATCTGAAGGGCTCTAGCCCCCAATATTCGGGCCTTTTCGAACCTAGTGTGGACTCGAGGCATGACCTTGCCCGATTGTACACCGCTCATAAGGCCACCGACGGGTGAAATGACCTATCTTGATACCAACATTCCCACAGCATTTCCCCCGCCGAGGCAGAGTGTGACAATGCCCAACGCACCCTCGGTTCTCTGTAATGAGCTCACGAGGCTCATCAAGCATCTTGCACCTGAGGCCCCCAATGGGTGGCCGATTGCGATTGCTCCTCCTTGGATGTTGAACTTTCCTTCGGGAATGTCGAAATGCCTCTTTATTCCGCACGAGGCGGTTGCAAAAGCCTCATTGTGCTCATACAAGTCAATATCTTCGGCCGACAATTCAGCCCGAGACAAGAGAGCCTCAATGCAGGGTATTGGGGCAGACATGACCCTCGAGGGCTCGACACCAGAGGTCTCGAAGTCGAGAATTCTCGCCAGCACATCCCACCCGTTTTCATCTGCAGCCTCTCTTGAGCAAATTAACAGGGCGGCGGCACCATCGCTCACCTGGCTGGAGTTTCCTGCCGTCACAATACCATCTTGCATGAAGACTGGTTTGAGTTTGGAAAGGGTTTCCAACGAGGAAACGTCCCTCACACCCTCATCCCTAGCCAACCCCCCAATGGGCGTTATCTCTCTGCTTGTCCATCCCTTAAACCATGACTCAGAGGCCCTAGAATGCGACTTCAGCGAGTAGGAATCAGCGTCTTCTCTAGTAATGCCTTCTTCCTTTGCGATCGTCTCTCCTGAGATGCCCATCGCATCCCCTGAATATGCATCAATCAAACCGTCCTTGTGGAGTATAGAAACTAGGCTGGAATACTCCACTGGTTCACCCTTGGAGACATTCTCGGCTATCATTGGAGCCCTTGACATCGACTCCATGCCGCCTGCTATGATCACATTAGATCGGCCCGACTCAATCTCCATGGCAGCGATCATTACAGCCTTCAACGATGATCCACAGACCTTGTTGAGGGTAGTTGCAGGTGTGTCGAATGGGAGCCCAGCACCGATTGAGGCCTGACGTGCCGGGGCTTGACCAGCGCCGGCTTGCAAGACCATGCCCATGTAGACCCCGTCTATCACTCCACTCATCGGATTGAGACTAAGTGAATCCAATAGGCCACTGATTGCTATTGAGCCTAACTTCGTGGCCTCGATATCGGATAGACCGCCTCTGTACTTCCCAAAAGGGGTCCGGCAAAAACCTGCAATCACTGCTTCACGCACACGATGGCTACTGAACTTGGTGATTTCAATGGCTCGGTTGATCATGAAAATGAAATCGTTGTGGATTCTTCAGGACCCTAGACTGAAGCCGTAGAATTCAGGATTCTCTAATTTCGGCCTCAAATCAGGCCTGACTAGAACGGTTCTAACTGCCCATAGGTCTGTGAAGATACGATATTTTGCCGTCCCATCGAGGTAGTCAACGCCTGATGAACCGCCAGTCCCAACCCTTCGCCCGATAATCCTCTCGACCATCCTTGCGTGAGCATGCCTCCATTTGACCATCGACTCTTCCAATTCAACCACTGCATCAACCAATGCTCTGGGCCATGTTAGTAGGGGAAGCTCTCTGTATGATTCTATGAAAAGCAGGCCGGCTCTGGCCCTGTCCACCTTACCGTCTGGCAAAAGGAAATCTCTGGCTTGAGATCTTGCAGATTCCATCCGGGCCTCTAACATCTCAGTGTTCATATTCCCCGACTCCGACATCGACCTCTGTTGGTTCAAAGAGTGCTCGGAATAGGCAAGTAAGTGCGACTCCACGTATTTGCCTATCCTCTCATCATCCCCTGGATCTTCTTGTCTGGAACCCATTATCGGAGTCCTACGAACCCATGACATCACTGCGTCTAGGAGTGATGGTTTTCTCGAGGCTTCATTCAAGCGCTCCAAAGCGTGTTTCTGTGTTGGGTCTCGTTCCGCAATTTTTCTGAATTGCTCTAATGGGTCAAAATTGGAGCCTCTGATTGATTTAGTCAAACCAAGAATGATTTCCAACTCCCTCATCTGATAGGATTCAAACCCTGATGCTGTGCCAAGGTCATCTCTGAAGGCTAGGAATCCTTGTGGTGTCAAGGTCTCCAAAACACTCCATTGACTTTCCATTAATCTGAAGATCTCCGTGACCCTTCGCATGCCGTGAACACATGAGGGAATCGCCTCTTCAGGAACCTCCGAATTTCCCAGAGAGTCTCTGACTTCACAGAGTTCCCTTACCACCTGTTTGAACCACAATTCAAACGTCTGGTGCACGACTATGAAGTGCAATTCGTCATTTGAGACCCCTCTATCGTCACCTTGCAGGGCCAGGAGTTCGTCTAACCGAAGATATGTCCCATAGGTCCAATCGGCCCGCACCCCGTTGTCAACCATGCCGTCCCAGTGACGTGTCGGACTTATCAGTTGGTTTGTAACATGGCCAGCATTGATATCTGCAGTGTTAGCCCACTGTGACGTGGTATACATCCCAGATATCATCTCAGTCGATACTGATTTGCAATTGAGAGTCCCTATGGAATCAGATGCACGAACATTGTTCAATTTGGTGGAAGAGAACCGAACGTACCTTCGGGAATGGCTGCCTTGGTTGGATGAGACAACATCCGTGCAAGACGAAGTGGATTTCATCCAAGACCAGGCTAGAAAACACCAAACTGCAGACGGATCTCTCTTTCTTATCGAATCACTCGATGTCGGAGTAATCGGTACTCTGAGTGTGAATCAGGTAGATCATGGGAATCTAACGGCCTGGATTGGATATTGGCTCGATCAAGGTCACACGGGAAAGGGAATTATGACGAGAACAGTAGGGGCACTGGTGGACGTTCTGCTAGTCAGTTGTGGATTCAACCGAGTCGTAATCGAAACGGGTGTCGATAATTCGGCCTCGTCTGGAATCCCTTTGAGATTGGGGTTTAGGGAAGAGGGCAGGAGCGTTCAGAGGCAGTGGATGTACGATAGGTGGGTTGACAGCTTTCAATACGCCATTACAGCCAGTGAGTGGCGTGCGAAGCCCTAATGCCAATTGATAAGTCCATTATCGATCAACTCGCAATTTCCGGGAGGTAGCGCAGAGAGGACATCGTCATGATTCAAACCGGTTGATTTGGAAATTATTGTGGCAGCCTTCTCCTTCTTCACGTTCCCGGGCCGAACTTCGACCCATCTCTCGCATAGGGCACTGACAGCTTGAGGGGAACCTGGTATGGGAAGTGGGACTCCGTTGACCGTCCCCAGCCCGATAGCCAATCTCAAAGTCAGGTCTCGATGCCAGCCTCTAGATCCTCTCACCACGAATGATCCTCTTCCGAGTGACTCGCCGCTCTCTGTTGATTTACTGACTTGGGAGGGCCGCACATGAAATGCCGTCGCTGCAGCAGACCCCGCTCCCCACGCCCTCGACCAACATGCAGCCATTGTCGCTGCCTCCTCCTTCTCTGAATCTCCAAGGGATTGCAGATCATCAGGAGCCCCGTCAATTGATTGGACAAGCAAAAGTCTTGCAATACCCTCTTCAGAAACTACGTCAGAGTCATCGATTTCGAGTCCATCAAGCCTCTTTAGGGAGCATGAGGGGGCCCCATGCAAGTCGGCGTGAAAATAGAGGTCTCCGTTTGAGAGATGCTTTTTCACAACTAGGTCGTTCCCCTTCGAGTCTCTCCCGCCTATGATCATCCTACCTTGTCCGACAATCCCCCATCGATGCCTCTCGAACCAATACTTCCTAGTTCTTTTTTTACCGTCGACACGACCCTTAGACTTGTCCTTCTCCGCCTTGATATTGATTTTACTCTGGCGTTTTTCAGTTTCCTCAAGCGCCTTCTCAGCACCTTTAGCCTTCAGTTTTAGTGACCTAGACTTGTCGAAATATTTCTGAGCGCTCTGATGTATTGTGCCCTCCACGTCGATCTCGACGCCCGTTCCCGGAGCCCCATTCTGATCTCGCATGTAGACGATCGCGGTTTTGTTCGCAGGATCAATTTCCTTTATCCATTCGGCACTTTGTGCCTCATCTATTGTTCCAGACCAGCCGATTATATTTACACGGGATGCTATTCTTTTACGGATTTCTTCCAGGTGCGCCCAAGAGGCCAGCATTTCGGATCCTATTTTCTGAAGACTCGAGGCCTCCGCTGAGAAAGCCTCTATTCCAATCCTTTGTTGCGCAGCCCTCCTTGTGAGCCTGTCCTCCTCCCCGCCGCCAGTTTCCTCTTCCACTTTCTCAATCATCCTCCTCGCTAATGCGTTGGCATCGTGCTCTCCGAAAATCAAGTCGATTGCATCACTTAGGGAGGGGAGTTCGGACTGCTCTCCCTCGTGGTCGGGCCCGTAATCAAAGGGTGAGAATGATAATTCACTGGGATTCTTGGGGTCACCGCTCACAAAGCCCCGTCCAGGACGATCTGCTTTCTCGATCAGGCCCCTGATCGTCTCTGATACTGCTTCTCGCGCTGCCTCGTCGAGATCGTCAATCCTTGATCGGGGATCAAGACCACAAATCTTGCAGACTAGGCTTGCATACGACCTACCTAGGTTCGCCCTTCCAGCTAAAGTTCGTTCGAGGTCCTGATCAGACTCTCCGAACCTCGCGAAAAACCCCCTCGCCCCAATTTCTCTGGGATCCATTGACGAGGGAGGAGGGGAGTATTGCTC
>DAGH01000025.1:0-129077 GCA_002495675.1 Euryarchaeota archaeon UBA182 | reverse complement strand
ACCATCAACCAGTATCACATTACCATCCCTGAACATCTCGATCACCAGTGTGATTGAACCCCTCCCGTGCTCGAACTTGAGATATAAAACTCGATCAAAACCCTCCTGCCTGACACTTACCAATCTGGCGTTTCCGATGTGTTTTCTGAGAGTCATGGCAAAAGAAGACGGGTTTTGTGGCATCGGCCTATCGCGACTGGAGAGGTAGGCTCTCTTTCCGCGAACGATCACAAGATCTACTGGTGGAGCACCTGTGTTTTTCATCCTGATTACGACTTGTTCATAATGCGGTTGATACGCCTTCTGGGCCCTTGATCCTATCATTTCCGATAGATCAACCCTCATCCTCGCCACGTCAAACGAGGACATGCCCCTGTCAGCAGTCTGCGCCATGAATCATCACTCCGTCAAGGCCATGAAATATGCTTACGGTCCGTAGAGCAAGTCACGTAGTAGTGCCCCGAACGATTCGAGAGAGCTGTCAATCCTCCTCCGCAGATCGGGCAGATTGCGTTGTCTGCGAGCTCCTCGATCCAAGCACGTCTAGTTTCTTCCTCATCCCCCTCCTCTCTCAATCGATGCAGGATCCTCTTCACGGGAAGAGGGGCCTCTATCCCCGCCACCATCCATGGGTCTGCCCCGATTTCTTTCATCCCCACTGCTAACTCATCTCCGAGTTCATCTTCCAGGGGGACGTCACCTGTTCTAGCAATTGGCCTTGACACCATGTATGCTCCAAAGAAGCCCCCCAGGTGCGCTAGATGCGCAACGTTGGAAGGTCGATCTTGCACAGACAAGTCGAAGACCATGTAGATCTCCAGACCAATTCTTACCAAGCAGATTACCCAAACGGGCCAGGCCCGTATCAGAAACAACAACGGGAATTCTATCTCGTCTCTGGGCCAGCATGCCATGTAAGCCCCTAACAATCCAAATGCAGCTCCACTGGCACCAACTGTGGGCCGTGGATCATCTGCATGGGTGAGGACCCAAGTCAAATTTCCTGCCAGTAGTCCTAGAACGTAGATGATCATCCATCTCTTTGGCCCTAATTTCTGCTCGAGGGGGACTCCCACAAGGGCAATTACGAGTATGTTACCAAGGACATGTATCCAACCCGAATGCAACCAAGCAGCGGTAATCCACCTGTGAACGAGCGTGGGATCATCAGAAATCAGGGGGATCAATGATAGGAACGCAAACGGCTGGAAGGCTATTCCGAAAACGCGAATCGCCTCTTGGGCAAATGTGACCAAGAGCAGGGAAAGGACTGTTGCCAATGATATGCTGACATCAGACAGGACAGCGTAAACATACGGCCCCAACGAGCATGAAACCAAGAATAGTAGAACTAGGTAGTCACCGCCAGATAAGTCCGACCATAGGATCTCCATGACAATCCCTTATGCTGGGGAGATGGCCCCTGCGAATAGCCCCTCCGGCTCTTTGCGGTGAACTGAAAGGATACTCCCCTGTCGTATGCATGTGGCCCGAGCACTGATCCGGATGGTCGGAGGCACCGTACGGCGGGGTTCGAAAACCGTCCTACGAGAATTGGACCTCCGAATCCATGAATCTGAGGTGGTTTGCATAGTTGGAGACAATGGGTCTGGTAAGTCTACTCTCTTGGAAACACTGGCGGGGTTGCATCCCCTCAGAGAGGGAGAAATCATGGGGCCCACCCTAGACGGCAATCAAATAGTTGTGGCTGACTCAGAAGGAAGGAGGACGCCCTTGCCGGGCCTCTCAATCGCCTTGCAATCAGATGGAGCATGTCTCGATGAGACAGTCATAGGACGCTTGAAAATGGCATCTTTGGTTGCTGGAACAGAAATTAATGACGAGGACCTAAAACAAATTATGGCGGAATGGTCCATCCACCATAGGTCAGGGGACAGGCTGGCTACTCTCTCGAACGGACTAAGAAGAAGAGTTTCGGTTCTATCCGCTTTGATCCCTGCACTGAAATCAGAAAACCATGGCATAGTGATGCTGGATGAACCCAGCGAGGGAATGGATGAGACATCACAACAACTTCTGAGATCCGCAATCCAGAACCTCAGATCACTTGGAAATTCAGTGGTCATTGCCACTCATGACCAGAGTCTCGTGAATGTTGCAGACCGTGTAATCAGAATCCAAGATCAAACAATATCTGTCACAGGAGAACCCCCAGAATCTGATTTTGGAGGGAGCTTATTTCGAAGACACAACAATGATGCCGTCTCAGAATTTTGTCGATGGGGAGTATCGCTTGAGTGGAAAAATCCGATTGACACCATTCATAGGCTGGTACCCTCCATAATTGCCATTCTTTTGATTGGGTCGGTAGGGGCTGATTTCATAGCGTCGGATGGGCTGTTTTCCGCCTCGTTCTATCTCTTGCTGCCAGCATTCATCTCAGCGATGGTCCGGCCCGCCCTGATAGACAGGCTGAATGAGGGTCGTTCAGGGGACTGGTGGAGGGCTCACATGGGGAGGTCTATGCGACCTGCGGCTTCTGTAGTGGGGTCTTCATGGCTCTTGCCTCTGCCGCTGACGTACTTCGCATTCATTATCATTTCAATCGGCACCCTAGACGCAGATCCTAATGCCAAGTTCTGGATATGGCTGCCGGCTCTAGCTATCATTGACATCAGTGTCGCGGCAACCGGAATACATCTACTGGTCTCTGGTCTGAGAAGAAGGGGAGCAGTTGCCGCTTCATTGATGATGGCAGTAATGGTGTGGCCTTTCCTGATGCTGGTAGATGCAACTTCATTGATTCTGCAGGATGGCATGAGCGCCAAATTGGGATTCGACACACCATTGGGCCTAATCATCACCTCAAGCATAATCTCGGTATGCATATGGGCATCTTCCGTTTTGATCCCTTCAGACTGAATGCATTCATTCATGCATGATGATCTCTTGGGGCCCTCCATGAGGCATCCGAGATCCATGGCAATCGCCAGTATTGCGTTGGGCTCGATTGGGGTAATCATATCAGCTGTGTTGGGCGTTTTTTTGGCTCCAGACGTCAACCCTAGTCAGTGGAGGGCCCCCGAAGCATATCGGATCATATTCCTCCATGTGCCCTTTGCATGGACTTCCTTCCTTGCTTTCACAGTGTTGTTTTTCGGGTCTCTGGGGTGGTATCTGCGCCGCTCTGAGTCCTCATGGAGGCTGGTACAAACGGGTTCAGATCTAGGCCTTCTTTTTGGTTTTGGAGTGATAACGTCCGGCCCAATTTGGGGCATGGCAGAATGGGGGGTTCCGTGGGATTGGGCGGATCTTAGATTGAACACATTTGCTCTACTTACAGCCGTCGCCCTCTTCATTGTGATGGCCAGGAGGTCCCAGTTTGATGATGACACAACAAGGGATACGATCGCCTCAGTAGGACTTTTCGGGTTCATGTTGGTCCCAATTACCGCTGTAGCCACCACCCTCTATCAGAAAAGGCATCCAGGCATCGTGATCGTCGAATCCGAGAATTCCGGCTTGGACCCCGTAATTCGAACCATATTGCTGTCCGGGTTCATATCAATGACATTTCTTTTCATCGGCTTTGCAATGCTCTCCAATGACCTTTACGCCAAGGAGGCCGACCTAGAGAAGGAACTCAAAAAATTAGATTTGGCCGAGGAGGTGAGCTGATTTCTGGGATTTATCACTTGGTTTTGGCCTATTCGATCATGATCGGATCGCTCCTTGTCTATGGCAGATGGTTGATTTCCAGACATCGCTCTCTCGATCAGACTGTGGCCAGCACCATTGAAGTCCAAACACCCCCTCCCAGCTGATGGTGGGTTGCGATGACACAGGAATTCTGCATAGTCTGCGCCGCCCCCCCTCCAATCTTCAAGGGCCGCATTTGCGAGGCTTGCTTTAGGAGCAGGACAGAGCTTTCCTTGATCTCAGATAGGCTACAACAATCTCGTTGCTCCAAATGCAGGCTGTATCAAATGGGGAAGGGTTGGAGCGACGGAGATGAACTTTCGATAGCAGAACAGAGGGTGAGAGAAAATCTAGTCGTCATCGAGGATGCTCAGGATGTTGACGTGGGACTTTCAGTCGAGATAATAGATGACAGGTCCTCTAGAATCCAGATCCAAGTGACCGCAAACTTGCACGGACTGCCATTTCAAGACTCCCATGAAACCCTATTGCAGACAAGCGATGTTGTGTGTCAGACATGCTCCAGAAAAGATGGGGCCTATTTCGAGGCAGAATTTCAGATTCGCTCCACGGGAAGGAGACTAGATAGTCAGGAGTTGTCATCGATCAGAGCAACCTTGGATGAAATGATATTGGATGCTGTTGACGATCCGATGTTCTTTGTCACCAAAGAAGGCCCGGTACAGGGGGGATGGGACCTTCAATTGGGCTCAAAATCAATGGCCAGAATGTGGTCTAGGAAACTGATAAACCGTTTTGGTGGGACGTCAAAAGAAACGTCTACGGTCATAGGGGTGAAGGACGGTGCAGAGGTCACGAGGCTAACACTATCGTACAGGAAGCCTGCCTTTTCAATCGGGGATGTAATGAGGCATCGTGAGGAGAATTGGGTGGTCGTAGGTTGGCAAAAAGATGGCCCAATCCTTGGATCCATGAAGAATAATCAACGCACAGGGAGAACGTGGAGAGATATGCAGAAGTCCTCGGTTATTTGCTCCGCGAATGATCAGATCGAGGTTCAAATTCTAGACAGGGATGGATCAGCAGCCGAGGTAATGATTCCAGATGAGTGGAAATTGAATACCGTTGCGTTGCCCTTTGACTTTGCCGGAGAAGAAACATTGACGATCGGCCTAATTGATCATACATGGACAGCTATACCATATGCATTGAATAAGGTGATTTCAAATGAGTGAATACGAAGAATTACTGAATAAATTCGACAGAAGTGGTATGGCTAGCTGGACTAGAAGATTCTTCGATGACCTCGAATCTGCCTTTCAGAGAGACATCGGGGTCATCGAAGAAAATGATTGGCACGGTGTGATCTGCGTAGGCATGGGTGGCTCTGGAGCCGGCGGAACTTACTTGTCGACCATCTCTAGCAAGGCTGCAGGCCTCCCCGTCCATTATTGGAGGGACTATGGGCTTCCATCATGGTGGGGGCCCGAATGGCTTGTGATTGCGACCTCATATTCAGGCAACACTGAGGAGACGATATCCAGCGTGGAAATGGCATTGAGGGAGGGAGGTAGCGTTGTCGGAATCTCATCAGGAGGAAGATTAGGAGATCTTCTGGAGGGATCGGAAAATTCAGTGCACATAGTAGTCCCGGGCGGGCAGATGCCCAGATCTGCATTTGGCCATCTTTTCGGCACACAACTTTCACTGTTCTGGTGCATGGGTCTTTTGCCTGCACCAAGCAATCAGGAATTGGAGGAGATGATTGCCAGATTGAGATCTTCAACTGAGGAGTGGGACCCATTGGTCGGTACCAAGGCTGTGGATGCAGCGCGACTCATCTCAAAATCAGAGATTGGAATCGTGACCCCAAGCATCATGGGATGTGTCGCAAGCAGGTTCTCTTGTCAGTTAAATGAGAACTCTAACTTGTTTGCAAGGTGTTCCGAGATACCCGAGATGAACCACAATGAGATTATCCCGTGGACAGAGGATTCAGGTAAGTCCCAAGTTTTGGTTCTAATCAGGTCAGACTACGAGGAGGCGAGAACAAGTGCCAGGATTGATTGGTTCCAGGACGAGGCCAACTTCTCTGACTGCTTGGTCCTCACGGGCGAGGGCACATCTCTTGTCGAACAAATGCTCTATCTTTCTCACATTACAGATTGGATCAGCATTGTGCTTGCGGTATCGATGGGTGTTGACCCTTCTGAAATGGCAGCCATTCCCGAATTGAAAGATCATCTCGGAAAAATCTAGTAAATCGGCCCAAGAACTATCCTCGGATCTGGATATTTAGCCAATGCGTCAGACCTGTCTTTTGGGTCCACAACACCCGGCATGTCGTGAGTCATGGGGTCGGACCATGACAATTGAAAATGCAAGTGGGGTTCCCACCCGCCGTTTTCTTCTTTCCCCCCTATCCAGCCAACAATCTCTCCACGATTGATCTTCTGGCCTTTTCGCTTTCCAAGTATCGACCCAGAGCTCAAATGGCCATAGAGTGCCCAAAGAGGTGTTCCCTGAACTTCGTGCTTCGTCACGACAACATGTCCGTAATCACCTTCTGATGGATTGTAACCGAAGTAGGCAATCTCGCCCTTTTCGAATGACATGCAGGGAGTGTGGACTGGCGCACCGATATCTATGCCCACGTGCAACGTCCTAGTCCCCTGAAATAAGTCGGTATTGTACACCATAGGCCTATTCTCATCATATTTGCCAACATCGTATTCAGACTTTGACGGCCGGTAAACCCCTGTCGTAAGATCTCGTACCTCGTACTCCTCAGGAAGGTCGATGACATTGTGGAATCTCCCCATTTCCCATTTTATCTGCACCATACAATCACTCAAGCCCTTTTCACATCATTGCGGACGGATTTTTCTATTTCACGGATATCAGGCAGCTTACGGGATGAACCATCCGCAACCCTCAATGCTTCCAACCTCTTTCCGGACGGAATCACATTTCCATAGGAGCCAACTGCCTCGTTGTATGCATTCAGCGCAGTGGTCAAACCATTGCCCACCCTGCCAAGGTCGTGCCCAAATTTCGCCGCGCGGTCATAGAACTCCTTCGCACTTTCGAGAATTTCCCTCGAGTTGTCTACAGATGATTGTTGCTGCCAGTAGATCCCCACAGTCCGCAACAAGGCGATCAAGGTGACCGGAGTGGCAATGAGGATGTGGTTTTTGAAAGCGTACTCTTGCAAACTCGGATTTATCTCGAATGCTGCTGATAGTATCGGCTCGGCAGGAATGAACATAACCGTGAAGTCTGCACCATCAACTAGATCAGAATAGTTCCTGTTGCATAGTTCATCGATGTGCTTCTTCACTGCCTTGGCGTGTTCCTTCATCAACCCAGATCTTAGATCAAAATCATGGGCCTCCAATGCATCCCAATAGGAGGCTAGAGGGACTTTCGCATCCACTGGAATCTTGCCTCCTCCGGGTATCCTAGCAATCATATCAACCCTAGATCCCCCTCTTCCCGATACTAGGGTGTCCTCGACATCGAAGTCGCAGTGTTCCACCATTCCTGCCGACTCCGCGATGTTTTTCAGGGCCATCTGCCCCCATTTGCCACGTGCTTGATTTGACCCCCTCAATGCCGTCGAGAGTTGAACGTTCGTGTCCCTGAGTCCAACTGTCTCTTTGTGCAAACCCTCAACGGTTCTCTTCAAGCCCTGGTAGGCCCCTTCGCGATTTTTTTCCATTTCATTCGTAGCCCTCTCCAAATCTTCAAGTTGCTTCCTTATCGGAGTGATTAGATCTTCTACAGCCTTGGTTCTTGCTTCAATATCCTTCTCTGCCGAAGTCTGTACATTCCCCAATCTCTCTGTGGCCAGTCTCAGGAAATCATCTGAATTCTTCCTGCCGATATCTATCGCCATAGCCCCAATTTCAGCCTTCAACTTTGATTCCAATTCGACCTGAGCCTTCATGCGTTCTTCAGAGCGGACAATCTCCTTGCCCATTTTTTGGCTGGCAAGTAACCAACCTATGGCCCCGCCTGTCAGCAACCCTGCCACGAGAAGTGCAACACCAGCCAATTCCACACCTAGCCCTTGGATTCTAGGTAAATAAAGAAGTAGACTGAGGGAATTTATTGCAAAGGTATGAATTCAGGGCAGGCACGGCGGTTAATATGAAGCTCAAACATCTTGCAATCGAGATTTCCAGACTCAATGGCTTCAACAACCCAAAAATTGAGCTCGAGCAGTACATCACCCCGGGAGATCTTGCGGCAAGATGGATTCTCACGACGGCCCGATTGGGCGACCTGGAGCAAGGATCCAAGGTGTTGGATCTGGGTTGCGGAACAGGAGTCTTAGGATTAGGTGCCCTAATTTTTGGCGCCTCAAGTGCGACTATGGTGGATGTCGATGATGATGCAATTGACATAATGCTTGAGAACGCAAGATCCCTTGGCGTCGAGGGAAAAGTTGTACCTATGTGCGAGGAGATAACGAACGTAGGAAACATAGAGGCAGACCTTGTGTTGTGCAACCCACCATGGGGGAAACAAAAACACGGTGCTGATTCAAAATTCATCAAATCGATCAAGAATCTGTGCCTTCCTACCTACTTGCTGCATTCCAGTAGCGCAAGGCATGTTGAGGCTGAGTTCCTGAGGTCTGGCTGGCAGGTACAGAAATTACTGACCCTGCCTTTTGATTTGGGTGCTGTCTACCCTCATCACACAAGAAGGAGAATGAGTACCGATGCAACTCTCTGGAGACTCACGCCACCCTGGTTATCGGCGCCGGACCGTTCATAGCCCGGAGTATAGTGGAACAAGTATGGCTGCGAGTGGTTTGTCCGTGACACCTGGGACGCTGACAAACTTGGACCCATCATCCAAGATCGGAAATGGGCTCTCAGTCACCAAAGAGGGGATAATCGCACTGAAGTCAGGTGTTCTTGTTGAAAAAGATGGGCTTTGGGTCGTTTCTGATTCTCGGCCCGGTGTGAATTCTCTGCAGATTGGCGATGATATAATCGGTGAGGTCCATAATCTGCAACCAAAGGTGGCTATCATCAAAGTTATGAGCGTCGAAAAGGAGGGAATGCAGGGAAAATCGCTATCTGCAAAACAGTTGTTTGCAGATATTACTGTGACGGAGCTTTGTGACAGGTTCATGCCCTCGGCAGGCGATGCTATGAGAAGAAGGGACATTATCAGGGCTAGGATAACCGCGACGGAACCCATGGTCCGTGCCACCACAAAGGAAGACGCTTCACTTGGTGTGCTCCACGCTCTTTGCACTGCCTGTGGGGACCCACTTCAAGCCGATGACGCCGTTCCAGATTTCAATGTCAGCTGTGGCAGATGTGACTACAGTGGATACAGAGTGCTTTCCTCGGATTTCAACAACCTGAATGGGTTGGATCCATCTGTGCTGAATCGAGAAGGAACCAGGTGGTCCAAGGAAGCTGAGAATATGCTCGGCCACGATGGGGCGAGGCCCTACCTGTCTCCAGTAGCGGATCACAGGAGGGGTTGGTCCCATGAAATCCCGAAAGAAGCGCTTCGATCGAGACCCAGCCAAGGAAGGGACCGCCCAAGGAGGGAGATGCATGAGGCGAAATGCACATTGTGCGGCACTGACACCAAGGTTCCGTTCAAACCAACAGCAGGCAAGCCGATTAGATGCAGCTCATGCCTTGACTTGGTGAAACAAGGCGAGGCAGATGAAGACAAGTTAGCGGCTGAGAGAAAATTGCTGATATCCATAAGGAAGGAGGCTGAGGCAAATGCCCCACTGAGACTGTTTGTTGGAAGGCTCTCGAGAGGAGTCACCGAAGATCTGTTGAGGGAGACATTCTCTGAGCACGGCGAAGTTGTAGACTTCCACATGCCAATCGATAGAGAAACAGGAAATCCAAGGGGCTTCGCCTTCGTGACAATTTCTCCGAAGTCAGCCGGAGAAGCTGCAATAAAAGCCCTCAATGGCTCTGAAATAGAAGGAAGAAAGATCGTTGTCGAAGCCAGCCAGAGAGAAAGCAACAAGGGCCGTAGGAACCGACGGTGACTGCGAACGATCAAGCGCATACCCCCCGTGGAAGTCGCATGGGAGGGCGTTGGCTTGTCATTGATGGCTATGAGGACGAACCGGCAGCTTTCGGGGTTCCAAACTATGTGGGATTTCACATAAGGTACATCTGTGCAGTCCTAGAGTCCAGAAATTTGGAATACACTTACACCACGATCGATGAATGGAGAATAAAACGGCGGAAGATGAAAGAAGCCCAGCCAGACTCGAAATCAGGGGATAAGGCCGTAGAAGGAGTCGTAATTCTGGCTGGAGCGATAGTGCCGGGCAAATACGTGAGGGGCACCCCCATCAGTCAAAGGGAGACAAATCAGATCATACGAGAAATGCCCAATGACTGCCCACTTTTGATAGGGGGCTGGGCAGTGAGATCATGGCGCCAAGCAGGATGGATGCCCCTCAAGAGAAATTTGTTCATGGCAGTCCAAGACACCGACGCCACACTGGATCATTTTCTGAGAACCGGCACTTGGAAACACAAGCGAAGAACTCCCGATCAGTGGAAGAAGTGGGCATTGAAGGGCGCTTCCAGTAAAGCGGTTTCTGATCACCCGGACCTTTTCACTGATGCTGGGCAACCCGGTCCTCTGACCTATGAGGTGGAATTATACCAGGGCTGTGTTCGGTACAAGAGAGGGTGCAAATTCTGCATAGAACCAAAGAAAGGAGTGCCTGTGTGGAGGGATGAAAGGGATGTAATTGAAGAGATCCGGCTAGCAGCCGATTCCGGTGTCAGAAATGTCCGCATAGGCGGTGCAACAGATGTATACACATACAAAGCCGAAGGAGTAGTAGAGTTGGAGTACCCCGTTCCCAACCCCCAGCCCATTGCTGATGTTCTCCATGGCGTCAGAGAAGACGAAAGAATCGAGATTCTTCATGTTGACAATGCCAACCCCTCGATAATCTCAGAGAACCTCGAGGAGGCTAGTGCCATAACGGAAACAATGGTTGAGACACTTTCAGATGGAGCTGTGCTTTCTTTCGGTCTAGAGTCCGCTGATTCTAGGGTGCATCAGGAGAATTGGCTTAATTGCGATGCGAAACAACTTATCCAAGCAGTGAAGCACGTCAATGACGCCGGAAGAGAGCGAGGAGAGAGAGGCATGCCAAAGTTGCTGCCTGGCTTGAACTTCATCGCCGGCCTCAATGGGGAAACCAAAGAAACCTACAGGCTAAACATGCAACTGCTGAATCAAATCAAGAACTTGGGCCTGATGCTGAGGAGGATAAACATCAGACAGGTCGAAGGGGTTGGTTTTCAGGAAGTCCCAAGAGAGGAATTCAGGCGATTTAAGAGCGAAGTCAGATCCGAGATCGACACTCCGATGTTGCAGAAGGTTCTACCCAGCGGAACGATACTCAAAGATGTGTGGTGGGAGTCCTTCGGAGACCGCATAAGGAAGCCAGAACACGTGATGAACTTGAAGTACAGAAATGAATCATGTCACGGCTCTCCCGGCGTCACATTCGGCCGCCAAATAGGAGCCTATCCAATTTTAGTCGGAGTGCAGTACCAGATTCCATTGGAGACGAAATCAAACGTGATGATAACTGGACATGGATCGCGGAGCGTCACTGCTGTGGAGGTTGGATTAGACCCCGCCAAGGTCACGGAGAATCAACTGGCGTCCATACCCGGCATCGGGAGGAAGAATGCGTGGGCATTAATATCCGCTAGAGCGAAGGCAACATCGAAGGGCAAACCGATACATACGCATCAGGAGATGTTTGAGGCTGCCGATATAGTACCACCAGCGATGGCACTAGACGTTTTTGAGAATCACTCAACAGGCTCCCAGTGAACACTCATAGCACCATTCGGGTCGACCGTCAACACAGGCTTCCACCTGCCCCCATCGGTGTTTGGCGGTATAGAGCCCCTGATGGTTCGAATCACCTCGGGGTGTAGCAAAACAGACAACGAAGACCCGTCCAATGAGTACCTCCCCTCCCCAATTTTCACTGCTTCAGGGACATTCGCCACATCCTCCTCCTCTGCAGCGGAGGTTTCAGGCTCATCAACTGCCTCCATCTCGAATTGATCGTGCTCCGCATCTTCCTCTGATGGTGCATTCGCTGAGGATTCCAAATCGTCCGCTCCCTGGTCCTCCGTCTCGAGAGGCTCACTTTGATCATCGGCCTCGATTGCCCCCTCCTCTGAATCCTTTGAGTCCCTTCGGAGCCCTATCGTTTCAATAACCGCACTACCGCCTTCTCTGGCGGTGCCGATACCCATTCCCCCTCTTGATGCATAGAGCACAGCTTGCCCAATCAACGATAGCGCCGCTGCAAAAAGCATGACTGGGAACAATAGCCCGGCATCTGGCGGGACTGCGACGAGGAAACCGGCCGGTATGCCAACCAAGCCGAAACCTCGCCTCCATGCCCTATCCATTGAAAAGCCAACGAGTGAATGATGGCCTGAAACCCCCAATACTAGCAAGGGGAATACTAGCGCTGATCCTTCAAATGAGTATATATAGCCAATTAGGAATGACATAGCACTGGCAAACTTACTGATCTCCTCCCCGTGCTCGGAGAATGAAATCCTGCCGACAATATCGGGCCCTTTCCATGCCATGTAAATCAGAACTAGGCACTGGGTGATTGGAATCAGTAGGGTTGTGCTTGTCTGAGAATCTGACCACAGTAGGTCCTCTGATGCCATGGCGGGCCAAGCCACGGTCTGGAGCACTACCCCAAGGTAAAGCAGGACCCTACGGCCAGAGGCCAGTCCGTCAATCGTCATCAGAAGCGACGAAACAACCCAGGTTGAGAAGCCAATGTCCGCAGATAGGAAAAGCAGGACGTACATCCAGCCCCTACTGGTCAGGGCTATGACCGTCAGGGGATCAACTACATCGCTCAGATCTGTTGAGAAGAAACTGGTGTCATCCCGCGACTCTTGATCCTCTGCCGAATAGAATCTCGAGAGGAAGCCAGTTCTGAGTAAAATTATCTGTGCGCCAGATATCAAGGCTCCAATCAAACAGCTCCATGCGAAGAGATCTGCCCAGGATAGTGATATGTAATGCCCACCTTCATTCATCCAATCAAAGAGATTCCCGAAGCCCCATACGAAAGCTAATGGTGCGATGTTGAACCATTGGACGACCCCAGTTCTCCATGAGTAGCCAGTGAGAGCCGCCGCAATGAATATCCATGCGACTCTGAAGTCTGGAATGATGTATGCGAATGCGATAATTCCGGCAATCCCGATGGTAACCCTCTGCTCTGGACCCCATCTTGTCTCTCCGTCAGGACGTTCCTCTGTTCGTATTGCATAGATGGACAAGGCCACCTGAGCGATCATGAACATGGATATCCATCTGGGGCCGAAATCAGTAATCTTGTTTAGATAGGGCACTGCCTCCAACAAGAGGACGAAATTCTCAGACGGTAGATCAGATCCAGTCAAAAGATTCCCATAGAGGATACCAGCAACCGGAAGTATGGCCAGGATTGCCGTGTTGACGTGCATGGTCGCACGATACGCCACAATCGCGAATACTGGTAAAGAGAGAAGGCCCCCTGAGACGTCAGTGCCTCCCATAACTAATAATGCTATCAAGGTCCAAGCCCCTAATCTCCTCGCCTGTTCAGACAGGTCATCGATCTGCCTCAACAACCGGTCGACGACAATCAATGGCGCCACCACAGCTATGTCTCGGGCAATTCTTTCAACAAGTCCGACGACTTGAGAATCTGGGTTGGAGTTGAAAATGCTCCATGAAACCACAGCGAAAATTGTCATGGTAGTGGCCCCAGTCAATCTCGTCGCAGGACTGACTTGTCCTCTGCCGCCGCATTCCATGACCAAAATGACCCCAACAATTGCAATGTGTGCAATGACCAAGCGATACAGGATCAGGCTTTGATCTGCGATGTCATCCGGCAGGCAAATCATGGAGGCCAGCACCAATAGTAGCGAAAATATCCCTATGGGAGAGGCCAGCAGTGTGTTTTCTTCCCATTTCCTACTTCTGTCGTCAATGTAAACCATCACACCAAACAGGAGTGGCAGCAGGTTCGCCCCACTCAATTCCAATGGGACCTCCCCTCTGTCTCTGATCGACAAGACCGAAACTGCCGCCAGGAGAGCGACAAGAGAGGTCAATGCCCAGCCAGAGGCTTTGTCCCTTCCCAAATCCTGATCTGCCTTGCGAATCTGGACAAATGCAACTAGTAGGATTAGAATGACGAGGCTCCACCCAGATTGATCAGCGAGCGGAATCAATGCTCCTGCTAGAATCGACGATGAAGACCCCTCCCTTGACTCAAATCTTCCCCTTGATTCACTCCAAATTCCGAGTAAGACCAGAACCGGGAGAAGTATGAGACCGAGTACGAAGGCATTGGAAAGCGATGAGCCTCCGACTTGAATGAATACCCCTCCCTCCTGATCTGCGATGAAAGCGGACACAGTCCAAGCAGCCACCATCGCCCAGTAAGTGGACCTAACAACCCAGTCCCGAGCATGCTTCCTCGTCTCGAGGTAAACAAATGCTCCAATGCCCACAGACCATGCGATCATCGCCGCCTCTGCTTCCAACAGCGCCAAGGCTAATGCCAGGCCAATGGGCATGGCAGGGGTTCTTTGCATCGTGGTGGGGGCGAACCAACCCACCAACATCGCAGCCCACAGCCAAAATGTCAGGCCGAATGGCTGATCGGTAATCTTGAATGATCCAATTTGGAATTCCGCCGAAGACGAGGCAGCTACGAACTGCATGACTAAAATCCCGAAGATGACAAATCCAGAGCTCTGTTCAATCATCTCACGCTTCAAGCCCCTGTCAGTCGCAGTCATACCTACTAAAACTACCATCAGAACCATCCAGCCCCCAGATTCTACACCAAGATTCAGGGCCACAAGTGCTGGCACCGCCATGCTGGTTCCAGCCGATATGAGGTACAACAATGAGCGATCCAACCTCAATGAATGCACCATGGCTGCTCCCAGCAAGAGTACGTGTGAAGCCGTGTTCCAATGATCAAAACTACCGCCTGCATAGTCGACCCATATTGTTGTGGCTGACAACGAAAGTGAGATTGGGGCCAGAACAACCACGGTTCTGGGCAGGGTGCCAAGGTTGTGTCTGTGAATCAGGTTGGTGCTTATCTCCATCACCAAAAGGATACCAATCGTCTGTACCAACGCCAATTCCACGGTAGGGGCCCACTGACCTTCAATTATCTGACCCTCATAGGTCGTGTATTGCTTGAATGCGTATGCTGAATACCTTGCCAACCAAACTGCTGCCAGTGACCCGCAAAGCACAGCAGTGCCAGCAACGTAGTCCTCGATCATGTTCTGTTCGCGACCTCCTCCCTCCTGCCTCATTTTCCACTCGTGGAACCCAATACAAGAAACAGCCACTACACCCAGCATGCCACCCAACAGCAAATAGGAGAGATCACTCTCTGCAGTAAGTTCGAACGTGACGAAGTAAATGGCGTATGCGAGGACGGCAGCACCCAATCCAATGGATGCATAGAAACCAGCTTTTGCCTCGTCAAAACCACCTGTGGATATCGTTGAGTTTCCCGGGTTTGCATCTTCCATGGAGGTTTTTTGCTTATTCCATGTATAGACATTGAGGCGTCATCTGGCCTGATCGTCCTTGACACACACATTGAGAGGCTCGGAGAAGAAACCGAGGCTCCACCTCCCCCCCTCTCTTCCAACACCACTGTCCTTCACCCCTCCAAAAGGGGTCCTGAGGTCCCTGTGTAGCCATGTATTGACCCAAACCATTCCAGTTTCTATCTGCTCTGCTACCCTCCTGCCCTTTTCTAGATCCTTTGTCCAGATACTACCAGCGAGGCCATAGCGTGTGTTGTTTGCGATCTCGATTGCCATCTCCTCACCATCAAATGGGTGCAAGGTAACAACCGGCCCGAAGATCTCCTCTGTTGAGCATCTCGAATATGGAGACAGTCCCGATACTACAACCGGATTCATCCAATAACCTCCTTTCAAGTCATCCTCCAACGGAACTGATGAATCGGGACCCCCTGTCAGACAAACTCCGCCCTCCTTAATCGAGAGGGCAACATACTCATTCACCTTTTGCAAGTGTTCACTTGATATGATCGCCCCCAGATCAGTGTCCTCTTGTGATGGATCGCCTATCCTCAAATCATTCACGGATTGAACGAATTTTTGTTTGAAATCATCGTAAATCGATCGCTCGATCAATACCCTGGAGCCACAGAGGCATACTTGTCCTTGATTGAGAAACGCAGACCTAGTCACTCCCTTGACTGTGGCTTCAAGATCACAATCCTCGAAAACGATGCTAGCGTTCTTACCACCTAGCTCAAGGCTCAATTTCTTGAATTGGGGGGCCGCTATTTTGGCAACCTCGGCGCCAGTGGCTGTACCGCCGGTGAATGAAACCAAATCCACGTCATGGTGTTTGACCAAGCTGCTCCCGGCACCTGCGCCATCTCCATGCACCAAGTTCACGACTCCTGGTGGGAGACCGACCTTGTCGATGACCTCCATTAGTAGATTCGCGGTCATCGGTGTGAGCTCACTTGGTTTGCAGACCACGGTATTCCCCATTCCAATAGCAGGTGCGACCTTCCAAGACAACAGATACAGAGGGAGGTTCCATGGCGTTATCAGGGCGCCTACGCCCACGGGTTTTGAAGAAACGTAGTTCATTGCGTCCGACATCTCGAAGGTCTCATCACGGTGATTTTTTATCATCTCAGCGAAGAACCTGAAGTTGGCAATTGACCTATTAGCATCAACATTTCTGGCGAGCCCGATAGGCTTGCCAGTATCCCTGCTTTCAACAGATGCGATTTCCTCCCGCCTCTCCTCAAGCTCATCTGCGATCCTATCCAGCCAATTCGCCCTCTCAAGGAGGGTGAGCCCCCCCCAACCAGGCTGAGCCTTTCTCGCCGAGTCAACAGCATGGCCAACATCCTCGGGGTCAGAAAGTGGAACTCTCGCGTACTTTCTGCCAGTAGCGGGCTCTCGCACCTCGAGCCACCTTCGCGACGAGCTTTTTGTAAACTCCCCTCCAATGTAATTCTTGAGTTCCATCAAGGCCCACCGTCTCCCTCATTGCTAAAGGGGTCTGACCGGGTTGTGGCCTCGGTATATTTCTTCCAATCAAGTGAAAATCTGTCCCTGTCAGGATCCCATTCGTCCCACGTGACAATGGATTCCAAGGCTTCGGAATACATCTCTGGGACGATCCCAGGCACTATGAACGCCTTCTGCCTGTGTAATGGATATGGATTCCTGAGATGGATCCCAAGCACGCCAAGGACTGCCCTAGATATGTACCATGTTGCCTGACTATTCCAACCATGGGCGATTTTGATAACTATGCCAAGTCCCTTTGGCCAGTCCTTGTGAATCACCGAGAGTCCCAGCAGTCCATCTGCACCTTCCTTTGCGAGGATCTTCCCCTCGCCCGCCTTGAGGCATGTGGAATCCAGTCTGTTGAATCCACCAACCAAATCTGGGTTCCTGTTCATCGCCTCCCAGATCCAATCTTCATCTCTGCGCGAACCTAGGTTGGCGAACATGATAGCCAACTCATTGACAGTATTGGAGGTCGTTGGCATCCCACACCCATCTTTTGCAACCCTGTCGGGACTCCAATCCGGATCTCCCATGTACTCCCTGAGCACGTCGATGTATAGCGGAAACCAATCCGAGTTCGGGAGAGTGTAACCTGCACGCCGAATTCCAAGCAAGCGCATTCCTTTCAGAACAGCCGCATGCTCTCCAGAACAGGTGTGAAACCAGCGACGTGGCCTTCTGACCTGTCGTCCGAATTGGACCAGTGGAACATCAAGGGGGCACTGCATCAATCCCCACTCTGACTCATTCAAGATTGACTGCGCAGCGGCCACGTGTTCTGTATCACCGTTGTGAGATGAGCAGGAGATAGATTTTTGATCCCAATTAAGTTCCTTATCCAAAACCTCTGCAAACACTTTCATCATGAACGGTTTCATCATCGAGCGCCCATAGATGAGGACGTTCCCACCGAATGAATGGATTATCTCCTCCCCATGGGCCCACGCGATGGCGCCATGGATTGTATTCTCGGATACATCCATCCTGCGAAAATCGACCAATGGCTCCCACTCCACCTCCCTTCCGGTTGCAATATTCTCGAATTTTTCTCCGATGGGCGTCTTCGGGTAGACCTTCGAGCCTGGCCTTCCGGATGAAACAGACGATGGCCTTTCATTTGGATCCATATCCTTTCACTCCCCCCTGTTGACAAATGGCACTACCTTGGTCATAAATGCCTCCATGTCGCGCATTACTCGCTCGCTGTCATGGTTGAAGAAGTCAAACCAACACATGATCCTATCATCTGGATTATACCTCTGTTTGAGTTGGATTGCTACTTCCTCTGGGTTCCCAATCACTGCGTTGTTAACTGCCTTCTCGACTTTGCCCGGATCTATGGTTCCCTCTAGGGCAGACCAATATGTGGATATGGAGGATTTCGACTCCTTCCTAGCCATGGTCGACTTCTGCTCATCTGTGAGCCCCGCCTCGTCGTTGAGGAAAACCATTACCGTCCTCGGCATCATTGATCTTTTCCATTCTCCCCCGTCCTTGTGGTAGTTTGCACTCATCCTTTTGTGAGTTTCTTCAATAACATCCGGTGGCGTGATACTCAGGTTGAACACTTGGACGGGCCTCCATCTGTTCACCTCTATTTGGACAGCGGGGTCATGGCTGCCAATCACGAGGTTCAGGAGGTCTCGTCGCCATTCCTTGGGTATGGTCGCAATCGACTCAAACTCATAACGTCGGGGTATGAGGATCGAGTCCGGCATTTTGTTCAACCCCATCAGCTCTTTCGCTGCCTCCTGAACATTATTCCAGTCTCCATCACTTCGGAAGTTTGAGCGAGACAGCGTTGTCTCCCGAATCATGGATGAATCAATCACTTCCCCTGACAGGAGCCGGAGGAAAATCTCGCTAGCCTCGGCAAATATTTGGCCCCTAAGCGCCGGCCATGCAACTTCCTCCAATGCATTTCTCGGGGAGATACCGTATGGCCTTGCCATGAATTCAAATCGACCTGCGGAGAAACCGATGTGGACTCTCCTTCGTTCTTCCTTATTCAGCCCATGCAGTGCGAGAAGGGAACCGACCCTCTCAGCCTGTGCGATCGGCCCACCAGACGCGAGTATAGACATAACCGCACTCCCGACTTCCATGTTGGAGGTTCTGGATAGAACCTCTGAGGCGATCTGAAAAAAATCCGTGCAGAGCCCTACCTCACCGGGGTAATGGGGGACAACAGGACGAGAATTTGTCTTCTGAACCTCCGTGGATAAATGCGCCTGCGCAATCCACCCAACACCAAAACCCAACTCATCTGCCTTGACAGCCTGATCCAGGAAATTGGAGAACATTTCGCTCTCAGATGGTTTGTAGCCACTGGAATCAGGGGTTTGAGAGATAGAGAAGAATATGTCAAATTCCATTCGATCGAACCTCAAATCGAGCGCATTCTACCGCCATCGACCGCCAAGCTGACGCCTCTGACGGCCCCACTCACAGGAAGGCACAGCCAGATAATCGCAGACGCGGTTTCGAAAGGGTCAACCAGCCTGTTTATGGGTGCCTGCTCCCTCCAGGTTTGATAGATCTCTTCGACTGCCTGTCCCGTTCGTAGGCTCTTTGACTTCGAGAGGGAGACAAGTCGTCTTGTGTCCGTATACCCTGGAAGGACATTGTTGATCGTTATGCAAGGATGCAATTCTCTAGAAAGAGACTTGCTCCAACTGGCCATGGCTCCTCGTAGAGTGTTTGAGAGGCCTATACCGTCAACTGGCTCCTTCACTGAGGTTGAAATTATGTTGACTATTCTGCCGAATCCAATTTCCTCCATCCCAGAGACAAGCCCCTGCACGAGAAGATGGGATGCATACAAATGTCTTCTGAAGGGCGCATCGAAGTCTCCGATTGAATTTTCCATCAATGGAGATCCTGGAGGTCCGCCCGCGTTGTTGATGAGTATTGACGCACTCTCCTGCTTGAATTGGGAAATTGCCTCTTTGACAGCATCGGTGTCCTCCAAGTCAATTTGGAGAGCTTTGTGACCGCCCCCATACATTTCTGAAACCAGTGTTTCAAGCCTATCTTGGTTTCTGGCACAAGCGATCACACGGGCACCCGATCTTGCAAGTAACATTGCCGTTGCTCTCCCAATACCCTCCGAGGCCCCACAAACAACCGCTGTTTTTCCTGACAATACTCCCTCGGCGAAGGGGAATTCATCTTCCAATATCTTGCTACTCATCCATAATCACCTAATCGACATAATGCAAATAAGTTTGGTCTGCGAGTTTCTTTCTGACGACCTGCAGAACCTCATCAGAGGCATTGCGGAACGTTGGATGGTCACTATCGCCTTGAGGTCGCCGCATCTCACCCCACTCATCCTTTGAATACGCCTCCAGCGCCTCTCTCATTAGGGTACCTGAGAGAACAAGTGTATGGTAGCAAAGGTCCTCGTAGGTCATGCCCCGCATCACCCCTATCTGTCGCTTTAGCAGTAGTTCGCCGGTGTCAATACCATTGTCGCAGAAGTGAGTCGAGGATCCAATTGGGATGTCATGGTAAACCGACCAAGCCGGAGATGCAGAGCCTCTGCACTCAGGTAGCAAACCGGGATGTGAGTTCAAAACACCATCGCGAGGAAAATCCAGTACATCGCCACGAATTATTCTTGTGCCACCAAACACGATCAAATCTAAATCAAGGTGCTCAATGATGGGCATTATACTCTCGCTATCGTGTTTCTCAACCGTGAAGTGGGCTATTTTGAAACCATTACTCGCCAGTTTTTCCACCTGATTTGCAATCGTTGATGCCACAGGCCTTCCCTCTATCCGCTTCAGGAACTTCTCTCGCTCTTCATCGCCGACATCGGAATCCTCTGAGATTATCACCTTTGGCAAAAATCCAGATGAGGTTAATTGTTCTAGCATCTCTCTACCGTATGGATGCTCCTTCAACAGAAGAAAGGCAAAATTTGGCATCGCGCCCTGTGGCATGTAATACCATCCGAGGGGTCATTGATACCCATGATTTTCGGGTGGGAATGGCCAGATTAATAGCATTCACAGAATTATCTCAGCCTTATGTTGTAATACATTAAAATGGGCTCCACGCAGGTTGACCTATGGAGCATTCGGGCGATCGTCGACATGACATCGATTGGCTTAGGGTAATTTTGTTCGGACTGCTCGTGCCTTTCCACGTCGCGATTGGCGTCTATTGGTCTACCTACGGGCTCGATATAAATCCAAACTTGGATGACTTGGCAAATCAAGACCGGATTGAGTTCGTCGAAGAGAATGATGACTACAGTGCAGACTCAGTTACGCCTGAGAGCATGGTTCTGCATTGGATGCATCAGTGGAGGCTCGCTGCACTATTCATGATATCAGGTATGGGGACAGCATTTGCGTTTCGTAGGAGGGTATGGAGGACCTTCCTCCGGGAGAGGGTAAGGCGACTACTAATCCCGATGTTCTTTGGAGCTTGGACGATGGGTTTCGCGGGCCAATTCATAATGGGAGAGGTCGAAACAGATCTTGCTGGCATCACAATTACATTTCTGGGAGGGATTATATGGCGTTCACTAACTTTCTGGATCCCTGTCTTCGGCAAGTTGATTGCCTTGGGCCATCTTTGGTTTCTCTGGAACCTGTTTCTTTATTCCCTGATACTTACGCCGGTATTCCACTCCATAAGGAGTAATCAAGACGGAATACCGGCAAGGTCCATAAAATACCTTTTCTCAATGAGATACGGGATCGGCCCGCTACTAGTCGTCCCTTTGATACTCACCCTCTCTGAAGTCGCTTTCAAGCCATTCTTCCCAGGCTACATTGGTGTTGCTTATGAGTGGTTTTGGTTCTTGATATTCTTCGCTGTTGGATTCGCGTGCATAGTCGCTCAGAGAGGATGGTATTCCCTCATAGAGACACGCAGGTTGGCAATAACCATCCTCGCACTGACAAGTACGGTTGCCTTCGTTTGGATACGTCTTGAACAGCATTCGAGCGGCATTCCTCTGATAGATGGAGGTTGGCTGTTAGAGGAACCCCACATTCTTCACAACCGCATGACCTTGCTGGCCTGTGCGGTTCACAGTTTCCACGCTTGGTTCTGGTGCCTCGCAGTGTTCTCATGGGGGTCATACTTCCTGAACCGTCCGAGCAAATGGTTGGCATACCTCAACCAAGGAGTCTACCCTTTCTACATAGTTCACATGCCACTCGTCTACCTAGGTCTCCGCACGGCGTCCGAGCTCGGGCTCCGGGACATGTCTGCGGTCATCGTGGCAACCATCGTGACTGCCGTTTTCTGTTGGTCTTTCTTCGAGGCAGTTAGACGAACAAGGGTAACCAGATTTCTTTACGGAATCAAGGAAAAACCCCCAAATGCCACGAATTAGATAGGACGATCTACAACATTTGATATCTATCTAGTATGAACTATCAAACGTGGACCCCTCGATCAACGTACTCGGAACGGCCCTAAAGACGTGCAGCGATGATCCAAAAACAGGTTGGTTCAGGGATGGATGCTGCAACACGGACAACACCGACAGGGGAGTACATACTGTTTGCGTCGTTGTTGATGACGCGTTCCTCACATTCAGCTCAAGCGCGGGCAATGACTTGACAACTCCGAGATTGGAGTATAATTTTCCGGGGCTCAAGGCCGGTGACAGGTGGTGTCTGTGTGCTAGCCGTTGGAAGCAGGCATTGGAGGAAGGATGCGCGCCACCCGTCGATCTGGAAGCCACTCACAGAAGAACCTTGGAAATCATAGAGCTCTCTGTTCTGGAGATGCACGCCCTCTGACTCATGGGGTCACTCTTGATCGATCTCTGGGGAACAGAACGACTTCTCTGACGTTCCCAGCGCCTGTTAGGACCATCAGCAGCCTAGCTACGCCAAGGCCCCAGCCAGCATGAGGAGGGGCTCCGTATCGAAAACCATCAGTGTAGAAGGTGAAGTCCTCTGGGTTGAGATCCATATTCAGGAGATTCTGTTCCAGAACCTCTACCCTGTGCTCCCTTTGACCACCGCTGGTCATCTCGTCCCTACCGTAATTCAGGTCGAAGCCCCTGCTGAGTTGCTGGCCCGTGGTCCCTAATTCGCCCTCCTTGTGGTGTATGTAGAAGGGCTTCATGGACATCGGCCACCTGGGTATGAAGTGGAAACCTGGGTATTTCTCTGCTATCAGATCGCAATGGTGGCTCTCTATGTCATCTCCCCATTCGATCTGGCCCCCACCGGATTTCACAATATCAATTGCCTCATCATAGGATATCCTAGGAAATGGGACCTTGGGAATCTCAACATCAACAGGCTGGAGACCTTGAGTAGCCCTGTAATGATTGATGATTTCAATCAAGTGGCCATCGTTCTCCGCAACTGACCTCCAGATGTAGTGAATCATCCTTTCTAAGACGCCCATCACGTCCTCATCGTCGCACCATGCCGCTTCAATATCGAATGATACAAATTCATTGAGGTGGCGGTATGTATCGTGTTTCTCGGCGCGAAATGCTGGTCCTATTTCGAACACTCTTTCCATACCTCCCAGAACGGCCAGTTGTTTGTACAATTGTGGCGATTGAGACAAAAAAGCTGGGGTATCGAAGTACATCATTGGAAATAGATTTGTCCCACCTTCGCTTGCGCTAGCGATGATTTTAGGGCTGTTCATCTCATTGAAGCCCTCCTCGATTAGGTGCTCCCTGCCATATTGCAAGACCTTCGACCTGAGGATGAACATGGCATTCACGTGCGATCGACGGACATCCAAATGTCGATTATCAAGCCTAGTGTCCAAACCTACGTTGACATCGTCGATCACGCCTACGGGCAGGGGCGTCTGCGCAGTCGCTAGGAGTTCAGCTGCTGAGACTGTCACTTCGTATTCTTGTGGGGGAGGCGGAGCTCCTTCCGGCGTCTTGGGAGGCCTCTTTCTGGCTACTGTCCCTCTGAACATTATGGTTGACTCTCTGGACGAGCTCTGTACCGCGTGGAAGGATTCGTCATCCATTGAGCCCTTTTTCAGAAAGGCTTGGATTTTCCCAGTGCCATCTCTTAGGGTCACGAAACAAATGCCGCCCCGCCCTCTTACAGATTCCGCAAAGCCCGCAATCGTGACCTCTTCGCCCACCATGTCATCGCCCACAGCGATAATTTGACCAATCGTATGCGATCGATATGTGGTGGGCAACCAGTTCGTGCTGTCCCTCATGGTTCACCGGGAGAGGGGTTAGTTTTCAATGATGTTGGGGTGGATGTTGGATTTGGATCACCTATGGCAAATCCTCGATGGGGATTCCGAGCTTGGACCCGATTAGTAAAAATGCAGTGTGGCCAACTGGTTGGTTTCCAGGCCTCACCCCTCCCCTGCTTGCCTTTGACCAGCGCCTCTCGATAACCTCACCGGCCCACTCGACGCTCAAACCCACCTCTTCACAAGCCATCCACGACTTCTCCAATTGAATGCTAGTTGGGCAGTAACAACCAATCCTTCCGCCTGGGCGGAGAATCTCGGAAATCGACCCAACTGCATTCCATGGCTCTGCCATATCCAAGATTGCGGCATCGAGATCAGGCACGATTCCTAATACTTCTTCTGCGCAATCCGATAGATCTGAATGCAGAAGGTGCCAATCAGGGAATTCTGGGAGAACATCTCTTAGCACGTTCATGTTTTCTTGGCCGACCAACGCATGCTCAGGTCGATTCTCGACTGATATCAGCGTCCCTTTCGACCCCATTACTGATGCCAGGTGCATCGCCAATCCAGCAGAGCCATGGCCTCCTTCTAGGACCCTCGAGCCAACTGAGATCCCCATTCTGGAAATAAGGTAGCCAGAATCCTTGGCCAGAATTATCTGTGCCCTTCGCTTCATTGCCCTGCGGGCTTCAGGGAGTCCTGGTTTCAGAACTCTGAGGATTTTCTGCCCGATCTTTACACTGTCGCCCACACTGACCTTCCCGATAGCTTCGTCGACGTTGAACCTGCCAAGGCCACGAACTCTAACTTCTCCAGAGCCTCTCTGCAACAAATAAGCCCTACCATCCTCCTCCACCAGAGCCAACCACTCATCGTTCATGGTGGTCGGCAGAGGTCATTTGTTCAAGCACTTCCGGTTACGCCAAGTTTCCAAGATGGCCCAGCCACAGGATCTATTGATAACCGATCACGGCCTCGTAAGATAGAATGCGAACAACAAACCCGTGTGTTTCTGCCACGCTGGGCGTGGTTCTGCTGATGTCATTTATGTCCGCTTCATTCGCATATTCAGGCAATTGGGAAGCGATAGAAGATCTTGAGGAACCATTCGTCAAGATGGAAGCAACCAGTCCCGGACACACCGTGTTTGGAGAATACGTCGGCGCCCACTGGTGCGGACCTTGCATGTCCAGCGCCTCCCCCTCCCTAGACAACCTAAAGACTTCCAACCCTGAGGACTTCACATACGTCTCATTCTATGAGTCGTCGTCAGGAGGCTGGCCAAACGACTCCCCAATCAATCGCCGAAGCCACATCATGGCGGGTTCCTCTGGCTACCCCACATTCTCATTCGCTGACGAACAAACCTCGCCCTGCCTCAAGGTCGGCGCAGGTGGCAGCAACTACTACGACCCCGAGTACAGCTCTGGGGGTTGCATGGATCCAACATCCAACGACTTCCAGTTGGATCTGACCACAACATTAGACTCAGCCAACAGCCAAGTTACCATAACCCTCGAGGCGAACTACGTCGGACCACAACCCTCGGTATCGGTTTACGTTTACGGAGCCATAACCGAGAAGGTCGGTGCTGATGCCTATGACAATGGGGTCAAGCCACATCACAATTGGAGAGGCTGGCTGCTCAACTCAGGCAGCTCCGGCTTCCTCCAGATCACGCTTGATAGGAACAACCCAATTCAACACACATGGACCAAACCATTGAGTCTCGTCAGGGCCTCATCCGGATATTCACAATGGGAGAATTTCTGGCCAGTTTTGGCACTGATGGATGGCCCGCACTCCAGCTATAATGAATTCTACGCTGCGATCGATTTGGATATGGGCCCCTTGGTAGATCTGGGGGTATCAGAATTCGAATCAGAAATATCAGGCGGCCACATCGGCCTAATTCCAGGAGATCAAATTGCACTCTCTGCAAGCGTGACTAACAACGGAGCTGAGCAGCATCCTGCGGGGGCTGAGCTAGTCTTTTCGTACATGGACGGCCTAGATCACGTAGAGATACACAGGGAGGACGTACCATCACTCTCCTCAGGCCAATCGATACAGTTCAACACAGATTTTGACACCACAGCACTAAACTCGGTTGCTTCGGGAGCGGTCTCTATCCGAGCGGCCTTAGAAAATGTCGACTCGGATCGTGTGAGTTCTAACGACAATCGAGACTTGTTCATCCCATACGACATGCCGCCAATTGCGACTAGGCCCGTCACAGTGGATGGATCGGTCATATATCGTGGCGAACCACTCACCTTCGAGCTCTCTGCCATCCCTGATGACAATGTGGATGACCTAACCACGATGGCCGCTATGCTGGAGTACAGTCTGCATGCCGAGCAAGCATGGTCATCAGATTGGACGACCTCAGAGGGGTTGATCGGCGCAGGTGGCAACCTTCGTGTAGCACATGAGGTGTCCACGCCCCTTACTGCTCAGACTGGCAATTACGACACCAGAGTGAAGTGGGTCGACTCACGGGGCCAATCGAGCGATTGGCTGGTGACTGAATCTGCATTTACCCTTCAAAATGCAATCCCGTCAGTCGTGTCGCCGACCGATCCCAATCATGCGGGGATGCCAACAGTGAAGGTAGAGACAGTTGAGTCCATCCCAATAGCGGGGCTGATCTGGGACGCAGAGACAGAATTGGGCGAATTGGAAATTTGGAGCAGTGCACCCCAATTCATAGCCTGGGACTCAGATTCAGAGTCCATCTTGGTCGAGTTCGATAGAATCGTTTACGACTCAGTAGGATCACCAATACCCCAAGGACTATTCATCAGCATCAGGGATGGAGAAGATACGAACACTGGAACTCTGTTGTTTAACGTTATAGAAAACGGAGCCCCCAGATGGTCATCAATTCCACCCCAATCGTTCGACGAGGGCGAATCTGCCAGCGTAATACTGACTTCGTTTGTTTCGGACACCGATGAAGAGGGGCAGCCAACGAATCCCAGCCAACTAGGTTTGGAAATTGTTGACGTCCAGCCTGGCGAGGCGTTTGAGACAATCCTTGTTGGGCATACACTGTCCGTGAGTGCCGTCGATGAGGACTATGTGGGCACAGCCTCGGTGACGGTGAGTGCCTCAGATGGCGATCAAACCACCGAAACAGTGGTGACCTTCTTCGTCAACGACATTAACGATGCTCCTAGGATCAATCCCGAGGGAATCCAACGGATCGTGACCAAAACCCAACTGGCAACCTCCGTGAACCTATCCGAGCACGTATACGACGTCGACCACGACTTCGAAGACCTCTGGGTGGATATCGAAAGCTTCGATGTGGGTTCGATAAGCTACGACTTCCCAACAGGAGTACTCACGATGACATGGGATGAGCCGGGCCTTGAATTGATCACCATCACCGCAATCGATCCAATTGGAGATTCCGTGTCCCATGTCATGGAGATTGAGGTTGTGGACTCCCTCCCTCTGGCTTGGGAGGGTCTTGATCCCCAACCAGACCTTTCCGTAACTTTCGACACCTTGGACTACAACACCAATCCTGTCATCACCGTCAACCAGATCACCGACCACGGCCTAGCGGACATAAAAATCAGGTGGCAGGTGTGCAACAGCCTAACCGGGGTTTGCACGGATGCGGGATCATCCTTTGGCTTCAGCCCCTTCTCCATTCAGGCGAACGAGGGGGTGGGGCTCAGAGTAGGCGATTACGTCGGCCTCACCGTCACTGCGATCGACTCGCTTGGTTTCGACAGAAAATCAGAGATGCTCAGGTCTTACGCAGTCGAGCCTGTTGACGACGCCTCTGGAACCGGGGAAGAGGGTCAAGAAGCTGCAGGAGGTAATAGAACTCCATATCTCATACTCACAATATCCCTTATCACGATCGCCACGTTTTCACTCTCGGGCGCCGTTGTGCTTAGGAGCAAATCCAAGCAAAGCAGAAGGGAAATAGATCATCAGCCATCCAGAAATCCGGACCTTCCTCTTCCCCCGGGCGGATTGCCCGATGGCTGGACTCTCGAGCAATGGTATTACTACGGAGAGGAGTACTTGCGTGGTGAGCGTTGAATCAGGTAATAACGCACCTTCAAGAAGGAGCACACAGAGCGGAGATAGCGGAGGACGACTTATCATGGTAGATGACGCTGCTGATCCTGATCCCCTCGAGGACTGGGAGGAAGGCTCTGCATTCGGCGTGTCTGAGGATAGTGACCCCGTGTGCACAGTCCCAGTCGAGGAATGGGTGCTGGAACTCCCAATCGAATCGACAATCGACGTACCAATACCAGATAGGCTCGTCGACCAGGTTATCGGACAAGATGCCGCTTCGATCGTAATTCGTAAGGCCGCCGAGCAAAGACGCCACGTCATCATGGTCGGAGAGCCCGGTACCGGCAAATCCATGCTAGCGAGATCCATGACGGAGTTTCTTCCACCCGAACAGTTGGAGGACGTGCTTGTCTACAGGAATGTGGAGGACGAGAACGAGCCCAAGGTCAGGACCGTGCCAGCAGGTCGTGGACACAAAATTATCTCTGAGAGGAAGTCAGCAATAAGGGCCCAGAGGAAGAAGACAAACCAGATGCTGCTACTCATCGCCCTGGTCGTTGGCGCGGCACTCCTCCTCGCAACGATCCAGACGGGGGACATGCTAACTTTCATCTTCGGCTCATTCCTGCTCATTTTCGGATACTTCTTCCTCAGGACTAGGTTGACCTCAGGCGATGAGTCGAACATCCCGAAGCTCCTGATCAAACACGAGCGCAGCGAAGAGGCCCCATTCATCGATGCTACAGGGACCCTATCGGGGGCTCTTCTCGGCGATGTCAGGCACGACCCATTCCAATCCGGCGCCGATCTCGCCACACCCGCCCACGAGCGTGTCGAGCCCGGGGCAGTCCACAGAGCAAACAAGGGGGTCCTTTACATCGACGAGATCAGGATGCTCAGGATGGAGGAGCAACAAGCCCTCCTTGTCGCTATGCAGGAGAAAGCCCTTGCGATCAGCGGGAGGTCTGAGCGATCATCCGGTGCCCTCACGAAATCCGAGCCAGTTCCCAGCGACTTCATCTTGGTCGCCGCGGGTAACCTAGACAGCATACAGCAGATGCACCCCGCACTCAGGAGCAGGATCCGCGGATACGGCTACGAGGTCTATGTCAACACAGACATGAAGGACACCGAGAGGAACAGAAGGAAACTCGTCCGCTTCGTGGCTCAAGAGGTCAGGAACGAGGCCAAGAGAGACACAGGCAGGTCCATACCCCACTTCGACAGGGCTGCCATCGGCATGATACTAAAGGAAGCACAACGCAGAAGCGGCAGAAGGGGCAAGCTCTCCCTGAGGCTTCGCGAACTCGGCGGCCTGATACGGATAGCCGGAGATCTGGCCTCTGAGGATGGAACCCCTTTGACAACAACAACACACGTCACGCGAGCACGGGCGATCGCCAAGCCGTTGGAGCAGCAAATTGCAGATCGTTTCCTAGAGCGGCAATCAGAGTACGCCATGCTGGTCAACCGAGGGCACCGTGTCGGTAGGATCAACGGGCTCGCCGTTCTCGGGGCGGACTCCGGACTCTCCGACTTTTCTGGGGTCGTCCTCCCAGTCGAGGCCATGGTCACCCCATCCCAGGGAAGGAGCGGGCAAGTCATCGCGACTGGCGGCCTCTCAGATCTTGCCAAGGAATCGGTCACTAACATAAGCGCAGTGGTAAAGAAGCTGACCGGCAAGGACATCAAGGACTACGATCTCCACGTCCAATTCCCCGGCACACACAATGTAGATGGCGACTCAGCGTCCATCACAATGGCCACAGCCATCATATCCGCCTTCGAGGGAGTGCCCATCGATCAGAACCTCGCCATGACGGGATCCTTGTCCGTCCGAGGCGAGGTACTACCCATAGGAGGGGTCTCGGCAAAGATCGAGGCCGCCGTCAAATCAGGGATCGAGCGAGTGGTGATTCCACGCTCAAACCTACAGGACGTCCTCATAGACGAGAAGTACGAGTCGATGGTGGAGATAATCGCCGTCGACAGCCTAGACGAGGTCCTCGAACATGCGCTCGTTGGAGAGCAGGAGAAAATCTCGCTCGTCGAGAGGCTCGCAAAGGTCATCGACACCTTCTCGGCCACCTCGGACTCAACCCTCGCTTGAACCCCCATACTCACATTGAAGACCCCCTCGCGGTCTTCTACCATATATGAACAAGCACGGGAGCAGAGCCCCATTGACCGTTTTGTTCATGGTGGTTCTGATCGATATGATCGGTTTCACGTTGGTTATACCATTCCTCACTTATTTCATTCAGGATCTAGCAGCAGGGGATGGTTTCACCGATGTGGGGGCAAGAGACCGATGGGTGGGAATAGTACTCGCATCCTACACACTCGGTCAATTTCTTCTCACTCCATTCCTCGGAGCGATCTCTGATGCCTATGGCCGACGACCAGTGCTGATCCTGGGCCTTGTATCAAACACGGTTTTCCTAGTTGCATTCGGACTGGCCACATCCCTTTGGATGGCCCTTCTAGCTAGATTCCTAGCAGGCGCTGGGAATGGAAACATTGCCGTCGCCAAGGCCTACATTGGGGACATCAGTACTAGGGCGGAGCTGCCCGGTCGAATGGGCATGATCGGAGCTTCGTTCGGCCTGGGCTTCATGGTCGGACCCATGATCGGAGGCATACTCACAGATCCTGCAACGAGCTTCGGAGGCCCCTTCGATACACAATGGTGGTCCGACCATCCCTACTTCTTACCATGCCTATTCGCTGCGCTTTTGTCGCTTTCTTCAATGATTTTGGCGATATGGCTACTCCCCGAGAGCCTACCGCCAAACGCGAGAGTGAAAGAGAAAACGGATCTCAGGAACGTCGGAAAAAAGCTCACCAACCTATCATCAATAACAAGCATGCCCCTGTCGATAAGGAAGCTAGTATACACCAACTCCGTTTTCCTCCTTGCTTTCACCATGATGCATGCTACTTTCATCCTGTACACTGCCATGCCAATCGTAGATGGAGGCCTGGGATATGACGAGCGGACGAATGGTTACATATTCGCCTACGTGGGGTTGGTCGGCGTCATCGTTCAAGGTGGTCTGATCAGGAAACTGTCCGAGAAATTTGAGGTCGCGTCATTGATGTTGGTCGGAATCGCTCTCACGGCCCTCGGGCTTGGTTCGATACCGTACCCTAGCCCCACGCCGTTGATCGTCCTGCTCGTGATGACGCTCATTGCGGCTGGTAATGGCCTGTTCCAACCATCTCAATCCACCTTGTTGACCCATGAATCAAGGGTTCATGGCCTCGATCTGGGAGGTGTAATGGGCGTACAAGAGGGGTTTGGAGCCCTTTCTCGAATCATAGGCCCAGTTCTCGCAGCCCTAATTTGGTCAGAGACCGTTGACGGAATTGGCCTCTGGACATACCACACGGTGTTCAGAGTAGCCGGTCTAGTAGCCATCTTTGCACTCGCATTAAATTACTTACCAAACTCTAGACCTGAGAAGGAGGGGCAACACCATGACTAGGATGGCGATAATTGCACACGGAGGCGCAGGTGCGGATCCCAAGAAGGCAACCAACATTCAGTCAGCAGTCGATGCCGGGGGGTCCAAACTCACTCACGGAGCCTCCGCATTGGAGGTGGCAGTGATGGTTTGCGCAGCCCTTGAGGACGACCCCTCATTCAATGCCGGCACAGGAAGCGTGACCCGAGTCGACGGATCTGTCCTTGTGGACGCATCTGTCCAGACCGGGGATGGTAGGATGGGGTTTGTTGCCTCGATGCCAGAGACCCCAAATCCAGTGAAGGTCGCTGCAGCGCTACTTGACGAGGAGATGAATGGCCTCGCTGGAGTCGGTGCCCGTGACTGGGCAGATGAAAGGGGCTTCCCAAGATCGGAGGTGACCCCCCGACAGTCGAAGGGAAAAAAAACGAGTGATACGGTCGGTGCGATAGCCCTGGATATGCAAGGCAGGATCGCTGTGGCAACAAGTACTGGCGGATGCAGCGATCGGCCGCCAGGGCGCGTCGGCGATGTTCCATTGCCTGGATGTGGCTTCTGGGCCGAATCCAGCATTGGCATAGCCGCGACCGGGATAGGCGAGGCCATAACACGGGAAATGCTCTGCTTCAGGGTCCATTGCCAGATATCGCAGATGGGGGCATCGATGCCCGAGGCATTTGAGGAGGTCATTTCAAAGAGATTCGACAAAAAAACGGATGTCGGCCTTATTGGAATCAACCAACATGGAGAGACCTACGCACATGCCAACACCAACATGCCTTGGGCGGCATGGTCCTCAGACTGAAGCAAGGGATGAGATTAAGCCGAAGGTTCCCTTGGCTTGGCCGTAGGTGGAGTGGATGACCGACATACAAGCCCAGATCCAACAAATAGCAACGGTACTTGGGCAACTGGAGGACAGCCAAGTCCCCAGGAACATCAGGAACACAGTGAAGGAGGCTGTGGACAAGTGGCTGCTCAATGAGGACAAGGACATGGACGTCAGGCTTGGGATGACGGCCTCGATGTTGGATGAGGTGTTCAACGATGCCAACCTGCCGATTCACTATGGCCCACTGTGCCTCCAGATACAGACCGCACTCGAGACCCTATTGAACGGCGTCAGGAAATCGTGACTATCCGACCCAGACTCCAGCCGCGACAAGGAGCATAGTCGTCCCTATCCCGAAATCTATAACTCTCCAAGCGGAAGGTCGGGCCACCAAGCTTGAAACGCTCCTTGCCCCGTAGCCAAGGGCGAAGAAAAACGCGAATGATGCAGCAATCGCCCCTACTGCAAAGTAAACCCTGCCGAGCCCACCCAACCCCACCGCTCCTCCCCCAATCAAGAGGACAGTGTCCAGGTACACGTGTGGGTTCAACCAAGTAAAACCGAGCGTTAGGGCAGTGGTCTTCCCTATCGACCTAGGATCGCCATCCGACTCCGTGCTCAATCCCTGGTTGCCTACCAAGGAGGATCTGAATCTCAAACCCGCATATCCAACCAAGAACAAAACGGCGGATACCTTCAGGATGCCATCCAAGCCGGTTTGAATCACCGTATCCCCAACGACGAAAACGCCGAATAGAATCAGGACGGCGTCAGATACGGCACAGACGGAGCATACCAGAAATACGTGCTCCCTCCTCAGGCCCTGCCTAAGGACGAATGCATTCTGCGCTCCAATGGCGAGGATCAGCGAGAGGGAAAGTGCGAATCCAGTGATGCCGTTTGTGAGAGTCAACTCAGCTCGCCCTTCTCTCCATGGCCTTTTGTCTGAGTCCGGTGTAGCCGCATTTTCTGCAAACCTTGACCCTGTAGCCTCGGTGAGTAGCGGAACAACGCATACATACCAACTTCCTCAGAAGTCTCTTTTCAGCCACGGGGAAGCGCTGTGCCATCAGGGCGTCCCACCTACCTCCCCTTCATAACCCATTCCCAAACAGAGGCCTGCCTCAACCAGTCCCTCAGGCGACCTATAGGTTCATACACCAAGTGCCGAACAGTTCGATACGGTGCCTGCTACCGTCGTACTTGGTGCCCAATGGGGCGACGAAGGAAAGGGGAAGGCGATAGACCAACTGTCACCGAGGTTTGGCTGGACCGTACGATTCCAAGGAGGCAACAATGCAGGCCACACAATCGTCATCGGAGACACGACCCTGAAGCTGCACCAAATTCCATCAGGGCTGCCAACGCCACACTGCAACCTGGTCCTTGGTGATGGCATGGTGATAGATCCGTGGGTACTGGAGAAGGAACTGGACTCCTGGTGGGAACTGACGGGGGAACGTCCCGAGGAGTCGCGACTCTTCATCTCCGAACGTGCATCTGTCATCCTCCCCTTCCATCGAATGTACGACTCCACAGACAAGGTCGTCGGCACCACTGGGAGGGGGATTGGCCCAGCCTACAGGGACAGGATCGAGCGGGTCGGAATCCGCTTCGCGGACATCGAGGGCATACTCGGAAACCCGGGAGCGATGTTGGAGATCTCGAAGCGAATGACCTCCCAGCTACTCTCGGTCGGGATGAGCGAGGAGATCACCGTCGCAAACTTGGAGGGCGACCTGAGGTGGATCCTCGATAGGTTCTCGAAATCTATCGCACCCACCGGCCCCATGCTGGACATAGCGCTAAGGAACGGTGAGAACGTCCTCCTTGAGGGGGCTCAGGGCGCCATGCTCGACATCGATCAGGGGACCTACCCATTCGTGACGTCTTCCGTGACATCGAGGGCTAATGCCAGCCACGGTGCCGGCATACACCCCGGGCACATCGATGCCTGCCTCGGCGTCACCAAGGCATACACCACTAGGGTGGGCAACGGCCCCTTCCCAACCGAGATCCCATCCTCCGATCCCTCAGGGAGCCACATGGCAACCATCGGACACGAGTTTGGAACGACCACGGGAAGGCCTAGGAGGACCGGATGGCTGGACATCCCGGCATTGATGGAGGCCCAGAGGGTGAACGGGTTCACTGGCTTGGTACTGACCAAGCTCGACGTTCTGGCGGGCCTCGAGGAAATCAAGATCTGCATAGGATACGAAATGGATGGAAAGCCAATGACGATGCTCCCAGCCAGAGCCGAGGACGTAGCGAGGTGCATGCCCGTTTACGAGACCCACGAGGGATTCAAGAGCATCTCCGAGGAGGAGTGGCTGGATATGGCTCAGAAGTCGAACGATGAGAAAAAATGGATCGACTCACTACCGGCAACGGCCGCGTCATTCGTCAAGCGGATAGAGGAACTCTCAGGCATACCCGTGGAGTGCATCGGGATCGGCGCTGACAGAAGGGCGACCCTCAGCAGGCCGGGCGGGATCTTCGACCTCGAGTTTGAGATGGCCAACTTTTGAGATAGTATCGGGTGAAAGGAAATGGGATTCAAGTCACGTGCAAAGAAATTGAAGGATGCCGCCCAAGCAGGGAAACCAAAGGAAAGCGACAAGGGGAAGGAGAAGTCGGGAGTGGTGCGATGCGAGATCAGAGGCTGCAAGAACTGGGCCGACAAGACCATGGGCGGTAGACGGATCGCTTACGACCGCGCCGTCGACGTCTGGGGCGAGGACCTACTCTCCTCGGACTCAAGGAGGCTATCGGTCTGCAAGCAACACTACAAGGAATGGAAGAAGGCGCGCAAGGACGATCCGGACGAATGGTCCTGACGGGGACAGAATTCGAATCGAATCTCTCAAAATGTTCAAAGTGCACCTAGTCGAGCATTCCCTGTAGGGGAGCCTAGAGCTGAGAGGTCGCCGAGAGGCGACGACCCTTTGACCTGATCTGGGTAATGCCAGCGGAGGGAGAATACATGGCCACAAGAAACAAACACAAAACACTGACCAAGCCTAATTTAATATTGATCGCGACACTCCTAGTGACGGCCCCACTATCGGGCTGCGTGATGCTAGATGAAGCGTCATCAGAGGACCTCCAGGACGGCGAACTCGTGATCGTGACCTACGATGTCCTGGCTTTGAGCGAGGACATGATCTCAGGGTTTGAGGAGTCCTCGGGGCTGACCGTGACCATGCTCAAACTGGACGATGCTGGCTCGATCTTGGACTACCTAATACAGAACAGGGGCAACACCAACGTGGACTTGGCGATCGGTCTCGACAACACATATCTCCAAACGGCCATAGAGTTTGACTTACTAGAGGAGTTGGATCTGGACAAATCCGGCATGTCCGCCCCGGGATCCTCCCTGGCCCGCAGCTCCATGGATCCCCTCGAGCCGTACGACGGGCCACTTGCAGTGCCATATGACATGGGCTACATCTGCTTGAATTACGATACTGAAGCGGTCGATGGAGAAAACCTCTCCGTGCCGACGTCCCTCGAGGACTTGACTGGGCCCGAGTGGCGCGGGAAGGTCGCCCTGCCCTCGCCTGTGTCGAGCAGTCCAGGAAGAGGCTTCATGCTCGCATCCCTTGACTACTTCGACTGGCAGTCGGATGACGGCCTAAAATTCAGTGATTGGTGGTCCAGCATGGTGGCAAACGACGTTGTGATTACATCTGGATGGACGGAGGCCTACGAGACGCATTACACCGGCGGCTACGGGGAGTGGACGGAGGGCTACATCGGCGACGCCCACATCACCGTTTCTTACTGCCACTCCCCGGGGGTGGAGTCATACTACAACGGGAACTGGACGAAGTCAGCCGCTCTGGACATCCCGAAGACCTCATTCTTTCAGGTGGAGTATGCCTCGGCTGTGAGTGGCGGGAACGCGCTTTATGCCCAGAAATTCATCGAGTACCTAATATCGCCCGAGGTCAACTCAATGATGCCGTACGAGAATCTGATGTACTCCGTGCTCGATGGGCTGGACCTCCCCGAGGAAGACGGGTATAGGTCCAACTCCCAGATACCCGCTGCCCCCGCCTCCATCCCCATGGAGGACATCGACGACCACATGGAGGCCTGGCTGGATCAGTGGAACTCCGCTGTGACCTCGGGTGGGTAGGTTGAGGGGAACACTCGGATCGATCGCCGTCCTGACGTACCTGTCGCTGGTGATGGCCCCCGTCGCCCTGGCCCTTCACAGGATAATCTCGGTCACAGGCTTCACGCCCGGGGATTGGATCCGATCTCTCTCTGAGAACTACATCTCTGCTGGGGTGTTGGAGTTCACGCTCGTACAGGCAGCGTGCTCCACAATCCTCACCTCAATGGTCGCACTGCCTGTCGCATGGGTGCTCGGGCGCTACAGATGGCCCTTCGAGCCCTGGATACGCGCCGTGCTCACGCTCCCATTCGTCATCCCATCCATCATAGCGGCCATGGGGGTACTCACGCTGGTGGGGGTCCATGGGGCGAACATAAGGGCCAATGAGGCAACATGGTGGTGGACGCTCATAGCATCGCATGCATGGTTCAACATGGCCCTCTACATCCGATTCTGCGAGCCATTGCTCTCCACCATGGACCCACGTCTTGAGGAGCAGCTGAGGCTCCTCCCGAATGGCCGGAGCCGACTCTCCAGGATAAGGAACCTGTGGGCCCCCTTGCTGATGCCATCGATGGCGGCAGCAGCCTGCATGACGTTCGTCTTCTCCTTCACGTCCTTCGCATTGGTGAGGTGGATCACGATACGCGACGACACGCTGGAGAGCATGATGGCTGAGGTCTCATCCTCGGCCGGGATATCTGGTTACATGGAGACGAGCTCGCAGATAGTCATGGGGGCCTCGATGATCCAATTCACCATCCTGCTCCTGTGCCTCTGGCTGACCTCGGCGATACAGAGGAATCGGCAGGCAAGATTGCGACTCTCCAGCCCTCGCCGACTGGATAGCCCAAGCTGGCCTGCATGGTTGGTCCTCGTCCCGGCGATGGTCTTCGCAATCTCGCCATTGGCCTCCGTGGTCGTGGGCTCATTCAGGATAAGGGACCCGACCACCGGGAACTCAGCCTTCAGGTGGGGCTTGGATGGTTGGGAGGCCGCCATACATGGGTCGTTCTCGTTCCCACCCATGTCAAACGCGATCTCGAACAGCCTGGGCTACGCGCTGGTCGCACTCTTGGTAGCACTCCCCCTCGGCTACCTTCTGGCCGCGACAATACACCGCCTGGAGCGGACGAAACCACTGCTCTCCCGGGCTCTTGACATCTCCACGATGCTGCCATTCGCACTCAGTGCCGCAATGGTGGGACTCGGGGTCCTTATCGGGGTCATCAGGCTAAACCCTCAATCCCTGTATCAGTTCTGGCCGCTGCCCTCGTTGGCTCACGTGATGCTCACCACCCCCTTCGTGGTGAGAATCATCCTCCCCGCGTTGCGCTCTTACGACAAGAGATACGAGGAGAACGCCATGGTGCTGGGCATGGGGGCGTATGCGAGGTTCCTCAAGATCAAGCTGCCCCTGATGAGGGGACCACTCGTGGTGTCCTCCGTCTTCGTGATCGCCATGTCGTTGGGCGAGTTTGGCGCCTCCTTCATCATCGCGCGGAACTCGGATTGGATCACCATGCCGCTCCTCATCGACGCATGGAGGGCCAAGCCGATGAAGGACCCCCTGTCCGCTCCAGCCTCCAACTCCATCGCCACCGTCCTCATGCTCATCACGATGGGACTGTTCCTACTCGCAGAGCGATTTAGAAGTGACAGGCAGGGGGGCATGTTCTGATGCTGACCTGCGAGGGACTCACAAAGAGCTTCGACAAGCCCCTCTTCCAAGACCTCGCGATAAACCTAGGTCCCGGTCAGATAATGGCGATACTCGGGCCGTCGGGGTGCGGCAAGACAACCCTGTTGAGGTGCATCTGCGGCTTGGAGAACCTCGATCACGGGTCTATACTCCTGCATGGGGCCGACGTGACCGGAACGCCACCTGAGGACAGGGGGATAGGGATGATATTCCAGGAGCCAGTGCTCTACCCTCACCTATCGGTGTCCGGAAACCTGACCCTCGCTTCGGAGTCGGGCCATGAAGCGGCACTGGAGGAGGTCGGGCTGGGGGGATTTGCTGATAGGTCCGTCGAGACCCTATCGGGAGGAGAGGGTCAGCGTGTGGCCCTTGCAAGGGCCCTGTTGGCGGAACCGAGCGTGCTATTGCTGGACGAGCCGTTCAGTGCGCTGGACGCCGAGCTCTCCATGAGGCTTGTTGAGGACGTTCGTCGGATACTGAAGGAGAGGAAGTGCCCCGCGATCCTCGTCACACACAATCAGGGAGAGGCCTCGACGTTCGCTGACATGGTCATGCATATGCCGGACCTGCACTAGGCCCCTGAAGCGCATCATACCAAGGTGCTGGATTGATAGGCTGGTACCTCGAGTGGGCGGATATGACCGGAATGAGGCCATGGGGGGGATTCTGGTCTGGCACATGGCGAAGGAGAGGAGGTCTGAACGGGCACAGGCTGACGCTGGAGGTGTTCCTCATTGGCGTCGTATTCGTGGCAGTGCCCTACTTCTCGACCAACAACATCGCTGAGGCCTACCTATCCACAGTGTTCGACCCCGAGATAGCCTTGGACAGGCAGATACCCGTCTGGAACTGGACGATCCTGCCATATGCACTGCTTTACGCCTTCTACCCCGCGACATTGATCCTGGCCCCCAAGGACGATAGTGGACGCATCGAGATGATTCTGACGATCCAGATGATGATCATGGTGACAGCCTTCTGCTGCGTCATCTTCCTTCTTCTGCCAGCCGAGATCGATATGAGGGATCAAATCCAATGGAGTACGATGAACGAATGGGAGGATAGGCTGTTCACATTCATACACTCTTCGGATAACCCCTGGAACGCATGGCCAAGTTTGCACATAGTACACTCCTATGTCCTCGCCAGGGTTATGACCTTCTGGATGAAAGAAAGAAGCCCCTCTTCTCCAGTCGTATGGAATTTTGCCATATTCCTCCTCTGGCTAGAGTGGATACTCCTCGCGATAAGCATCTTGACCACGAAGCAACACTACATTTTCGACCTTGCCACGGGCATATTGGTTGCACATCTCGCATGGCTGGCCCTTGAGAGGGCCATGTCGAATGCACGTGATCTCGGCCCGAGTCGATTCACCAAGGAATCTGGTTGGACAGATTAGTCGTAGACTATGGGTATCAAAGCATTCGCAGCCTTCTCGCATGCATTGGCGACATCATCCAGTCGTTGAAGCACCCTGTACATGTGAACTGCAGCAAGTGAGTTCTCCTCGCCGTTGCTGAATACATACGTAGCAGCCCTACTCTCGACAACATCAGCGTTATGCTCCGCCAAATTAACGGCATCTATCAAGTCCCCAAGGCGCTCTCTACCTGCCTTGGTGTAACCCGACAGGGCAACGGTCTTCAAGTGGGAAATCGTATCTTCATACAGTGACGCTGTCTTTGAGACGGCCTCAGCCATTTCCTTGAGCATGGACCGCGCCTTCTTGTCATTGTATAATTCTCTGAAGGACAGCTGTTCCGCCACGTTCTGGGCGTAGTCTGCGATCCTATCTTGTTTCGAGACGATCTCCAACATTGCTTTTCGGCCTTGTAGTACTGACATTTGACCAGACCCGAGCCTCTTCCTTATCTCATTCTTTATCTCATCAGCCCGAAGCTCTGCTTCGACAGTCGATTTGATCGCAGTCTCAGGATCATCTCCATCTGCTGCTAAATTCACTGCTTCAAGCATGTGGCCAACTGTCTCCTCAACAGCGATGGCGTGAGTGTGAAGGAGTTCGAAGTGGGTAGGGGCCTTTCCTCCCGAACCCCCTGCATCAGACAAGGCATCTTCGACGTAGATCTCCCCTTCCCTTGTTGCCCACATCACGTAGACCACCGACGCAAAGGCGATTGGCAACACGACTATGAGGTGCACAGGGTCGGATGCAACAGCTACGAAAATCACAATAGAACCGAATCCAGCTGCAGGGATACTTGCCACCCATGAGGCGAAGATCTTGCCGAATACCCTGAAGTCGACTGCCTTGGCACCACCTGCCAATCCGACTCCTACGACCGCTCCGACCAAGGTGTGTGTCGTTGATACTGGGACGGCTAGGAAAGGCATCGAGAAGATCAGGATGGTTGTCGCAGCCCCGAATTCCGCAGCGAAACCCCTCGTGGGAGTGACGTCCGTGATTTTCTTTCCAATTGTGTCCATCACCCTCCAACCCCAAGTCATTACACCTATTGCTATGCCAGCGCTTCCGAGGAGGACCAACCAAACTGGGACAGCCGCCTCTGCACTCAATTCTCCACCAGACTCCAACACCTGATAGACAGCTGCCATGGGCCCTATTGCATTCGACCGGTCGTTGGCCCCGTGTGCGAAGGCAACATAGGCAGCGGTGATAATCTGTAGCCAGACGAAGATTCTCTCGACACCCATGAATCCATTTCGCTCTTCGTTGATGTCGATCCTTCTGAGGACCAGGAAGAGTGTGATTGATGCAATTGCCCCTATGACACATGCGAGAAGAATGGAATTGATTGGAAACCATGCCCCCTCATAGATCGCACCGGCGCAATCAGGGTAATCCTCAAGATTGACTCCATCGGGGCAAAAGGGTGTGAACGGGTTGAACGATCCTGACTCCTTGACCCCCAACCACTCTCCCTTGTTGAGCCTGCCTGCATCGTCCAACCTGCTGAAAAGTCCCTTAAGGGCCTTGAACTGTAGCGCTAGCCCAAGGACGAAGAAGGTCGGGAAGGCGAGGATCGGCGCCAGCCACATGGACCGTTCCTCGGGGTTCTTGGACTCCAAAATCGTTTCACGCACGATCCAGAAGGACAAGAAGGCGATGGTCGCACCAAGTAATGGGCTTGCGACCCATGACATCACCACTTTCCTCACGACCTCCCAGTCGATGAGATCTGTTTGGTGCTGGACCTCCAAGACGAGGCCAACCCCGATGATGCCCCCTATGATGCTGTGTGTCGTGGATACGGGAAGACCGAGTCTTGTGGCAACGGTTAGCCATACGGCAGCAGCCATCATGGCAGAGATGAATCCGTACATCAGGTCGTTGGCGAAGACCTCAGTGACAGTATCGAAATCGACGACAAGGATGCCCTTCCTGACCGTATCCGTTACTGCATCACCCGCGAAGAAGGCCCCAGCGAATTCGAAAATCGCTGCCACGATCACCGCCTGCTTCAATGTCAGAGCTCTTGATCCGACGGACGTTCCCATCGCGTTCGCAACGTCGTTCGCTCCGATGTTCCATGCCATGTAGGCACATACCAACAAAGACAAAATTAGAACAACAAGCATTATTCCGGTGATAGCCATCTATATGTTCTAGACAGATATGAATTATAGTCTTGATATTATATAATATATATAGTCAAATAAAGAATCAATGCATAGAGAGCCTGTTTCAGTTATATACTTCTTCTATTTGGAATGGATAAGATGAGGCCAGAGGAAGGCGATAAGTCCGAAGTCCGTAGAATACAAATCACTGGGGGCTCCACATATATAGTGAGCCTTCCGAAAAAATGGGTGACACAACATGGGCTTAATGCCAGGGATGAAGTTAGGATTGAATGGCGCCCTTCTGGCAGCCTTAGGCTAAGCGCAGAGACTACTTCTGTGCGAAAGAGGAGAAGGGCCGATATTGAGTTGGACGAGATCGGATCAGAGTTCCTGTTTGACCATCTCATTGGGGCTTATCTCTGCGGCGCCGATCGAATTAGACTCTCTAGCAGGAAAGTGATCACACGTTCAGATAGGAGAATAATAAGACGTTTTATTCAATCCACGAGGGGCATTGAAATATCAAATGAAACTGATTACATTGTTGAAATGATCGCATTGTTGAACACATCTGAAATGCCGTTGCATTCTAGTATAAACCGAATGTACCTTATAGTTTCAAGTCAGATTAGGGACGTATCAGAAGTTCTTTCTGGAGGGGATAAATCACTACTCAGTGATAGCGATGAGAGGGAGAAAGAGATCGATGCACTTAGGTTATTGTTGGAAAGGCAGGTCGGGCAAATTCTCGAGTCAGCGTCGATAGAAACAAGTTTTGGGATAAATAGGTGGGAGGCTTCAGAGCTTTCCAACATTGTGAGAATTTTTGAGAGAATCGGTGACCACTGCTACATCATAAGCAACTTGTGCTTGGAGCAAGACATTCCTGAGATCCTAACAACAGAGAAGGTTCCAGCAAGCGTGATTCCCACTTGGCAAAAATCAATTAAATCATTGATAGCCAATCTCAAGAGAAGAAAAATCAAGGAGATCCAAGAATCAAAACTTGAGATCCAGAAAGCTGTAAGGTCATTAGATGAGTTTGAAGAAGGCCTCTGGACCTCTAAGATGACTGCAACTGATGCATTGTTTTTTGACAAATTGTCCGAATCAATGAGGAGAATTCTCGCTTACACCTTAGACATGGCCGAGGTGTTGATCAATATACAAACTCATCGTGAATCAATCGAGGAAGATTATTAGATCAATCAGAGGTTTTCTTTGAATCATAGATCCCCTGTCTATAGAGAATAGATAGGTTCCAATCATCTATTGAATATATTCAGGTCTGATACATCTTAGGCATCAGTCACGTCAGTTCGGAGGGAGAAAAATGAAAAACACTCTTTTAGCAAAAATGAGTGGATTTCGATCGGGAAACAGTAAATCCTAGGCAGCATCTCTAAAATCGTACATACGGAACGATCGATGGTGGGCTCGGCAGGAATTGAACCTGCGATCTTCGCCATGTGAAGGCGACGTCATAACCCCTAGACCACGAGCCCCATGGGGGATCAAGGAAAGCCAATGGATTTAGATTGATGCGTTGCATCAGGAACCCACTCATCTGAAATAGGGATTTCATAGCCCAAAGCACGTGAATCTCGACCTGTCGGTTCTGAGGCAAGGCACGACGTGGTCTGCTGCCGTCCTGTCTGCGATACTTTTCTCTGGCATATCTCTGATAGGCCTGTCAGCCTTCGACATGGCAGGTGAACAAATCGGTTCGGGAGGAGAGGTCAGGCCGATTCCCACGCTGGTGTTCGAGTCACTGGAGCGCGATGGGATAGAGGGTGAAATCATGAATGACAACGGTTTCATCGACACATCCCTGCTTGCAGGCAGGATCATGATAATCGACATGATGGCCCATGACTGCGCGAACTGCCACGCCATCCAGTATCACCTTGAGGAAAGGATGGAGTATTGGGAGTCTCTGGTCGATGACAGGGAACTGGCAATTATCGCATACGGGTCATGGTACGATGAGTCGATCGAGTACCTCAATCAATCCGATAATGACTACACCGTCCCAGAGTACCCTACAGGACTCGGATCCACCGAAGCGGCAATCTTCGAAAACGGGACGGTCGGGGATCCTGTGAGGTACCTCACTTCGGGTGGAACCGGAGCTATTCCGGTCGTGCTTCTGGTCGATCACGAGGGGTACATCATCGCAAGGGAGTTCACAGGGACCCCTCTCGATGGCTGGTCATCATTCGACTCCTCAGTCGAGGTGGCGCTTACAGGTACGGATGAGGAAATAGTTGCGATGCGGGGCATTGGCGTCCCCGAGGTCAACACCTCACTCCCATCCCTTTTCCTGCTTGGAGCCATGCTCTCCATCCTTGTCTTCTTCTCTCCTTGTGCCTTCCCCGTACTTCCAAGCTTCATCGGATTCCAGATGTCGATGGCAGCCTCGCTGGAGGGTTCGTCAGGGAGCGATGGATCGACCTCCAAGCTACCGTTGCCCCCGCTGCTGGGTTTGGCTTCGGGGATGGGCATGGTCATTTTCTTTGCCTGTCTGGGTGCCATTGCAGCGACGATGGGCGCGGCATTCGCCGCAAGCGGCTTGATCAGATGGATAGCTCTGATCATAGCTGGGAGCCTCATAGTCCTCGGGATCCTGAACCTGCTCGGTTGGTCAAGCAAGTTGTTCAACGCCTTCCAGAGGGGGCTTGACCGAAGGATGGGTGTCACGGGCCCGTCCGACGCACCAAGGCCAATGAGGGATATGTTCCTCTACGGCGCGGGATACGCCGCCGCCAGCATCGACTGCACCGCGATCGCAGTAATTCCATTCGTGGTCTATCTTGGAAGCATGGGAATCAACTCCGTACTAGCAGGGCTAGTGGGATTGACCCTTGGTTTGTTGCTATTGATGGTATTCATCGTGTCAATGGTTGGGTACGGCAGAGGGGCATTCGCAACGCGGATAAACAAGCACACCAACACAATCAAACTCGTAGGCGCATGGATGATGATCTATGCTGGGGTCGTCCTGACAGTCTATCTCAGACGACCGGACATCATACAATCCGCCTTCGCATCCTGACGTCCCAGTGGGAGTCGCCACCTTGTCATATCAATGACTCAATCAGGCTCGAGGCGCCTATCCTCAACCTTTCTTGATCGATGATGCCTGGGTCCACTGACCTAACCACGTCCAGGAGACCGTTGAGTCCATCCAGATCCCTTATGCCCCCGGATAGCTTCAGCCCTGCCCTTTCCCCGGTCGTGACCTCGTGCCTCCTGATCTCCTCGGATACCCATCTCGCCGCCTCTTTGCTGCACCCTCCACGCCTTCCTGTGCAGGTCTTGACAAAATCCGCACCAGCCATCAGCGCCATTCGCGCCGCACCTCTAACCGACCTCTCGTCTAGAATCGGGGTTTCGATGATCACCTTCAGGGCAAGCCCCTCGGTTGCCATTCGAACACCATTCAGTACCATCATGGATGTCTCCAGCCCGATGCCCGGCTCCAGCACCAAGTCGATCTCCACCGCCCCACCGGCAATGGCCTCCTGAATGGGTAGGAGATACCGCTCCAGATCAGCGGCGCCCTCTGGAAAGGGGCCAGCTACAGCCGCAATCCTGGTTCGGGAGGATGCCTGCTCCCGTGCCAGGCTCGCTTGTTCTGAGAACACACACACAGCGGCGACACCATGCTCATCTGCGAGACCAACAACCCGACGAATGTCCTGTTCCGATGCGTTCCTGTCCAACAGAGTGAGGTCCAGCATGGCTAGCAGGTCCGTTCGCTTCACGGCATTTGGGGTTGGTCCTAGCGTATCAATGGCCCCTCAGGAGTGCCTGTTCTCGAAGTCACGCATGAACTCGACTAGCCTCTCAACGCTGCCCAACTCGAGTCCGTTGTACATGCTTGCTCGGATGCCACCCACGATCCGGTGCCCTCTCAGCCCTTTCAGGCCCAATTCCTCGGCCTCCGCGATGAATCTCCCCAAGAGTGACTCGTCAGCGATCCTGAAAGTCGCGTTCATGATCGATCTGGACCCCTGCTCTGCGTGCGGTGTCCAGAACGAGCTGGAGTCGATCGCCGAGTAGATCATCTCGGCCTTGTCCTTGTTCCTCTTGTGGGCTGCCTCGACCCCTCCGTTGTTGTCGATCCATCTTAGCACCTCCCTCAGCACGAATATTCCGTAGGTATTCGGGGTGTTGAACATGCTCCCCTTCTCCTTCTGAGTCTTGTAATCCAACATCGAGGGGAGATTTTGATTGGCCTTGGCTATGGCCCAGGGGGAGAGTATGCAAACCGTGACTCCGCTAGGCCCTAGATTCTTCTGAGCCCCTGCATAGATCACATCGTGGGCACTGACATCAAGCGGAACCCCGCAGATGTCCGAGCTTGCGTCAACGACCAATGGCCTGCCATCGGAATCAGGCGCCTGCTTGAACTGGGTGCCGTAGATTGTGTTGTTGGATGTGTAGTGGACGTACACGGAATCCCCCGAGGCCTTGTATTCAGCGGGGGACGGAATCCTGTTGAAGCCACCTTCCGCCCCATCCCATATCGAATTGCCGCGGCGTATCTTGTTCATCTCGATTAGAGTGTTCTGGGACCACTTGCCTGTCACAATGACGTCTGCCTGCTCCCCCTTCGTGAGGAGGTTCAACGGAACCATGTGAAATTGTAGTGACGCACCTCCCTGGAGAAGCAGGACCGAGTAGTCTTGAGGGATGTTCAGAAGATCCCTCAATCGAGAGGTGGCCTCGTCGATGACAGACTGAAATGTCTCGCTCCTGTGTGATGTCTCCATTAGCCCCAACCCACTGCCCTCGAGGTCGGCCAGATGTTTCTTGCATTCCTCGACAACCTCGAGTGGCAGAACAGCGGGACCTGCACCGAAGTTGTGGGCTCTGGGCATGGCTGCCCCTGTGGCGAGCGGTCTTTGAGAACATCGCATGACTGCCCTAGTGGTGGGGTTCATTTCCCCCACCCATCTGGAGTGCACGTGCTCGAGATCGGACTGGTCATGCTCCAAGGCTCCCGGCAGGCCCATGTGGATGCAATTGGCAGAGCAAGCGAGAGGATGGGATTCGAGGTAAACATCCGGGAGATTCGAACCCCAGACGACCTGTTGGAATCAACGCTCCAAGCCTTGATTCTTCCAGGTGGGGAGTCAACCACCATGCGGAAGGTGGGCGGACAAGGCGGCACAGGGGTCCTAGAGCAAATATACAGGGAGCTCAGGGAGAAACCCAACTTCCCTGTTCTTGCCACGTGTGCGGGAGCAATCCTGCTAGCGGATCCACAGGATGGGGGCCCACCCATCATCAAGGCCACCGTGGATAGGAACGCGTGGGGAAGACAGATCGACTCATTCCTGGGAAGAGTGTCGGTGAACGACCAAGATGAGCATGTTGAGTGCGCATTCATCAGAGCCCCGAGATTCACCAGCGCTCGCGAGGAGTGCACTATCGCCAAAGTCGGAGATGAGCCGGTTGGGGTGAGGGAGAACAACCTCATCGCACTCACATTCCACCCCGAACTATCCACATCGACCATTTTCCATGAAATGCTTCTTGAGGCGGCTGCCTCGAACGGCAACCGGGTGAAGGCATGACTGTGACACTCCGCCTGCCGACGGTTCCCACCCTTTTCGAAGCTCCAGTCGTCGAGGAGTCAGAGGGATGCATACAATGTCAGATGGGCTCAAAACTGGTCCTGTTTATCACTGGAAAGTGCCACTGGAAATGTGATTACTGCCCCCTTTCCGAGAACAGGAGGGAGGCAGAGGTGATGTTCGCGAACGAGAGGCGGTGTACCACCTTTGACGAGGTTATCGAAGAAGCCCATGCAATGAGGGCCACCGGTGCCGGGATCACAGGCGGCGATCCCTTGATGGACAGAGAACACACTTTGGAGGGTATCAGGCGGTTGAGGCAGGAGTTCGGGCCATCTTTCCACATGCACATGTACACCAGCATACCATTCAAGCAGGAATATGCTGTTGATTTCGCTGAGGCCGGGCTCGATGAAATCAGGTTCCACCTCCTAGACTTGGAGATCGAACAGTACAGCGATGTGATATCCGCTTGCAGCAAGGCAGGCCTGGCCACTGGGATTGAGATTCCATGCGAACCTGATCGCAGTGAGGACCTGTTCGGCATTTTGGAAAAAATGAGGGACATGGATCTCGAATTCCTGAACCTAAACGAGCTTGAAATCACCGTGGGCAATCATGGAAACATGGAGACCAGAGGATTCAATCTGTCTGACGAGATCACCGCTGGAGCCGCTGGCTCGTCTGAGTTGGCCATTCTGCTCAGAGACAGGGTCGCTGCGGCATCCATCGGGGCTCCCGACCCGATCGATGGCGAGGTCAGGGAACCATATGGATTCCATCTAAAGTTCTGCACCGCGGTCTACAAAGACGCAGGACAGCTCAGAAGCAGGTTCCTGAGGCGAGGCGAGGCAACAATATCCCCCCATGAGATACTCACTGAGGACGGAACTCTGATTTTCGGCATAATTGAGTGCGAACCGGCTGACTCGGAGGGCTACATCAACGAAATCATGGAGGAGACTGGCCTACCTAGGAGATTTCTCTACTACGATGAGGAGATGAAGAGGATCGAGCTTCCGCTCTCGACTGCAGAGGAGATTTCAGACTATGTCGATGCGCCCGTTGCTTTCGTAGAGGTTCACCCTACGCACGAGAGGCTTGAGATGACCATTGTATACCTAAACAAGGATCAACGGGATGCCCCTGGGGAAAGCCCTGAGTGAGGTCAGACATGCCCGTCCAAAAGAATCGACCTGAAGACCACCCGGATATTGATCCGTATCGAAGGCTTTCCGCATCCCAGGCAATCGCATACTCCAGATGCCCCAGACTCTGGTACTATGGCTGGGAGAGGCGCCTAAAGACCCCCTTGCCGCCCCAGATAATCAGGGGCAACGCTGCTGAGGCCTGCATCTGCCGGGTCATGCGGGATTCACCAGTTTTCGTCTCCGGGGAGGGGGAGGATCAGATGCAATCCCCACTGGACGAACAGGGAAGCCCCTTGTGGGACTCCGAAGAGGGATGGCCTTCCCCCTCCATGGAGGCCCTGGAACAGTCCCTATGGCCAACCGACTTCGAGACACTCTCTTCGTGGGCCCATTCTCGTGCAAGGGCGCACTTCGAGAAGTGCTGGGAGGAGGCCACCTCCGACTGGATGGCGAATCCCAATCGGAAAGGAATAATCGAAGACGCAGATCCAGAGGAGTGCCTGAACATGGTGCTCAGGGGGGTAGACCTCCATCTAATCGAGGTACTAGGTTGCCTAGACACCGGTCAGGACGATCTTGAAGCCTGGAGAGATGGAGGGAGCAGGCCATACTGGCCAGCACCAGATGGCTTCCCCCGCATCTGGGACGAACCCCACCCCTCAGCCAGAGGGGCTGGCGAGGAGATGCACATAGTCGAGGCATGGGAGATGGCCAGACCATGGTTCGTCGATCCAGATGCTGCAGCTTTCACACAGACCTCCATACATCCCGATGGCTGGTTCCAAGGAGAGTATGACTTGGTCTACAGGTGGGGTGGAAGAACCAGGATCGTCGACATCAAAGCGTCTATCGGAAAGGGGGACAGGTCTCATGGATACATCGATCAGTTGAGGATGTACGCATGGCTTTGGAACAAGACCCACGGGGACTCGGAGCCAATCGATGGTTTGGAGATCTGGTACCTCGGAGCCGGAGATCCGAAATCCGTAACCGTACCGAGCCACGAAGAAATGAGACAGATGGAGGAGGACCTTTTCCAATTGTACACCAAGATCAGGAAGGGGAGCCCAAGCATTGAGGAATGCCCCTCATCCCCCTCTCCCCTCAGGAGGTTCCGGCCCGGGGGCATAGCTGACCCGAAGCCCGTCGAGGACGACCCTAGGGCCAGGTGCAAAAACTGCGAATATTCCGGCATCTGCGAAGGATCAGGCGCTGCTTCAACCACCATCCAGTACGACAGTTTGCAACGCCTCGGGCACGACTGGACCATCACCGCCATTGACGCTATTCAGACGAGATTTTCCGCGGTCGGGGAAGTCGCCAAACTCGCCAAACCAACTTTGAACGAGGATGGGACAGTTGACGTACGGTTCACATTGGTCGATGGCTGGGACCGAGCGACGATCCGCCCACACAGGCTTGGAGGCCCGAGAAGGGTGACGAGATCATTGTCCGAGGGTGCGATGGTCAGAGTCGATGGCGCACTGCCATCCCTCTGGAAGGGCCAATTGAACCTCGACCTAGACTCAGGCTCCTCCATCGAGATTGCCAATGAGGGGGAGGTATCGCCAATAGTGGAGATTGAGACGAGGATCTCGGTCGTGGGCAGAGTCTGGTCGATAGATGCCTATCCGGACGGAGTCTCGGTCAAAAGATGGTCAGTCACTTTGGTGGACACCTCAGGATCAGCATCCGTCGTCGCATTCAAGCAGTTCATCCCAACGAAGGCAGCGTCCATCTCTAGGGGCGATGTGATTGGGATTCTCAACGGGGAAGTGGGTGAGTGGGCAGGGCGCCCGCAAATCAAGATAGGCCCCGGGACCAAAGTCGTGGTCATCAACGACGAGGCGCATCTGGCTTCCTGAGGGGATGGTGTAGGGACCCAATATTGGCGCCGAGAGAGGGATTTGAACCCCCGCGTCCAAGGGACAGTGGATTTCGAATCCACCGCAATACCGGGCTATGCGATCTCGGCAACGGTCCATCGACCATCGAATTAGACATAAGCCTGTTTAGCCTGCGACAACACATGATGGTCACTGTCAAACATGACGATGGGGAGCATGTGTTGGAATTTCCCAAGCCCGTGTTGATTTCCGAGGTGCTCCTCGAACTAGGCATCCATGCGTCGACCGTGCTCGCTGTACATGAGGACACCATAGTCCCCCATAACTCGAGGATCGACGGGGATATTGAACTGGAGCTGATCACCGTCTCCTCAGGCGGATGATTGCCGGAGGTTGAGCCCCTTGTCGAATACAGCTCCGTCCCGGAGGTCGAGACTCTCTTTGTCTGGGTAGAAGGCCACGCCGGTTCCAATGAGTTTCCCCTGCTCCCCGTCCCAGTGCACATACGACCCCTCCCACATGCCTAGGACAGGCGTGTCATGGAGCATGTGGTATTCCGAGATCCTCTGTGCCCGGGACTCGCCGTAGTGGGGGTGTTGATCGCCTTGGTGGGTGAATGTAATTTTCCCGGGGTAATAGTGTGGGTTGATCTGGAACGGAACGATGCCTAGTGAGTCAAAGGTTTCAGGGAGCACGATCGGCATGTCGTTCGTGGTCATCATGGTTGGACAAGCCACGTTGCTACCTGCGCTAACGCCGACGTACGGCATGCCGTTCTTGACAGACTCCCTGATCGCCTTGACGATACCCAGTCTGTGAAGCTCTTGAATCAGTAGGAATGAATTCCCTCCTCCCATGTAGATCCCGTCAACGTCCTGTATCTGATCCTCCGCATGGCTTTGATCGATGAGCACGAGATTGGACTCGTCCATACCCAACAGATCCCTCATCTTGATGACCCTGTCTTGGTGATTCGCAGAAGCCAGTGGGATGAATAGAATTCTGCTGCAACCCTCAAAATGCTCGGTCAGTAGACCTTTGAACCTAGCGGTTCGTTCCTTGGTGCCAATTCCACCACTCCCAAGAAGGACCCTCATGTCAACCCTCAAACGTAGAGGTCACCCAGGCCGGACTCCCCCATTAACTCGGCGATTGCAGATTCAGATATCCCAACGGACTCCAGCAGTTCGGATGCAATCTTCTGTGTCCTGTCCAGACTCAAAGCAACGGCTGTACCGAACTCCTGCTCGATGAAGCGTGAGAGCCTCTCGGCTGCAGCAGCATCTGTCGCACCGCCCACTGTCTCAGCCACAAATCCCACAACATCCACACCGTACAAAGGAGCCATTGATATTAGTAACCCAGCCAAGCCTATCATTCCCGCTTCTGGTTGATCAGACTTCACGCGTAGCCCCCTTTCTCCCAACTGCTCCTTGATCCTCAAGTCTGAGCACACAAGGTGAATGTCCTTGGACTCAGGGGGCATTGCCAGTCCCGCAAGGACATAGAGTGGGGACGTACTGTGTTCATTCAGCGTTTCCAGTATCTTTTCTGACATCTCGTACTGCCCCGAGGCAGTCATGGGTTGGGCATTGGAACCTATGCACAGGATGTTGGAGCCCCCCAGGTCGACGGAGTGCATGGAGATATGGGATGGCCTTAGGATTCCATCTGAGCCTAGGGTTGCATGAGGAGGCATATCTGGGTGCAAGAACATGGCAATTAACTCAGATTGATGGGTCGAGACTAGGCCGTCGACGATCAGCTTCCCAACATTGCCGATCCCCGGCACTGCCTCCAACACTGCCGTGTGCAGGGGCATTTCCTTCAGCCAATGGACCTTTGTTCTGTTCACTCCTCTTCCTCCCCTGCATTGCGTGGGCTGGGAAGTCCATCGACCCACTCCTCTGTCCCCCAGCCCTCCCTCGTTCTGCGCCTGTCTCCTTGGGGATCTTCCGGGGAGTACTTCAATGGCGCCACAGATACACGGGTAGCCCCACAGTCACACACTCTCTTGAAGCCGTAGGAGTGACATGTAGGGCATCTCTGCAACTTTGATCTTGGCATGCGCGAGCCAAATACCGATGCAACTGGTCCTTGAAGTAATACGGTTATCAGACCCTATCAGCAGCGAATTTCCCGTCAAAGGCCGCCATCTCAGACTCGGCCGCCTTGACGCAAGCCTCCCAGGCTGATTCAGCAGAGTTGTAGTCGGGGCCTTCGATCTCGACTCGATAATTCGGGGCCCCGTCGTAGTGGCATGTGAGTGTCACTTCATCAGCTGAACTGGCGCTTTCCTCGGCTTTCTCCAGGACTTTCATGATCCCCGCAACCCCCTCGCTGGACCAGATCTCTATGTGGAAGCTGCCCTTGAGTTTCACCGACTCGGGGACGATGTTCTCAACGGCTAGTTCCACGATGGTGGTGGTCCAATCACCTGAGAAGCCGGCATTGGAGAGGGAATCTGGGTCGCCGGCAGCCTCTTCCAGGGCGCCATACAAGGAGCCGAAGGCGTCAACGAGGTCGTCAGACTTGGAATCAAGCTCGTCATCGCTCCATTTGACCCTCTCGGCCGCCACCTTCATGATCTGCCCAGCTCGTTGCTCGTTCTTCCAGAACTGGAGAGCATCCCGACGCCTTTCGTCAGAGACTGATTTGATGGAGAGGTCAATCCTTCCTCGGTCCTGTTTGACCCCAATGGCCTTGGCTACGACTCTCTGCCCCTCCCTGAGGTGAGATCTTACAGATTTGACCCATCCTGCGGCGACCTCGCCGATGAAGACGAAGCCCTCGACCCCATCCAGGCCATCTATCTCCAGGTAGGCCCCCTTGTCGCTGACTGACTTTACGATGCAGACGAGCAGGTCGCCTTCTTCTGGCCATGTTTGTTTTCTTGCCAAGATTCGCCCCCCTTCACTCGAGGACTTCGACGATCGTGCTCCCCACCAGGTCTGCCTTCCCGCCCTTGGGTTTAGCAAGCGTACTTCCGCAGACGGAGCAGGAGACTTCAGACGAAGCTCTGCTGAAGATTATCGTTTCGTTCCCGCAGTCCTTGCAGCTCACCTTCAGAAAGTCCGATCCTGACATCTACGTTCACCTGTCCACGAGTTCGAACTTCTTCGCTCTCTTTGCTGCGGGTTGATGTGCCTTACCTGTCTCAGTGCATCTGTAGAGCAGATTCACTCTCTTCGTCGGTTTCTCGCCGGAGGGCTTCGGCCGTGGGAAACCCCTGTATCCAGCGGTCACTCTTCGGAAACGCCTCTGGCCCCATTTCAACTCGCTGGCGCGGCGCTTCTTGACCCGCTCGACTGTGTGCTCAGTGTGCTTTCCAGCAGACGGACTGTAGCGCATAACTTTCCTCGGGCGCTTTACCATCTGTATCACCAGCGAGCCGTCCACCAACGGTCCCTATTTGAGTGTGGCGATAGTGGAGGCTGTCTGGAACCAATCGAAATCCCCGGCTGATTCAAGCCGTACGACTCATCCCGTGCCACATGAGCACACCATTGCCGGCCATTATCGGGGGCGCGATATGCGTCGCATCCCTCTCTTGGAACAGGATGGGGCCAGCATACCTTAGAAGGAGGATCGCCCCATCAACCTTCATCATTGGGTTGATACTCATCCTCTCATGGGATTTTGATAGCAAAATTACAGATGATTTCTTGTGTAGTTTCTACGACTCCTGTGGTACATCGGACTTGTCATCGGTACTGAGGTACACGGCGATCTGGCTGGCATTACTGGTCTCCGGTGTCGCTTTGGCTCTAAACGGGGCTGGCTCTTATGGGGATTATTCCATCCCCAGTTTGTCTGTTGGCTGGATCATGATACTGGCATCGGTGATCCTATCACTTGTATTCCACCCAAGCGGGCTGCTGACCGTGGACACACTGATCAAATCCCTGCCGGTCATAGTTGGAATTATGATCGGACTTCTGTCCATCATCGGTCTCACAGCCCTGTCTGAAAATTTTGAACCCCCCCTCCCGCCTGCCCCGGGCTTGGATGATGATGAGAGGGATGCGATGCTGTCTATTCTGGCAAAACACCTAGGTGGTGGTGGAGAATGACCCCTGCCCCCCTCTCGGGTTTCATCGTTGGTTATTCGATCATAGCACTGGCATTCTCGATCCATCTGTTTGCGACTTACAGATCGGGATCATCCTCAAAAATCCTAATTTTCACCTCACTACTCAACACCGCGTTGTCCATTTGGCTCTCATCGCGGCTCTCTAATGACATCGTTCAAGGATCGATCAGTGCCACCTTCTCAATGCTATCGTTGAGCTCCCTTCTTGCCTCATTTGTGATGCTGAAGATAACCATGAACAGGGTCCCGGGTTCATCGTAATTTGATATTGAGTCCAGTGATAACCCTCATAACATTGAGGTAGGTCGCGCGAGCATCGAGGAGGGCTTGGCATGTCAAAGGGAACACCCAGCATGGGAAAGAGGCAGAAGCAAACGCACATCCGTTGCAGACGCTGTGGCAGGCACTCCTATCACAAGTCCAAAGCCGTCTGCGCTTCCTGTGGGTTCGGGAAGACAGCAAGGATGCGCGGCTACAGATGGGCCAAGAAGAATCGGCGCATGACTGACTAACTCTGCGCTTTGGGGAATGCCTAAGTTCCGACGTCACCAGAGCAGCGTGTTCACCATGTGCGGCATACTAGGAATTGTCGGGGTGCCCGAGTCTACCATCTCCCCAACTCTGTATGATGGCTTGCTTGTTCTGCAACATCGCGGTCAGGACGCTGCGGGAATACTTACTAGCACCCCATCGCGGGTCTACCATCGCAGAGCAAATGGCCTTGTCCGTGACGTCTTCCAGCTGAAGCACATCGAACTCCTACAGGGATCTATGGGTATCGGCCACGTCAGGTACCCCACAGCCGGTAGCAGCTCCGCTGCCGAGGCCCAACCCTTCTACACCAATTCCCCCTTTGGACTGAGCATAGCCCACAACGGGAACCTAACCAACTCAGATGAACTCATTGAGGATCTGCAAAGAAAGGATCACAGGAGAATCAACACGGATTCCGACTCTGAGGCACTCTTGAACCTCTTTGCGGCGGAACTACAGAGGGCGGTAGCAGATCGAGGTGGTATGGATGGGGGATTGGACGAGGATTCGGTGTTTTTGGCTGTTGAGAGGTTGCACCAACGTGCAGTCGGCTCATTCTCCGTTGTCGCGATGATAACTGGATGGGGCGTAGTTGCAATCAGGGACAAGAATGGAATAAGGCCATTGTGCATGGGCTCAAGGGAAGTCAAGGGCAAGACTGAGTGGATTTTCGCATCTGAGAGTGTGGCCCTAGACGTACTGGATTTCAAGTTGGAGCGGGATGTGGCGCCGGGCGAGACCGTCATAATCAGGTCCAATGGAGCTTTCAGCTCAAAGGTTACCGCACCAAACGGAGAACATCGCCCTTGCATCTTCGAACATGTCTACTTCTCCAGACCAGACTCAACCATCGACGGAATCTCCGTCCATGGTGCGAGGCTCAGGATGGGGAGGTTGCTGGGGGAGAGAATACTGGCGGAGAGGCCGTCCCACGAAATCGACGTCGTGGTCCCAGTCCCAGATAGCGGGAGAATCGCAGCATTGGAGATGGCAAGAACCCTGGGCGTGCAATACCGAGAGGGTTTCGTCAAGAACCGATATATCGGCAGGACATTCATCATGCCGGGCCAGAGTGTCAGGAAGGATTCCGTGAGGAAGAAATTGAACACCATTGAGGGCGAATTCAAAAACAAGAACGTCCTGATTGTGGATGACAGCATCGTTAGGGGAAATACCTCCAAGAGAATCGTGGAAATGGCAAGGTCGGCTGGTGCGAAGAGCGTCTTTTTCGCCAGCTGTGCCCCTCCTGTGATCCATCCAAACGTGTATGGCATTGACATGCCAGCGAGAGAGGAATACATCGCCCATGGTCGATCTGTCGACCAGATTTGTGAGGCCATCGGTGCGGATTGGATGGTATATCAGAGACTCGATGATCTAATTGCAGCCTGCACAGGAGACTCCACCAATGCTGTGACGTTCGATTGCTCATGCTTCGATGGAATTTACATTGCAGGTGCGATAGACGCCACCTATCTCGACAGGCTTGAAGCCAAGAGGAAGGATGGGGCGAAGGAAGCCCAGCAGGCAACGCCATGACTGTCGAATGATTATCAATCACCTACTTCTGGGCGTGACCGTGGTGAGGACTCTCGATGCCATTGAGAGACTTCTTGGCCCCTCGGAATCGATAACGTGCATTGACGCGATTCTATCGGGAATTGCTTTTTTGGACAAGGGCCGAGAAATTTGCACCTTGCAAGTCGGCGACGAAGTCACTATGGAGATTAGCATGGATCGGGAGGTTAGCTGCTTCACCCACGACGGAATCGGGTTTCTCACCGGAGATCAGAATGGTCGAATCAATCACGTATCCGAGTCTGGCCTCGAGGAGGTCTTGAACCTCGGAAGCCCGATCTCGAAGATATTGAGCGGTAGGGGCTGTGCTTGGGCTCTGGATGAGGCGGGATCCGTCACGTGGTTTGACAAATCAGGAAAATACAAGCGTATCGAGGGCATTGAGGAGATTTCAGATGTATGCCATCATGGTCATGAATTAGCAGCAATGGGCGTTTTTGGAGGACTCTACATTATCAAGGATGGTTCTCTCATCCACTCATCCGTGCCTGACGAAGGTCTAGCAGAAATTGCTGGTCCATCCGTATTCATGCCATCTGGAGTATTGGTCACGTATCGAAGGTCTCTGGACGAGATGAGTGATGATAGGCCAGAGAATAGGATAGAGTGTTGGAGTAGCGATCGTGGGCACATATACACACACGAGGTTGACAACCCAGTTGCCTCCATAACCGCCCACGAAAGAGGGGTTGTCATCGGGGACGAGATGGGGGTGATTACATTTCTCGAGGATGGTGGCGGTCTGAGGAAAATAGAGGTCGATCACCAGAAAATAAATCTGATTTACACATCGGATGATATTACTCTGGTAGGATCATGGTTTCATGTCTATGGGATCCGACAGGGGGAGGTCATGTGGAAGGCTGAGTTTGATGGCATGCCCTCAACCATTTCTAGGTTAGACGATAGTCGAATTGCCGTGGTGTGCGAGAACCCCTCAAATAATCACATCTCGATATTTGCATTGGACCCTCACGGGCCTTTAATTGAAGATCCTGCGGAAGACTATGAAGTCGATGAGAGGGAGAATTTCATTTACGAGCCTGAGCCTGATTCTAGATTCGAGCACACCCCTGAGGAAACTTCTGAACTACTGAGCCAAATGGCAATTGAGGTCCCCCCCGGCGCTATCGAGGAGGAGGATGTTGACCTTTTGGAGGAGCTGTCATCCACGGCGAAGAAAATCAACCTCCCCCCTGTTGCAGACGCCGGTGAAGACAAGACCCTGAAATCAGACTCTGATGGCACTCTGGTTGTATCGCTGGATGGGTCAAGGTCCTACGATCCGGATGGCGAAATCACGACCTGGGAATGGATTGACGAGAAGCAACGTGTGATTGGCTCATCATCGTCTATCAGGGTAAAGCTCAGACAAGGGACACATTCCTTCACACTAAGAGTCACTGATGACAAAAAATCAACATCAATAGCCATTGTGACGATCAGAATTACCTGATTGATCTGATCTCAACGTCGCTACCGAGGCCCAACGGTCAAGAACCACCGCCTCCGGAGATCATCACGGTAGTTACCATGGGCGATACCATCCTGAAACTCGATGGTAAAACAGCACTGGTGTTTGGTGTGGCCTCTGAGGAGAGCATCGCCTATGCTATCTGCAAGAGCCTATCGTCCGCAGGCTGCAACCTTGTGCTGGGGTTCCAACCTAGGTTCAGAAGCAGGATTCAACAGCTTCTCCCAACTCTGCCAAAGAACACTCAGATACACCCTATCGATGTAAACAAGCCAGACTCAATATCAAATTTCTACAAATCATGGCAGGCGGAGTCCCCGGGTCAGAAGGCCAACATCGTGATCCATGCCATTGGCTTCGCTCCTAGGGAGGCCTTCGACAGAAACCTACTCTTCGTGGACAGCGATCCGATTGATACCGCTTTGAGAATCAGCGCTCATAGCCTTCAATCCATACTCAGAAGCGGCCTTCCCCATCTGGCACCCGAATCCTCCACCATTACACTGACCTATGCCGCGAGCACGAGACACGTCCCCAGTTATGGCCTCATGAGCATAGCAAAGGCTGCCCTAGAGGCGTGGGTTCGCGAGATTGCTGCAAGACTGGGGCCAGATGGACATAGAGTGAATGCCATCAGTGCTGGCCCCATCAAAACCTTGGCTGCATCTGGGATCCCAGGCTTCGAGGGAATTTTGGACCACGTCGAGAGGAACTCCCCCCTCAGGAGGAACGTCGACCAAATGGATGTCGCAGGAGCAGCGACATGGCTGGCCAGTCCATTATCGTCGGGAGTCACCGCCCAGGTAATCCATGTGGACGGGGGATACAGTTCCACCATGGTACCGGAAGATGTGAACAGGTGAAACTCAGATGGCCAATTCCAAAGATGAAATTGGAACTTTCGAGCCGATTGCGATTGTCGGGCTCGGAGCAATCCTGCCAGACGCGCCAGACGTCTCTACCTTCTGGAAGAATGTGATCTCGGGCGAAGTATCAATACGAAATCTCCCAAAAGATCGTTGGAGGTCAGGAGATCACTGGGAGGCAGGTGGACCAAAGAACATCTCCGAGGGCAAGACCTACAGCAAGATTGGAGCTTGGGTTGACGAATACGAGTTTGACTGGAAGAGATGGAGGATACCCCCTGGATCCCTGCCGCAGATCGACCTTTGTCAACAATGGGCCGTGAGTGTGTCCGCCGCTGCGTTGGAGGATGCTGGATACCTCGGTGATGGCGCTACTTCGAATTTACCTAGAGAGAAGACTGGAGTCGTCTTCGCAAATGCGCTGGGGGGCGAGAACCGAACACGGTCAACAGAGAGGGTGCTGATCGACAGGTACCAAAGGCACGCAAAGGAAGCCGGAATATCAGATGACGCCTTTTCTAGGTTCAAGACTTCATTGCTTGATGGGGCACCAAGGGTAGACGAGGACACCATGCCCGGCGAGCTAGCCAACGTTGTGGCTGGGAGGGTAGCGAACATGCTAGACCTAAGGGGCCCTAATTTCACCACTGACGCCGCCTGCGCCTCGGCGATGGCAGCCGTCATGGATGCCTGTCACCTGCTACACAGTGGCCAAGTAGACGTCATGGTGGCAGGAGCCGCAGATCGAACAATGGACCCTGCTACTTTTGCGAAATTCAGCGCGATTGGGGCATTATCAGCGACAAGGTCGGTGCCATTTGACCGGAGAGCCGATGGCTTCGTTATGGGGGAGGGCGCAGGTGCGTTGGTCTTGAAGAGACTGAATGATGCTATCAAGGCAGGCGACAAGGTATACTCCGTGATCAGAGGGATAGGCGCCAGCAGCGATGGCCGTGGAAAGGGGATTACCGCACCAAGTCAAGGCGGACAGGTCCTAGCAATCTCAAATGCATACAGTCAAGCAGGGTATCCTGTATCCAGCGTGGAACTGATAGAGGCCCATGGAACCAGCACATCCGTCGGTGATGCCACCGAGTTGGCGTCACTATCCTCCGTGTATGGCCAGTCCAACATGCCAGGGACCGTTGCCGTGGGGTCAATTAAGTCACAGATTGGGCACCTGAAGGCTGCTGCAGGTTTGGCGGGCATACTCAAAGTAGCGTTGTCCCTTCATCATCGAACGATACCGCCCTCGGCAGGATTTGAACAGCCGAATGAAACCGTCCCATGGTCGGAGGTACCATTCTATGTCCCCACTGTGGCAGGGGATTGGCCCCAGCCAACTGACAATCCACGCAGAGCAGGGGTGAGCGCGTTTGGATTCGGGGGTACGAATTTCCACGTCGCCCTCGAGCAATACCATCCCGAAAAACACTCGAAACTCTCAGCAAAGTGGAGGTCGAGAAGACACCACCATAGAGAGGGAGGCGATGCCCATCGACCGACATCACTCAGTTGGGCGCACCTCAAGGCATTAGAAGGCGGAGTATTACTCGTCAACGGGAACTCCGAGGAAGCGCTCCTCGAGAGACTAGGTGAAATCTCCGAAGAACTGTTCGACGGAACCCCGACCTTCGATGACCACCCCACTGGAAAGAGACTCTCAAGGGCCCTCCCCCTGTCCTCCTTGGGTTTCAAACCCGAGGGTATCAGGCTCTCCATAGTTGCGACCAGTTGGCCCCAATTAGAGAAGAGAATAGCCTTGGCTATGGAAGGAATTACCGATTCGGGGAGGCACTCATTCCTAAAAAGTCAACAGATACACATCGAAGATGCACCTCTGGACCCCAACGCCAAATTAGCACACATGTACCCCGGCCAAGGCAGCCAATACCTCGGCATGACTCTTGATCTGGCACAGAGGTACCATGTTGTGGCATCCACCTGGAGGGAGGCCGACGGCATCATGACTCCGATCATTGGAGAGCCTTTGTCTGGAATTGTACTGAACAACAATCTCATTGGAGCAGATATGGAAGAGGCTCAATCCAGGCTAACCCAAACAGAGTTCACACAACCGGCCATGCTAACTGCGGACCTAGCCATTGACCGTCTCTTGGCTGATCATGAAATCTTCCCTGATATGGTCGCAGGACACAGCCTTGGCGAATACGCAGCACTGATGGTCTCGGGCATCCTCAGTTTCAGAGATGCAATGAGCGCTGCGGCAGCCCGTGGAACTGAGATGGGCTCCGTGGAGGTACCTGACAAGGGCCTCATGGCCGCGGTTGGAGCCCCAGCCAGTAAGGTCGAGGAGGCGCTTCGGTCGGTAGATGGTTATGTCATCGCGGCGAACAGGAACAGTCCTGTCTCGACGGTCATTGCCGGCGAGACCGATGCAGTACAATCCGCGATTCACATTTTATCGGATCTGGGAGCCACTGTGATCCCACTTCAGACGAGCCATGCATTCCACACAGACATTGTTTCGCCGGCCAATGCCCCTCTTCGTCGATTCCTAGAATCAATCGACATCTCCCTACCGACAATCCCGGTCACTGCGAACGTCGATGGCTCATTCTATCCCATGCATTCTGACAACCCGAGGGAATCGATACTGGAAAAGTTGGCTCCACAGATGTCATCGCCCGTCAACTGGATCGATCAAGTCGAGACGATGTATGGTGCAGGAGCCCGTATCTTCCTCGAAGTGGGCCCTAAACGAGCTCTGTCTTCAACCGTTGCTGCCATTCTTGGGGGCGACGCGAAGACATCATCAACAAATCACCCCAAAGTCGGCGGCATTGCCACTTTCCTCGATTCAATCGCGTTTCTGGCGATCAATGGGAAGATGCCGATTATCGATGAATGGGGCAAAGGGCTGCTCTCACCTGAGTTTATGGAACCCCCAAACGACACCGATCTCGCCTCTGTTTCTGAGAATCTCGAGGCACTCAGAACGAGATCAAGACCATTGCCGTCGAACCCCTCCCCTGCGAGCCCCCATGGAAATACTCGCCTTGTTCGCCCCATGCCCGAGTCGATCCAATCAGAGAGGATTGTCTCAGACATATTGGCCAAAATAACAGGTTATCCAAGCTCCGTCTTGACTGGAAACGTCAGCCTTGACGAGATAGGAGTCGACGAATCAAGAATACGGTACGTTCTCGATGAGGTAGGCCATCCAGACCTAGTTTCCATATCAGGCCCCGGCTCATTCTCTACTGTCGCAGACATAGTACAGGCAATCTCAATCGAACCTGAAAATCGCTCCAATACCCCCGATGCGAACCCAGAGCCTCCTGTCGTAAGCGGGATTTCACTCGGGGTTCCTGGCATGGACGAAGTTTTCGATGACGGTGTTTGGGAGGCCATCTTGGAGGGCAGGAACCTCATCTCTGAGATTTCCAATGATATGAAACAGAAACTCGTAGACCAAAAAATCGTTCGATTGGTTAAGAGTGAGGATGGAACATCCAGGCTGGTGCCTGCTGATGCTTTCGAGAAAGTTCCACAATTGGCAGGAATCGGTGGAAGGTTTGACCTTACGGAGCAATATGGGATCGACAAGAAACTGGTCGAGGCTTTCGACATTGCGACCTCATTGGCATTTGCCTCTGGCTTGGAGGCCCTCAAGGACGCAGGATTACCATTATTGCCAGTAGAACAGTCCAACAGCAGTGGCCTGCGTGTCATCCGGGGGTGGAACCTTCCCGAGCATGAAAAGGACAGAACAGGCGTGATCTTCGCCTCCGTATTCCCAGGGTTGGAGAAGGCGATAGAACACGTACTACGCAGGAAATCGCCAGAATATGATCAATTCGACAGGAAGTACCTGCTCCAGGTCCTATCAATGGGGCATAGTCAATTTGCTTCATGGATAGGGGCCAGAGGGCCAAATCTCGCGATCAACAACGCCTGCGCCTCTACCCCGGCCGCATTTGCAATAGCAGAGGACTGGATGGCAAGAGGAAGATGTGATAGAGTAATTATCGTCAGTGGTGACGACTCGACATCCGACACCCTGATGCCCTGGGTAGGTGCTGGTTTCTCTGGGGCAGGAGCCCATGCGATGGGCGACGATGTCACGCAGGTCGCCCTGCCTTTCGATGCACGTAGACACGGGATGCTTCTAGGAATGGGGGGCGCGGGCTTCGTACTCGAGAGGCAGGGAGACGCCAGAGAGCGGGGAGTCACCCCATATGTCGAGGTCCTCGGCGCGGAGATCGCCAACAGCGCATTCCACCCAACGAGGCTCGACACGGACCATGCAGCCTCGGTCATGGAGTCATTCGTTGGTCGCATGGAACGCAAATGGAAGATCGGCAGAAGTGAGATGGCCGATAGAATGACATTCATGTCACATGAGCCCTATACCCCGCCTCGGGGCGGTTCTGCATCAGCAGAAGTCAGCGCTCTCCGCCACGTCTTCGGGAACAAGGCCCAGGAGATCCTCATTACGAACGCGAAGGGGTACACTGGCCATCCAATGGGCGTGGGATTGGAGGACGCTGTGGTAATCAGGAGCCTTGCTGCGGGAATCTTCCCGCCGGTCGCGAACTACGAGGTTGAAGACGAAGACCTCGGCACCCTCAATATATCGAAGGGAGGGCCGAAGGATATCGATCTCGCCCTCAGGCACGGTGCAGGTTTCGGTAGCCAGATTGCCCTGACATTCCTGAGGAAGATCGCGGTATCAGACACAGAGAGATTCGACCCCGACAGGATAACTCAATGGGCTTTGAGGGCCAGCAGGGGTAAAGATGTTAGCCTGAGGGTATTGCACCGGAAGCTCGTTGCCTACGTCGATGCTGACGATGATCTGGTCGGGGGGGTCGTCGGAGAGTTGTATGATCCGCCGAGGATGAAGTCAACTGCCCCTTTGAAGGATCACGCTCAAACCCTCCCCAACGACTCAACAGGATCAATTCCAGTGGAAAAGAATGGGGCAATTAGCCCTGAGAAACCGACTAGGCCAACTCCCTCACCCCCATTAATTTCCACTGATGACGTCAGTAGGGGGGTGCTTGAGATAGTCTCTGAATCGACTGGCTACCCAGAGGAATTCATCGAGTTCGACGCGGACATGGAGGGCGAACTCGGAATTGACTCGATTAAACAGGCGGAGATAATGTCTGAGATCCGTGATCGATACTCGCTCCCGCTCGATGAGAGTTTCCAACTCAGGGACCACCCAACGATCGGCCACGTGATCAGATACATCGGCTCATTCACCGATTCGAACGAAAGCAGGAGGCCGTTGGAAGAGTTCGACCAATCAGCGGGAGAGTCGGAGGGCAAGAAGATGGAGATGCAACCCCAGGTCGAGTATGGAGCCCCTAATGACGAAATCCTCTCATCGATACTCCCGATCGTAGCACAACACACGGGATACCCCGTTGAATTCCTTGAGACCGACGCAGACATGGAGGGCGAGCTCGGAATAGACTCGATCAAACAGGCGGAGATAATGTCTGACATCAGGGCACAATTCAACTTAGAATTGGATGAGGACTTCCAGATCAGGGATTACCCGACGCTGGGGCACGTAGCAAACTATGTCGCAGGATCGACAGACTCACCGCCAAAGAGTGGAGAATCAAGAGAACCCCAGGAAGAGGAAAATCCACCCGCACCGATATTCAGACATGTGGTTGTCACAGAGGCGATGGGAGATATCGAAATCCACCAGCTCCCACGATTGGTATTGGTCACAAGAGACCCACTTGGACTCTCAGATTCGTTGGTTGCACGAATAACCAGAATGGGGGGCGAAGCGCGGATCATCGAGGAGGATAGCCTATCAGACGAGGAAATTCGAGACGCCTGCATTGTACAAATGTCCTCCCTCGGGGCTGAGGGATCTCTCTACACCGATCCGTCTCCAAATCACTGGACGATTGAGACCTACAACCTGTTGAAGAAAGTAGACAGCCTTCCAAGGGGGGCCGTTCGAAGGATAGCAACGGTGACCTCGATGGACGGCTCCCATGGTATTGAGGGGGGTGATTACAATTCATCCGTCGCTGGAATCCACGGGGCAGTCATGAGCTTCGGCTGCGAGAGGCCGGAATTGGACGTCCTCGCCATTGACATACATCCAGGGCTCATGGACGATGAGGATACCCTCATAACCTCGATAATGAAAGAGATTTCAAGGAAAGATGGCCCGATAGAAGTCGGCATAGGCGACGGCGGTGCTAGGCATAGGCTGACCCTCAAGAGAGCAGAGGCACAGGAGATGGCCGGGGAATTTCCCGGAGACGAGATATGGCTGGTCAGTGGTGGAGCATCGGGTGTGACCTCGGAATGCATGGTGGATATCGCTGGTAGGAGCCCATCGGGCCCTCCCACGTTCATACTACTCGGCCGAACAACACTCGACCCCAAGTTGGAAAAAATGTCTGCCATGTCCGATCAGGATCTCGAGAATGAGAAACTGAAGCTAAAGTTGGCTATGGAGTCCGGCAGGGACGATGGCAAAGTCACCCTGAGAGAGTGGAATGACGCTTGGCAGAAAGTATTGCGTGGCGTGGACATACACAAAAACCTCGCCAGACTCAACTCCAAAGGAGCCACGGCAGAGTATTTCCAGGTAGATGTGACGTCCAGCGAGAGGGTCAGAGCCGTTGTCGATGAAGTAATTTCAAAACACGGCAGAATCACAGGAGTAATTCATGGAGCGGGGATCGAGGACTCGACTCCCTTTGAGTCAAAATCTGAGGCAACAGTCAATCAGGTCCTCGACGTAAAGGTGTCAGGGTGGAGGGAAATTTACAATTCCCTCAAAGAAGCAAATCAAGACCTGAGATTTGCCTGCTCTTTCACATCGGTCTCCGGCAGGCTTGGGAACGCCACCCAACTCGGATACTGTGCCGCAAATAGAATACTGGACGCTGAGCACTCGAGAATCAACAAGGGTGGCCTCACGTCGATCTCGATTGCGTGGGCTCCATGGTCAGGCGCAGGGATGGCAACTAGGGGTTCCTTGGAGACAGTTTTCCAAATGGCCGAGGTGGACATGATACCCCTGGAGACTGGTGCTAGGATGTTTACGGACGAGGTTCTCACCCAAGGAGGTGAATCAGTCCTGATCTCAGGAAATCTCGGAATTCTCGACCAGAACAAGTCCGTTAGGATGGCAGGCGTCGTGCTCCCTCCGGGTTTCTCCAGTGAGTACGGCACAGCCTCAAGGCATCCAATGATTGATGTGATCACATACTGTGAACACGGGAAGGGCGCTGTTTCTGCAGTCAGATTAGATCTTGAATCACACAGTTACCTCATGGATCATTCGATTTCAGGCGTACCGTACCTACCCGGGGTCATGGCATTGGAGATGATGGCGGAGACAGTTCAATCTTGCATCACCAGTGGAAACAGAATATCCTCATTCGAAGACGTTGAATTTGGCCTGCCAGTTAAGTTGACAAAGTCCCACAAAGAGATTCGTTGCATAGTGGAGGCAATCGAGGGAGACTGGGCCGAGGCATACAGTTGCAGGATAGTCTCGGAAGCCCCCGGTGGTATGGCAGAACCCATTGTGCATCACACGGCGATAATCGCTCTTGCCTCAAAGAATCCGCAGGAGAAAATTGACGATCTGATAACCACCGACGAGGACGGATCACGGATTCTCGGTGCTGTGGACATCTATGGCTTGATGTTCCATGGCCCTAGGTTCCAACCACTAAAGGGAGTCGTCGCGACCATCGAAACCACTTCAGGCACTGGCATCGAGGCCAGGGTGAACTCCATACAGGATCTTCCGGATCCTCGACTATTCAATATTCGAGGAAAAGGAATCATCCCCGATTTGACGTCCTATCCCATGTTGATCGAGTCCTGCTTCCAGGCAGCAGGGCTCACATCGATGGATCTGGATTCGGCGGAATCCCTCCCTGTCGGAGCCAAGCGTATTCTAATCGCAGGTGAAATTCCCGAGGGTTCCTTGACCGTAACTTCGGTTAGGAAGGGATCCGATCCCAACGGTACCTTCGTGCATGAGTCCGTAATCAGACTGGATGGCTCCCCGATTATGAGGATCGACGGGCTCAAAATGAAAAAACTCAGAGACTTGAGCGATGATCAACGTCCCGGCCTGGCAGAGTATTCCGGAGAATTGACATGATTCAAAATCAGAATATGTCAATTGACGGGTTTCTGGCAGAATACGTCGACCATGACGACCTTTCAAGCCAAGGAACTTTGCCGATCCTAGTGGAAGAAGATAGGTTCCGTAGGATGAGGGGAGATAGGAAAAAACACCATATTTCGGGGAGGATCGCCCTAGGGAACCTTCTAGGTGCCATCCAAGGCGATGTTGCCAACATTGAGCCTGGAAAGGGCGGTTGCCACACCAGAAATGGAACTCTGTTGAACCATTGGAGCATATCCCACACAGATCATGGTGCCGTGGCAGTCAAATCGACCGGACCATATCCAATAGGGGTGGATATGGAGCCCAAGTCCAGACTTGTCGATATGGGAACCTTGGATCAGATTGCAACAGAAGATGTAAAGAAACAAACCCCATATCCCACGAATCTGGAGACTTGGATGGCCATTGAGGCTGTATCTAAGGCCACAGGATATGGCCTTTCAATATCCAGGGAAATTTCCTATTCAAGAGGGGTATGGAAACTCAGGGGAGAGTCATGGAAAGTGGATTTCGAGCAGAGGCTCGTTGGAGGAGTCTACCACCTTGTTTCTATTGCCCGTTTAATCACGGAAGCGCCTTGATGGAGTCGTGCAGAACCGGGAGGGCATCTTCCCAGGAGGCTACGATTCCGTAGTCGGCAACGGTGAAAATTGGAGCTTCGGGGTCCTTGTTTATGGCGACAATGTAACTGCTGGATCTCATTCCAGCCAAATGCTGTATTGCACCAGATATCCCCACCGCGATGTAGAGGGACGGTGTTACGGTCTTTCCAGTCTGGCCAACCTGCATACTGTGGGGGAGGCCCCACTCATCCACGACGGCCCTACTAGCCCCCACTGCAGCACCGAGAGTCGAAGCGACTTCCTCCAACTTTTCGAAGTTCGAGATATCTCCCAAACCTCTCCCGCCGGAAATTATGATGTCCGCCTCTGAGACATCGATCTTCTCGCTAGCCTTGGTTATCGCCTCTTCTACCGCCATTCTGAGATCTTCACCCGAATCGATCGTCGATACCGGGGCTGAGGCTCCATTCCCCGCTGGATCCAGCGAGTTGGGGCGGATGGTAATTACGGCAGGACTAGAGATGGTGACTTTCTCTATCGCCTTGCCTGAAAAGACCGGCCTCTCTACGTTGATACCTTCCGAAATCGATGTTATGTCCTGAACGACCGAGATGCCGATGTCAGCAGCAAGACTAGCCCCGAGCTCGCGGCCCCGGGGGGTTGATGCCAGAAGGACGGTCCCACCCACGGATCCCTTCAGTGCGCTCGACCAAGACTGGGAGTCGAAAACAGAGAAGCAGCTTCCGTTGAACTTCAGTACCCTGTCAACTCCTACTATCTCAGAGGCTTCAGACTCTCCGCCACCACCGGGAATTATTATGGTGCATTCGCCGCCAATTATAGAGGCCGCGTGCACCAACTGGGGCAACGTTGGATGTATCCCTTCTTCTTGCTGTTCTGCGATTATGGTGGTACTCATTCAAATTCCTCCTTAGATGACGTTGGCCTCTTCCCTGAGCTTGACTGCGACTTCGGCAGCGGCATCGGCACCCTCGAATCTCTGGCCCTCGGGCTTCTCTGGGGGGTAATCCACCGAAGTTGTGGAAACACCTTCGCCTGTGTTGTCCACACCGAGGTCCGCGAGGGATATCTTCTCTATTGGCTTTTTCTTGGCCATCATTATCCCTCTGACGTTTGGCCTTCGCAGTTCCACATCCCCCTTGTCGAATGCAAAGACGCAGGGTAATTTTACGGAGACTCGTTCCATTCCTGAGGGTGTGGACCTAGTGGCTTCAAAGCCATCGGAGCCAGCTTCGATTCTTGATACCAAACCGACACATGAGTAGTTCAGCATCTTAGCGACTCCCGGTCCAGTTGAACCTGAGTTGGTGTCCGCTGCCTGTTTTCCGACAAGCACGACCTCTGCCCCAACTCTGGTCACCGCCTCTGAGAGTGCCTTTTGGAGCGACAGCGAGCCAAGGCCCCCATCGTGAACGACGTGCAGTAGCTCGTCAGCGCCCACCGCTGCAGCATCGATTAGGGATTTCGAGGACCTCTCGGGCCCGAGGGTTATCGCAACCACTGTTGCCCCAGAGCCGCTCTGCAGGCTCAATGCTGATTCCAAGGCGTATTCGTCGTAGGGGCTAATCGACCATTTGGATATGGCACCCTCATCCACGCTGCCGCTGGTGATGCCGACTTTGGCTGTCGTGTCGGGGACCTGTTTGATGAGTACGGCTACCTTCATGCTATCACGTATCTCTCACACCAAGGCAGTCCTATGAAGTCAACGGAGCCATCATGCTCCTTTCGTGAAGGCTTGTATGCCTGTAATGTGACGACCTAGAATCAGGTTGTGTATGTCATGGGTGCCCTCATAGGTCTTCACCGACTCAAGATTGGCCATATGCCGCATCACCGGGTACTCGTCCAGAATTCCATTCGCGCCATGAATGTCCCGTGACACCCTTGCTATCTCCAATGCTATGTCGACGTTGTTCATTTTCGCAAGTGATATGTGTTCGGGTATCCACTCACCCGCGTCTTTCTTCTTGCCGAGGTGGTAAGCCAGCAGTTGTCCCTTGGTTATCTCGCGGAGCATCCATGCAAGTTTGTTCTGGACGAGTTGGTATGCAGCGATTGGGTGGTCGAACTGAATTCTGCTCAGGGCATAGCTTTTGGCCGAATCGTAGCATGCCTGAGCCGATCCGATGGCACCCCAAGAGATCCCGAATCTCGCATTGTTGAGACATGAGAATGGCCCTCTTAGGCCCTTTACCCCCGGTAGTATGCGATCTTTTGGTATGCGACAATCCTGGAAAACCAATTCAGAGGTGACGCTTGCCTTGAGAGAATGTTTGCCTTTCATCTCCGGGGCAGAGAAACCAGGGTCTCCCTTCTCAACGATGAAACCTCTGATGACGCCATCTAGCTTTGCCCATACGATGGCAAGATCCGCTATTGTTCCGTTTGTAATCCACATCTTTGCTCCGTTTAGGACAAAGCCGTCACCGTCTTCTGTTGCTTTCGTGACCATGTCTCCTGGGTTGGATCCATAGTCCGGCTCTGTCAGCCCGAAGCATCCGATGAGCTCTCCGGTCGCCATTCCGGGAAGGTACTTCTCTTTCTGTTCCTCACTACCGAAGTCCCAGATTGGGTACATGGCCAATGACCCCTGGACACTGGCGAATGATCTGATGCCGCTGTCGCCACGCTCCAATTCCCTGCAAATGACTCCGTAGGCGGTGTATGACAGGCCAGGGCAACCGTATCCTTTGAGCGGGGCCCCAAGTATGCCCATGCTCCCGATGTCCTGCCGCCATTCATCGAGGAAAACCCCCTCCCTACAGGCATTCTCTATCTTTGGTATCACAGACTCGTCAACCCAATCCCGCACTGCGTCGCGAATCATCCGTTCCTCGTCTGTGAGCAGAGAGTCAACATCGTAGAAGTCTAGAGCCTCGTATCCCATAATATCTGTACACCCGCTGAGGACGAGCCCCTTCAAGGTTCGCAATTCAAGAGGCCCCTCTCGACCTCGTTGACCATATCCCCAATGCCATCAAACCCATTGTTCCGAGTGCAAGCAGGGTCACCAACCTTGCAATTCCTGGAGCTTCACCGGATTGCACGGGAATGAGTAGGGCTACAGTGCCGTCCCGAGTCACTATCCAATGGTCTTCACCACTCCCATCCCACTGGCTGGTTATGGTCGACCCACCGATGCCAAAGGATTGACTGTTGATATCTTCCCTTGTCAACCAAGTGTAGGTCCCCCCGCTGTGGGGTCTGTGTTCAAGAATCTCGGCTGGTGTGGAAACCACCAATATCTCCCCAAGCCCGGTGAGTCCAAGAGACATGGGTGTCCCCAGTGTTCCAGTGAGCTGTTTTTGATCGACGCTGGGGATCCCGCCATCGAAACTTACCTCAGCGAGGTACCTTTCCATTGAGATCCCGATACAGACGGGGGTGCCACCTGACCGACAGATTATGTCGGACCAAGGCTTGCCACTCCCTCCTATCCACGAGAGCCTGTGATCACGATCTATCACGCCGATGCCTTGATCTTGGGATACAACTACGCAGACAAATGGATCTGGCAGGCAGTCAATGGCATTGATTGCGGACCCCCCGGTTCCCGGAATGGGTAGTACCTCCGCCCCGCCATCACTGGTGGTACGCATCCTGAAGAGACTGCCCTCCTCGGCTCCGACATATGCCCATTCTCCGTTGGCATTCCATGACACAGACAGGAGGGTGTCAAACCCGAAAGATTGCTCTTGAGCAGCCATTTCTAGTGATTGATCTGCATTTGAGTATCTCAGTGTGGTTCCATTCTTGCCCACTGCCAATGCCGTGTTTCCGCCAGGATGGTAATCTGAATCTAGCAGGTCCTCGGTGGTGGACTTTGCAAGGGGAATCATCGTACTTGGGGACTCCTTGTCCATTGCGATGGCATACCCTTCAGCTCCAATCACAAGAACCCATCTTGAAGCACTGTGATGCGTAGAACCCTCTATCCCCGGGTCATAGTCGATCAGTTCAAATGAATGATCGATCTTCATGACAGATCCAGTTTGCCCGCCCACCGTCGTGGTGGTTGCGAGCATCAATGCCAACACCAGTGCCCTGCCGATCATGTGTGTCCGCAGGACATTACACTGCTTAGCCACTGCGATCCCGGGTCTAGTATGTTGTATTTCGGACAGCCTTCAAATCCTCCCTGTTCCTCCCCCGGCCATGGAGCGCTTTGATGTTAAGAGAGGACTAGTGAAGAAGATAGGTGAAGAAGGTGGATTATCATCGCTCGCCTCAAAATATTTTGACAATGTCGATGTAAAGGGTGTCCATGTTTTTTCCGCCTCCCACGGGATCATGACCTCGATAGAGGGAAAGTATGACGATTCTGGTGCATTGATTGTCGACGTCACAAACGTGCCACCGGACTTTGACGATCCCGATGCTGTAAAGTCGGCGATGGATGCGAGGAAGAGGTGGACCCAGTTCTTGGATGAAGCAACTGGGTACAACTCTAAACAAAGGGGAGACAAAGCAAAGGAATGGGCAAAAAAAGCCTCAAAGGCAGCATCCGGAATATCCTCGGCCCGACACTTCATGGGAATGGCAACAAACCTGTCCGAGGACATCAAGAAACAAGCTGAGGCCATGATTTCCGAGATAGAAGCCGCACTCGAGGCTGGAGATAACACCCGGGCAGCTGGCAAGGCGGAGAAACTTGGCAAGCTTCTCAACCCATGAGGCCCTACCATGAAATTCCCTGAAGATTACAGCGATTCGGCCCAATCAGCCATGAATAGGATGTTCAAAAACGTGGAAGAGGTTGTAGGTGGAAACCATGTTGCCTCCGTACTGGACGGGGCACCTAGCGCGGGAGGGGACGGAACTCTTCGAGCCTACATCGGGCTTGAGCCAAGTGGAAAGGCACACGTAGGGTGGATATTGATTGCAGATTGCGTCAGGAACATGTTGCAGGAAGGCGTGCAGGTTACCATCCTGTTAGCAGATTGGCATGCATGGGTGAACGACAAGTTCGGCAGAGACATGGAGAAGATCTCAATCGCCGCCGATTACATGGCTGAGGTTTTCAGGGCCCTCTTGGGGTTCCCTGAGGAGGGGGTAGGCCCCGGCCAGCTCAATTTCCTGATGGCAAGCGACTTGATGGACAGCGGCGAATACTGGGAGAAAGTGCTGAGGTGCTCCAAGGGCATGAGCCTGGCCAGAGCGAGGAGGACGTTCAGCATTATGGGGCGCAGCGAGGACTCCTCTGAAGAAGACCTCTCAGCCTTCTTCTACCCCCCCATGCAGGCCGCGGACATATTCCACCTGAAGGTGGACATAGCTTTCGGAGGCATGGATCAGAGAAAGGCACACATGTACATGCGCGACGTCGCTGATAGGAATAAGTGGACAAAGGCGACCTGCATACACACTCCCATGATATCAGGGCTGAAGGGTCGCCGGGGGGGACGTATGGAGGTCTTCGACCATAAAATGTCCAAATCGGATCCTGCTAATGCGATAATTCTCCACGATTCCGCAAAGTCACTCAGCAAGAAGTTGAGGAAGGCGTATTTGGACCAGAATGATTCTGATTCCCCTGTCTACGAGATAGCGAGGCACATTATCATTCCAACTCTGGGCGAGTTGAGGGTGACTCCGAAGCCGGAGTTCGGGGAGCCCAGCACATGGACCGACACTGACAAGCTGGCCAAGGCCGTTATGGGGGGTGAAGTACACCCATTCGACCTCAAGATGGGTGTTGCGGAGGGACTTTCGTCTGTGTTGGCCCCATTGAGAAGTCATTTCGACGATAATCCAGATAAATTGCAAAAAATGTTTGAGATAGCCGGAAAATGAGAAATCGCCCAGACAAAGGGTCATAGCCTAGTTAATCGGGGATCTCGCTAAATATCAAGTCTAATCGGGGGGGTATGATGACAGTTTCTGTGGGTATAGACGACATCGCGATCCACATACCTAGGCTTTATTTCGACATCAAGGACTTTGCAGAATTCAGAGGGGCGGACTACGGCAAGCTGAATCGAGGTCTTGGCTTATCCGCGATGGCTATCCCAGATGTCCATGAGGACACCGCGACCATGGGCGCTAATGCGGTTGCTAGAATAATTGACAGGAACAAGCTCGAACCAAAAAAAATTGGTAGGATATATCTTGGCACTGAATCAGCCTTAGATGGGTCGAAGCCCACTGCCACTTACATCATGGACATGCTTGAACAACGCTACTCGAAAAAGTACGGTCCGGAATGTTTCAGAAATTGTGATGTCGTGGACATGACTTTTGCTTGCATCGGGGCCGTGGATGCGATGCACAACACTCTGGACTGGGTTGCTAGGGGAGGCGTGGAGCAGGATAGGATCGGGGTCGTGGTCTTCGCCGACAATGCAAAGTACGACCTGGGCTCATCGGGCGAGTACACTCAAGGTGCGGGTGGCGGGGCCATCCTCATCAGGCACAACCCAAGGTTGCTGGAGATCCCAGACATATGGGGTGTATCCACGATGCCCGTTCATGATTTCTTCAAGCCTCGCAGGGAAATTACGAGGAAGTCAATAGTCGAGACAGTGCTGGAGCTGGCCTCTGATGCTGGGGAGAAATTCAAGACAAATCTATCCGAGAGAATCATGAGGATCATCGACAAGACAGACAAGCGGGACCATACCTTGTTCGAATCCGAGACCCTGAAGGTCCACAAGGACACCCCAGTGTTCGACGGTGCCTTCTCGAATAGGTGCTATTCGGAGTCGGTTAAGCAGGCTTTCATCAACTTCAGGTCGAAGGCTATAGCCCATGGAAGGTATGATCCGAATGATGATGATATCCTCACAGAGCAATGGTCAAGGATCATAGTCCACCTGCCATATGCTTTCCAGGCCAAGCGAATGTTCCCGGATGTTTTCCGCCACGACAGGCGGCATCTCCCGACATGGTCAGAGATCGAGGCTGAAATAGGCCCAGAACCAATTAGGCCCGATTACCCCGAGGGCGAATCAGGAGAAAGCGAGTTCGAGGCTGCTAACGATGTTTATCGAAGGAAGATTTCCAAGACGGATCAATTCAAGCAATTCGTCGAGCAGAGGATCGAAAAGACACAACGCGCTTCGTCTAAGGTCGGCAATCAATACACTGGATCCATTTTTCTAGCATTGATGTCAGCATTGGAATCCGACTTAGAGGACAATCAAGACATGAATGGCACTCGTGTTGGCCTCTGTGGATATGGCTCTGGTGCGAAGGCCAAGGTGTTCGAGGGGATCATCCAGCCGGATTGGAAACATATTGTCTCAAGATTCTCGCTTTTCGCTAGGATAGACGAACGCCAATCAATCGACAAATCTGTCTATGAGGCCCTTCATAGGGGCTCGAGGAACTCATCTGTAATCAGCCCGTCAGCGGAGTTTGCCCTCGTCTCGATTGGGGCTGAAGGCCACCTAGAGGGCGAGAGGAGATACTCATGGGTGAACTAGCAAAGTTACGGTCTACCCACACAATTGCTTTTTGATTCCTATGACTTTGCGGGCACCGCTCTCCATCTTGATCGTAGCGTGTATGTTGTCAGGGTGCCTCAGCCAAGATACCCAGGGTTTGCAAATTGAATCACATAATTCCGAGTTTATGCCCGAAATAATTTCTGCCGTTGACATCTCATATTACCCCCTGATCTCAAGCTTGAACCACACTTTTTACGACTCAAACGGGGATCAGGTGGATTTCATTCAATCATTGAAGGATGCCGGAGTCAACACAGTGAGGCTCAGGATTTGGCATGACCCAAGCCATAGCGGCTCATCCTTGCAAGAGGTGGCAGATTTCTCTGAAAAAATAAAATCTTTGGGGCTGAAACTCTGGCTCTGTCCCCACTACTCAGACACCTGGGCTGACCCCGGAGCGCAAGATCAGCCCCGCGCTTGGGACGGTCTGAACTACTCTGAAGTGAAAGATGAGTTCTACCAGTATACAAGCGACATCGTCTCCGATTTGAATCCTGATTTCGTCCAGATTGGGAACGAGATCAACAACGGTTTTTTGTTCCCCCATGGGGAAATAAACCAAAATAAAACGCAATTTCTTGAACTTCTCGATGCTGGATCAAGAGCCATCAGGGAAAACTCCGGGCACGCTAGAATCATAATCCACTACGCTGGGCTGGAGTCCTCAAGTGACTTCTACGGTGAATTGAGTTCGCTGGACTATGACATCGCAGGCATTTCCTTCTACCCGCTGTGGCACGGCAAGTCTATTGGGAGAGTCGGTGACACGCTGACGGAATTGGCTCAACAAAACGACAAGGATGTGATGATCGCAGAGACCGCTTATCCATTCACGCTTGACTGGAACGATTGGACGAATAACATCATAGGATCAGAGGACCAGATAATCGCCTCTCTATATCCTGCATCACCTCAGGGGCAATTGGACTTCATGACAGCTTTGAAGGACGAAATCTTGAGCGTGGAGAGAGGAGTAGGGTTCTGTTATTGGGGTGCTGACATGATATCTTGGAGCGGTCCGGAATCGAATAATGGCTCTGTATGGGAAAATCAGGCAATTTTCGATTTCGAAAACAAGTTGCTGCCTGTTGCAGGTGTGTTCAATGTGGATACATTGTGAATTCACTCAGATCTCTTTGAGGATATTGCTCTGTTGATCACGATCCTTTGAACTTCTTGGGTACCTTCGTAAATCTGGGTAATTTTTGCATCCCTGAAGAAGCGCTCAGCAGGGAAATCAGTTGTGTACCCGTAGCCGCCCAGAACCTGCACCGCCCTCTCCGCAACCCACATCGCCGTGTCGCCGGCGAGAAGTTTCGCCATCGAGGCTTCTGTTGTGTGTCTTGGACCACCGGAGTGGTAGTGGTTCCCCTTCGCCCATGACGCCTGGTAGACAACAAGCCTGGCCGCGGAAATTTTTGTGGCCATGTCAGCGAGATAATTCCCAACGGATTGGTGACGTGATATCGGTTTGCCAAAGGTGGTTCTTTGTTGGGCGTAGTTCAGCGCGGTTTCGTATGCCCCCTGAGCTATTCCCAGTGCTTGAGCGGCAATCCCAATCCTTGAGTTATCAAGTGCGTTCATCGCTATTGGAAAACCTTCTCCGGCTGCCCTTAGTACGTTCTCTATCGGCACCATGCAATCCTTGAGAACCAATGAGCAAGTATCGGAGGACCTGATTCCTAGTTTGTCCTCTTTCTTGCCGACAGAAAACCCTGGAAAGTCCTTCTCAATGATGAACGCCGTGGTTCCACCATGGCTGCGGACACCGAATTCAGGGTGATCTACGTCTTTGGCGAAAAGCACATAGATTCCAGCAGTACTGCCGTTTGAGACCCACATCTTCTCTCCGTTCAAGATGTAGTGGGTTCCGTCTTCACTTAGTTTTGCACTGCAGCTCATTGCTGCGGCGTCGGTTCCAGAGCCAGCCTCTGAAAGGGAGTAGGCACCAATCTCCCCCCCTGCGAGCATAGGGAGGTACTTCGATTTCTGTTGTTCATTGCCGTGTATGGCGATAGTCGCGGAACACAACCCGACATGCACGCAAAACATCACTGAGAAAGATGCATCAACTCTGGCGAGCTCTTCAACGACGATCGCCTCAGAGATGTCGTCTAGCGGGTTGCCCCCGTATTCCTCTGGGATAGTCATAGACTGGAGTCCCATTTCGCAGAATTTTTCCCATTCTTCGATAGGTGGTCGCTGCTCTTTGTCTCTTTGGGATGCAGTGGGGGCGAGTACCTCCTCGGCGAAGTCTCTTACGAGTTGTCTGATCATCGATTGCTCGTCAGTTTCTCTGAAATCCATTGCAGTCCCGTACCCATGAAGCGGTGGATGGTTGTTAACCCATCGAAATTTGGATTGTATTGGACCGTCCGTCAATCGAATGATTCAAGTCAGGTGGGTCCCGCGCGCGGATCGATCAACATGGCGGAAGACGGTGACATTGAATTCAGCGTTGCAGAAGACAGAAGGTACACAAAGGAGCATTTGTGGCTCCAGGTGATTGACAGGGATGAAGATGAGGACGGCAACGTACAAACCAGTGTCAAGGTGGGTGTTAGCGAATATGTCGCGGCTGTGTGGGGCGAATTCATCCGAGTCACACTCCCCAACTTGAGTGCGCTTGACGGCTTTGATGAGGGCGAGGAAAAATCACAGGAGAAATCCGGCCTTGAGGGCGAGTTGGCTGCAGAGGACATACTTGTCACTCTGAGGACCGCTGACGACGTCGTACTACTGGACAGCCCTTTTCCTTGTGGAATCCTTGAGTTGAACGGCGAGGTAGAGGACTCACCAGACCTAGTCAATTCCGAGGCTTATGGTGATGGCTGGTTGATGATAGTAAGGCCACACGAATACGAAGAGGATCATTTCCTTTCTCCCCAGGAATACATCGAATTCTTAGCAGAGAGCCTGTAATCAGGGCCAGGACAATAGATCCCAATCGAGGGGATCCCCGTTGACATAGTCAATCTCGCTGATGCAGTCGAGAACTTCTTCTTTGCAAGTCATATCCCTTTCGATTTGCAGTCTATGCAGGTGACCCTTGAGCCGACCGAGTCTAATTCCAGGATCCAACCCTGTGAACTCGGAAAGCTCGTTGCCATCAACAAGTGGGACTGTCCCTGCCACTGGGGGGCCGACGGTGCTCAAAATCTGAGATCGATCCTCTCCCTTGCTCTCAAAATATCTCACTACCTTACCTTTCCAATCCGGTGGAACAGCCACGTGGAACCTGCGAACTTCCTCAGCGGAGGTCAGGGCATTTTGAACTTGCAATGACATCAACAATTCAAAGATTGAGACCTCTTCTTTCGTGAGCTTAAGATTGTCTTTGATGATACCGGAGGATGTTTTGAGGTCAACCTCGCTGTCGCAGTAAAGCAACGCCATGTCCACGGATATGTCGCCTGTTGCGTGAAAATGACCAGGGAGGTTGGCCCCAGGCAGTATTTTTTCGAGGATGCCATGCTCTTGCATCAATTTGATTGAATTACCGCCTGACGGGAGTTCGATTATCCTCCTTATCTCACTCCCTATCCTTTCGGGCGACACTTTGTTTATCATGCGAACACATTCTTTCATTGCTAACTCAGTTCCATCGTTCAATGTCCAGAGGTCCGAAGCCGCCTTGAATCGATACCCTCGTAATATCCTCAAGCCATCTTCCGAGAATCGCTTGGATGGATCCCCCACGGTTCTTATGGTCTTCGAGTGCAGGTCGACCATGCCACAAAACGGGTCGAGAAATTCACCGTCTGGGAAGGAAATCGCCATCGAGTTGACTGTGAAGTCCCTTCTCGAGAGGTCCTCGATTATGTCCTTTCCGAAAACTACCGCATCTGGCCTGCGACCGTCGGTGTAGCCTGCCTCAGACCTCAGTGATGTGACCTCCCAGGTCCTGTCGTTGCCCGGCATCCTGACGCCGATCGTTCCAAAACGAGCACCATGAGTGAGGGAGTTGGGAAAAAGCCGAATTACATCCGAGGGTAGAAGATCTGTAGCAATGTCCATGTCTGAGTTGTGCGTGGATAACAAGCCGTCCCTAACCCATCCTCCGACTATCCACACTGCTCCTTCAGAGGACAACCTTCTGAGCACTTGGAGGTCATCCTCACCGAGTTTTGTTAGTAGGGTCGAGGGGTCCTCCACGCGGGTCCATGGACGACTACCGTTTTACGGTGCCGTTCAGACAGTGCTAAACGCTGACGCAGGTCTTGAGTGTTGTGAGGGTCCAGTTGATACCAGTGGAGGTACTGAAGCCACATGAGCAGGTTATTCAGAAGAAGGTGGATCAACTTGAGAGGATGACAATTAGGTGGGACGCATACACCAAGCCCTTGTTGGTCGATGGCGCCACGGGGACGATCCTCGATGGGCACCACAGATATGAGATCGCGAGAAGGCTTGACCTGCAGTGTTTGCCATGCGTTGTTGTAGAATACCTCGACGATGACTCAATCACCCTTTTGCTATGGCCAAACAGCGATAGGGAAAGCATATCCAAGGACGATGTAATCCAAGCAGGCCTTTCTGGCGATCTGATGCCTCCTAAAACCAGCAGGCATCTTTTGTCGGATGATTTGCCGCCGATTTCAGTACCCCTTTCAAGGCTCATGCATCCCGCTATCGACTCCTAGCGTTTCCCTGACAAGTAGCGAAATGGATGAAGAAAGCTCATGATCAGTGATTAGTTCCTCCGCTAACAACGATTCAGCAAATTCGGGACTGGGATCTCGGCCTATTCGATCCAGAACAACCCTCGCTTTGGTTGATGACGAACGATTCCGGTCCCTGATAACTCTTAGGCAAACTCCCTCAACAAGATCCCCTTTGCCCCTTCGTAATATTCTCTCCAGCAGTTGGTCCGATGCGTGCTCCAAGACCATATCAACCGCCGCGCCTTCCTCCATCCATGATGAGTTTCGGAAACCTTTGGTTAGCAATGTAACGTCCTTCGGGTTTGTACTGGCCAGGTATTGTTGCACCCAGGCAAGTCTCAAGGCCAGAACGGGGGATTCAATGATTGCTTCAGAAGCATCTTCAACCCCCATTCTGTCATTTACAAATCGGTCGTAAGCCCCCTTGGCCGAGTCATCGAGATTTCTATCCGAGATGTTCTTCGCGACTGCATTACGAACTGCAGAGGCTGGATCTGACATCAATTCATTCATGACCTTCTCGTTTACCAATCCTGACTCAAACAGATTGTCAACAGCCATCTTCCTGACCGCTGTGTCCATTGATTTAAGCGCATTTTTTGACTCCTCGGAGTCTAGTCTCATCAACCCCTTCCATGCAGCGATCCTTACCTTCAAGTCACCATCCCGTGTAAGCTCACTTAATGTTCCTCTTGGGTTTTCCAGCCTCAAGGCTACTCTCGCAGCCAAGAGTCGTCTCTCTGCGAATTCGCTATTTGCCAGAGCGTGGGCTATCCCCCTGTCCATCCCGTCATACCATCTCTCTATCGCTATCATGGCCCGCTCCACAAACCACTCGTCGGGGTCGTTTAGGAATGGGATGAAATGAGGCAAAGCTGATGGGTCTCCATCTTCGAAAAGCCTCCTTACCGCCTTTCTCCTTTGGCGGATATCCTTGTCCCTGAGACGACTGATCTCCTTGGAGAGCATGTAGGTACGAGCAAGGGGTCCTGCTTGAACCCAATCAAACGACCGAGTTGTTCAAGCCATGTACCCTCTGCGGGGGATGGGGTCCGTGGTCTAGGGGTTATGACGTCGCTCTTACAAAGCGAAGATCGCAGGTTCAATTCCTGCCGGACCCACCATCAACCCAATTAGGGCAAGCCCGCCACCGCGGCACATGGTCGAAGAGATCGCAGGCCTGGCTTCGCGAATTGGTAGAAGGCTAAAGAAGCGAGGTTGGTCCATTTCTGTGGCTGAGTCATGCACTGGTGGGTTGATTTGCTCGACCTTTACTGACATATCAGGAAGCTCGGCATGGTTCAAACAAGGTTGGGTGGTATACACCAATGAATCGAAAATATCGGAGGTGGATGTTTCTCCAAACGCATTCGATTTAGGCGGAGAGGGTGCGGTCTCCCACAAAGTTGCCCTGCAAATGGCACACGGAGCCAGGCACCATGCAGGGACCGAAGTGAGCCTATCGATAACAGGGATTGCTGGGCCTACCGGCGGAACTGAGACTAAGGAGGTTGGTTTGGTCTACGTCGCCGTGACGACCCACGACGGAAGATACATTGTGAGGAGGAACGATTTTGGGTCAAATGATAGAATAGAAAACAAACGATCATTCGTTCAATTTGCACTGAGGATGGTTCTTGAGATTCTAGACCACGCAGATGACATAGAGATGAGGCGAAAGAAAGCCGAGCAAAGAAGGACCGTCGATGATGAAAACAAAACCATCGAACAAGACGATTGGGATGGTGCAGAGGCATGGGAGCCTCGCGGCATCAGTAGAGCAGAACCCTCATCAGTCGATTTTTCCGCGGAAACAGATTGGGATTGAGTTGATCGAACAAGTTCTGACCAAACTACACCCGATAGCATCATGAGCGACCTTCTGACTGTAACACACCATGACCGGGGATGATGGGGCCAGACTCAGCAGGGAGTTAATCTCCCATGGCCTCCTAGTCAAGCGATCCGCCATCCCCTTGATTGAGTCTGTTGACAACCTAGACCAACTCATTAAGGCTGCTCTTGAGAAATCAATCAGGCTCTTAGACGACTCCGCTGTCAGGAGCCTGATACAATCAGGATCTAAGCTCATGGAGCCATCAGAGACAGGCGAAATTCAAACGATGGATCTTCAAAGGGACGGAATCGGGAAATCTCCCAATGAGCAATCTGCGGGCAACTCTGGCAGAGTCCTCGCCCCGTTGGAAAGTAATGGGATACAAGTAGCCCCGAGGCCGCACGGTCTCGAGCATTACTCCATCCGGGATTTTCCCATGGATGCAACTGACATCGACCCCGAGATAGATATCCACTTTGACATCACGGGAAACTCTGTCACTGAAGGCCGCCTGACCGACATGCAGTCTTGTTTCACTGACAGGTTGGCGAAGATTAGGAAGATGATCTTGGATTCCGGATCATTGCCGACACGGCCATCGCGAATATCTGATGCGTGGAGGGAGAGGAAATCAAGAAATTCGCCCGAGAAGGAAGTGTCGGTAGTTGGGCTTGTCGAGTTCAAGAGGTTTGGGAGAAATGGAGACATACAGTTTGCTTTAGAGGACGAAACTGGCTCTGTAGAATGCATATTGTACCCAAAGCCAGAATGGACAAAGACACATCCTGTTACAGATGGGTTGCTGGATGACGATGTCATAGGAGTAACTGGATACTTCACTGAGAGTGGCCGATTGAGGGCCTCGGACCTGCATCGCCCATCATTGGGAGCCCACCAAAAGGCAACTTCTGGTAGTGATGCTGCAATCTCAGTCGCCTTCTTGTCCGACATACATGTGGGCAGCAAGACATTCCTCGATGCCCAATGGAAAAAGATGGTCCAGTGGTTCAAGGAGGATCCTCTCGCCAGGACGATCAAGTATTTCGTGATGACAGGAGACGGGGTTGATGGCGTGGGCATATACCCGGGGCAGGAAAAACATCTCTCAATCCGCGACCTCTACAAACAGTATGGTGAATTGGCCCGAATGATCGAGGAGCTGCCAGATTGGGTCGACACAATCATCATGCCCGGGAATCATGACGCAGTCCGTCCTGCAGAGCCCCAGCCAGCCTTGGACCCTGATGTTCAACAGGACTACTCTGACGTCACATTTTCCGGTAACCCATCGGACTTCAGTTTGCATGGTGTTAGGGTGCTCGCGTACCACGGGGTGAGCATATCTGACTTTGTGTCGAGCTTACGGTCGGTAAGCTTCGAACACCCGGAAAGAGCCATGATGGCCATGTTGGAGAGGAGGCACCTTGCCCCATCATGGGGAGGCAAGACGCCTTTGTCCCCCGAGCCGGAGGATTCGATGGTGATTCAAACCATTCCGGATATTTTTGTCACCGGCCATGTCCATGGCCATCATGCCAGCCAGTACAAAGGCACACACATCATCCATAGTTCGACCTGGCAGAATCAAACCGACTACCAGCGAATGTTGGGATTCCAACCCCTTCCCTGTATACTGACGGTGGTAAATCTGGAAACTCACGCCGTCGCTTCTATTCCTTTCGTGTGACCTAGAATTCCTCGCCATCAAAAAGGAGTGGCCAGATGTTTCTGAGATCATCAGAATCCACAATCGGGACAGAGGCTGCCTCAAATGCTTCGAGAGACCACCTCGCACTCGGGTTGAATGCTATGAAGCCCGAACCCTCAATTTTCATTGAGAGGTCCGATCCCGAGTCCCCAACTGATATGATTTCTCCAGGACTCAGATCATTTATTCTCCTAAATTTCTCGACTGCAAGTCCCTTTTCGAATGATAACACCCGGGATGGCAGAGGGCCGATCATCCAACCTTCTTCATCCCATTCAAATCCGTTGGCAATCCAATCATCGACCTTCAGCATCGAGGCTACCATCCCGACAAAAACATCTACTCCTGAGGAAACAATCGCAACTAAGGCACCTCTTTCCTGAAGCCTTGAAACAACTTCTCTAGCGCCATCCATCAACTTCACACCGGAGTAGCACCTTGCGATATCGTCCTTGTGAATCCGCTCCCTCTTTTGCATCCACTTCGACACATCGTCTGCCATGAACTCGTCATCATCGATCTCCCTTTTTACAAATCTGGAGAACATTTCTCTGTTCTCTGTTCCAAAGTTTTCGTGAATTGACTGCCAAGAGGACCCATTGCTAGCTAATACTCCGTCGCAATCAAACACCACTGCCAGTGGATCCGCCATGGTCACCTGCCACTGACCTGACTTTTCCAACTTCCGACGTGAGAATTTATTCAACTCTTGTACACGGCGCAAGCATGGCAGACGAGTTGGCAGTCAGGATATCCATGATTTTCTTTGGGCAGCTCAAGGATGTCATGGGGGCTGAATCAATCGAAGTGACCCTCCCTTTGGGCTCAACCGTAGGGGACCTAATTTCAAGATTTGAGATACCCATGGAGGGCAATTCTGGAATCAGAATAGCCGCTGACGGCAACATCGGGGCCCCGTTGGACCTTGTGTTGCAAGATGGATCTGAGATCGCCTTCTTGCCCCCCTCCTCCGGGGGATGAGGCCTTAGAGTTGCGAAGGGTTTGAGACATAGTACCCCCTCAAGTAGCACATGGCAGGCACACTTGGGGTGACAGAACTTGCAATTCTCGCATTCATTGGAATCCTATTCTTCGGATCACAGAGAATCCCTGCCTTGTTCAGGAGTATGGGTCGGGCCAAAGGGGAGTTCCAGCAGGGCCTCAGGGAGGGCTTGGCAGGTGCCTCAGAAACAGAGAAGGACCTAGATAGGGGCGGAAGGACAGAGTCGCATTCCGAGGAATAGTCAGGACCTGACTAAGCGAACCCTCGAACCACAATCGCTACAGATCTCTCCATCCTCCAATTCCGAATCTTGCCACTCCCTCCTGCAGCCCAAGCACCTCAACTTCCACCTCCACTTGGTTCGGATACCACTCCCAGAAACACTTCTCCAGGCCATGTTGTTGGCTTCAGCCACGTTCTGGACTCGATGATCATCTGTTGCAATCTCGCGATTGTAGTCAAGTCCTAGTGCGAGGACCTCGAGGTCCACTGGTGAGAGACCGCCCAAATCACCCGTTTCGGCCGCGATGACTGCTATTCGTTGGAGGCTTTCCTCGCTGGGCATCGCAATTTCCACGTCTAGTTGCTCGAGGAGAAGGTAAACTTCTGGTGCATGCCTTTCAATTTCTGCGACTTGGGAAGCTGAGACCATGGCTCCTCTAATGCGGTCATGCGGCCAGTGGATGAATCCAGCCGTGTCGATGATCATCCGATCCCCATCGACCCGTGCACCCATTTGCGTTTCATTACATTGGATGTAATCAGCGGGCAATGTTGATTCAATCGGGCCTTCCCGTCAAGGCATGGCGGGCCTAGTTCCGGAGACGTGGGTCGATTGGACTGTCGATGCAGCCGAATCATTCGGGCTGATGGGGCTGTTTTTGGTATCAGCAACCGAGTCTGCTGTACAACCAGTCCCCCCAGACCTCGTTTCTTGGCCGATGGCATTGGGGGCAGGCAGTATTCCCGAACTTTTGACCATCGTTATCGTAGCGACTGTTGGCTCAGTACTCGGATCGCTGGTGGGCTATTGGATGGGATCAGTGGCCGGTGACTACGTCCTCTCCCGGTTTGCTAGTGAGTCTTCTATAGCCCGTTTGGAGCAGATTATGCACAGACATGGATCATTCGGAGTATTCTTCGCGGCATTGGGACCGGTGCCATACAAGGCCCTTGCATGGACCGCAGGAGCCGGTTCTATGCCACTTATTCCGTTTATGATCTCGGGAGGCATTGGCAGGCTCATGAGGTTCTCCATTCCGGCCGTCGCCATCTGGTACTACGGGGACGCAGCACTGGAATGGTTCACACCGGCCAGATTCCTCTTGATATCAATGCTGGGTTTGATCTTGATGGTCCCCGTCTTTAGGTGGATGCAAAATCAAGGGCATCCAAAGGAAGAAGGAATGCGAACCCGTTAAACCGGAAACAGTGGACCGAGGTCCACCGCTCGTGTGGTGTAGTTCGGTCCATCATGCCGCCCTTTCGAGGCGGCGACCCGGGTTCAAATCCCGGCACGAGCACCAACTCGTGTTCAATTCCACCAAGTATCTTGCTCCTGGTCCGAGTTCGATATCGCGGTTCTGATGATCCCCAATGGGCCACTAAGAGCCATTATCAAAGCGCCAATCACGAGGAAGAGGGCCAGAAAGCCAAGAATCTCAAGAACATCGAAAAATATGCCTATCAGCATAATTCCACATCGATCTCAACTTATACATCACTTTGTGCCCGTTATTGACTTGAATTTGGGGCAAATATGAAATTGCGAACACGTATCATCAAACATGGGTACAGCCAACGCGACACGACACAAACTGACGATCCTCTTCGCCATTATGTTGACAAGTTGGTCCATAAGTCCGATTTTCACCGTCGAAATGGAGGACATGATCGAGAGGGCCGAGACCACGCAGATCTCGCTCTCATCAGAGTCCTCATACCTGCTAGATCTAGGATACATGCACGAGACGGTGAACGCCATGGCATACGCCCCAAACGGCGATTTGGTGATTGGAGGGACCCTGTGCGGAGTATACTACCTCCCAGAGGATCCTGAAACCTGTCAGCTGACCGTCGATGGAGTCGATGTCACGAGTGACGACTTCGCGCCTGCTTATCTGTTGACCTTGGACTCTACCGGCAGCGCCAAGGACGTCCAGATCATATCCTCGAGCGGAGGAGACCGGATTGACTCAATTTCCTTTGCCAACAATGGAGACATGCTCGTTGGTGGCAGTGCATGTTGGCTTCAACCAACGGACTGCACGCTGACAGGTTTTGGAATTTCACTCCCCGTCGTAGATGACGGGAGCGACGCCTGGTTCGCAAGGATTGGACCTGGTGGCGAGGCTCTATGGTCAATGATCATTGGATCAAAGGGATTCGACACCATCCATTCTATCTCAGAGGCACCGGATGGATCGATCTATGTCGCGGGCACCTTCTGCCAGAACTACAACCTCCTTTGCAGCATTTCCATTGGCGATAACACTCACCAATCGAATGGGGTGTCTGACGTGATGATTATCAAACTCTCAGCCCAAGGTGATGTATTGTGGTCTAAGTCCTTCGGGAGTGGAGCAGCCGACAACAACATGTGGAACTCATGGTACTCATTGAACCAGAAAGGGATCGTTGCCACATCAGATGGAGGTTTGTTGATGTCTGGATATGGATGTGAGGGATGGGACGCCAACTGTATGATGACAATAGCCCCTGGGTATTCAGTGGCCAACCACAACCCGTTCATCGTAAAGTACGACGAGAACGGCACCGTTGAAAGCCTGAGCGTCATGAATGGCGCCGCTGCCGATTACGTACAGGTCATGGTAGAGGTGGATGCCCACAGCGTCCTCTTGGCAGGAAACCACTATTCCTCGACATTCAGCGCCGGGAGTTTCTCGGTGTACAACTCCGGCGGTTCTGATGCTTGGTATGCGGTTTTCAATCACACGTCATGGGAGTATGAGGGCCTTTGGGACTCAAAGACTGATGGCAACGAGGTATTCCACTCAGCTGCGGTGACGCCGGAGGGGCATTTCCTACTGGGAGGCACTCAATGTTGGGGGAATGAGGGAACAGACTGCCCGGTGACGTTTGATAGTGCGGATGGCATGCAAATGACAAGAGAAAGAAACTCAGAGGAAGCGGAGGGCTTCCTGATGCTCCACAACACCGAATGGGGTAGCGTCGATTGGATGCGAGGGATAGCATACAACGGAGCTGGGGTTTCACCTCTGGGCGACTTAGCGATTAGCCCTGCAGGCAACATAGCCGCAAACTTCCCGGTCTGCGTGACTGGTAACAATACTGGCTGTTCAGCAGCGGTAGGTACTGACCAGTACATCGGTGTCGAGAATGCCACTCTTATCTACCAAATCACATTCGACTCAGACGGTGACGGCGTTTACGACGCGTTTGATCAGTGTCTTGAGAGTCCAGAGGCCGGATGGGCCAGTGACTCGATCACTGACATGGACGGGGATGGTTGCAGAGATTCTGACCAAGATGCCGACGATGATGGGGACGGCACTCATGATGACTTGGACGAATTCCCAACAGACCCACTCGAATGGATGGATACCGACGACGATGGCATCGGGGATAACAGGGACGACGATGACGATTCAGATGGGTGGTCTGACCTGTTGGAGGGAGAATGCGGGGGCACAGACCCCTTGGACCCTCTTTCAATGCCAGTTGACACAGACCAAGATGGGGAATGCAACGAAATTGACAACGATGACGATGCGGACGACGTCGAGGATGCTCTGGATGCATTCCCCTTGGAGATTTGTGCCAGCTTGGATAGGGACATGGATGGAATGCCCGACGAGTTCACGATACCAAATTGCCCGACATCGCTCGTGGTCGACCACGATGATGATGGTGATGGGGTCCCTGACGTCGATGACGTGGAACCCCTTGATGACAAGGTGGGCGGCGACTCCGACGGAGATGGCAAACCAGACTGGGTGCTGATCGGAGCGAATTCCGCCTATGTGGAGGACATGGATGATGACAACGACGGAATTCTGGATTCCGATGACGCCTTCCCCCTGATCTCAACCGAATCCTCGGATACAGATGGCGATGGAATCGGAGACAACTCAGACTTGGACGATGATGGGGATGGATGGCTCGACACGGATGAGATTGCCTGTGGTTCCGACTCCCTCGTGGCAACCAACGTCCCATCGGACGGAGATTCTGATGGCGTATGCGACGACATGGAGCCCTCCTCCTTGGATCTGGGGGGCTTTGCCGGTGTGGCCGGTATAATGGTCCTCTTGGTGGTCCTTGGCGTGGTGGTATCGATGGTAGCCAGGAGGCCGGCCATACCCTCCAGCCCACCATCGCCTCCCCCACTCCCCAGACAAGACGATGACCTTGCTTAGAGGCGGCAAATATCCCCCTCAGGCCGGACGGATTATTTGTTGAACCTGCGGCCCCGGGCCCATGAGGTGGCGACTGGCAGGTACTCTGACCACGATCCTGCTTGTATCTCACCTGGCAGGATACACTACTGCACAACCCCCGATCTGGGCCGATGCCGAGGCTATATCTGGATGGTGGGGCGACTCAGTCAATGATGTCCACATTGATACAGAGTCCGGTGATATCTACGTGGTTGGAGCCTACAGGTTTGACCTGCATGCTGGGGAATTATCGCTCGAGGCGAATCAACATGAAACTGGCAACACGACGGACATCTTTGTCGGAAAATGGGCAGATGGCGATTGGGCTTGGCTTTCGACTGCAGGTGGCCCGGATGACGACTGGGGGGCAGCGATAACCATTGCCACAGACGGCTCCGTGTATGTCGCGGGTGGCTTCAAGTCGAACACTTCCGTCTTTGGGAACTTTGAGTTGAACAACACGGACCAGACTCCAAGGACCCTAACGACATCCCCCACCTCAGAGGCCTTCGTTGGGAAGTTGGATCCGACGACCGGTAGCTGGACATGGGCATATTCCTTTCAAGGCCAATCTTCAGACTGGGCCGTAGCACTTGAGCCTGCCCCCAGTGGAGGGGTTTTTGTCGTTGGAAATTATGCCAGCGATCCGATTTATGACGGCGGATCCAGCTTAATGCCGGGTTGGGCAGATGGGGGATTGACTGACTCCTTCCTAGTGGAGTTCGATTCCACGGGGGCAATTGCCTCCCACGCAAGTTTGTTCGATGCGGATTCTAGTTTGGAGGTGCACAGCATGGCGTTGACCTCCGATGGCAAGGTCATGGTGGCTGGGTACTTTCTGGGGCAGGCAGCTTATGGGGTTCCGAACAAGACCGTCAATGATTCACCAGGCTATTCCGAAGGAATGATCGCATCTTGGGACCCGTCATCCAACACATGGGAATGGATCGCCTCAATCGGGGGTCAGAATAGCGAGGAGATCTACTCAATCGACGCCGATGAAACAGGTGGTGCCTATGTGTTGTCCAGAACCTCCTCACGCGTCACCTACTCAATCGACCCAGACAACTCGTCCAGGATCAGCAATACAAACACAGGCCTTACTGGTACAACTGATGTGATGGTCTCCAAGATTTCAAACGAGGGCAAATGGCAATGGACAGAGTCTGTTTCAGGGGCGGGGAACGATGACGCACATGCGATCGCCTCTATGTCTGGTGGTGCCATTGTCTTGGGCGGGACGGCCTCGTTGCAACTGGCATTCGACACACACTCAATCTTGAAGTCAGATGACCCACTAAACATGGATCTCTGGATGGCAGGAATCTCAGATAACGGAATATGGGAGTGGGCCCTTGGACTTGGAATGGCAAAGTGGCCGGAAGCAACGTCATTGCACCATTCAAATGGCAAGACTGCAATGGGAGGGTCATTCTCAACGACCCATGCTGAATTCGGAAACTTAACCATCCAGAATTGGGACAACGAGAGTACTTACCAATGGCCAGATGGGTTCCTTGCAACACTCGATCACTCACATCGTTCCGGTTGTACGGATGAAAATGCCCCTAACTTCGATGCCTCTGCGACCATAGATGATGGAACCTGCCAAGCGGATGGGGGGAACTCCTCCACAGAAGGAACCTCGGATGGTAGCGGGCAGGGCGATGACGAAGACAGTGAGGGTGGAAGCATCCTAGGCATGATATCTGCACTTCTGATAGTTGGCCTGATAGGGATCATCATTTTTGCTTCGAGAAACAGCGAGGAGTCATCCGACGAATGACCAGTAAGCCTGCCTGATGTCCTGATTCGCATCCATGCACGCAACAACGTCGGCTGGCCGGGGGGGCATCTCAGAAGTCCCGTCAAGGTGGTCTATGAGGGGTTGGACATTGGACATGTTGACAACGCCCCATCCAACCTGGGTGCAAGGGGCCACAGGGGATATGGGGAGTGTTCCCGCAGTTGGGTCCCAACTGGAAAAACTTGGATACCATGCCGAGAGGTTCAGAGCTTCCCTGAGATCAGAATTTTCGATGGGCTCAATTCCATTGTCTGGCAGTACAAGCAAGCCATTCCTGTCGCCCGAGGCCCCGGATCTGTTGTCCCCTGCCTTGCTCCTTAGGTCCTCTAGGACCTCGCTGAGGATTCCCGCAGTCCGTGGGGTGGCGAAGGATGTGCCAGAGGTTACATGGTACCCGTCGATGTCGTCGTGATTAGGTAGCAGTTGGGTCCAATCGGCGGCGATATCGGGGTAGGACCCGCTCATCGTCTCCTTTTGGTCGTCATCCTCTTCGGCATAACCCGAGATTCCAATTGACCAAGGTGGCCCTGCCGTAGAGTCTTGGATCGCGGGGGAGGGAGTGTTGTCAGACGCCCCTGTGTGGATTTTCCCGTTCTGGACCACGGCGACCTTCGTTGCATCCTCGATCCCAGGCACGGGAATCGAGCCAATTGGCCCGAATGACGTGGAGATTATGTCCACAAGCGGTTGATTGGCGGCTGCCAAAACCGCTGCGTCACTGAAACCCTCGACGAAAAATATCACAGCATCCGGATTCGCATCCAATACCGAGCCGGTGACTGCGGTCCCGTGACCATCAGAGGGGTCATCGAGGATCGGGATGTCCGTCTCGTCATCAGGCGTGGTGCCGATGATTCTGGTTCCAACAAAATAGACTATGTCTTCGGAGGAGATTACGTCCCAGCAGAGCTCACGATCAGCCTCATACCTCTCTGACCATGTTCCTGTATCTGTCAGATTGCACCACATGGTCACACCTAGGCCCTCGAGGAGCCAACCTGGGTAGGTGCCGTTCATTGCGAAGTGGTTGTGATACACATTGATGCCCGTGTCGATTGGTGCGACGACGCTATAACCTCCGAATTCGTCGAACTCGTCCATATCCTCGTCGACCTTTTCCTCGTTTCCAAAACATCCAGACAGGGAAACTGAAATCATGAAGAAGGCCATCAACAGTGTTCGTCCGAACGCCCTCATGGTATTCCCCAATCAACGCCGTCATGTATTTCTTTCGCGAAATTGCCAACGTGGGATTCAATAGGAAGACGGCCCGGCATCGGAACATGGAGGACCTCAAAATCATCGTCACGAGCGGTGGAAGGAACTTGGATTTGGGCAAGCGCGTGAAGTCACTTGTCGAGGGCATGGGAAAAACATCCTCAATCATCGAGTTGGACAATTATGAGATGCCAATCTACACCAGGGCCAACAAAAACGCAAAGTTGGAACATCTGAGGCGGCTTATCCAAGACCTAGAGGGGGCTGCACCATGGATAGTCCTGCTCCCAGAATACAACGGCGGGCTCCCCCCAGTGTGGATCAATGCCCTGACCTGGATTTCAGTGGACTACGAAGACTTCAGGTCCTTGTTCAATCGAAGAAAGGTCGCCATAGGGACGGCCAGTGGCGGCCATGGGTGGAAGGCCCTGGCCGCGATGAGGGAACAGTTCGCTCACTTGGGGTCAGATGTAGTCGGCAGGTACCTAAGAGACGCCAAGAGCTCCCCAGCGACTGAAGAGTCCATCATGGATGCGCTCTCGCGCCTGGGTCTGTGAGGACAAAAAGCACATAACGCGTCTTAATATCCCAAAACCGACAGGGATGCTCGTGAATATGTACGACGTTCAGGAGATCCGATCTGATTTCCCGATCCTAAACAGGGTCCTACCAAACGGCAAGCCCTTGGTGTACTTCGACAATGCTGCGACAAGCCAGAAGCCAGATACGGTAATAGATGCAATGACTCGATACTACAAGACATACAACTCTAATGCTCACAGGGGCGCCCACACATTAGCTGACGAGGCGACTACTGCACTGGAGACTGCACGGGAATCAATTGCCTCCTTCTTCGGTGCCGACCCCTCGAACCTGATTTACACTAGTGGAACCACCGAAGCAATCAACCTAGTTGCCTATGCTTGGGCACGAAGGAACCTCTCAGAGGGGGATGCGGTCGTGCTCACGGAGATGGAGCACCACGCGGACATCGTTCCATGGCAGGAGCTATCGAAGGAGATTGGCATAGAGCTGAGATACGTGCCTCTGGATCTGGGGCGCATGTGCCTTGACATGGAGGCATACAAGCATGCGCTGCCGGGGGCTAAATTGGTGTGCGTAGTCCACACAAGCAACGTATTGGGCACAAGGAACCCTATAGAGGACATCATCGCACTGGCAAAGGAATCAGGTGCGAGAACACTCATCGACGCCGCACAAGGTGCATCTCATGAGAGAATCAACTTCAAGGAGTTGGGAGCAGATTTCCTCACACTGTCCGCACACAAGATGGCTGGCCCCACAGGGATTGGAGGCCTGCTCGCAACGAACGAGGCCCTCTCGCAATGCGGGCCTTTCCTGACAGGTGGCCAGATGATCAGGTCAGTCTCCACCGATGGCTCAGTCTATCGAGACGGGGCCGCCCTCCTTGAGACTGGAACCCCCAGAATCGCGGAGGCAATCGGATGGGGGGCAGCGATTGACTGGCTCTCGAAAATCGATTTCACTCAGATGCACGACCATATCAAGTCCCTGGCAATCATGGCATACGAGGGCATGGTCCAGATAGATGGCATAACCATCTACTCAGATCCGAGACGACCCGGGAGCAGTGGGACAATATCCTTCCTCCATGAGAGGATCGATTCAGACGACTTGGCGATGTTGTTGGACGAGGGGGGATTCGCTCTGAGGACCGGCCAGCATTGCGCACAGCCCCTGATGGACGCGCTCGGCGTGGCTTCGACGAATCGGATATCACTCTGGCTGTACAACACAGAGGAGGAAATACGCTCTTTCCTTGACCATTTGAAGATGGTTTGTGACAGGTTCGGCGCCTGATCTGGAACCATTCAAAAACACCGGCCACGAACAGGCATCATGGGAGAGAGGCTGTGGCCTGAGGCACTTGATCCGGTGGTCGCGGAATTTCAGGACTGCTTTGACTCAATGGAACGGTACGAACTGCTGTTTGAATATGCTTCTAACGCAACCAACGCACTTCCACAAGATAGATGGAACGACGCCAACATGATTCAGGGTTGCCAATCCAGAGCACACGTGGAATGCACATTGGATTCAAGTGGCCTTTTCAGGATGAGAGGCGGTGCGGATGCTCAGATTGTCCAGGGGTTGATGGAGATCACGAGGATAGCAGTTGATGGAAGCAGTTGCGAACAGGTCTCCTTGCTGACCCCTGAATTCGCCGAGGCAATGGGCTTCAATTCAGCCCTGACCCCAAGTAGGTCCAATGGCTTCAAGAACATGCTCGACCGAGTGGTTAACGAGGCGTCAAGGATGATGGGGGAGTGAAAATGAGCAATAATGATGGAGTGATGGACGCGTTGTCTGAGGTGATTGACCCAGAGATGGGAATATCTGTGACGGATTTAGGGCTGATATACGGCGTGGAGAATCAGGAGGGCCATCTTGAGGTGACCATGACTCTCACCAGTCCGGGCTGCCCAGTCGCACCAGAGATAATGGCAGCGGTTCACCGTGCGGCATTATCTGTGGACGAGGTAGAATCCGTGCACGTGAATTTGACATTCTCTCCCCTATGGGACCCCAGAGTACATGCGACGGAGGATGCCCAGATGGAATTAGGAGTGTTCTGAGGGTCAGACCTCATCGCCTGCGGCCCTAATCGTGTTTCTCATCAACATGGCTATGGTCATTGGGCCCACACCCCCAGGGACTGGAGTCATCCAAGAGGCTCGATCGGAGGCCCCCTTCTCAACATCTCCGACCAGCTTGCTGCCCCCTTCTGTTTCTATCCTGTTTATGCCCACATCAATGACGATCGCACCACTCTTCACCCAGTCGGATTTGATCATACCTGGCCTCCCGACCGCTGCGACTATTATGTCAGAGTCCAGACAAAGCCCCTGAAGGTCCGAGCTCCGGGAATGGGAAATGGTTACCGTGGCATCAACTCCCTTTTGAGCAAGCAACAACGCCGTAGGCATCCCGACAATCCTAGACCTGCCAACAACAAGGGCCTTCTTGCCAGCGAGCCTCTCTCCCGTGGACTCTAGCATGTGAATAACAGCAGAGGGCGTGCAGGGCAGCAATCCGTCTACCTTCCCTGTGACGATCCGACCGAGATTCACCGGGTGAAAACCGTCGACATCCTTCTTTGGATCGATCATTTCTGTTATTGAGATCTCGTCGAATCCGGCAGGTAGTGGACTTTGGACGAGAATTCCATCGACCCCGACATCCTTGTTTAGGTTGTCAACCAGGTCGATCAGGTCGGAGGGGTTGCTGGTCGAAGGTAGGTCATACCGAGTGCTCTTGATCCCAATTCTCTCGCACGCCCTCTGTTTATTCCTTACGTAAACGTGGCTTGCAGCATCATCGCCAACGATTACGACAACTAGATGTGGGGCTCTGCCCCTCTTTTCCATGGCTTTGGCCTCATCAGTCAAACCCTTCTCGATAATCGCGCCCATCGCCTTGCCGTCGATAACTTGAGCGGTCACGTGACGTCGTGCGGGCTTCGATGCTTGACTGTTGTCACTGAGCCCCAGGAGGGAATCGAACCCCCGACCGCTGGATTACAAATCCAGTGCTCTACCAGCTGAGCTACTGAGGCGTACCCTTCGCTCTGGTCTCCAGTCCTTGAAGCCTCCTGATGAATTCGTTAGGAGATCTTGTAGCGAGGGGCCCTCACGCTCGGACATGGCCAACGACTCGATCGGTTGGAACCTCCTAATTGCGGGTTGGAGTTGCACACTCCTAGGGACCGGATTAGTTTTCACACTCCCTGATCCAATGGGGTTGTTGGTTGGCAGCCCACTGTTGATCGCTGGGTTTCCCCTACTCTTGATGGCACTATCGAGGGGGAGATCCCAAACGGAACGCAATGCGGATCCAAATTGGGCACCGAGTCCTGAAACTCTCCCTGAGGCAGGGAGGGTGATGTTCAGGGTTGACACCACCTTGGACGATCCCATCAGAACATCGATTCTCTGTGGGGCCTGTGGGAACCTTGAGTGGGTTGATGGCGGCAAGCCAAGGGCATTCAGGTGCCCAGCATGCGCCATGGATTTGTGGAAACAAGAGGAAGAGTAGGTCACAACCAGCAATCGTCAAGAGAGAATACGCCCTCAGGCTGGCTATGAAAGCGCTGGATAACCGTGAGAAGCGCATCATGGCGATACTCAGGGACTCAACCATCCCCTTGGGGGTGTCTTCCCTTTCCGAGGAGACAGGCTGGACTGATCAGGCTCATGTCGTCGGAGCGGCTATGGGACTCACCGATCGAGGGCTTGCAAGCCTCTCGGAGGAAGAGTCGGTATTGGTCAAGTTGGGTGTCGAGGGGCATAAGGCCGCTCGTGATGGTCTGCTTGAAATGAGGATGTTGGAGTGGCTACAATCGAGAGATCCCCAAAATCGTTCCATGGCGGCCATATCAGAGGATTTCGATAAGACTGAGGCTGGCGCGGGTGTCGGCATCCTTCGATCAATGGGTGTCAGGATAGTTGGAGGTAGACTGGAGGCCCCTGACATGCAAGGAGCCTTGAGCGAGGCGGAACGTAGGACGGCCTTCATCATGGCCCTCTCGGATTCACCGATCCCCGCCAACGAGTTGGACGAGCGCTTGACCAGTCACTTCGCCAAGAGGAGGGGCCTCATCGAATTGGAGCGGTCCGTGTCCAGATCTTGGAGTGCGACGGAAAAGGGCCTGTCTTTGGGGGCGGAAGAGTTGATCGAAATAGATCAGATCAACGAAATAACTCCAGATCTACTCCAAGGGGACGCCTGGAGGACCAAGGAGTTCAAGCCTTTCGACATCCACGCACCAGCACCGATTCCATTGGGTGGGAGGCCACATCCCCTCCAGTCACTCATAGATAGGATCCGGGCAGTGTTTCTGGAGATGGGCTTCTCGGAGATATCCGGGAACTTCGTCCAATCTGCTGGCTGGAACATGGACGCCCTCTTCATACCACAGGATCACCCCGCTCGTACGATGCAGGATACATTTTATCTCGAAGATCCAGCAAAGATGGAAATCGAGTCAAGTCGATTGGAACAATGGGAAGGGACCCACGAACGAGGGATGGGAACGACCTCATCAGGGTGGGGCGGCAACTTTGACAAGGATGAGTCTAGAAGGGGACTACTACGCACCCACACGACTGTGAACACCGTTAGACACATTGCCGAAAATCCATCTTCTCCAAGCAGGGTCTTCGGAGTAGGCAGAGTCTTCAGACAAGAGACGATAGACCGGACCCACCTTCCAGAATTCCACCAGATCGAGGGGATCATACATGAAGAATCGGCGAGTTTACCAATGTTGATCACGACGCTGAGAACCTTCTATTCGAAGATGGGGTACTCCGACGTCAGAGTCAGACCAGCATATTTTCCGTATACTGAGCCGAGCATCGAGGTTGAGATCCTCTGGAGGGGGAAGTGGTTGGAGCTTGGGGGAGCTGGAATATTCAGGCCGGAGGTGACACAACCCCTGGGTACTGACTGGCCAGTCTGCGCATGGGGGATGGGCTTGGAGCGTCTGGCAATGCTCATCCTTGGGTTGGACGACATACGCGAGTTGTATCAGCCCGACCTGATGGTCCTATCCAAGATGCCCATCCTCTGAAGAGATTCGATGGCCGGATCAACAACCAGAGGAGACCGATCAACCCGATGATCGGAGGCTTCAACGGGCCCAGTAGTCCGATTGTCGATAGACTCTCTTGGCCTTGGGGAGGCCCGGGATCGCAACCCTCGGGAGGAGGGCCCACGCCGGGCCCCCATGTCTCTCCATAGCCATCGCATGGGTCAGAGTCGCCTTCCGGAACAAGTCCGTGGTAGCAAATCAAGAAGTATGGGAACCCCATTTCTCCATCCCCGTTCTTCATTGTTGAGTGATAGTGGTATATGCCCTCCGGGAAGTCTGGGGTAGGGCCGAAATGCCCGTTGCATACATCCAGGTCGCCCAACCCCTCCACATATTCGTAATCGTCAATTCCGTTGTATCCTGTCTGACCCTCCTTTAGCCTGTAGGACGATTTCATTTCCGCCACCACGCCCGATGAGTCCAATCCATAGGCGCCATAGATCGGATAGCCGTCGAGAGCCACTCCGATCACAGGGGAAGGCTCCCCTGATTGGTCTGGTGGGAAGGAGTAGTTTCTCCACCCCTCGTTTTGGGCCTCATCGTGCCAATGGACGCAATTCGCATCGGCGTGGTAGTGGTACGTCCCACCGGGACCCGAGTGGCCGTGACACAACCCGAGCCAGATCTCCTGCCTGTCCTCTTCGTAGGCCCCGTGTTGACTTGCGACAGCATCCCCTCCGGGGCCATCCTCGGGTCCAAAGATGGGGACCCCGTTAATCGCGAATGCTATGTTGCCTCTGTCAGCAGCACACTGGTAGGACCCAGCAGCCTCTGGGCAATTGGCAGGATCATGTCCCCCCTGCGTGTCATTCGCCGGGGCGCGGGGTATCGTGATGACGTGGCTTTGCGGGGAGGCGCAGCAACCTGGTCCAGATTCGAAGTCATGGTTCGGGAGGCCATTCATGGTGATCGTAATGTTCCCGTCCTCCGACCTAAGACCCACAGAGCACACATGGGCATCGTGTCCTGTAGTGTTGTAGTCATCGACTTCTAGACCAGAGTTATTTTGACATAGGAACTTGTCCATCCAGAACTCCAGCATGTCTGATGAGTTGTATTTTGATGACGCGTCGTCGCATCCGTCAGGAATTCCATCGCCATCTGCATCGGCAGAGTCGTCATGCCCCTCACAGAGGTCCTGGTCATCATTGGTTCCATCCCCGTCGTTGTCCGACGTGTATTCGCAACTTCCATCATCGGTCTGGGATGAGGAGTCATAGTTGGAGGCCGCTGGGTCGGTGCACCCCGCATTGTCGCCTTCGAGCCAGGTGGCGAGGAATTCTGTTTGTGTTGTATCGGATCCGCAGTTTGCGATGACACGGATGGTCACAGTCCCAACCTCTCCATCAATCTCATGAATGAACCTCCCATCATCAAACAGCTCGATCGGCAATGACCCCCCGCTCCCCCCTAGTTCCTCCCACCTTGCGGTGCAAGTGGATATCTCTTCGAAGAAAATCGTCCCGCCGAAGACCAGTTTTTCTCCCTCCTCGGCTGGAATGGGATCGCCAATGACCAGCACTGGGCTCGCAGCTGAAACTGTGAACGTCCCGGCCCAATCATCCGACAGCCCCTCATCGTCGATGACTGACGCCTCAATCAGGACCACGCCCCTTTTGTCAGGCGGGATTTCAATCCATACCTCACCACTTTGAGTCAAAGTGTAGCCCTCGGTTCTAGCCCCGTCGATCAGAATCTCCAATGCGACGCTCTCGAGATTCTCGTCAGAGACGAGGAGCATCACACGTGACTCCTGGCCGGCTTGAAACGTCTTGCCCGAGTCCCCCGCTATCGAGGGCTTGATGTTTGGAGGCTCCTCTGTGGTGCTGTCCAGATCAAACATAAGCATGCCAGCGAGCACGCTGAGGAACATTATTCCTGCAAGTGTCAGGCTCTGTGTCCTCTGTCCCATGTCGTAGGACCTGATCAAGGACATTTTATCTCATCGATGCTATGGGCTTCGATATCGTAGATGATCACTCTTCAACGAGCTTCTCGATGTCCATCAGGAAGAGGCCTGGATCCCAGGTCACGCCACCCCATGCTACCCGCTTGTCACCGTCCTTGTCAATGATGAATGTGGCAGTCGTGTGCCCAACCTGGTATTCGCCAAGGGACTCCTCATGGGGGTCAGTCCCATTCGTATCATCTTCGCCACCTTCTGATACGCAGCTCAACCAATCGCCACTGGGCCGCTTCCATCCCTCGTCGCACATGCAGTGCGCCCCGCTCCCCTTCCCCATGACCCAGCCATGTCCGTTGCAATCCACTCCAGGGGGAAGCAGACTGAGGTTCGCATCATTGGGCACGAATGCTAAGTGAGTGTCAGGGGTCACCGGAATGTTATCCAATGAGGAGTTCGTGCCTATCCACGCCCAGGAGATTGAGTCCCAGACCGCCGTGGACCAACTGAGGCTCTCGTTCTCAGTCCATTCAATGATCGTCCCATTTTCATAGTCAAAAGTAAGATTCTCTCTCTCGAACGCCACTTCCGCCATTCCTTTTGCATTGGGCTGGAACTCGACTTCACCCCATGGCGTGTCGAAAGATGTCGTTGAGCCATCAGCCCCCATCACAACGATTCTGTTCGAGGTGTCATCTGGTGGCGTGCTGGCGTTTATGTGGTCATTGTCGACAACGACGTTCCAGTCCGACCACACGCCAACAAGCTCGTCTATGTCGTTTGATGTCAGGTGGGGCCAATCGTACCCAGTTGCCTCTGTCCAGCGGGATAGCCGATCAACGGTATCCTTGGCCGGATCGATTGTCACCGACAGGAATGCTACCTCACTGGCCATGTCCTCGGGCAGGTTCATCTTTGCCCATTGGAGGTTCGAGGAGATTATCAGACACACGTCAGGGCAGGATGTGTAGATGAACGCCAGGATCACGACCTTCCCATCGTAGTCTGATAGGGAGACGTTCTGGCCATTTTGATCCAACAGAGTAAAGTCTGGCGCCTCAGACGGATTCCGGTATTCGATACCATTGAAGCCCCCGTCACCGACTGTTTCGAGGCATCCAGCCAAGGGGGCTGAAAGGAGGATCGCTGTAAGGATCAACGTCCTTGCCGTCAAGGGTTTTCCTCCATGAGTTGCCGGATGTCATCCAAGACCATGTCCGCATTCCAGACGAAATCTCCCCAGTACACTCGTTGGTAGCCTTGCCTGTCCACAATTATGGTGCCAGTGGTGTGATCGATGTAGTAGAGGGGGTGGTGCATGGTTTGGACCTCATCCTCTGGCTGCTGGGTCTCAACGCCACACCCATCGGCGTCAGTCTGCTCGCCCTCGGGGGTGTCCGGGCACAGGTCGAAGCCATCGACAGTCCCATCTCCATCCGAGTCATTTGCATACGTCTCAAGTCCCACCTCGAATGATCTCCAGACAGGTTCCATGATTTCCAGTTCAGAAGAGAGGTGGGGCCATTCAAGGCCCCTGTCGTATGCATAGTTCCACAGGACGCTGGAATTATCGTACCATGGGTCGACCGTGATTGAAAGGAGATGCACCTCCTTTCCGAGGTCTTCTCCCAACGCTTCCCCTATCCATGCCATGTTTGCACTGACTTGTGGGCAGACGTCAGGGCACCTTGTAAAGAGGAAGGCAACCACGACGACGTCGCCGAGATAGTCGTTGAACGCAACTGGGTCCCCGTTTTGGTCGAAGAGAACGAAGTCTTCGGTGGGCCTCGGGGGATTTATGTCCTCACCGTAGAAGATGTCGGGTTCTCCGTCTGATCCCAGACATCCCGCTGCCAGCAAGGTCGAAACCAACGCCAAGGAAATCATTCTTTTCCTAGCGATCTTCGAGAACGCAGCAAGGCGAATGAGAGTAGGCACAATGCAACCCCCGCCGCCGAGATCATTTGAACCATTCCCGCACGCGTACCCTCGTCCCCACTAGTCTGAATACTGATGATTAGGGATTGTGACCGGCTTTCGTCTGGTTGGGAGATTCTCAACTCATGCTCGCCAATGCTCCATTCACTGGCTCGAAACCATATCTTGCATCCCGAGCCTGCGGGGCCGGATATGTCGCAGAGGGACTCGCCATTCTCGGAGAGAATGGTGAAATTCCCCGCATTGGATGTGTAGAGGTAGGCGTTCCCGCCAGGTGGCAACCTGATCTTGGACTTGCTGAATGAAGCCCCATCCTCCCCGATCATGGCCATGTTTTCAGCCATGGGGTCGAAGTCAGGGAGCAGGACGTACGGCCCTGAGGCTGCGGGCTCGCTGTGGTTGTCAGGCAGGAGTTCGACCGATATTTCCTTCCAAAACGAACCGTTCTGATGAACCTCGACCACATAGTCGCCTGCCACCCATGACTGGTTTGACCAGAAGGGGAACTGGCATTCGTCTTCGTTCGATGTCGTGTTCCTCGCGCTCATCGTGCAAGAGTGTTCGAATGACCCATCTCCATCTAGGTCGATCCCAGCGGTCCTCTCCCATGCTGCCGTGTTGTAGAGCACGAGGGTGTCATTTACGATCAAATCCGCCGACTCTGGCATCACGCTCTCGTTTCTGACGATTATGGCGTAGCTGTTCGCACCGTGTGCGGCGACTTGGCCTGATATGGCCAGGATCATTAGGATCGCGACGATACGAGACATTCTCAGCACTCACAAGTCATCTTCCCATAGCGGGGGGTAGTCGAACCTAGGGTCGTAGTCCTCGTCGAACTGAACAACGTAGACCCCACTGACCATCTCTGAGATGAAGACGAATCCTCTTGGGTCGAACTGGAGCCCCCAGTCGAAAGGAATCATGCAAGACGCCCAGCAGTCTGCCATGTCGTAGCCCATGTCTGCTGAGGCGTTGTCTGACCACTCTGGTCCGGCTGGAAGGTAGTATCCAATTGTGTGCGTGGGGGCGAGACTCTCGATACCCTGGAACCCAAGTTCAGGCGCCGGTACTCCGTTCTTCCACTCGATCTCATCCCATATTTTCCCGTGGTCCGTTGCCCATATCCCTGCGTGGTAGTGGGTCCAGTAGACCATCCCATTGGCTGCAGTGTCGCCGTTGTGTGGGCTGTAGATGTATCCCCCAGGGATGTAGTGGTGGGGGTGCTCCTCCCCGTCCTTGATGCTGGTACCCGGGAGCTTCCATTTTGAGACCAGGAAGGGCTTGGCGGGATCTGTCGTGTCTATGGTCCATATGAAGCCGGTGTGGTTCGCGTTGGTTCCGTATTCCGGGGCGATGTAGGTGTAGTGTCGCCAATTGACGCCATGTGTAGAATCGTCAGGCCCTGTCCCGCACTGGCTGGGCCACTCGTCCATTGGGTCGAGTTGGCTTATGCCGCTGCATACGAGGTAGTCGTTGGGCACGGCATAGTGAATGTTGTCGTTGCCTTGCTCTGCATCCAACCATACTTCGGGCTCCATGTTCGCATGTCCCCCTCCATCGGGGCCATACCACCCTGAGTCGTCGGTGGCGCATCCAAGCCATCTCCCTGTTTCCGGTGGCCATGAGATCCCGAGTGGATCGGCGACCTGTGGTGGCTGCGAGACGTCCACCAGCCTCAGGCCAGCGCCCCAGTATGATATCGCGAGCATCTTCTGCTTGGTTATGGGGTGAATGAAGAAAACGTTGTCATGGTTGAAGATTGACCCACCGCACGTGGTTTCGGGCTCAGGTGTGTATCCACCCCATCTGAGGATTTCGCGACTGGCGTTTTGCTGCTCTTGATTGTTGAATGGGTTTAACCCCTCGAAGTCTATGAGTGCGTAGAACACCTGAGTGCCTTTGTAGAAGGTGCCGCTAGAGCCCTCCACCATCTCTGGATACGGGTCTGCACCAAAGAGGAAAAGGTGGCAGTCCTCTTGGGCCCAGACTGGGTTGGCGGGAGACCAATCGCAGTAGACGTGAAGGTCTTGGTTGTGGAATCCTGCTGGGGGGTTGTCCCACTCTGCCACCTTAATGGGGCTGGTCTTGTCACCCACGTAGATCAGGTCAAGTCGGTTCGCACCGCTGTTTGCATCGTCGTCGTTTGGTATAGGATCCAACTCCGAGTTTGTCAACTCGTGGTTGATGAGGACCCAGTTGTTGTCCTGCGTTGCCTTGATGTCGATGATTCGGGCTATTTCTGCGTAGTAGGTTGATAGCAAGCGAATCTCATTCGGCTTGCTTATGTCCAGTATCTCGAATTGGTTGTATGACGAGACGTAGGCGAAGCACCCCCCTGACCCGTCCCCGTAGATCTCGCAATCGTCGAGGAAGTTGCCCTCTATCGCGATCTCCGAGTTGTCGCCTGGGGTTGGACCCACGTTCTTGAATTGGTCAAAACAGGGGCGACCTGCAACGTTGTCCAGATCAGCAGGGGGCGTTACCTCGCCATCGCAGTTGAGATTGTGGTAGTCGATCATTACGGCATTGGGGGTCTTGAGCCTGTGTGCCATGAGGTCGCTGTGGGAGTGGTTCTCGTCCTCTATCTCCTCGACAGGGTCCACCCACACCCATTCATCCATCTCAGAGCCTTCTTCCTCGCTGCCGAAGCACCCGGATGCAAAAGACGAGAGGAGGAGGAGTGTAATCGACAAGGCGGGCAGGAAGTGGTTTCGCATGAGGGGACCTCATCCCATCGGGTGGTGGCTAGGCTGTTGAAGATGATGGTCAGATGTCCCTCATCTCGTGGCGTAGGGGGCATCGATATCGAGTTGGACAATGTAGAGGCCCGAGGTGATGCAGGACAGATACGTGTACCCCTCATGGTACTCCGCTGCCCAGAGGAACGGAGTCCACCCGAAGTCGTAGAAGGCGCTCTCCAAGGGCTGTCCATCGGCACCGTGTGGCAAGTGGTAGCCCACAGTGGCGTCGAAGTACGCGTCTGTTGAGTTGCCGTCCCCCAAGCCCGCCACCATCAGGCTCTCGATGTCTACGATCCACAGCCCAGCGTGGTAGCTTGAGAGGTAGATCCTACCATCCCAAGTTCCGCCGTGGCTCGTGTCCTGGAAGTCGCCGGTCGTGGAGAAGATTTGCGTGTCTGCATTGTGCGGGCTGAATAGCAACCACTCCTCTCCACCTGGTATGAAGTGGTCCTCCGCGAATGGGATCTCGTAGTCGTATATGAGTTCTGGAAGGAACCTGACTTGTCCGTTTACCTCCTCGTACTTGGTGGTGTCGAGGAGGTATGACATGCCGGTGCCAACAGAGGTCTCGAGCACCTCTGTCGATAGGATAGTAAGGTGCATTTCCCCCTCGGGATAGCCGAGATGGCTCGCATCCACCATTTCATCTACTGGCTCGGCGTAGTGGATGTAAGAGGCCCTTCCCCCGTTCTCGTTCCCATTGTAGCCACTGTCAGGCGAGCCGTCCCCGTCCAAGTCAGCATACTCCATCCAGAGGCCGACCTCAGGGGCTCTCCAGTTGCAACCCAACTGGGTTCCTATTGTGACGACGCATCCTCCTGCGATGAAGGCATACTCAAGAGGGGTGTTCGTTGGATGCGGGACGTCGCTCACATCGAAGATCCTCAGTCCAGCCTCCCAATAGGCCCCATACACGTATGTCTTGCCGAAGCGAGGGTCATTTGGATCGTCCCCAGGCCACGTCTGGACGGTCATGTCATGGATGTAAATCCAACCACCTAGAGTTGTCTCCCAGTTCACCTCGGCCTCGCCGACCTTGAGTATAACTGGCTGGTCGCTGGGTCCATCGAAGTTCAGATGTGCGATGGTTATCCCCCCGCATGCGTCTCCTTGTCCGACGTCGCACGAGTCGTAGTCGGGGTTGGCGACGAAGATATACCACTCTCCGTCGATGACATGGGTGTAGAGGTTGTGCGGGCCGCTGGGGTGGTCGGCGTCATACCAGGCACCGACCCACTGGGGGTCCTCCTTGTCAGTCACTTCGACAAGTGTGACGGTCACTTGAGTGGGGTCTTCCCATGCCCCCACATTCGGGTCTGCAGCCCCAGGATCGACCAATTGGTTCTGAAGCACGACGTACTCGCGTCCATCGTATTGGATGTACTTCACATCCAGAACCTGCGTGTTAGGGTCGTAGTATTCCCCCATCCACGTCGTGTTCTCTGGGTCTGTGACGTCGACTATGTGCATCTCCGTCCATCCGGCGATGTAGGCATATATCCTTCCGTCTGGGGACTCAGCCACTTGAACCTCGGCATTTCCAGGCTCAGTCAGCGGATTATAGCCTAGGGGCTTTATGTTGGGGGTGGAGAGTACGTGCTGGCTAGCATTTCTGTGGTCGTGGCCATCGTCCTGCAACAATGGATCAATGATGCTGTTTGAGACTTCTACGTCCGAGCTTCCATCCTCTCCAAGAAGTAAGACTCCGGCCGAGCCTAGTAGGAGGAGGATTGACAATGACAGGCCTGCGATGGTTGCGGCACGCTGCCTGCTCATGGCATTCCGTGTAGGCGGGCCGTGTTGAAGCCATCGCTCCCCTACACTCAATCACGGGTGCGCAGGTCAAGAGAGCAACGAGAGGATGGAGTCGTCCAGAATCTCCCAGGAGAATCCCCCGTCATCATCGGGATTCCTCCCAAAGTGGCCCCCTGCGGCGGTCCTCCGATAGATCGGCCGCCTCAGTCCGAGCCTCTCGATTATGGATGAGGGCCTAAAGTCGAATGCACCCCTCACTCTCTGTTCGATCTCGATGTCCGAAATGCCATGTGCCCCAGTTCCCTGTGTATCGACGTGTATGGCCGTTGGCTGTGCGACGCCAATGGCATAGGAGATCTGAATCTCGCACTTATCAGCTAAGCCTGCTGCAACGACATGTTTCGCAGCCCATCTTGCTGCGTATGACGCGGACCTGTCGACCTTGCTGGGGTCCTTCCCGCTGAACGCCCCCCCTCCATGTCGGCCCATACCTCCGTAGGAGTCCACAATGACCTTTCGTCCCGTTATCCCTGCATCGGCATGCGGTCCGCCCAGAAGAAACCTCCCAGTACCATTGATGACGATCTCTGTGTTGTCCGTTAGCAAGCGGCTCGGCATGAACTTCTTGATGATCTTCTCAATGACCTCTGACCTGATGAAAGAGTGTTCTTTCGAGACGTCGCCTTCGAATATCTCACTCGCAAGGTCGTCATGCTGGACAGCCAACACAAGGCTGGTTATCTCTACTGGTTCCAATCCATCGTATCTGATCGAGACCTGGCTTTTCGCATCAGGCCTGACCCACGGCAGTTTCCCTGTATGCATGGCCTCTGTAGTTGCGTTGGTTAGCATGTGGGAAAGCAGGATGGGGACGGGCATCAGCAACCCCTCGGCCCCATCGATGAAATTTGACTCAATGGTAGCATAGCCGAACATTATCCCCTGGTCCCCTGCTCCTTGGTCGGGGTCGATCCCAGAGCCAAAGTCGACACCTTGGGCTATGTCTGCAGATTGCTTCCCAATCAAGCACGTGACTTCACAGGTTCCTTCGTTTGAGGCATCCATCCCGACCGACAGGTCGTCGTACCCGATTTCCACAGCCACCCTCCTGGCGATCTGTTCGAATTCGATTTCAGGATCCCCCGCCAGCGATACCTCTCCTGCCAGGACGATGTTGCTGGAACGAGAGGCCCCCTTCACCAAGGCCTCCACCGCCACCCTCGCACCCGGGTCATGCATGATACACTCGTCGAGGATTGCGTCGGATATCGCATCGCACAGCTTGTCGGGATGCCCAGAAGACACAGATTCCGAGGTGAACGTGCGCGCCATGGTCCGCCCGCAGCAATGACGAACTTCAATCGCGCGGTTGATTGGCCCCTCGGACTCAGTACATATCCTAATTTACACCCTCCATTGGGAAGGAGCATGAACCAATCCCTAGTCGACCCTCCCCCATTCATGGTTGCAGACCCTGCTCTCGCTGATTTTGGGAGGAAGGAGATCTCGGTCGCAGAGCATGAGATGCCCGGGCTGATGCAGATACGAGCGAAATATGCCGAATCAAAACCCCTGGACGGCGTTAGGGTCAGCGGGTCACTCCACATGACGATCCAGACGGCGGTTCTGATCGAAACCCTGGTTGACCTTGGGGCCGAGGTCAGATGGGCAAGCTGTAACATCTTCTCGACCCAGGATCACGCTGCTGCGGCCATCGCCGAAGCCGGCGTCCCCGTTTTCGCTTGGAAGGGAATGAGCCTTGAAGACTACTGGGAGTGCACATATCTCGCACTCTCCCATGAAGGCCATGACGGCCCCCAGCTGATCGTGGATGATGGTGGCGACGCAACCCTCCTCATCCACAAGGGCTACGAATTGGAGGGAGGCAGCGACTGGGTGCATGAGCCACCTGCGTCTGCCGAAGAGGCCGCGATTAAGGCCCTCCTGAAGGATATACACAATGCAGACCCAAGAAGATGGACAAAGATGGTCGAATCCATCGTCGGCGTATCAGAGGAGACGACGACCGGCGTCCTCCGACTGAATCAGAGGGTTGAGGACGGCACGCTCCTTTTCCCAGCAATCAACGTCAACGACTCCGTCACGAAATCCAAGTTCGACAACCTGTATGGTTGCAGGGAGTCCCTCGTGGATGGAATCAAGCGGGCCACTGATGTGATGATCTCCGGGAAGCATGCAGTCGTCTGTGGCTATGGAGATGTCGGCAAGGGCTCGGCGGCTGCGCTGAAGGCTCAGGGTGCTAGGGTTTCCGTGACTGAGATTGATCCCATCTGCGCCTTGCAAGCTGCTATGGAGGGGTACACAGTCACTACGTTGGAGGATACATTGGGATCTGCCGACATCTACGTAACAGCGACGGGCAACAGGGACATCATCACTCTCGAACACCTTAGCAGTATGAAGGACCAAGCAATAGTGTGCAACATAGGCCACTTTGACAATGAGATACAGGTCGAGCGCCTCCAAGGCGAGGCAAGCATCGCGCACGTCAACATCAAGCCGCAGGTTGACAGGTACGACTTCCCTGAGGGTCACTCGATCTACCTGCTTGCTGAGGGGCGCCTCGTGAACCTGGGATGCGGGACAGGACACCCAAGTTTCGTCATGTCCACAAGCTTCTGCAATCAGGTGCTAGCGCAGATGGACCTTTGGGCCAGCCAAGGTCTCTATGGCAAGCAGGTCTACATGCTCCCTAAGGAGCTCGACGAGGAAGTGGCCATGCTCCATCTCAACAGGATCGGAGCCAAGCTGACCAGCCTGACGAAAGACCAGGCAGACTACATCGGTGTGACCAAGGATGGCCCCTTCAAGTCCGATTCATACAGGTATTGAAGCCTATCATCTTCAAACACTCGGCTCCCTCCCGTCCATCGTGCGCGGGAGGGCCCTGATCATCGTCGTAGCCATTTTGCTCTGCCCAACCGCATCGGCCCACGAGGCGAAGGACTACACCGTTCTGTTGAGATCGGATGGGACTTCGCCTGCCGAAATACCAGCAGGGATACTGGTCACGACCGATCGAATCTTCTTCATGATGGTCGATGATGGGGAGAACAAGAGCCAGCAGATCCTCGTCGATGTAGACGGGGATGGCGACTTCTCCGGCACGGACGACCTGCACTCCCCCATTCTGACGAGTTCCTGCGCCCTAGACAGCGAGGGGAACAAGTCGGATCCAGAGTGTGCCGTGACCTACACGCTCGAGATGGGCCCCTCGAATGGACTGCTCCCCGGGACAGTCTCGTTCATGATCCAGCACATGAATGGCACATATGTGTCCGACAATCTGTCATTCACTGCCCACTTCTCTGAGGATAATCACATCGAGGATGGAACACTTATCCAACCAACTGAAGAAGAGGCTGATTCCAGCCCCACTGAGGCATATGCCAGGGTGGGCTTGGCCATCGGTGCCGTGTCTGTGTTATTGTTCGGAATCGTATTGATGAGGCAAGGAGGAGATTGAGCCTTTCCAGAGGGGATGCACTCAAGACCAATGCCTCTGTCGGGCGTCCATAGGGCGCTTAGCTCAGCTTGGAAGAGCACCTGGTTTGCAACCAGGGGGCCGGGGGTTCAAATCCCCCAGCGTCCACCAATATGACACAATCCAACACCCTCAATATGCACCGCTGAGTGTTATTCAGTCAGTCTCTATCACACAACAATCATGTTCGTTTTTTAGGCCATTTTTGGAGTTTCTCTTAACGGAAATTTAGTCCCATGTTATGCTGGCGTTAATTAAGGTCCGTTGTCGCGGTAGATTAAGTCGGGCAGACCTTGTGCACCGATGGGCAGAATTTGGAGTATTTGACACCGGAACAACAAAGTTTCGTTTGTCAGGGATTACAAAATACCGTGGTGATAAATATGCTTAGACGACCCAGTGGTCTTGTGAACTTATCTGATGTCACCCACACCGAATCCAGTAGGAACGCCGTGAATCACCCTCGTCCTCACTCCCCGATGGACGGAGTTGTAATGGCTTCCATGAAACTCGATTCAGACACCAAAGACTTCGTCGAGGCACTGACCTCAGAAGGCTTCTCGAGTCAAGAAAAGGTAGAATACCTTGCCAACCTGAAATCAGCAGCTGGGGGGGAGGTCTTGGAATTCTCCACCTGCAACAGGGTCCTGTATGTCGGATTTTCGATGAACGAAACTGAATTGGTCACAGCCATAGAGAACGTCACGGGTGTACGTGGATGCCCTTTTCAGATCTCAACCGGTATGGAGGTATGGAGAGTACTGGTGAAAATATGCAGTGGCCTAGACTCATTCATCCTGGGAGAGCTACAGGTCATGGGCCAGTTCAGGGATACCGTTTCATGGCACAAGGAGAATGAATACATATCTCACTCGAATTCCGTACTTTTCGATCACGTCATAGCCGCTAATCGCACAGTCAGGAAGGAACTAGGCTTTGACAAGACAGCCGAGTCGATGTTAAACTTGGCAACAAATGCGATGAAAGAAATGATCAGAAGCAATGAGCAACTAGATACATTGGTGCTTGGCTTTGGTGAGATGGGCGCCAAAGCGGTCGAGGCGTTGATCGAATTCGACCAAGAGAGAATATCCGTTATTTCCAGTGACCCTGTGAATGCCGCCTTTCGATACCCTGACCTCACTGAGAAAGTAAAAATTCTGTCCTTTGAAGAATGGGCCAATTCTGGAGTGAATACTGACCTAGTGATATCAACACTAAGGAATAAGAAGCCGACCTTCACAAAAGAATCACCCTTTCCAAGCGATGGAAACACAGTGATAATGGATTTTTCTTGGCCATCCTCCTTCACACAGGGCGGCGTTCGTGAAGGAGATCTGCTTTACGACATGGAGTACTGGATACGAAGATCTAGGAAACTTGGAATTGACTGGAACTATGAAGATACCACCAGACGGGGTGTGGAAATCATAAGTGAGATTGAGGAGAATTTCAAGATGTCACTGAAGAACGTGTCTAAAGCTAAATTTAGATCCAGGATATACGCTGCCTTCAATGACAAACCAACAACATGGGCCGAAAAGTACGACCTCGAAGATGACGAAAAACCACAGTTGGAAGCCTTCTCCAAAGAGATTGCGAGTTGGATATGCCAAAAAGACGGCATTTTTGACTTGGGGGATTTACACAAATATGTCATTGGAACTAAACGGGAAATCGACTCGACCCTCCTTCAAAATATAGCCATTGACGTAACTCGATTGGTGACCTCGATTGAAGCTTCCGCTGAGCCGGGGGTATGATGGTGAAGCCGATCCGTTTAGGAACGAGAAAATCAAAGCTCGCAATCATTCAAGCCATTAAAGTAAGACAAGCGTTAGAGAATGCTGGGCTGCAATGCGTCCTGATTCCCATTAGCAGCCATGGCGATAGGTCATTGGGAGGAGATTTGTCCGCCAAAGTGGGCCAATTTGTCGATGGGATAGACCGATTGTTAATTTCAGGTGAGGCAGATATCACGGTGCATTCGGCCAAGGACGTTCCAGTGGATTCCAAAAGCGGTATTAGAGCACTTGCATATCTCGCTAGGGGCGCAACTTCAGATTTCGTACTATCCAAAGAAATGAATGGATGGAAAAAACTCTCTAAAGTACTCCAGAACAAGTCCTCGAAACCCCTCATGGACGTACTTGAGGATCTGCCCATGAAATCGAAAGTCGGGACAGTTTCAGGTAGGAGGCAATCCTTTTTGTTGAGTTCTCGGCCAGATATCATTCCCATTTCTGTGCGAGGCCATATCGAAACAAGGTTGGATGGATTGTTAGACGGACGAGTCAGTTTTCTCATATTGGCCGAGATTGGTTTGAAACGACTATATGAGTCGAATGAGATCTCAAAACGGCATCTTGGCCTGAATGCAACCAGGATCAGAGAGGAAGATTGGCCTACTGCTCCAGGGCAGGGAGCAATAGCCGTCCACTGTCGCGATGAAGACTCTAGTTTGACTGAAAAAATAAGAACAATTCTCAACCATGAACCGACATTCGACGAAGTGGAGAGGGAGCGCAGCATCCTAAAGAAACTTGGCGGCGGGTGCCTCTACCCCGCCGGCGTACTGTCCATGGGATCTAAGATTACAACCGCGGTATCTCCCAGTGACTGGAGGTCTAAGTACGCCCGGGGCGAGACCTTCGAAATAGCCAGATATAAGGGTGATTTTGAAAGTTTTATTTTCGAAAATAAATCACAGGACAAGGTGTCCGAGAACATAGACCGCAATAAGCCAACTCTGATAACCACTCTGACTTCAGACCGAATTTCAACCCAGCTGAGGAAAAAAGGGATTCCCACCATAGACAAGCCCGTTGTCAAACTAAGCCCATTGGCAGAAGCATGGCCGCGGGACTTCCTGAGCGTTGAAAGTAAGAAATCTAGTTGGCCGATACTCGTGTTGACCTCTCCCTTCGCGGCCAAATGTGCGGCTTTGGTGTCCGAATCGAATCCCGAGGTCGCCAAGATACCTTGGCTGACTTTGGGCGAGGGTACACACAAAGCGTGTTTCCAAGCAGGCATTACGGCTGCTTACTGCGGAATGGCAATTAATAGCGAGAACCTTGTGACCTACATTCGGGACTCCCTCCCCCCTGGGTCCACATTGTTCGTCCCGAGGTCATCGAGCTCCGACCAATCCTTTTGCACATCTCTCGCCAAAATGGGGTTTCTGGTCAGGCAATGGATTGGATATGAAAACATGCAGACAGAGGTTGAAAGATTCTCCATATCTGAGAACGACGTCCTATTGGTTTCATCCCCCTCATCAGCAGAATCGTGGGCCAAAAACCGATTGCCATCGCCGAGTACCATTCTTTCAATGGGAAAATCCACCACAACGGCATTGGAAACAACACCTTATTTCCAAGACTCAGCCATTAAAACCTTAGATGGGCCCACGGTTGAGTACATCCTCGCTTTCTGGGAATCAAGATCAGAGGAGGGTTGAGGTTGGAAATTAGGCCCAGAATAAACAGATGGACACACTCCAGGAGGAACCTGGTTTTTGGTCAATCGATCGCTGAATCACTCGTCCAGCCCCACTTTGTCGTGTCCGGCAAGGGAGTGAACGAGCAAATACCCGGAATGCCCGGCATTAACAGGCAGTCTAGTGACGTCCTAATCAAACAAATATCAGACGACCTATCCATTGGCATTACATCGCACATGATCTTCGGCGTCCTAGAAGACCACTACAAGGACGAAAATGGTACATCTGCAGCTGACGATCAGATGCCTCTGCAACAAACTGTACGCAAATTGAAAGAAAAATTCGGAGACCAAATTGTAGTGATGACGGACTCCTGCCTTTGTACTTCAACGGACCATGGGCATTGTGGACTAGTCCAAGATGGCGTGATAGTGAACGACGAATCAGTCGACATGCTGGTTAAGATATCACTCTCTCACGCAAACTCAGGTGCGGACTATGTCTGCCTGTCAGACATGATGGATGGCCGAGTGAGATCCGTCCGCCGGGCGTTTGAGGAGAAAGGGATGAGATCCACTGGTGTGCTTAGCTACTCCGTAAAGTATGCCTCGTCCTTCTACGGCCCCTTCCGGAGCGCTGCTTCATCAGCGCCTACGTTTGGGGACCGATCTAGCCACCAAATGGATCCCCGGTCAGATTACAAAGAGGCGATCCTTGAGGCGGAGCTGGACGTTCAAGAAGGATCTGACATTTTGATGATAAAACCTGGGCTGCCTTATTTGGACGTCCTAAGGGAAGTCTCATCGAAGGTCAACAGGCCTGTTGCCGTTTACAACGTCAGCGGCGAGTATTCCATGGTCATGGATCATGCCACAGATGTTGAAAATCGACACAAAATGGTGGTCGAGATACTCGGATCATTCAAAAGAGCAGGTGCGGATATAATCGTCAGCTACCACACTAGAGAAGCTATCGGTCGGGGTTGGGTCTAGGGAGGTTGTTAACATGTCAAGGCACAACTCCACGATACTCCACACCGAGGCGCAGGACCATTTGGTTGGAGGCGTCAACTCCCCCGTACGGGCATTCAAGTCAGTACATGGAAGTCCCGTTTACTTTCAACAGGCCAATGGCGCGATCGTGACTGACGTCGACGGCAACGAGTACGTTGACTTCGTGCAATCATGGGGGCCCCTCATCCATGGCCATTCCCATCCTAAGATCATCGCGGATATTTCTGAGGTTATGTCGCGAGGGACCTCATTCGGTGCACCACATCTCGGAGAGATAGAGTTGGCGAGAATGGTAAAAGAGAGATTCTCCCACGTCGATATGGTCCGCTTCACCTCCTCTGGGACTGAAGCTGCAATGAGCGCTGTTAGACTTGCGCGCGGTTACACTGGCAGAGACCACATACTGAAATTTGATGGTTGTTATCATGGACACATCGATGCCCTATTGGTAAATTCCGGAAGCGGCCTGGCTACTTTTGGCATCGCGAGCAGCCCCGGCATACCTAAGGACACCATATCCACTACGTTGGTTAGCCCATTGGATGACATCGATGCAGTAAGATATCTCTTCAAGGAATACCCGCAGAAAATTGCTGCAGTCCTCATCGAACCTCTCCCAGCAAACAACGGCCTCCTGATTCAACGGGACGAGTTCCTCCGTGAACTAAGGGAACTCTGCACTGATAATGGAACACTACTTGTCTTTGACGAGGTGATCTCGGGGTTTAGATTTAGAGAGGGAAGCTACGGGGGATTCTGTGGAATCACCCCGGACATAACTGCACTTGGCAAGATAATCGGCGGAGGATTGCCGGTTGGCGCGTATGGCGCCTGCAAAGAGGTAATGCAGCATCTGTCGCCTCTCGGCCCGGTTTACCAGGCTGGCACCTTGTCAGGGAACCCCCTGGCGATGGCTGCCGGGAAATCTACCCTTTCAATGCTGGACGATGCCGCTTATGCAAGACTCGACTCAATGGGAGAGAGATTAGAGCAGCTTGTATGCCCAATCCTAGAAAAATTCGGCAATCCATTCAGATTGGTTAGACTGGAGAGCCTGTTTTGGTTCTCACCCGGGAACGAGGATCCACCTAGAAGAGCGGACATGATCCCATCAGATGCTGGGGAAAAATACGCAGACTTGCACAAAGGAATGTTGGACCGGGGATTCATGCTAGCCCCCTCCGCGTACGAAATAGGATTTCTCTCGACCTCCCATGACGAAGGTCACATCGAAAACATGGCCTCTGCACTGGAGGAAGCCCTCAGCGATATGGTGTTATGAGATGGAAGGCAAGGAAAGAATAACTCGCGCACTAAACAGAAAGGAGGTTGACCGCACCCCAGTTTGGTTCATGCGTCAGGCCGGCAGACATCTGCCCGAGTATCGTAAGTTGGCCAGAGAGCATGACTTCTGGGAGAGGTGCAAAGATACTGACATCTGCAGTAGGATCAGCCTCCAGCCAATCGAGAGGTATCCCGGCATTGACGCCACCATCGTATTCAGTGACATATTGACTCCCTTGCCCAGTTTGGGATATGAGGTTAAGTACGGCGGAGGGATTAAAATCGATCCTTTCGAATTTGAGGATGTAGACTCATGGCCTGAATTTCGAGCTAGGGAACATGCCCCATGGGCAGGAGATGCCTTGGCAGAAATCGGGCTACAAGAAGAAAACAAGGCTCGGTTGGGTTTCGCGGGCTGCCCATGGACCATCTCAATGTACCTCCTCTCAGGAGGTACGGGAGACAAGGACTTCCATGGAGCCAGGTCCGCAGTATTCTCGAATCCAGAGCTTTCCTCGAACCTGCTGACCAAAATGGCGGAGATAGTAGGCGGCTTACTGGCCGATCAGGTGAATTATGGCGGCGCTGATGCAGTCCAGTTGTTTGACACATGGGCGGGGCTCTTATCTCCCACTCAGTACGAGGGATTCGCGCGAGGACCCACTGAAACCGCAATTAGGGTTTTCCGCGAAAGGAGCGCAAGAGATGTTCCGCTAATCCATTACGCCAAGGGCTCGGGGCACCTCCACGAACAAATACGAAGCCTGGACATCGATGCAATTTCCCTCGACTGGAGGGACGACATCAATCTGAACAGGGTAAACCATGGCCATCGCATCGCTATACAAGGAAACCTCGATCCATCATACTTGCATGGATCACAGCATGAAGCAGTCATCGCCACGAAGGAAGTCCTCAGACAGGCGGGCGATGGGCCCGGCCACATCTTCAACCTTGGCCATGGAATGGCACCCAACTCAAAGATAGAGAACGTCAAGGCAGTCCTCCATACTGTCACAGGAGGAATCAGATGAGGGAAGATATGGTGAGCATGGTCCACCGAATTCAAGACCAGATCTGCAAAGCAATTGGAGAAACAGACAGAACAGAGTATCGCGAAGACGTCTGGACGAGAGAAGAGGGCGGGGGCGGCAGAAGCCGTGTTTACTCCTCTGGAGAGGTGTTCGACAAGGCAGGCGTGAACGTCAGTGTGGTCCATGGGACATTGAGTGAGGAGGCGGCCGAGAGAATGGGGGGCGGCAACCCCAATGACGGATTGGAATTCTTTGCCACGGGTATCAGTCTCGTCCTACACCCAAAGAATCCAATGGCGCCCACCGTCCATTCAAACTATCGCTATTTTGAGAGAGGCACAGGCGAGGGAAACGGGTCATGGTGGTTCGGAGGAGGTGCTGACCTCACACCATCATACCTATTCGAGGAAGATTCAACCCACTTCCACTCCACTTACAGGGATATATGTGAGAGACACAAAGTAGCAGATTATGGCAAATTCAAACGATGGTGTGACGAATACTTCCAAAACGCCCATCGAGGAGAAGCTAGAGGCGTTGGAGGCATATTCTTTGACAATCTCAGGAGTGAAAGCAAAAATGAATGCTTCAAATTTGTAGAGGACTGTGCAGAGGGTTTCTTGGACTCATACATGCCAATTCTTTTGCGCAGGGTCAATATGCCATTTGACGAAGATCAGAAGACGTGGCAGAAGATTAGGAGAGGAAGATACGTCGAGTTCAACCTCATCCACGATAGAGGTACGAAATTTGGCCTGAGGACTAACGGTAGGATAGAGAGCATATTGATGTCACTCCCACTCGAAGCTCGCTGGGAGTACTGTCATGAGGTACCCAAAGGAAGTGAAGAAGAAAAATTATTGAAGGTTCTTAGAGAACCCAGAGACTGGGCATAGGCTTTGATTTACCATGTACTCGCTAGAGGATTGGATTCGACACGGGAATGAGCTCAAAAGGCCCCTGCTAGTCAATCAATCTCTTGTTGAATCTAACAGGGTCGTAATTGTCGGCGGGGGCTTGTCAGGGCTTTCACTGGCATATAGGATCGGAACAGAAAGGCCAGATATCCTCGTGACTTTGATTGAAAAGTCCACAAGACTCGGAGGAGTCATAGAGACTTGGAAGAGAGGAGGCTGGATATGCGATGTTTCGGTAAATGCCGCAAGGCCACATCCAGCCTTCTGGAGGCTCGTTCACGACCTAGGGCTCGATGATGAGTTCAAACAATCGAATGAAAATGCGAGGTCTAGATGGATTATGATCGGGCAGAGAAAGCACAGGATTTCCATGTTTACGGCAGCCAAAATAGGGCCCTTGGGGATCCTGAAGGGTTTTCTGAACTCGAAAGTTCCGGGAAAATCAGTTTTTGATGTGATTCAAAACGGTCCAATCTCTGACGCCCTCACCCTCGGTATATTGAACGATTCCGCCAAGGAGGTCGACGCGAATTTCCTATTCCCGTCATTCACCGGGTTCGGTCCGAAACCTCCCGTGGGAAGGAGACGCCTGAGAAATATGATATCGGCCTCTTACCCCATTTTCACACCCGAAAGGGGCAGTCTGGCTTCCCTAGACAGTGGCATGTATAGTTTAATCGAGGCTCTGGAATCAAGGCTCAATCAAATGAAAAACATCGAGATAGTCCTCGAATCCAAAGCAGAGAATCCCGATGAGGTCTCAAAGTCCCACAACGTACCCCTGTCCTCGATCATCTGGTCAACTGGAATACCCACGAGACCCCATGGCGAAACTGAGATCAGTGTGTTTGCAGCCGGGTATGAATCATCTGATGTCAACCATATCGGGGATGGATATGGAACCCTGATCCCAAATATTGAGACCCCCGTGAGTGGAATCCTACATGAGTCTGACATTCACTCATCACAAAGGGCGCCCAATGGACATAGGCTGTTTAGGTTGATGGTCCCACATCAAAGATGGGGAGGGAATGAGAGCGAGGTAGTTGAATCTGTAGGTAGACTGTTGAAAACAGTTGAGAGGCCTGCCTTGCTTGAGAAGATCGGGACTAGAAGGATTCCCCGTTTTCCACCCGGATATATGAAATCAATCGCAGAGAAAAAATACGATTTTTCGGTTGCTGGATGGACTGGCAGCGGAGTGTCAGTCACACATGTGGTCGACGAGGCTGAGAGGATTTCTGAGTTGTTCAGGCAGGGGCCGAAGCCCTGAATTTCCCCTCAACCATTTCTGATAACCCCAGGATCCAGTCAGGATCGTCATTAAGGCACTTGATCACAGTCAGCCTCTCTCCCCCCATCTCCTCAAACTCCTCCCTGATGCCCATGTCCAATTCCTCTAGCGTCTCAAGCCCATCGGCCAAGAACGCGGGAGCGACTATGGCAAGGTCTCGGACCCCACGCTCGACGAGTTCTTTCACCTTGTCCGTTGTCGAGGGGGTTAGCCACTTCACCGGGCCTAAACGGCTTTGGAAGCTCAGAGACCACCTATCAGCCGGCAAGCCTAATTTTTCTGACACGGCTATGCTGGTCTCCATGCAATGGCGTCCGTAGCACAACTCGTTGGCAGAGCACGACACACTGCAACAATCAGCGGCTTTTTGACAATGTTTCTTCGAGGCGTCGATTCGTTTGACGTGGGATACAGGAAGGCCGTGGTATGAGTATAGGAGATGCGTGCCCTCGGTAAGGTGGGATTCGATGGACTTTGCAAGGGGGTTGATGTAGTTCTCATCAGTTGGAAAGTGCCCCATTTCAATGGTTTTGGGTTGCCACGACATTGCCTTCATTTCTTTGTATGCGTGCTTTAGGGCCGTTTCGGTGGTAGCTTGAGCATGGTGGGGAAACATCGGGAGTAGCAAAAGTTCAGTGACACCTGCCTCTCTTAGGTTCTCCAACCCCTTCCTGATGCTTGGATTCCCATACCTCATAGCGTGTTCGATATGGATCCCATCCACATGCTTGCTCATAGATTCTGTGATCCGCTCTGAGTAAACTCTCAGTGGCGAGCCCTCGTCCATCCATATTTTTTCGTACAGGGGTGCTACTTTGCCCGGCCTCACCCTGAGTATGATCCCCCGTACGAGTATCTGGCGGATCAAGTAGGGAGCATCAATGACGTCGGGATCCAAGAGGAATTCCCGCAGATAGTCCCTGACAGACTCGACTGTGGGCTCGTCGGGAGTTCCGACATTGATCATCAAAACCCCCCTGTTTGCCATGTTTTGAATTATTGAAACTTTCTTCTTAATCGTTTGTTATCGGGGACGGACACTGTGTTGAAGTGCAGATTGTGGAACTTTGAATCGCCGAGAACACTCCGGAATAAACAAGCGATTGAGAGAGGGAACCTAGACAAAGATGAAAGCAATGTTCGAGAGTAATATGGCTAGTGTAGAATAGACGCTCAACTTGTGAAGTATGTTGAACCTTCTGTGATTGCCGCTGTCCGTCGCCCTATTGGTCGCCGGTATTATCAGGTAGCACATTAGAGAAAGAGATACGGTGATTCCAGATAATACGAGGTGTATGTCGTCCGAAGCCTGGTCCAAGTAAACCGATATTAGGGAGAGAACCCCAATAGCTCCAAGGGCTAGGAAAAACTTAGGCCAGATTTCCCGGATAGATCTCCCAAAACTTTCCAAATCCAATGTCCTGAATAGGATGGGCGCAACAATCGCAGTCTGCATCAGAATTAGACCAACCGCCATTCCGGGAAAATAATCCATCACTTTGTTTCCCCCCTAGATTTCTGTATCTCTCGAGTTATGATCATTCTTTGAATCTGGCTGGTCCCTCCGAATATCTGGTAGATTTTAGCCCCCCTCATTCGACGTGCAGCGGGGAATTCCTCAGAATACCCGTACCCCCCGAAAATCTGGACGGCATCGGTGGCTACCTCCATCCCAATATCTGCGGCGAATCTTTTCGCGTGAGCAGATTCAAGCGTTGCCCTCTCTCCGAGATCGAGTTTGGAAGCTGACTTATGCACCAGAAGCCTGGCCGCCTCTATTTTTGTCGCCATGTCAGCCAACATGAACGATATTGACTGATGCTCTATTATCGGCTTTGAGAAGGCTTGTCTCTGATTTGCGTAGCCCCATGCTTCCTCCATCGCCCCCCGGGCGTTGCCAACTGCGTGTGAGGCAAGCATTGGCCTTGATCTGTCGAATGCCACCATTGCCTGCATCCAACCTCCGCCCTCTTGCCCTCCAAGGAGGTTTGATTTTGGGATCACAACGTCATTGAAGACAACTGATCTCGTATCTGAGCACCTTTGACCCATTTTGTCTTCTTTCTTGCCTATGATGACGCCAGGCGTATCGGAATCGACAATGAAACCGCTGAGAGATTTGATTGGATCGCTTCCACCAGTTCTGGCGAGGACGTAGAACCAGTCTGCGTATCCAGCACCGCCAATCCACATCTTTGAACCGTTGATCCTGTAATGATCATCCTCCAATTTAGCAGTGGTTTGTATCGCCTTTACATCTGACCCTGCACCAGGTTCGGTGACGCAGTAGGCTGATATCTGGCCATCACAAATTCTTCCGAGAAATTCTTTCTTTTGCTCTTCTGTCCCCGCGTATATCACTGGATGACAGGCAAGCATAGTAACTCCAGTGATTGTTGCAAATCCTGGGTCTCCCCTGCCCAGTTCCTCGTTTATTATGACCTCGTCCATGAAACTCAGTCCCATTCCCCCGTACTTTTCTGGGATCGTGCAGTTGAGAATACCTAAATCTCGGGCCTTCTGTATCGCCTCGGCCGGGAAAGTTCCGTTTCTGTCCCAATCCTCAGCGTTTGGTATTAATTCTCGATCTGCAAATTCTCTGGCAAGATCCTGCAGCATTAAATGCCCTTCATTCAGATTCACATTTATCACCATTTTTCAACCTAAATTCGATCTTTTAGAATCTTAATGACCAAAGTTTAGGGTGACCTAAAAATACATCGTTGTCTGCCGTTGGATTAGCATGGTTGTAGATTTGACCTCCAGGATCAATATTCTTGGTATCGTGTCCACCTTCGTCCTGATATGCTCATTGGCAGCCGCCATTCTCTTGGAAGAATCAGAAATCACATTCAATCCAGATGGTGCAAAGATATCAAGCGATTCAGACGACATCAACAACATAACCTCCCGTGTGGCTGGATCTCCCGGAGAGGAGCTCGCCTCCACGATAATTTCAGAGATGTTCATTCAGGCCGGAATGTCGAATGTTCAGATCAATGAATTTGAGCTTCTAGGGTCATGGTTGGAAGAGCCACAGGAGGGGGAGGAGGAGACGCATATGCACGCGCAGGTCGAACAAGGAATAGGTAATATTCCTGGTTTGCCCGATGGCTCAGCCGGATCCGGCCGAATTCAATTATCTTCCTCGGGGGACTTGAACCACATGACGTCGTTCAGTTTCTTCGGATACTCAGGCGGGGTGCACAAGCATGACAGTGAATTGATTGATGTCGGAACTGGGGATTCCGACGAATTTAACGACGCAGGCGACCTCGTTGATAAGGCAGTCTTGGTTCAACACAATCCAACCAAGACAAACAGGTCATTTTCGGATTACTATAGAGATGCTATCATTTCAGGGGCTTCCGTCTTGATGGTGTATGAAGAGGGGGGCAGGTCTCCCTATTACGAACCGATAGTTGTACAAGATGATGACGGGCGCATAATCCCATTTCCTGTTGCATACCCTGAATTGGATATCATCCCTTTCATCTTCATCACGGAGGATACGGCTGAAATCTTCATGGATTACATCCAGGAGGCTAGTGGTGATGATAACAAATATGCCATCTTGGATGGCAATTGGGGAGCGGCAAGGACTGGCCCACGTACTGTGCACGTCGTGACGGGGGAGATCTCTGGCAGGTCTTCGTCCTCAGTGATGATTGGTTCTCATCATGATACGGCATACCTCAGCAATGGGGGAAAAAAAGACGCTGCGGCTGTCGCTCAAATTCTGGAGATCGCAAGAGAACTCAAGAAACATGAATTGGAGAATACGGTCAAATTTGCTTCATTTGGCGGGGAAGAAATAGGGCTGCTCAGCAGTCAAGCCTACCTTGAAAGCGAAGGATTCCCGGATGACGTAATGATGTACATAAATATCGATTCTGCAGTTTTCAGCACCTCATCGGGACTCCTTGAGATAGATATTGAGACGTCCGATCCAGATATTGCAAGAATCTCGATGGATTTAGCGAGTGAGGTGTTCGGAGAAAAAGAAGTCTACTCAGCGACTGTTTCAACTCATTACGATCATGAGGGCGAGCCTCGAGGATGCGGCAGCCATAGAAACTTCGAATTATATGGAATCAGATCAATCGGTATCGGCCCCGGAAAGCATGTATCCGAACCAGTTGGGAGTGAGAGTTGCAGTCATTACCGGGAATATCTTGAATCTTATTACCCAAACTACGACTATGATGAGGAAGGTCTGAAGCTTACCCCAGAATTTGTATTGAACCTATTGGTGTATACAGGAGCAATCGGCGAAAGGGGGCCAATCGTAAAAATCGAGGGCCTGGAGGGGGGAGCAGATAACTGGTTATTCCCCTTCACTATCGCCCTATTAGCCGGACTAGCGACTGGCATCGGCGGTTTGATAGTCCTGGTTATCAAGGAAATCAGCCGAGAATTGATGGCTTTCATGTTGGGCATGGCGGCTGGTGTGATGCTCCTGATATCCATCCTAGACCTATGGCTAGGACAGGCAAAGGATTTCGGATTCCTGCTGGTATCAACGTCTTTCATAGCAGGGGGGGCGGGAATATACATCGCCGGTTTCTACCTCGGCCGTGAGGACGACCTGATGGAGATGTCTGAAGAGAGGCGACTCTACAAATCTGGCATACTCACTGCAGTGGCGCTAGGCATCCACAATTTCCCAGAGGGGCTGGCAATAGGCGTCGCTGTGATGGAATCTGCGCAATACGGGCTCGTAATCATGATTGCCATTGGCCTTCATAACATCCCTGAGGGGATCGCCGTCGCGGCACCAATCAAGGCAGGAAATGGCGGGAGCCTCAAGGCCATGGCAATCGCATTTGCGACGGGCCTCACCGAGCCTTTGGGCGCGTTTTTCGCACTGATCGTTCTCGGCTCTGTTCTGACCCCTCTGATAGTCGCCCTTTCTCTTTCGTTCGTCGGGGGCATAATGGCGGTGGTCAGCCTCAAGGAACTTGTCCCCCAGGCCTACAGCCAGAATAGGACGAATTACATGGTAGTGGGGATGATTTTCGGTGCTGCATTGATGCAAATGTCCCTGCTCCTACTAGAGTGATTATAAAGCCGTTCGAAAGGCTTTGGCAAGCATCATTTCTGGGATCTCGCCTTCTTAACCAGTGCGATTATCTCCATTCTCGCATCCTCGGAAGTGTGCGCCTGATTTTTGAAAGCCAGTCTTATTGGCCTTGGCCCCTGCTCCGTCATTGCCGACATCTCGAACCCATACCTGTCGATACCTGTCATGGTGGCGTCACTCGTGTCCGTGGCCTTCGAGAGTTTCTTGCAACACTCGATCATCGCGTCCCTGTGGTCATCGTTCATGTGTTCTATGATGTCAGCTGCAGCGTTTGCGAGGGGGTCGGGCTCCGCGGCCATCCAATCGTCCCCCCCGATCCATGACATCCTGCCGAATCCACCTATGTACCTGGCTGATTGGACAATCAACTTGTAGAAGTAGAAATCTTTGAAATCCACGTAGAAGGTGGCGTCCGGATGGGAAGCGAGGAAGACCTGTTTGGCACTTTCTCGTTCTTCATCGGACATTCTTTCACAATCTCCGATCAGAGTGGTCCTACCGAGCGCAAGGGGATTCCCCTCCCCGGCTTCCGCGACGAGCAGCGACGATTGTGGGGAATCCAGCAGATTCTTTGTATGCTCGGCCAGCCCGCTGATGAGGAATATCGGATTGCCATCGTGGATGGCATACGTGACGAAAGACCCATATGGATATCCTTCAGGCTCGCTGGATAGCGTGCAGAGTGTGCCAGTCCCTATCTTGCTAACCATGGTCCTTGCATGCTCCGAATGGCTGGGAGTGGGTATGTTCGGGTCGTAGAGGAGCTCCTGACTACGAGTATCCGATCCCTTAGGGGGCAAGTGCCTTGGAATTCCTCCATCTGCTCCCTTCTCCTCGGACATCTTCTCACTCTCCTGTTGGTATCTTAAACATCAAATCCAGCGTGTCCATGATCCAATCATCTGCGTAGTCGTCATAGTCAGTGTCCAGATCCACGCGGTCCTTTACCCGAGTGCCGCCCTTCTCCTCTATGACCTTGTCCCACTCCTTGCCTGACTCGCAAAACAGCTCGTAGGAGGTATCCCCCAAGGCAAGGACGCTGAAATTGACACCCTTCAACGCCCCTCCACTGAGGCTGCTGACACTGTCATATAGGTCCTGAGCACTGTAAGGCTGTTCGCCGTCACCCCATGTGCTGCAAATGATTAGCAGCCTCTCATAGTCGGAGATGTCCCCGGCCTCGAAGTACTCCATGTCTTCGAGCTTGGCCTCGAAACCCATCTTCGAGGCCATAATCTCGGCGTCCTCTCCCAGTGCCTTTGCGTTCCCTGTCTCTGTTCCGTACAATATCAATATGTTCTTGTCACTCATTTTTCTCACATCCTTTTGGTAATTGGTTTCCCAATGACTACGTTCATACTATGGTCGTTCGTTGCCTGCGTTATGTCGCATTCAACCCCAAACACCTTCGCAATGTTGCTCCTTGTGATGACATCCTCTGGTGGGCCGTCAGCTAGTATCTCTCCCTCATGCAATAGCATCACCCTATCGGAATAACGCGCGGCGATGTTGATGTCGTGAATTGCGAAAATTGCCGATTTCCCTGACCCGCTATCATTTATGATGTCACGAATGGTCTCCATAGTGAGAAGTTGGGTCCACAGATCTAGGTCACTCGTGGGCTCGTCCAAGAGGTAGATGGATGGGTCCTGAACCACGGCCTTCGCTATCACTACTCGCTGCCTCTCTCCCCCCGAGAGGCGGTCGAATCTTCTGAAGGCCAATTCCTCCAGGCCGAATTGACGAAGTGTCTGGCTAACCAGGTCTTTGTCGAGGGGGGATGTCCTCCAAGAGACGTGAGGCCTCCTTCCCAACATGAGCACGTCAAATACCTCCATGGGGAAACTTGTTCTGACGGTTTGTGGGACATATGAGATTGATTTTGAGAGATCTAACAAGGGCATCTTGGAAACGTCTTTTGACGCGATTGTGACCTTGCCCTCGTTTACTTGATTTATCCTGTTGAGGCATTTTATCAGGGTTGTCTTACCAGCACCGTTTTTCCCGAGGATTGCAACCATTTCATTGCCACTGACATCGAAATTGATGTTCTTCAGGACCTCATTGGCCCCCCATCTGAAATGCAGATTCTCAACCTTTAGGATGACAGACGAATCCCCGCCCCGAATGAGCTCCCCAGGGGTTTCCATCATACGCCCATGCCTCCCTTGTGCTTCATGAGCAGATACATGAAGATCGGCCCGCCTATCACAGAGAGCATGATCCCCACTGGTATCACAACTGGGGCAAAGAGGGTTCTTCCCACAGTGTCGGCAAACAGCATGAGGAGGGCGCCTGCCACGGCCGAGCAGGGAATCAGTTTCCTGTAATCGTTGCCGATGATCAACCGACTCATGTGTGGTGCGGCAAGGCCCACGAAACCGATCAGGCCAGTGAATGATATTATGATGGAGGTTAGCAACGCAGATAGGATTAGTATGTTCCTCCTGGTGATTCTAGGATCCACTCCTGTCGAAATAGCGAAGTCATCACCGCCCAGCGCCATGGCATTGAGGTCCCAGGCGAAGATGAGCCCCATCGGCAGCAAAGAGAGGACCAAAAATCCGATGATCACCGAGTCGGTTAATGTCGGCCTGGAAAGGCTACCGAAGGACCAATGCGTGAGTTGGGATAACTGGGCGTCAGTTGCGAAGTAGGTCATGGTCGAAACTATCGCACCGGCGATGAAGGTAATCGCAATGCCGACGAGTATGTAGGATTCAGCCGAGACTGATCTCATGCTCCCCAAGCGGATTATCACGCCTACTACTATCAATGAGAACAGGAAGGCGTTTGCGACTATCGCGACCTCGGGTATGAAGGAGAAATCGAGGATGATGGCGAATGCTGCCCCAAGCGCAGCCCCAGATGCGACACCGAGTGTCAATGGAGAAACCAAGGGGTTCCCAAGGCATCCCTGCATGAGGGCACCTGCAGTCGCCAATGCAACCCCACCCACTATCGCCATCAAAACCCGGGGAAACCTCAACCTCCAGATTATGTCGGATTGGAGGCCCGTCGGCTCAGTGAGACCGAAGATGATTTTCATCGTCGGAACCAGTCCTAGGTTATTCGATGATCCGGTCCCAAGTGAGAACAATGCGAAAAACAGGGTCAAAAAAAGAAGTCCTGCCAATAGCCTGATCTGGCGCCCAGTCTTCTCTATGTGGGACTTTGTTATCAGATCCATTGGTGACCTCCCTTATCACGGCGTGCAGACGAATTTCCCGATCCTCTCCACGTTGTGGTATTTCGAGAAATAGCTATCCAAGATTGACTCCGCGTCGACGTCCTCGAACAGGCTAGGATGCATGATTTTGGCTAGGGTTGGCAGGCCGTGTATCATCATCGGACCGGCGAATTCACCTGACATTATCGCCATTCTTCGATTGGCAACGGCATCCATGTTTTCAAAACCCGTCCGATCTTCAATGTAACCAAAATGAGTCTCACACCTTCCCTCGTCATCGAACGAATTGAAACCGATGTCGAAGACTATGCCATCGAACATTAGGACATCTGGGTTTTCATCCAATATTGCCTCCATGTCCACGTGCGTAGTGTGACCAGGCAATTCCGAGAACACGTTGTTCCCGCCTGCCAGATGCACCAAGTCGGTCCACTGGGATGTGCCGGTCAACACCACTGGATCCCTCATCAACGATGCGTGATGCTCAATCACCACCGAAGGCCTGTCAGCGTCATCGAGGGTTTCGATGCGGTCGGATACCAGCGACTCCAAGGCCGCGAACTCAGCGAACAACTCTCTAGCCTCTGATTGCTTGCCGAAAATATCCGCCAACACGGCGATCTCCCTCTCCAGTGAGTCGTATTTGTAGAAGTCCAGTGCAACTACGGTGACGCCCACAGGCTCCAGCTTGTCCCGGATCGCGTTGGTGTCGACCATCCCGTTGGTCGCGAAGACGATGTAAACCTCGGGAGTGGTGTCCAGAAGCGACTCGAAATCTATCTCTGAATGAGCGGATTGTTGGACCCTGTCCCTCTTGGATAGTTCTGGCCACATCAAATCGTCGTTGAAATCGCCAGAGACACCTACGACTACGGAGTTGTTGATGCCGAGCATCCTCATAACCGTCGCAGCATAGGTGTTGGTGAGGACTACCCTCTCCGGTGACTTGGGGAAAGTATGCGTCTTATCGTTGGAATCTACAACAGTGATCCCTCCCTCTTCGATCGTATTCCCAATCCTGTTCGAGACCTCCCATGCGGCACCTCCGGCGATCATAAGGACCGAGACTTGCATGAGGGCCAACCACTTTCTGTCGATCATCTGACGGCCCTCCTCCAGATTGCGGCAGCTGTGAATAGTATCAGGCCCAATGCGATGAGCATGGTTGCGATGGGTGTGGATTCCGTTTGATGCGTATCGCTCACGGTGATGAATATGGAATCGGAATAATCCGAATTCGTGCCATCGGCCATCGAAGCCATTACCCTGACTCTGTTGATCCCTGGTTGGAGCGAGTCCAGTTGGGCCTCGGTCGAGGGACCTTCATAGGCGATCTCTATGTTGCCAGTCGAGTCAATCACGACCACTGTGTAGTGATAGGCGTCCTCGACAGGACCCCACCTAACCAGAGTGGGCTGTAACTCAACAGAGAGCGAATCTGTTTCAAACACCGGGGGCTCCAGCACGAATGAGACCTGCAGTTGTACCGAGTCCCCGGCTATCTCAGTTCCTGTTTCCATGACGGCGGTTAAGTCATAGGTGTATGTCCCGTCCAGCCTATCATTGATCTTGAACGAGGTCTCTCCTCCTGTATAGATCAACTCTCCATTTTCTCGGAGCTCATAGATCTCAGCACCCTGGAATAACGCCCATTCCACGGTGAAGTCATCATCGGTCAATTTGATGTCGTCTTGGGTTATGAACTGAGGGGTCAGCGGGACTTTGAATGAGGTCAACTCCCATTCTACCATGTCGGAGTGAGAGCCTGGTATCCTGTCGACGACCTTGACCCAGTTCCTGACAGTCTCGTTGTACCACATCTCCCAAGAGATTACACCATCACTTTGATCGGTGATCTCCAGATACGTGGTCGTAAAGTTGCCAGCAATTGTGGTTATTTGCACGCCATGGACTACCCTGACTGTATTTGTGGTATCGTCGTAGCCGTTGGGGTGTCCCGGCACACCGATTACGTTCGTCCTATTGAAGTGTAAGAAAAGCTGCTCATCATTCTGTGCAGCGAGTGGGTTCACAGCGGCCCCCTCCGAATCTGTGAACCTCCAGCCGAGAAAGCCCTCCTGGTAGTAGGATGATACCAGCGGCGAATCCACCCAATGTGTGTGGACCGTCATTAGGTTGGCAGCATCCACCCATCGGAATGCTTTCTCACCCTCCTCATACTCCGTGTCTGTGACCCTGAGCAGATAACTATCGACAGGGTTGCCGAATGCGTCCTCCACTGGTTCAGAGCCAATTGTGGTGTAGCTCTTGTTCTGTTGGAAATAGGGCGTGTGAGTCAATGTGTAGTTCCAAACCATTCCTGTGGACCACAAGTCTGAGCTGTCCTGGCCCGGCAGCACTATGACCTTCAATTCCATGGGATTCGCAATCGATCCGTTGGGGTTAGAGGCCTCTATTGAGAATTGGAAACTTCCCGGGACCTGTGGCAGGAACAAATAGGTGTGGCTGTAGCCCCTGTAGACTAGATCGCCATCCATGTAGAGCGAATAGTAGTCAGTGAAGTTCCCTCCAGACCACTCAATCTGGGTGGGGCCAACCGTTGTTGTGATAATCTGCGTGTTAAATTCTGCGACCTCCGGCATGCTCTTCTCGATCTCAGCAGTCAGGTTGAGCCAGCCCTCGCCCGTGGGGACCTCCAGTGTCAGGGGCTC
>DAGH01000004.1 GCA_002495675.1 Euryarchaeota archaeon UBA182 | reverse complement strand
ACCAACGCAGGAGCAGAGGCAGTTCTGTGCCTAGTTTTGGTCAACAAGACCTGGATGGATGAAATTGATGGTGTGCCGTTAAGGGCCCTTGTCAGAGCAGCGAGAATCTGAGTGTGTGCACATGCATTGGGCCGACCATGCAGCAAAAATCCTCTCTCAAAGAGGGTCCAAGCAAACGATTGCGTCTGGCATAACGCCCTCAGGTAGTTTTCACATAGGTCATCTGAGAGAGATACTAACGGCAGAGATGATCCATCGTGCATGCCAAGACATAGGCCTAGAATCCAGATATGTGTTCATCGTCGATAGTATGGATCCACTCAGAAGGGTGTATTCCTTTCTTCACGAAGATTACAACGAATACATTGGACACCCATTGGCGTTTGTACCAGCCCCAAACCGACAAGGGAAGCCTGATTCTTCATTAGGCAGCTACTCTGATTATTTCCTCAAGCCATTCCTCGAAGCCCTTCGTGCCATAGGCGTCTCACCTGAGATTGTCATGAATCATGAGGTATATGCATCAGGAGCTATGGAGAGTAGGATACACGAGGCTATCACAAAACGCCTTGAAATCAAGGAGGTGATCGAATCGATATCAGGCAGAGAACTCGAAGAGGATTGGTTTCCATACAATCCATTGGGCTCTGATGGAGGTTTCGATGGAGTTAAGGTAATGGGCTACGAAAAGCCGTATGTTCACTGGATAGATAAACATGGTATCTCGGGGAAAAGTGACATCAGGGAAGCCCGAGGAAAGATGCCATGGAGAGTGGACTGGTCTGCCAGATGGGGCCTTCACGAGATAACATGTGAGCCTGCTGGGAAGGATCATGGGGCAGCAGGCGGATCTTACGATACTGGAATCCCAATTTCCAGGATCCTCGGCTACGAGCCCCCTGCTAAGATGGTTTACGAGTGGATTCAAATTAAAGGCGGTGGCCCGATGTCAAGCTCGGCTGGCAACACAATTGGGCCCATCGAAACTCTTGGAATTGTTCCTCCTGAGATAGTTCGATACCTCGTTGCGAGGACAAAGATGTCAAAGCATATTGACTTCGATACTGGAAATATGCTATTTGAAATTGCGGATGAATACGAAAGATTGGTATCAAATCCACCAACATTAGATCCTGACTCTCCTCGTCGAAAGCAGGTTGCTGCAGAGACTGCATTGGGCGCTCTGAGGATGAGCCAGGTCGAAATGGGACGAGATCTGGTGCAAAATCAAGTACCTTTCAGGCATCTTTCGATGCTCGCACAAATACGCTCTGCTGATAATGAAATATGGTCCTCCTTATCAAGATCTGGACATATCAAGGGTGAACCAGATGGAGCACTTAGGACCCGGCTGAAGAAGATGAGGGATTGGATTGAAAGTGATCATTTCCCAGAAGAACACAGGATAAAAATATCAACAAAGGTACCGGTGGAGGTATTAGGTAAGATGTCGAGTCTGCAGATTGAGTTTCTGAGGTCTTTGGCCACATCACTAGCGAATTCAGAATGGACTGTGCCCAGCATAGGATCGGCGATAGTCGCGACGATGGATGAAAGTGCAGCATCAAGGAGGGAGTGCTACACTGCGTTATATCTGGCCCTGATAGGCCTGGAAAGAGGTCCCAAGATATCAACACTGATCGCAGAGTGCGATCGTAACTCAATTGTTAATCTATTCAGCTTAAATTAGACTGTGCCGATTGTGAGGCTCCTTGGCTCAGGCAGTCCCTTGATCATCTCAGCAACAGCCTGGACCTCCATAGTTGCACCAGACAATGTAGTGACAAATGGAATGTTCAATTCTACTGCCAACCTTCTCATCATGTTCCCATCCAGGACTGCTCCACCGGAGTTGGTTGGGGTATTGATGATCAATTGGATTTTGCCATCCCTCATTAGATCAAGGGCATCAGGAGAACCCTGTTCTGCTATCCTGTAGGCGCTATTGACTTCTAATCCCCCCCTCTCTCTGAGGATTGCCGCGGTTCCTCTCGTGGCGTAGAGGTCGAATTCCATGTCTTTGAGTGATTTCGCGAGGGGGATTATAGATTCCTTGTCACTGTCCTTTACAGTGATGTATACTCCACCGTGTGTTGGAACTGGGATTTCAGTGGCCATTCTAGCTTTCAGATAAGCAGCGGCAGCATTTTTGTGGGAACCCATGACCTCTCCCGTGGATTTCATCTCGGGTCCGGGAGCAGGATCCAGACCTCGTAATTTGATGAAGGGAAACACTGGTGCCTTGACAGCCACTGCCTCCTCTTGCCTCTCGGGGATGTTAAGGTCCGAAAGTAGATCTCCCATGGTCAATCTTGCTGCTATCCTTGCAAGGGGTATCCCCGTTGATTTGGCTACGAATGGGAAGGTCCTTGACCCCCTTGGATTTACCTCTAGTACGTAGAGTTCATCCTTTTTTATCGCGTATTGTATGTTGAAGCACCCGATTACTCCTAACTCTAGCCCTATAATTCTCGTCCATTCTTCAACTTGATCGAGAATCTCTGGCGAGACATTTTGGGTTGGTATGAAGCATGTAGAGTCACCTGAATGAATTCCTGCCTCCTCCAGATGTTCCATGACGGCCCCGATTAAGACGTCTTGGCCATCACAAACTGCATCGACGTCTAACTCAATCGCATTCCCGAGGTATTCATCGACGAGCAAGGGTTTCTCTGGCGCGACATACGCTTCCTGCATGTATGCCTCTAATTGCTTATCATCGGTGAGAACCTCCATGCCTCTACCCCCCAAAACATAGGATGGCCGAATGAGGACAGGATAACCTATGTTCTCTGCAGCTTTACGGACCGAGATAGGGTCGGTGGCAGTAGTGCCCCTTGGCATTCTTAGGTTATTTTTCTTCGCAAATTCCTCAAATCTGTACCTATCGCTTGCTTCATCGACAGCGTCAGGGGATGTGCCGACCATCTGCATGGATACGCCCATGTTTTCCAAGTGGCTTAATTGGGCCTCTATTGGCAATGCAAGATTGATTGCGGTCTGTCCACCGAATTGTAACAAGATACCGTCTGCTCGTTCTCGAAGTAAGATTTCCATGACAGACTCCGGCGTAAGTGGATCGAAGTAGAGTCGATCACTGGTATCAAAATCAGTTGATACCGTCTCTGGATTATTGTTGATGATGATTGCTTCGTGTCCCATATCCCTGATTGCCCCGACAGCGTGTACGCAACCATAATCAAATTCTATTCCTTGCCCTATCCTAATCGGTCCGGACCCTACTACGACAATTCTCTCAGTTCCATCCTTTTTATCTTGGGGAGTCAAATCTACCCCCTCATGTGCATTCCCTCCCTCGTAAGTGGAGTAGTAATAGGGAGTCACTGCAGCGAATTCGGCAGCACATGAGTCGACCATTCTGAAAACAGGATGGATTCCGAGGGAATGTCTGTGCTTGGTCAATTCCCCCGGTTTGTCTAGTTCCCTAGTTGTGGAGAAACCCCCAATTGCATCTGATATGTGAGCATCTGAGAAACCGTATCCTTTCCACTTTCTTATTCGACATTCATCTAACTCAGCGATTGAGTGAGACTTTCCGTACTCGACGATTTCCTTCTCGATAGCGGCCATGGATTGAAACCTGTGAAGGAACCACCTCGTGATGCCACCGGTTATCTCCCTCACCTTTTCGAGGTCCCAATTTCTTCTAAATGCCTCGAACAAAGCGCCCATTCTTCTGTCAGATGGAATTGCTAGCCATTTCTCCAGGATTTCATCGCTCAGTGGTGTGGAGGCTCGCTCATCCATGGTTTCCCCGCCTGAGGCATCCGCCATGGTCAAAGGCCTTGGGTGGGGTGCGCCATATTCCAAACTCGACCATGCCTTCAGGAAAGCTTCTTCAAAACGCCTGCCTATTGCCATCACTTCACCAGTGGACTTCATCGAGGTTCCGATGGTCCTATCTGCTGTTCTGAATTTGTCAAAGGGCCATCTAGGTATTTTAACAACACAATAATCTAACGTAGGTTCGAAGGCTGCCGTCGTCCCATCTCCTGTAATTGGGTTCGGCAACTCGTCAAGGGTGTATCCGACGGCAATCAGGGCGGCCATTCTTGCTATTGGGTAGCCCGTGGCTTTCGATGCCAGAGCTGAGGATCGACTAACCCGTGGGTTCACCTCAATGACTCTGTATTCGCCTGTAGATTGTTCAACCGCGAATTGGACGTTGCAGCCGCCCTTTATATTGAGCCTCCGAATCAATTTCAGTGCCGCATCCCTGAGATTTTGATGGTCTTTGTCTGATAGTGTTTGTTGGGGGGCAACCACAACAGATTCGCCGGTGTGAACCCCCATGGGATCTAGATTTTCCATTGTACAGACAATTATCGCATTGTCAGAGGAATCTCTCATAACCTCATATTCATGTTCTTGCCATCCCAATATGCTCTCTTCGATCAGAACCTGGCCGATCGAGGAATGCAATATGCCCTGTTGAGCTATCTCAACCAATTCACCTGTATTGAACGCTGTTCCCCCGCCTAGTCCCCCTAGGGTGAATGCTGGTCTTATGAGAAGGGGATACGAACCTAAGTCCTCAGCAGCGGCTAATACTTCCTCAACAGTGCTGCAAGCTATAGCCTTGCACACTGGGAGGTCGATTCCTTCACAGACTTTCTTGAAGCGATCTCGATCTTCTGCATCGTCTATAGCGTCAAGATCGCAACCGATCAATTCTACTCCCAATCGGGCCAGAGTCCCATCGTGGGCTAGGGCTGTGGCTATATTCAGAGCCGTCTGTCCCCCCATTCCAGCTAGTAGAGCATCTGGAGATTCGATTTCTAAGATCCTTGTGACTACCTCGGGCAACAATGGCTCGATGTATATTTTATCTGCCATTTCAGGGTCATTTTGGATCGTCGCGGGGTTAGAGTTGATTAATATGACTTCATAACCATCATTCCTCAAGGCTCGACATGCTTGCGATCCGGAAAAATCAAACTCAGCGGCTTGCCCTATCCTAATGGGACCGGATCCGAGGATCACTATACGATGTAGATCGTCTCTCCTTGGCATTATGCTTTACTCCTTACTTTTTGAGTTGATTTCAGGTATAGTTTCACCATAGACTCAAACCTATCAAAAAGGAGTGAGGCATCATGCGGCCCTGGGCAAGCTTCTGGATGGAATTGGATTGTAAAACATGGCTTGTCCAAGAGGTCCAGGCCCTCTACCGTCCCGTCATTTGCATTGATGTATCTCACCTGAAATTCTGAATCTAGTATATTCTCACCAGAATTTGACAAGGCGCCCGAGGGGTGCGGGGCTAACATTCCCTTAGCGGGATCTTCGACCGCAAAACCATGATTTTGACTTGTAATGTGTACCTTGTTCGACTCCAAATCTAGAACTGGTTGGTTTGCCCCTCTGTGCCCATACCTGAGTTTGTATGTTCGCAATCCGGCGGCGAGGCCCATAAGTTGGTGACCTAGGCATATTCCCATGACTGGAAATCCCATTCTCACTGCCTCTGCTAAGCTTTCCTTAGCTTTTCTCGCTGCGCCATCGTGGGCAGGGTCACCTGGTCCATTTGAAGCGAAAAATGCTATGGGATTCCATCTGTTGATGATGTCATTGAACGGCATATTCGCCGGACACCAAACGACTTCGAACCTCTTGCAAAGTTCCCTCAAGATGTTGTATTTTATTCCGCAATCTAAAACAGCAATTCTAGTCAATGGTAGGCCGTCAGCTGTGGTGGCACCTGGATTGATAATAATAGATTCAGATATAGTGACCTCTGCGACCAGGTCTTCCTTATCCGGAGGAGTCATTGATTGGAGATTCCTAAGCATCGATTGTTCTTCTTCAATTGGCCCAAAGATAGCGAGCATGGTACCATGCTCTCTGACTTTTCTTGTTAGGGAACGAGTATCTATGTCGCATATCCCGGGGACCTGATGTGTGTGAAGAAAGTCATGGACACTACCTACCGAATCCCGGTGATCTGGTTTGAGCATTAATTCTCTGCAGACTACACCTCTGGGATGTATTCCCGAAGATTCACTCAAGCCTTGATGAATTCCATAATTTCCGAGCAAGGGCCAAGTGAACGTCAAGATTTGTCCCCTGAACGATGGGTCTGTCATACTCTCTTGATAACCTGCCATCCCGGTGGTGAAAACTAACTCACCCATGCCGATCCCACATGATCCAAATAACCTTCCTTCTGCCCTAGTTCCATCTGCGAGAAGCAAGACGCCCTTTGACCCCGTAAAGGGGAATTTTGTGGGTGTTGTAAGTAGATGATCGGCGGCATCGTCGAATATTGGTGGGTCTGAGACTCCGTATTGACCGAGTCCGGGGCTAAAACTGCCGCGGCTCGGGTGCTTTGACATCAGTTATGTTGGCAGAATACGATTATTATACATTCACAAATTATCTTTCGATTTGTCAATTATTGACTTCCCACTCTTGGAGGGTAAAACCTTGATAATTGGGTCGGAAAAACTACTTTCCAATGCCACCGACTTAAACCACTCTGATAGAGTAATGGCCAGAGCAGCGACCTCGGAATGTGGTTGGTTCCCAACTGAGATGTTGTAATCAGCGATCCCGAAAAGTTCGCCAGGTACTTTTGCACCGCCAACCACAAATGCAATTGGGCGATCGCGCCTAATTCTAGGTAGTGTCTCAGTGTGACTTTCACCATACATGGTCAGGTGAACTATTGTACCGGGCAGCCTATTGGGACCCCCCATCCTGAATTTTTTTAGATATCCCATGGGATTTTTTTCAAATCGAGAGGTGAATTTCCCACCGAATCTTTCAGATACCCCTGAAAGTGTCTCCACAATGCTTGGATCGCGATCGCCGAAGATAATCATTCCATTTGCTCCTAGAGCCCTTGCTGTGAGGCCTAAGTGGGAGGTCATCCTTCTGTCACGATCGACCCTATGGCCCAATCTGATTACATCAACGGGAGGTAACCAACGCATATCCACGGCTCACGGGAAGGGTGATGACACATCATCCTCACCCTCATTGTACTCCTTCGCCACCTCAAAGACGTCGAATGGCAGGTAGTGGTGCTGACCCAAGACCCAAGATAGCAATATCGCGCTTATCCCGCTCATAACTGCGAGGTAGGTTAGCAAGGATAGCACTGCGAGGCGTGCAGTTGCGGCCAGAGCGACTGTGACCTCGTCGATTGAACCGACGAGGAGTAAGCCCAACGGTTCTATGATTAGATAAGCGACGAGTAGGGCAGCGCCACCCCCGAAGAGAAGGGCCCCTGGGGTGCCCCTGTAGCTCCCGAAAACGAATACAGCAGTTGAGAACAGGACTAAAATTGGCACGACTATGCTGGCTGCGTGAAATTCGAGGCCAAGAAGCGAGTTTGGGATCTCTGAATCCCCAAGTTGTGAGCCCCCCTTTGCGACTGTTATCCACCACACCAACCCAGCAGCCATTGCATAGGCACCGGAAAGCAATCCTGCATTAGTCATCAGATTTCTCATGTTATGAGAATCCGTAGGATTATGCCTCAATACGATGGATTGCATTAATTCAGCGGTCTCTGGTGGAATGGGGTTTTCAATGGGGTCTTCGGAGGTGCCCTCTTCCATCATTGGGCCTTATCGCATTCCATTACATCATAAAGCCAACGTCGTTTCCGGCACTCGTGAGCGTGGACTTGGGGGGTCGGGGGTTCCTCGGGGCGAGCCGCATTCCGGCGTTGATGGGAGTTGTAAACACAACCCCTGACTCTTTCTTCAGTGGATCTCGGCACTCGGAAGTCCAAGACGGCATAAGACGCTCCGTTGAGATGATCGAACAAGGGGCCTCGATAATTGATATCGGGGGCGAGTCCACCAGACCCGGAGCTTCCATGATATCAGTAGAGGAGGAGTTGTCTAGGGTGATACCCGTTATCGAGGGCGTTCTGGAGGCCCGGCCGGAGGCATTTATCTCGATTGACACCAGTAAACCGGAGGTAGCCAGGCGTGCCATAAATTCTGGTTGCAAGATGGTCAACGATGTCACCGGTGCGATTGATCATGAGATGGTGGGACTTGTCGCCTCCACTGGAAGTTGGGTTTGTGTCATGCACATGAAGGGTTTGCCACAGACTATGCAGGATGATCCTCAATATGAAAACGTGGTTGAGGAAGTCAGGGATTTCTTGTCCTTCAGAGTTTCTGTCCTGATCGAGGCAGGAGTTGCGCCAAACAAGATACTTGTAGACCCAGGTATAGGATTCGGGAAAAATATCCAGCATAATTTGGAACTCCTAAAAACCGGTAGAGGACTCATTCCCCATGAAGGGGTTGGCATATTGTGGGGTGTCAGCAGAAAGAAAATGTTCGCTGACTTGCTCGGTAGGATGTCTGCCGAGGAGCGGCTGGCAGGAACGCTGGGTGTTGCTGCTGCAGGATACTTTTCCAAAATTGATGTGCTAAGAGTCCATGACGTAGAGGCTCACTCTGACTTATTACGTTCATTGCATTCGGTCCATTACGGAGGCATGAGTTGATGAGTATCCCACTGCTGGATCTAACCCCGGAAATTAGGGTAGTCGGAACTGCTCACGTCAGTAAGAAATCCATAGAGTTGGTTCAAGATCAAATTTCGGAATTCAAACCAGACTTAGTCGCAGTCGAACTTTGTTCATCTAGGTTGTCTTCTCTCCAAAATCCCACGGCTTTGGATGATGAAGACCTGCTATCGATCATTAAGGACGGAAGGTCTGGAATGATTTTGCTGCAATCCGCCCTTGCTAGTCAACAAAGAAGGATGGGGATAGAACATGGAGAGAAGCCTGGCGCTGAGTTGATGAGAGCCATCGACATAGCTCAAGAAAATGAGATTCCCGTAGAGCTTATTGACAGAGACATCGTAACCACGCTGAAAAGGGCATGGAAGAATATGGGTTTTTTCGAGAAATTTAGGGTCTTGAATGCATTACTTTGGGAAGACGATGATGAGGATGCGGAAGACATAGAATCTCTGTTAGAAGACTCGGATATGCTGACTAAGGTACTGGAGGAGGCCAGGGATGTTGCCCCCAAGGCTGGATCTGTTTTGATAGACGAAAGGGACAGTTACATGGCAAATAGACTCAGTATGCTATCAGAAAGAGGAAGGATACTCGCAGTAGTCGGGGCGGGCCACCTCGCTGGGATTGAAAGGTCATGGGACTCTTCTCAAAATACGGACCCCTTTGCCGTAATATCAGAATTGGACAGGACCCCCAAATCAGCAAGATGGCCCAGACTATTGGTGGGATTAATCCCAGTCATTTTAATCGGTTTTCTGGGTTGGATGTGGTATGAGGGAGATCTCGAGGGCATAGGGGATACGCTTGGGTACTGGATGGTCGCAAACGCAGCGTTGGCAGGAGTGGGGGTGGCCCTTGCAGGGGGGCATCCAATCTCGATACTAGTCGGGGCAGTCGCGTCCCCATTCACTTCCTTGAATCCGGCTTTGGCTGCTGGGTGGTTCGCCGGCTACACCCAATATAAGATGCAAAAACCAACGGGTCTTGATGCAAAAGAGTTCCTCGTAGTAGAGGATGTAAGAAGCCTGTGGGGAAATCGCGTGGGTAGAATTCTCCTTGTGACTGCGTTTGGTAATCTTGGCTCTTCGTTGGGTGCGTGGTTAGCAGGTGCTGCGATAGTCGGTTCTATACTGGGCTAGGCTTGCAAGTTAGCCTCGATTCCCCAGTCGAGTCGCGCCCAGCTCCTTTCGTGGATGTAGTAGAGAGCCATTTTAGTCACAATCTCAAGACTTGCCACGGTTGCTGCCAAGGTGGTAGCTTCCCCCCCCGATATTCCCATATCTGTACCAAACCAAGACGCGGCCAAGAAGGTAAGGAGAAATGTGTCTGTAGTTGCGATTAGCCTCCAGGTCATGGTTTTTACTAGGCTGCGCGAGGGTGATGCGTGATCCATGTCTAGATACAAGAGTCACTAGATTTGTCAATTTCGGCTAGATGGACTCAATTAGAACGGCTATCCCTTGACCGCCTCCGATACAAGCGGTCGCGATGCCAAGACCTCCACCAGATCTCCTTAGTTCTAATGCCAAAGTGAGAAGTAGCCTTGTTCCCGTAGCCGCTAATGGGTGGCCAAGTCCCACGGCACCGCCATTCACATTCACTATGCTCTGATCTATTCCGAGGTCTTTCATGCAAGCAACAGCCTGACCTGCGAAAGCCTCGTTAATCTCCCACCGTGATACGTCATCGATTGAGGCACCTGCCCTATCTAGGGCAAGCCTTGAGGAGGGTACTGGCCCATAAGCCATAATCGCAGGTTCTAGACCGACGATCCCCCATGAAACAATTCTGGCTAACGGTTCATCACCGTCCGAATTGGCTCGATCGAGGGACTTCACGATAACAGCAGCAGCACCATCAACGATCCCAGATGCGTTCCCAGCAGTGACTAGGGAGTCTGGGCCGAAATGAGTACGGAGATTGGATAGGGTTTCTTTTGTTGTTCCTGGGACAAAGTGATCCTCATCTTTTGGCCCCACCGTCTTACCGTCGACTTGGACTGAGACGATCTCCTCGGACCAAGTTCCTATTCTGATACTTTCTTCGGTTCTTTGATGGCTCAAAGCCGCAAAGGCGTCCGCCTGTTCACGTGATACATTCAGCCTCCTGCATAGTTCATCGCTTGTTTGTGCCATGAACTTGTTAGATATCGAATCTAGAAGATTCGTGAACAAATAGTCCTCCATGTCTTTGTCGAGAGTGTCTCCATTTCTCGGTGGTCGGCCAAGACGGTTTATGTGGCGCGTACCCCTTAGTACCATGGGTGCTTGGCTGAGGTTCTCCATTCCTCCCGCAACCACGGTATTGGCCTCACCAAGCATTATCATCTGGGCAGCGGAGACAACAGATTGAGCCCCACTCCCACAAAGTCGATTCAATGTTAACATGGGTGTTTCTTGAGGGATGCCAGCTCTTAGTCCTGCATGTCTGGCCCCAAAAATAGCTTGACCAGATGTCTGCAATGCGTGCCCCATGACTACATGATCGACAGAGTTGGGATCAGTACTCGTATGTTCGATTGCACCCTTGATTACCTCAGTTCCAAGTTCCTCTGCGGATATTTCTGAAAGTAGTCCACCTTTCTCACCATCGCCTCTTTTTCCTCCAGACCACTCACAAAATGGGGTTCTCTTTCCCCCAACGATCACGACTTCCTTTGCCATGTTCCCCGGGTGGTGATGGGCTACATGAGGATAACTAGGGCAGTGGCCGAGGCTAACATCATACATGCGGTGGATAGGGACCCTGCGATCATGATGGGCTTTGACACGTTCAATAGCTCCCTTGGGCGAATGCTCAGACCGATTAAGATCAAAATTGGGACCATCAGGAGACTTCCAAGGCGCTCAATGTGTTGTGTAATGGATTCAGGGAGGAGGAAAGATGCAAGCATAGATGCGAGAATGAAGCCTGGTAGGAACAATGGGATTCTTGAAATTCCGGACGAGAATTTTTTACCAGATTTCTCTTTCTGTGATGAATAGATAATTGCCCCAGGAACTACTATCAAAAGTCCAAGTACTCTAGTCAATTTTGTTCCGGATGCGAGTGATAATGCATCGCCACCCATAGCCTCGCCCGCCGCTATCGCCTGAGGGACTGCATGGACGGTAGATCCTGCCCAGATTCCAGCTGATTCTGGCTCAAAGCCTATCGCATTGGCCAGTAGTGGGACTGAAAGAAACGTGGCGAGTCCTAGTATGTTAACAACTGCCAGGATAGATCCTGTTTGCTTCGAGGACAGTCTTAGGCTTGGTGCCACAGCAAGTACTGCACTATTGCCACAGATCGCCCCCCCTGCCCCTAGTGCAAACGCTTGATGTCGATCTATCCCGAGTACCCTTGAGATTAGTAATGTACAACTAAATGCTGTTATTATTGTGATGATGATTGTGTATAGTCCGGCGACTCCAATTTTGTTCGAGGCTAACATGTTCAAGTCCAATCCGAAGCCCAACAAGATGATCGCTAAAGGAAGAATCAAGTTGATACAACTCTTGTTTGTATTTGGATCGATACCTAATCTATCAGAGAGGATGATTCCGCAGAGAAGTCCGAATGTACCAGCCCCTAAGGAGAACATCCCTTGTGAATCCAAGAGGTAATCCAATCCGGCGCAAAGGGCGCTCAGAGCTATTACTGCAGCGATATGATAGGATCGAGTCAACGACTCACCGTCATTGCTACTGTCCTTCTTCGTTATTCATGGTTCCCAAAAATTCGGGCAAGTCCACACCGGCATTTCTTGCGACGTCATGGAGTGGAGGAAGGCTCCGAACCAGACTGCTGATGAAATCCGAGGTGGCAGAACCATCGGCGGATCCGCCACCATCCCATACAGTGATGCTGTCGATCTTCAGATTCTTGACCGCTTCTACCTGGGCTGAGACCATCTCTTCTATCTTCTCAACCATGAGAAGTGTAGCAGCTGCCTTAGCGTCGCCGCCGGTGCTTTCCACCAGGCTCGCATATCCATCTGCTTTGGCTTGCAAGACCTTCTGAACACCCGCGGCCTCAGCCTCATATTGCATGAGAACCGCATCCGCTTGACCCGAAGCTATTCTCCTTTGTCGCTCTGCCTCGGCCTCGGCAGCAATCTCGATCTGCTGTTTCTGGATGTTCTCCCTCACAATGTCGCTAGCCCGCAACCGCTCTTCTTCTTCAATGTATTTTGACTTCTGGATCTCGGCCTCTGCTTGTGCTTTAGCGATTTCAGCACGCTGTTTGGCCAGAGCCTCTGCTTCCGCAAGATCGGCATTGACCCTTGCGATTTGCGCTTGAGATGAGTTCTCACCTTCGACGGCTATGGCTTCTTGCTCGTTGACGAAAACACGTTGATCGGCCTCCGCGGCTTTCTTACCTTTCTCTGCCTGAGCCATATTCTCTGCGACTTGGATCTCTCGTGCTCTGTCTGCCTCAGCAGAACCAACAGCACCATCTCTCTCAGCGTTCGCTACATCCACACGGGCCCTCTCTACTGCCTCAGAAGCTGCCTTCTTCCCAATGCTCTCAATGTAGTTTGATTCGTCAGTGATATCTACGATGTTGACGTTAATCAGGTACAGACCCACCTTGTTCAATTCAGCATCCACATTGGTCCTAATGAGGTCTAGGAAAGCATCTCTATCTTGGTTGATCTGTTCAATTGTGAGCGTTGCTACAGTAAGTCTCAGTTGCCCGAAGATGATCTCTTTTGCCATCTCCTCCACCTGGTCAAGGTTCAGTTCAAGCAATCTTTCTGCGGCTGAACTCATGATCCGTGGATCGGTGGAGACACCAATGGTAAAAGTGCTAGGCACGTTTATTCTGATGTTCTGTTGTGAAAGCGCATTCCTCATGTCAATATTGATTGTCATGGGAGTGAGTGAGATGTAGCTGTAGTCCTGTATTAGGGGCCAAACGAGTGTGGCACCGCCGTGGATAACCTTGGAGGCCTCTGAGCCAGCGGTTCTACCATAGATTACCATGATTTTGTCTGGGGGGCACCTCTTGTATCTCTGTGCAAAGAAAATTACCACAGCGACCAAAAGGAGGATGCTAACGAACATCAAAACGCCCACGGCTGCCGCTGCTCCGCCTCCTTCATCCTCCTGTGCGGCGACCGTAGGAGCCAAGAAAAGGGCGTTCAACACAGCGAGAGCAGTCACTCGGCCTAGATGGGACATGGGCCCCACTAGATGAGGATGGATATGAAGGCTATGCCGTCATTTGGGTTCATCATATGCTTGAATTACTCTTCTTCTGGGCTGTATACCACTGGTTCCACCATGAGAAGGGTGCCAACTACTGCCTTCACCATCACCGTTTCTTCGTTTGGAATCATGGATCCGTCGACTGACTTGGCATCATATTGCCTCAGTGAGCCCTTGATACTAACTGAAACTTGCCCAGTGCCGCCTTCTGGGATTCTGAGGTAAACCGTGCCGCTAACCCCAACCGCATCATCGATCTCAATGGTCCCCTCTGCTTGTAGAGCTATGAAGAACTGGAACACCTTGCCAGTCGCAAACATTGAGGCGCCACCAGAGATGCCTCCTACTAGTATCGCGAGTACCTCTGGCCCCCCTGATTGCATTACAATAATCCCAGTTAGGCCGAAGAACATCATGAAGGCCATGACACCTTGGAAGGTTAGTGCCTTGAATGAGGCGTCGGCCCCCATCGCGTCAATGTCAACGCCGAAGACACCCTCTGCGATATCTCCAATCCCGCCCAAAACTACTACGAGCACCAACCACAGGAGAAATAGGACGCCCCCAATAAGGGCGGAAGCACCGAACATTAGCTCGACACCTGTGGCATCTAACAATCCGAAAACAAAGTCGATAATTCCGACCATAGCCTGCCCACCGAGGATCGACGAATAGTGCTGTCGATAGGTTACTCCCTGCCCAGCCATAACCCATACATCTTCTCAAGCGTCAAAATCGGGCCTACGCTCAACCCTGTGAACATACCTGCTACGACTATTGAGACTCCATGGTCAAACCAAGTGCTCATTAGCGAGTATGAAGAAAGGCAGACACCAGCGAGAACAAGTGGTATCAATACCCTGCGGAGAAACATGTAGTATCCTCCGAGCCCGTCAAAAGCAGGGTTTCCCGTTACTTGGTCTACAATTTTAGCGGCTTTGGACATCATTGTCCCTCAGGAAGAAATTATGCTCCCAAGGACATTCATCGACCCTATGATCATAAGGATAATTGGTACGCTCCACCAGCCTGCTCGGTTGACAACCGTTCGGTCGTCAACCCTCTCAATGCGCCCTTGGTCATTTCTGTCCAAGCGAGTCTTCTCCAATTTTGAATAGGAGTCATTGAATTCCTTCTGATACTTGCCAACTGATGTCAGGAAATATATAGCAAGGAGTGCAGTGGTTCCGCCAGTCACGCCGAATATCTCTGCGACGGCCTCGACGCCTCTGTCCTGCAGATATTGCCACAGCATTAATTGAGCTACCGCCAACAACCCAATCATGATCGAGTCCGATCTCGCCATGTACATGACAGGCGGGCCTCATTCATCAAATCTTGCCCGAATTTCGATTACTTTAGATGCTTGGGCCTTCCATCCCAGATGCCCCATGTGCCTCTCCCCAGAGCGATTAACTCGGAGTCTTGATTTCTTACCTCGCCCCGGACGTGCGCCAAGGAGCGACCTCTCCTGATCATAGTCCCTGTACACAACAAAGTACATTCGTTTTTTGCGGCATTAATGTATGAGATGTCCAACTGCGCGGTAGCACACCACTCTTCCTTATCCAAAGATGAGACGACTGCCCCGCCCATGGCGGTATCCAACAATGTTGCGTGGAGCCCGCCGTGGGCTACTCCACCCTTATTGAGGTGATTTTCACTGACTTGGACCTTTACTTTGCATTCACCTTGTCCCATAGAAACTAGTTCAATGCCAAGTGAATTCTGAAGCTCCCCGATATGGGGCAATGAACTGGAACCTCCATTCTTCATTGATGCATGTCAGCATTGTCCGACTTATATTCATGCTGCCCCGGTCTGTACGGCCCACAAACGGCTGTAGAGACCAGAAGCCTCGATTAACTCATCATGAGAGCCCATTTCTGAAATCTTGCCATTATCCAATACTGCAATCCTATCCGCATTGCGGACTGTAGATAGCCTGTGGGCGATTATAATCGTGGTTCTGTTTATTGATAATTTCTCAATTGATCTTTGCAGGGCCGCCTCTGTCTCGTTGTCGACATTACTGGTGGCTTCATCCAAAACAAGTATTGGTGCGTCCTTCAAAACTGCTCTGGCTATTGCCAGCCTTTGTCTCTGCCCTCCTGACAGCCTATGTCCATCTTCCCCCACGTCCGTTTCCCAACCATCTGGAAGTGACTCTATGAATTCGATTGCCTCTGCGACCTCTGCCGAATTGATCAATTCCTCCTGATTGGCATCGGGCCTTCCATACAGAATGTTCTCCCTGACTGATCCTGGGAATAGAGTTGTATTTTGGGAAACTAATGCTATTGATCCTCGAAGACAATTGAGGGTCAAATCTTTGACATCAACACCATCTAACTCTACATGCCCAGATTGAGGGTCATGTAGTCGCATCAGGAGGTTCATTAGCGTAGTTTTTCCTGCTCCCGTAGACCCGACAATCCCGAGTGTCTCACCAGGTTTGATGGCCAGAGAGAGGCCCTCGTATACAGGGCTTCTACCATGATAGGAGAATGTTAGGTCTTTGAATTCGATATCGCCTGAGATTTTTTGAATCGTCACATCTCCCTCCACGATGCCTATGTCCGTGTCCAAGAGATCCAGCACTCGGGTCGTTGAGGCCATCGCCCTTTGGTACAGGTCGAACGTTTGTCCAAGCCGCGTCAGGGGCCACAAAAGACGCTGGGTGATGAATACAATCACGCTGTATGCTCCAATTGATAGCCTGCCATCTAGGGCCATCCATCCGCCAACCAACATGTTAGCCGTGAAGGCAAACAGGATTGCCATTCTGATCAATGGGACGAAAGAGGCAGATAGTGTGATTGCAGACTGGTTAGCTTTGAGGTATGTCTCAGAGGCCTCCCTTACTCTCTCTATCTCTCTTTTTTCTGCAGTGAATGATTTGATAGTGGTTATTCCGCTTAAATTGTTATTCAAAAGTGAATTAAGATCGGCCACTTCCTCCCTGACACGAGTGTACCTCTCTCCTATTCTCCGTTGAAACATGAATGAGCCTATAACAATCACTGGGACCGGGATTATTGCTAATATTGCCACCTCAGGCGCGATCAGGAACATAATTCCACCGACTACAACGACGGTTGTGGCCACTTGGAGTAGGTCCGTTGCACCCTGGTCGAGGAACCTCTCAAGTTGATTGACATCATCGTTCATGATGGCCATCAGACCCCCTGTGGTTTGTTGGGAGAACCATCGCATCTCCAGATCTTGGATATGTTGGTATGCGGACATCCTTAGCTCATGCTGAGCGGTTTGGGCTAGATTTCGCCACAAAACCGCATAGAAGTACTCAAACAGTGATTCTAGGACCCAGATTACAACGGTCAACGCCACGAGTATCAGGAATTGTTCACGCGGGTCAGACCAACCCAACTCGCCTAGGAACGATTCTTCTCGAAGGGCTACTACGTCTACAGCTATTCCGATGAGCACTGGTGGAGCGAGATCCCAGAATTTGTTCAATATCGAACAAATCGAAGCCAGAATAATGGTTCCTCTGTATTCCCTTAGTTGGAAAATTAACCTCGCTAGGGGGTGATGGCTCCGGCTCACAATTGCCGGACGAACCACTCCCGCTTAAATTTCTATTTTGCCGAGTTTTTGGATAGAGCCTAAAATACCGTACCTGTCCAATCATCCGCCCAGAGGTCCCAAATCCCCGCTCCGATAGTTCCAGTTGCGTTAGTTCGTAATGTGAGCCTATCATCCGAGGACAATAGACCGTCAATGTCTGAGTCAAACCAGTCCAATTCCCACCAATTGCCATGATCGTCCGTGATGTTTTTCGGAGCGTCGGATAATCGTATCAATGCAGTTGTGGACAGAGAGCCATCATTTTCGCTGAGTCCATGAATTTCAAGTTCCCTTGGTAGGACCTCCATGATGAACCCCTCTGGGATAATTGTGGTCCATTCCGTGGCATCCTCAAGGTTGTATGGATTTGTAGGAAAGGTGACAGCTGATGGAATCCGTGGCACATCACTTCTGAAATCGATTGAAACATTTTGACCCGTCTCTATATCTAGTCTGAAAGAGGTCCCATCATCAAGATTGAACATTTGGATGCCTACCAAAAGAGGTGGGTCGCCCACCAATTCTAAAATCGAAGAAATGGACCCATCATTTGCCGTCGCTATCTGTTGTTTTGAGGAGGTATCAGACGTGATTGTCCATTCAAATCCGGAAAAAATAGATGGGTCGAATCCGAACGGGGGATAGTTCCCATCTGGGTCTGCCATGGCTTGTAGTGCAAGCAGAACGAACGGGTCTACATATTCAGGGTTGGCATCTCTTCCTTGAAACCACGCTGACCCTACTCGGATGTTGGTCATGTTCCCGTAGACTACCTCCTCAGTGTCCAATTGTGTCCCCTGAATACTAATCGCCATCCCAATGGATGACTTTTGTGAGGCGTCTTGTTTAGCGACGTTCCATCGAATCGAGCCTTGTTGACTGTCGCCTTGGGACAAGACCTCCGTTAGGGTCGCTACCCTCAACTCATCATGTACCTCAGCAAGATACAGGATATCGAGAGCATCGGGGGAAGAAAGAAGCTCATTCAGGGAGTCTGAGTCTAATTTCCAACAATTCTCAGTACATTCTGTCTCTTCAGAGAGGCAGCCGGTCAGGCTCATCGTAAGAAGGATCGCCGTCACCAAGAATGCACGCATATGCCTCGGATGGTGGGGATTGAAATGAGGTTTCTGAATCGGGGTTCCCTTGATATCATAACGATGGTTCGTAGGAACGGGCGTCGCAATGAACAACCTACTTGTCGTGTTCAAGAAAAATCACGAGCAGGTCCACGACGTTGCCCTGAGCACTGTGATTTCAACATTGGATAAGGCTAAACAGACCTATGGATTTGATTTTAGAACGGTTCCTAGGGAAGAGGTCGAAAGGGACGATTTCCTAGGTCCAGAGGCAGTAATTGTTCTGGGGGGAGATGGCACATTGACTTCTATCGCCCACTCAGTTGACGATCGAACATTAGTCATGGGGGTAAACAGTCATCCAATGGACAGCGGTGGAAGTGGGTCCTTCGGATTTTTCATGGGAAGCGACCCGACTCGGTTTCCCGAGGACTTGAATCGCCTCCTTCGGGGGTCTTGCATAATCAACACAATTCCAAGGCTACAGGCAGAGATAATGTCAACCTCTGGGAACATAATCAGATCCGACCCCGCATTGAACGATCTTCTTGTGGCCAACACACACCAGTATCAACCCTCGAAGTATCGCCTGAAAAGAGCGAGCAACCCCAACTATCCGGAATTAGACGTGAGGCAATCTTCATCAGGATTACTATTTTCTACATTCTTGGGCCAGGGTGCATGGTTCAGGCATGTGGTAGATCTGAGCATGTTTGAATTCTCGATGAGCGACGTGAATGATCACTATCTCGTAGTCTCCAGAGATCTGCCTTCAAATAAGAGGGCAGAAGATGGATCCCACTGGGCTTGGACCGACCAAACTACAACATTGACGAGTGATATGCACAGGGGGTATGTGGTCGCTGATGGCTGGGATGAAATCCACTTCACTAGAGGTGCCAGAATCTCAGTCAATAACAATGGTCCTAAGCTGAAGCTCGTTACCTTTTCTGAGGACATATACAGTAGGGTCTCTGCCTTGAAAAGATAAATTCTCAGCCCCCATTGTGACTTACAGGATCTGATTCAGGAACAGTTTGGTCCTCTCATGCTTTGGATTCGAGAAGAATTCTTCTGGTGGTGCCTCTTCTATCAAATGGCCCTCATCAAACAAGATGCATCTGTCCCCCACTTCCTTTGCGAAGCCCATCTCATGAGTCACTACAATCATTGTGACGTTTGACTTAGCGAGGTCGACCATCACATCCAACACCTCCTTAATCATCTCTGGATCTAATGCTGAGGTTGGCTCATCGAAAAGCATGATTTTTGGGTCCATGGCCAAAGCTCTAGCAATGGCAACACGTTGTTGTTGACCTCCTGAGAGGCCACTTGGATACTTGTATGCCTGCTCTGGTATTCCAACGCGCTCCAGGAGGGCCATGGCCTTGTCTTCCGCTTCAGATTTTGACAGGCCATTAACCTTCATCGGAGCCAATGTAATGTTCTCAAGTATCGTCAAGTGTGGAAATAAATTGAACTGTTGGAAAACGAATCCCACGTCTGCTCTAATCTTCTTTAGATTCGAGACACTGGTTTTGTCGTTCATCCCAATTCCATTCACGACTATTGTTCCAGCACTATGGGGTTGGAGTCTGTTCAGGGTTCTGATGAATGTAGATTTCCCTGACCCAGATGGTCCTAGAATTACAATTATCTCGCCTCTTTTCACCTCGATATCAATGCCCTTCAATGCCCAAAATTCACCAAAATTTACCATCACACCTTCTGTTTTTATAATCACATCTCGCTTACTCATGCTTTTTCCCCTCCTCCATCCTTGATCAACCCAAGTCCCTTTTCGACTCCGATAGAGACTCTAGATAAGTAGAACGCAAATACCCAGAAGACAACCGCTGAGAAATATAAGGGTTCAAGGAAATACCCCAAGAACGACAGGTCTGTGTTAGGCATGTCCTTGGCTATCTTAAAGAAATCGAGAATATTGATTATAAAGAGGAGCGTGGTATCTTTCCAGAGTCCAATGAACTGGCTGACAATTGTAGGCAGGGTTGTTCGAATTGCGTTTGGCAGCTCGACCAGTCGCTTTGTCTGGATTGGAGTCAATCCTAGAGCCATGGCGGCCTCTTTCTGTCCGCTGTCCACAGCCTGCAAACCTCCCCTGATGACCTCAGCGATGTACACTCCTCCAAATAAGCTGAAAATTACCATCATCCGGATGATATTGTCAAAATCCTCAGGATTGGAAAATAGGGGGTCCACGATATCCGGGAGGAGGTACATCGCAAAGTAAAGCCAACAGATCAAGGGGCCTGAGCGGACAATCTCGATAATCGATACAGACGGCCATTTCAGAATTGGGAGTTTGCTCTGGCGGCCGAAGGCGAGTAGGATGCCGACACCGAGGCCTAGTACACAGCCCGCAGCGGCTACGATGATGTTCACGAATAGGCCACCCCACTCAGATGGAGGGACTCCAGGCTCTGTCAATGGACTGAACAGCGAGCCGATTACAGGAATCAACTCAAGGTAGGCCGCGATAGATTGAAGGAAAATGGGAGGATCCATGATGAGTATCGCCATTATAAAATCAAACACTGCAAGGAGTAGAATGAGTCGTTTCACGCGGTTTACCATGTACTCGTCGCTGATGTTTGAGTAATACCTGAATGTGGCGAATGCGAGAATTGCAATGGAAGTTGCGTAAAGCAACTTAGTTCGAGCGCCATTGACATTGTAGTTGGCATACTCCGGGTTGAGCGCGTAGGCTAATATTACCAGTGTACCTATCAGGAAGTACATGGAAAATGTCTTTGTCTTAGTCTTTGAGAGGCCATAGGCAGCACCAAATAGCCCCCACGTTAGATAGATCACCGGCCACAATCTCCAGTTCTGAGATGGGAGATAATCTTGGGTCATTGCCTCTGTCATCCTCGCCCCCAACAATGTCAGTACCCTGTTAGCCCAAATTATGTCCCACCTCATCGTTAGTAGAGCAATCTCCAGAGAAAGTTCCACTATGTAGTAAACTGCCACAGCCGATCCCACTCCCAAGAGAGCGATAGAAGGAGTTCGAAGGAATGTTCTTTTGATGATGGTAAGTGTTAGTATCCAAATTAGGAACGATTGGAAAAACGATGTTCCTAGGGAATATAGGAGCCTGTCGATGCTTGACACCCTCTCACTCAATTCCATGGAATAGTGGCTTGAGAACATAAGGAGGAACCAAATTGACCCCACAGCCAACGCAAGATAAGAGAAAACAATATCCTTGTCAGTGCCCTCCTCGGACGACCTGCCGGTGAAACCGACCTCCACATCCAACAAAGCGATCTCAAAATCGGACCTTGGCCTAGGGGAACGACCACTGAATGAGTCCGAACTCATATTCTCACCCTGGTCACCCTTGCATTGTATGCATTCATGAATCCGGAGATTAGCAGGCTCCCCGCCTGATATGTCACGAGTAATAGTATGAATAGCGGTATCAATTTCCCGACGTTATTCATCATCACGAATATTACATAAAACACGTCACTGTATGCTACGATTATGGCAAGACTGCTATTTTTCCAGACGTTCATGTATTGGCTATTCAGTAATGGAATCATACTTCTGAGGGCCTGTGGCAGTATAACCAACCTCAATCTCTGGTATGGCGTTAGTGCAAGAGACACGGCAGCCTCCACTTGCCCCCTTGGAAGAGATTGTATGCTGCCCCGAACTACTTCCGCGACTACGGATGCTGTGAATAATGTAAGACCCATCACCATCGCAGTGAACATTGGCGTGATCTCGAATGCAGTGCTTTCAACTACTGACCAGGATGCCGGACTTTCTGGGATTGGTTTTACCACCTCAGGTGTCGTTGCCCCTTCGATCATCAAAGCAATTCCGAGTACGGTCGTAGCACCCCATATACCGGACCTTTGCAGGACGGCCCTGTTAGAGTCATCAACTCCATCCCTGCCCATTATCCTGAATGCAATCCAGACCGAAATCAGTAGTATTAGAAACAGTCCAAGTCTCCAAGTTTCGGTCGTTGGTGTCCAAATCCCCTTGTTGCTGTAGTACAACCAACCATTGAGGTTAGCCTCTTCTCTGAAAAGTGGAAGTGTCTCACCTAGTTGGGTTGCGATTAGGAACAATAGGACAGCTAGTGGGAGGTTCCTGAAGACCTCCACATACACTGTTGCCATTGATGAAGCGAGTTTGTTTGATGAGAGTCGCATCACACCGATGAAAATTCCCAAAATCGTGCAAAGCACTATACTCAGTAATGTAGCACGCGCTGAGTTTACTATGGCAGCAATGTAGAATCTCCATCTAGTGTCTTCCCCAAACACTGCGTCAACGGGCCATACGTTGATTATGAAGGAATTCAGGTCGTTCATAAAACTCCAATCAAGATTCCATCTTTCCCTTGTGACTGTATCAGGATTATTCAGAAGCAACAAAAATCTGATTGTCACAAACAGGACTCCTGGAACGGAAATCATGAAAACAAGTGCAGAAAATCTCCTGTCTTGTTCTCTTGGATCACCCGACTCAGATTTTATCATTACCCATGCAAAGATCGTAAGAATGACTATAGAGGCAGAAAAGAGCTGGACCATGTTTTGTCTGATCACCATCGGCGTGGAGGTCAGGAACAGGGAAAGTAAAATGAAGAAGCCCGTTGGAATTCCCGACCTGAGGTATTGGCCCCTGGAAGCTCGTATTGAGAGGATCTCTGGCAGGTCCCCCAATAATAGTAGGTAGGATGCAAGAACGGGCATTCCAATTATCAAGAATGGGAGACCTTCCGTTGGGGTGAAATCCAATATTGATATCATCAGCTGTACAACGAGCACTGAGAGAACGCCAAACAAGGAAGTCGCATATCCATTCAGATTTCTAGGGTTGATGATATTGCCAAATTCGTTGAGTGCCAATAGAAATAGCATCAAGATCGCTGCACTGGCCCACCATGCTACTTGATTTTCTCCGATGTATGATGGATTGAGCTCAACGCCGTTAACAACAAAACTCCTGCTTAAGTCTGTTATCGAGCCTATTGTGGGGGTTAGTGTTTTCGAGCAGTATGACCATAGCAACCAGATTGAGATGCCATAGATAATGGTGGAAGACAAGTAGGCAGATGGATCGGATCTGGCCCTCGTTGCTTGTGACTTGGCCCAATTAGGGAGGCTACTAAGCGTGGTTAGATTTAGGATGGTTATAGCCCCCTTTTGAATAAATGTCCCCGAGGGAGGCGAGTGGCCCCCCTCGAGGAGTTTGGTTTTGCTTCAGTCAATCGCTAAAGTATTCAGCGCATTGGAGGAGCGAACTGAAGTCCGCCCTCTGAGACGAGTGCGTTGTCGGTACCCGCTCGGTCTAGGACGCATCCTGTCATGGCCGCTGATCCTGAGTGACCGTCGTATGTACCGTCACAGAACGAATTGTCATACGCCTCTCCATAGTTTCCGACCGAATCCAGGACGCTCTGCATCCAGGTGTCTGGAAGTGGGTTGGCTTCTGTGCCGAGCCCGAGGTTGCTGTTGAGCAGCCTGTCGACAGCTGGTACAGAGGTGTCAGCCGTTGCATAGTTGTCAGATGTAATCGACATTTCCTCGGCAGTGACCATACCGAACCATACCCACTCTACGACGTCCTTCCAGTCGTCATCGTTGTCTCTCACGGCTGCTGCGAGAGGCTCCTTTGATAGGAGTTCTGGAGCGATCCAAAGCTGGCAGTCAGCGCAGGTTCCGTCCAGTTCCAAGGTGTACTTCTTGGCGACCATGGCAGACATGTCCCCTGTGAATGCATCGCACTCGCCAGCGACTAGCTTCTGTGTGCCCTCGGCAGCGTCAGCGACGCCGACGACGGTTGCACCAACGCTGTTCACGGTGTTCCAATCTGCTAGATTTCCTTCCGTTGTCGTACCTGTTCCGACGCAGATGTTAGCTCCGGATAGTGCGCTTGAGGTGTAGGAATCAGCACCTGGGTTGTTGACGGCGTCTCCTCTGATTAGAATCCCCTGTCCGTCGTAGAAGTTGATTCCAGCGAAGTCAGCATTGAGATCGGCATCACGGGATGTCGTCCAAGTTGTTGTCCTGATTAGGACGTCAATTTCCTCGCTGGCGAGTTTCTCGAATCGGTCTTGGCTTGAAGCGGGTATCCACTCGATCTGAGTCATAGGATCAAGGCCGATTGCAGCTGCAATGGCCTTGCAGTACTCTATGTCAAGCCCGGATCGGACACCGTCAGTGGACAAGAATCCCATGCCCCACTGGCTCTCTTTGACTCCACACTTGAGGGAGTCGCGGGCCATAATGGTGTCAAGGGTGCTAACAGGTGTTGCTTCCGCTATCCCTGCCAATCGGCCCTCTTCACGAGCCTGGTCGACGTCATCTTGTGTTAATCCGTCATCGTCTCCGCCGGTGCACCCAGCGAAAGCCGCAGTCATCATTGTCAGCATAAGTGTAGCAGCGATCAGTCGTTGCATCGTCCGCTTTAGGATTGGTACCATATATAGAGATTCGGCAAAAAACGGAACCAAGTGCTGTTCTGATACCCAAATCATGCCATGATTTTAGCGCGATTGAAAAAAAACTGGTTGGGCGGTGGGGCGACAAAGTCGCCCCACCAATCCCGGTTTCCAGAGTTACGTAGGAGGTGATCCATCTGCAGGTTCCCCTACAGATACCTTGTTACGACTTAACCCTCCTTGTCGAAAGCAGGCTCGAATACCCCACTAAAAGGCAGCCTCACCCACCCCCAACTAAGATGGTTTGACGGGCGGTGTGTGCAAGGAACAGGGGCGTATTCACCGCGCCTTTTTGAGACGCGATTACTACCTAATCCAGCTTCACGAGGGCGAGTTACAGCCCTCGATCCGAACTACGAACGGGTTTCGGGATAGCCATCATTCCTCTCGGAGCAGCAGCCCATTGTCCCGTCCTTTGTATTGCGCGTGTAGCCCAGTGCATTCGGAGCATACTGACCTACCGTTGCCCTCGCCTTCCTCTGACTTCGCGCCAGCGGTCTCCCTATAGTCCCTTGATCTCCGGAGAGACCTTGGCAAATAGGGATGAGGGTCTCGTTCGTTATCTGACTTAACAGAACGCCTTACGGTACGAACTGACGGCGGCCATGCACTACCTCTCGAACAATCCAGCAAAGTCGTTAACCTGGCTTTCATTTGTCCGTCGGCACTGGTGAGTTTTCCGGCGTTGAAT
>DAGH01000015.1:15478-18211 GCA_002495675.1 Euryarchaeota archaeon UBA182 | reverse complement strand
TAACAGCTGAATGCAGACAACAGTCTCAATTGTTATCTACACGACCTCCGAGTTGCGGGCAGTATGAGCGTACAGGAACAGGTCTACGAACTAGTCAAAGTACATCCAAACTTTGAGATTAGGAAGTACCCCGATGTTATCTGGGCTATTGCAACAATGTCTGAATCAGACTACAGTGGTTCTTCGGAGTCTTTTCGAAGGATAGCCAAGTACATATTTGGGCAAAACGATCGTTCAATGAAAATCGCTATGACCTCGCCGGTCCAAAGATGGAATGACGAAGATGGCTCCAAAATGGCGTTCATAATGCCCCCAGAATATCAAATCGAAGACCTACCGAGCCCCACAGATGAAGGGGTAGAGATAGTCGAGGTTCCAGAATGCCTTACTGCAGTACTTCGATTCTCTGGATTCTCGGGCCGACGGAAGACTGAATCACGTGCAAAGAGGCTTGAGGCCCTAATCAAAGAGCACGATTACAGGCAAATATCCGTACCGATCCTAGCTGTGTATGACAACCCAAGTACAACCTTACCTTTCCTCAGGCGGAATGAGATAATCATACCAATCGAAATAGCGGTGGAGGTCTGAGTATGCGCCATGGGTTGAAAGTCTCTGGATCGAGTGACATACTGCATGCAATGGAACAAGGTCTTCACTTCACAAGAATTCTGGTCCTTAGGAACGCTACTTCGGAATCAACACGATCACTGATTAGTAGGGCTTCGGAGTTGGGCATTGATGTCATAGAGGGGTCTGAAAACGACTTGAGGAGGATGGGCGACTCCTCGTTTGATTCTGCCCCATCAGAGGCCCTTGGGCTGTTGAACAGAGACCCTTCCGCTGATCTTGAGGACATTATGGGATTGTCAGGTAGCATCTGGCTACTTGCAGGGGCGCAGTATCCCGTGAACATCGGATACGCTATCAGAACTGTAGAAGTCAGCGGGGGTTCTGCTGTATTTGTGGACTCGGAATTAAACTCTGATGGCAGGAAGGCATCCTCTAGGGCCTCGATGAAGGCCGATCGTTTCATACCAGTCAGATGGATGGGGTGGGAGCAAGCCATGGACTTGGCAAAGAGATATGGCTACAGAGTGATCGGGATAGAGGATTCAGGAGACGTGGAGCCATGGGATGCTGACCTCACGGGGCCATGCATGTTGATCATCGGAGGCGAGCGGCACGGCATCCCTGATGAGTTGTTGGCTCAGTGCGATGTCGTCTTAAGAATCCCAATGGGTGGTTTCCTCCCATCTTACAACCTTCAGGCGCCTCTTGCAGTGGTTGCAACCGAAGTATTGAGGCAAAATCGCGGCAATAGTTGAAAAATTGATTGTTTGAGGGCCACTCATGGGAAGACTCTCCAAAGTTGCGTCAATCATCCTGATTATGTTAGGAGGTATCGCTCTCGTCGCGTGGGGGGGAGCAGGCTATGCGGTAAGCCTCTATGATGAGGGAATTGAGGATAACTGTGACTCTACTGTGGGTACCATCGCGCAGATAACCGAATGGGACGATGGTCAGTGTGACGACGCCCGAGAGACAAAAGAGGCATTGGAGAATGCTCGCCCGATTATCTTGGCTGTTGGAAGCCTGTTGGTTGGTCTTGGATTGATTGTCTATATTAGATCCTAGGACCGGCTTTTCGAGCCTCTTCCATGATCCTTTTTTTCGTAGCTGCCCAGCTGCAAATGGGGCATAGCGACAAGTCATGCCGGAGTGCTGGGCAATATTCCCTGCCGAAGAAGATGATCTGAAGATGTCGTTTATTCCAAGTTGACTTCTCGAACAGGGCTTTCAGGTCTGCCTCTGTTTTGGAAACCGACTTGCCATTTGAGAGGCCCCATCTTGAGGCGAGTCTGTGAATATGGGTGTCAACAGGGAAAGCGGGTATGTCAAAGGCCTGGGCCATGACGACGCTTGCTGTTTTGTGACCAACGCCTGGGAGTGACTCGAGATAGTCCCAGTCAGGGCGAATGTCTCCGCCTCTTTCTACTATGATCTCTGCCATTTTCCTGAGATTCCTTGATTTAGTCGGAGCAAGGCCAACCTGCTTGATGCAAGACTGAATTGTTTCGACCTCCAACGACGCCATCTCGTATGGACTTGAGGCAAGTGAGAACAAGGCTGGAGTCACTTCATTCACTTTCTTGTCTGTCGTTTGGGCAGATAGCATTACTGCTACTAGAAGCGTGTAGGGGTCACTATGATCCAGTGGTACGGGAGTTTCTGGGTACAGACGATCTAGCATTTTGCCAATCTTGTCCGCCTTCTCCTGCCGCTTCATCTGTCATTCTCACCTGAGCCCAGGTATCCAACTATAAACGAGGACAGTATCAACGCACCAGGGATTACGTAGCAAGTCCCGTATTGCCAACTTTCCCAGGTCTCAGATCCTCCAAAGGCCAGCCATGCGCCCAACCCGACGACCATTGCTGGAAGTACCATCACTGAGGAGAAAACCAGTGCCCGACCGAGTCCCATGGAGGCTTCGGTGTCATCGAGGGATATGAGTATTCGTCACTTCCCAAGCAGATGGTCTATCTTCTCCACGGGGAGTGTGTTCAAGACGTCCTTTGCTTCAAGCCAACCCTTCCTAGCTATATCGACGCCATACGCTATGTCAGAGAGTCCCTCAATACTGTGGGCATCTGGGTTAATCAGAATCGGAACTCCATGGTCCCTCGCGGTTCTGCATAGTCTCCAATCTAAATCAAGTCTGTAGGGAGA
>DAGH01000015.1:0-15086 GCA_002495675.1 Euryarchaeota archaeon UBA182 | reverse complement strand
ACTTGAAGCATGTCTACAGGAAATCCTTCCCTTACCTGCAAAACCCGCCCAGTCGGATGTCCCAGAACTGTGAAAGAAGGATCTTCAATCGCGGTTATGATTGCATCGGTATTCACTTGTTCATCCCTCGACTTCCAGGTATTGATAGCGTGAACTGAGCCTATCACATGGTGGAACTTTCCCCTCACATCCTCCGAATAGTCCAATTTACCATCCGGTAATATGTCACACTCACTCCCATGAAAGACCCTGAAAATGTCTCCCTGATCCTCCATTTTTTCATTGTAGGAAGTAATTTCGCCGGCTTGGATCTCCACGGCATCTGGGTCGACTCCGATGCTCCTCCCTCCAATTCTTAGAGCCGGGGAGTGGTCTGCGATTCCGATGTATTCCCAGCCTAGCCTCCGAGCTTCATCAGCCATTTCTTCTAGTGTGTTTTGTCCATCGGATGCTGTGGTGTGGTTATGGAGCGCTCCACGAATTGATGAAACCTCAACTAGATTTGGAATGGACTTTGACAAAGCCGCTTCTATCTCTCCACTGTCCTCTCTTAATTCTGGAGTCACCCAGTCAAGACCCAGATGATGGTATATTTGAGCTTCATCAACACAACTCAGGCTGTATTTGGCTGCATCGATTCCCACTAGACCCTCAATGTCCGTCTCTGGCATCAGCCCGAATTCATTGAGCCTCAGGCCCTTGTCGATTGCGAGTTGTCTCATCCTAATGTTATGCTCCTTCGAGCCGGTAAAATAAGCGAGCGTGAATGGGAACATCTCAGGAGAGACGACCCTTATTTGGGCATCAATTGTAGAATCTTCGGCTCTATTCATGATAGTCTCTGACAGAGAGTGATCTAACTTTCCCCCTGAGGTATCAGAAACCAACACGCTTTGTTCAAGAATTAGGCTTACCTTGGATTCCCCTGCTCCTTTTACATCGGCAATACCAGGAAGATTCAACACAGACTCAATCACGAATTTTTGGTTTTCTGGAGTCGCGGATACGACCAAATCCAAATCACCGATTGTTTCCTTTCTTCTACGTGCACTCCCAGCTAGTTCAACTTGTACTACCCCTGGAATTCCTGATACTCTTTTTTTCAGGGCTAGACCAAAGCCAAGCCCGACATCTAACCTAGATCTTCCTTGGTTCCTCCTTAGCAAATCGATGCCATCCAAGTATTTTTTTTGGCTCTTGGCCCCAAAACCCTGTAGTTCTGCCACAAGGTTTTGTTCGCACGCTGATTTCAGACCCTCCACGGTGCTAACCTCTAACTCCTCGTACAGTATTCTAGCCCTCTTGGGGCCTAGGCCAGGTATACCAACCATCTCTACGAGTCCGGGAGGGACTTTGTCGTAGAGATCGTTTAACTTCCCCCATTCGCCCGTCATCACGATATCTTTGACGAGGGATGCCAGTCCCTTTCCTATTCCTTTGGTTTGGGTCAGTGTTTCTGATTTCACCAGCTCGAACAGGTTCTTTTCCAATTGCCCCAGTGCCCTGCTGGCGTTTTGGTATGCTCTAACACGGAATAGGTTCGCGCCATCCAATTCTAGCAAGACAGCTACCTGGTCGAAAACCGTGACTATCTGGTTCTTAGTGTAAAATGGCGCCTCTGAGCGTTTGGTCTTTGGGAGGCCCCATCCGCCGATCTTCGCCATGGTGCTCCGATGAGGTCGATACCTATGTTTTTGTGGTTTGTCGACTCAGCGTAAACCACAGTGAAGTGAAGTTGGTGGTCGTGTGGAGTTCGTAGATGTTTTGGAGACACTTTCGATCACACTCTGTGGTGTCGCAGGCATACTTTGGATGAGCATAGGCACATTGGCGCGAACCAGAGCAGGGGAGATAAACGGACAGCGTTTGATAATGGGAATATGCATCATTGCGAGTATCCTTCTTTTTGTGATGCACAGCATGGGAGGGGCCTTGTGGGGATCACGAAATGCGGCAAGGCCAATGGCAGTTTTCTCACTCGTTCTGGCGGCTGCCTCTGTATTGAACCTGAAAGGGAAGGAAATCCAAGGTGAGGCAAACCCGCACAGCATCAGGAGGGCAAGGGCTCTTCAAGAGCTGGAGGAGGAGTGAGCTAATCTTCTATGCCTAGCTTCTCGTTGATGAAGGACCTCATGTAGGCTGGAAGTTCGCCATTGACGAACAGCACGTCATTCACCTCATCCAACTTCATCAAGGAATAGTAAATTTGCATTGCAGTCATTGGAGTTGAGCTGCATCCGGTGCAACCACCCTCCAATGAAATTGAGATCACTCCTCCACTAGTGTCGATAACGTTCACTACTCCATCATGTGCATCCAGTATGGTCTGGACTGGGCCCACAGAATCAAGGATTGTCTGGCGGTCGATCTCAGCCATGCAATACCACCCAATAGGCAATCTGATATGAAACAATTGAGTATTTGTATTGCTTGTCCAGTTCTTTTCGGGATATATCGGCTTAAATACAGGTCGGGGGACGGCCGGGCAGTAAGGTGTAATCATGATTGAGAATGTACCGGTAATCGCAGCAATTGTAGCCATAGTGGGACTGTTTGTCGCCCTGATGCTTTACAGAAGGAACGATGCGATAGAGATAGACAACGAAAAAGTTGCAGAAATAACAGAAGAGATTCAGAAAGGGGCCATGGCCTTCCTTATGTCGGAATACAAGTACATCTCCGTATTCGTAGTCGTCGTCGGCGTCTTGCTCTTTCTGATCAACGGAGAAGACGGAGGCTTGGAAACTGCCATGGCGTTTGTTTTCGGGGCAATAGCTAGTGTCGCTGCAGGATTCTCAGGGATGAGGGCAGCTACCTCAGCCAATGGGCGAACGGCCATGGCAGCAAAGAACGGTGGCCAACCAGCTGCACTCGAAGTTTCGTACAACGGAGGGGCAGTAATGGGCTTGTCAGTAGGCGGACTTGGGCTGCTTGGAATATCTCTCATAGCATTCTGGCTAGGCAATGCTGACTCTGCTGACGCATACACTGGGAACTCGCTGCAATACGCGGCCGGCTTCGGGATGGGTGCGAGCAGCATAGCTCTCTTCGCAAGAGTCGGAGGAGGTATTTACACCAAGGCCGCAGACGTGGGCGCCGACCTCGTGGGGAAGGTAGAGGCAGGGCTCCCAGAGGATGATCCACGAAACCCTGGCGTTATCGCAGACAACGTCGGAGACAACGTAGGAGATGTAGCGGGGATGGGAGCAGACATCTTTGAGTCATTCGTGGGATCAATAATCGCTGCAATGGTTATAGCCCAAGGCTCAGAGAACCTCACATTATCCTCCAACACAATGGATTATGTCCTTCTTCCTATATTGTTGGGATTGGTAGGCTACATGGCCTCAATTATCGGAATTTTCTCTATGGCCGTGCTGAAAAATGGAAGTGACCCCGCCGCTGCTCTGAGGAATACCACTTTCATCGGGGCGATTCTTTTCTGGGCTGGGGGTTTTGGTGCAATCGAGATATTCGGCCTCAATACTGGGTTTGAGCCAATGTATGCCGTTATCCTCGGTAGTTTGGTTGGCATAATGATCGGACTCGTGACAGAGTACTACACGGGAATAGAGCCTGTTTTCGGTATAAAAACCAAGGCCATCCCGAGGATAGGCGAGATGTCCAAAAGTGGGCCAGCGACAAATGCTATCGCAGGCTTGTCAGTTGGAATGATGTCGACTTTCCTTCCAATACTGCTCATATGCATAGGAATTTTTGGTGCGAATGAGTTCATGGGCGGGGGCGATCTTGGCCTCTATGGCATAGCGATGGCGGCAATGGGGATGTTGGCCACAGTGGGCGTGACCATGACGGTCGATGCATATGGCCCTGTGGCAGATAACGCAGGCGGGATTGCAGAAATGTCTGAGCTGGGCGATGACGTCAGGGCCATAACCGACGCATTGGACTCGATTGGGAATACCACTGCCGCAGTGGGCAAGGGATTCGCCATTGGATCTGCTGCTCTAACTGCGTTAGCCTTGTTCGCGGCCTACAAAACAGCAGCAACGGGCGTGAACCTTACCTTGGATGACCCAATGGTGGTCATTGGCCTTTTGATCGGCGGGTCGCTCCCATTCGTCGTTGCTGCAATGACAATGACATCAGTCGGAAAGGCTGCAGGGGACATGGTAGAGGAAATCCGCCGTCAATTCAGAGAGATACCCGGCCTCTTGGAGGGCAAAGAGGGTGTAAAGCCAGATTCTGCGACATGCGTGGACATCTCGACCAAAGCTGCACTTAGGGAAATGGTGGCACCAGGCGTCGTCGCGGTTCTAGCACCCATTCTAGTTGGGTTTGCTCTCGGCTCCTCGGCCCTCGGAGGACTTCTGGCTGGGTCTCTCGTGACAGGTGTACTAATGGCGCTCTTCATGGCGAACGCGGGGGGAGCTTGGGACAACGCAAAGAAGGCGATAGAGCAAGGCCACATAGAAGGTGAGAAAAAGGGTACTGAAGCTCATTCCGCAGCAGTCATCGGAGATACCATCGGGGATCCCTTCAAGGACACCTCGGGCCCTTCCCTGAACATCCTGATCAAGTTGATGTCGATTGTAGCAGTAGTTATCGCTCCAAACCTGGATGCAATAGGCTACATCGGGAACCTGATTTGATCAGGGGCACGAAACCCCTTTCTGACAAGTGGGCTAGGAACCATCATGCGCGGCGTAAGTTCGTTGTGGATCATTGCATTCCTATCCATCGCATTGCAAGGGTGCGTGGGAGCCACTGGAGGCATTCTGGGTGGAGGAGACGAAATAGAAGTTCCAGAATGGGAGACAGGCGATTGGTGGTTGTTCACATTCTCTACGCCTGATTTTTTTGACGACTCTGCCAAACTTGTTGTGGCCACTGTAGATCAGGAGGAGGGGGGGACGGCTTACATGCTGGGAATTTCATCTGAAGAGGAAGCACGGAGACACGCGGTTTTGAACCACAACCCGTTTTTGGGTAGGATATCACACTCCAACTTGGGAGTATTTGAGAACGGAGTCGAACAGGCGGTGTTATCCTTCCCATTATCTGAGAAGACTTGGTCATTCACACTGTTTGAGAAGGATTGGACCGCGAGTGCCAACATAGAGGGAAAAAAAGCGTACGTAAAGGCCACTTCCGCAGATGGGGGCAGCCTGACATTCGCCTATGACGACGACATTAAGTTCATCACATCCTTTGTTAGAGTGGACTCAGATGGGGCCGAACTCCTCAGAATATCACTAGCCCAGAGCGGTTCGGATCATCAAGGAGAGGTTCATTTCATTCGAGGAAGAGACTTACTCGACAGAGAATATGAGAATAACGGCCCCAGTGGCGATGTCGAGGACTCATTCCTAGTTCAGGATCATCCGAACGACGGGTCATGGGACGAGATGATCTATCTGATTGATGCATCTTCAGGGGCCGGTGGGTCCTCGATATCTCTGACATTAAGGGATCACACTTCTGCCTCGGTTCTCGAGAGATTTTGGGGTCCAGGGGCTTCAGAATCAGGTACCCTAGGGACGATTCCCTCCCCCAGTGGAGAATACACCCTAACAGCCAGTTTTACAGGTCAGACTGAGTTGGATGTCATGATTGCTGGTGGCATCGGATTCTCTTGGAGCATTTGAGATGGGCCTGAAGGGTCATCTGGTCATGCTTCATGGCATGACTGGCACCTCCGCCAAAATGATGCCTCTAGCAAAGGAAATTACTCCGAGTGGATGGGGTTGTCTATGCCCGGAAGGGCCATTTATCCATCCGAGTGGTGGCAGGGCTTGGTGGCTGAATGAGCAAGGTTCCAAGACTTCCGACCCTGAAATCGAATCTCAGATTTCCATCTCGATGGACCGATTAGAAGGTCTTTTACCCCCTGGAAAACTGATACTGGGAGGTTTCTCTCAGGGTGGAGCCATAGCCTCGGCCATGTGTGAAAGAGATACCTTCGACAGAGTAGTTGGACTTGTATTGATCGCCACGAAAACAGTTAGAAACAAGGAACTGAAAAGAAAACTGAACATTACGCGGCCAAGATCAGTTGTCTGGATGCACGGAGAAAGGGACCACATTATCCCGATCGAAGCAGCCTTAGAACACCTGACATGTTTTCAGGATGCAGGATGGACGGTGGACGAATTCCGCCACAAAAAAGGGCACATGGTTGATCTGAGTCAGAAGGCTGCCATGATCCAATCCTTGGAGAGAGTCGCAAGATCCGTCTAGAGGGCATTCTTCAGTTCGGTGTAGCCCCCAACAAATGAGACGTCCGACCTGAGGTCGAAAATTATCGGCACTGTCTTGTGGCCAGTCTCGATGATCAGGGCACTCCTTAGCTCGTGATCTTGCTGTAGGTTGACCTCAGTGAATGTGAGTCCCTTGCTATTGAGTAGATTTTTCGCTGCTACGCAGTAGCCACAGACATCCTTGGTGAACAAGAGGAACTCTGTATCAAGCCCCTCAAACTGCGACATAGGGTTGTTCATCTCCTGTTACCTCAAACGAGTCGGTACTAGCTGAGATCGGTTCATCGAATCCCACCGAATCGCCTCCCTCAAGTACCCTGTCTGTTTCATCCTCATCTATGAACACTAGCATGAAGACTGTGATCAATGTCAGTGCGGCACCGATGTAGATTGCTGAAGTGTAGTCAAACACAGATATCATCCTCTCAGTCAGGGTGTATGCGAAAACCCCAGAGAGATTGAACAGAGACATGTATGCGGTGAATTGTGTTCCTCCGACCTTACTCCATGTGAGTCTCATGCTCAGGGATATGATGCAAATCCAAGCCATACCACCGACAAATGCCTGAATGATGAGGTAAAGGGTCATCACAGAGGTATTTTCCCACATCGATTGGAGGAATGCCAGCCCCGCATTTGCCAGTGCCAATGATGTAAATCCGACCATTGCAACCCTCCTCACTCCGAACCTGTCGCCGAGTAGGCCTCCCACGATCTGACCAATTAATGCCCCGAAAACAACTACTCCGCCGACTATTCCATTGTATTTGGCTTGAGACCAGCCTGCCTCGTTGATGAATATATCAATGACAATTGGCGTCACGAAGATATACAACTCCGACAGGAGGCACAGCCCAATCAACAAGAATGCTGATCTGACTGAGAATGCCTTCGTGAGAAAGAAGGACGTCTCGGCAACGCCTCTTTTTGTGCTCGGAGGGAGCAGCGATAGCGGGTTTGTGACTGCTTTGGTGGTCACAGATGTGGCCACGCTTGTATAGGAGAGCCCCATCAAGAGCAAGGAAATTGCAAGCGCTATGTAGCTGATTGGATTTGTCACATTCCTGAGATCGTCCCCCAATCCGAAATCGATTGTGAAGACATCAATCGCAAAGCCGATTATCCATGTCGAAATCCCTATGACTGCCAAAAACGCGGATATGGTAATCTTAGTGCTGTCGAGGGTGTATCCCACTGTTTTTGCAACCCTGAAGCGATCCTCTTTGAGCCAGGGGTTCGTGCCTTCATGGCCCTCTTCGGCGTTCCCGTCCACGTCGGTTATTGAGAGCCACCACTCATCATCTGACTTCGACCATGGGAATAGCTTGACGCCGGGCCTCTCCACCATTGTAAGCGGCACTACTACGATGATTGACAGTAATGCGAGTTGGATTACGATTACTCCACCGATACCTATCTTCGTCACCGCGACTCCGAGGACGGCACCGCCAACAATGATCCCTGCCCGCTTTGCTGCGAACATGAACCCGTTCGCCTTTGCTACCTCATTTGGTTGGAGAATCTCTACGGCAAGTGCATCGGTACCCACATCTTGCAGTGAGGCGAATATGTTGTGTATGAATAGCAACCTAGTCACCAATTCAATCTCTGCATTGAGGTCTGGGACCAACAACAGTGTCCCCAACGTGAGGACCATACCTAGTTGTGCTATCAAGACCCATTGGCGCCTGGCGCCATATCTGGGTATGTTCACTGCGTCGACAACTGGGCCCCATATCCACTTGAAGGTCCACGGTAGTGCGACGGTTGCGAACAATATGGCGACGTCGCCTATCGCTACGCCGTTGTCCACCAGATATGCTGCAAAAGTTACACTGGCGAATCCCCATGGTAGGCCTTGGGCGAAATAAAGAATGCACAGCGTGAAGAGTCTCCAAGACTTGTTCTCGGTGAGTGCGCCACCACGCCCCATCTCAGCCACAAATGTCCTAAACGGATCCAGTGGATTTTTGTTTAAGGATGATGCTTCGTCGTCTATTCTATCGTTTTCATCATCTTTCTTCTTAACAGGGGTCGTGTTTGCCCAGTCCTCTCTCAGAGCTGTAAAGCCTAGTAAGGCCACAGTGGCCAAGAAAGGGATCAAGAAAACATAGGCACCGATTGTAGTCTGACCGCCGGCTCCAGAGCCAGAGCCTATCTGACCGTCGATCAGGATTACTCTTCGGGCATCGACTGGTGACATCCTATCCTCATTGATCACGAGTCTGGAATATACTGTTGAATTCCCGGACTCTGAGTGCGGAGTTAGTTTGACGTTCCAGGATGACCAGTCATTACTTGAAGAAAGGTCAGCTGCTTGTTGCCATTCTCCTCCTCCAACTTTCACCTCCACATAGCCTACCCCCGGAACGCCTCCAGTTGAGGTGCCGGAAATTCTGGATTCGTTCCCAATTTGCTGTAGAGTGACCAAATCCATACTCACATTGAGGGTTGAGTCTATTGCTCCAGCTGATTGGACGAATACCAGAGGATCTGCCTGGCCGTATCCAAACTCATTGTCAGGCCTGGTCTCAAGTATGCTGCAATCATTGAACCCTGGGTCATCTAAGAGCTGTATGTCTCTCTCAATTGAGTCAGCGCTGATTATCGACTTAACTTCGTCGTGGGTGATATCTGGGTTGGCTTCGACCATTAACGCTGCGATTCCGGCCATTAGGGGTGTTGCCATGCTAGTCCCCGATTTGCTGGTGTAGCCGTCTGAGGTAGCAGCATCCGGTGCCATGATATTTGACCCGATTGTTGACACATCGGGCTTCACCCTGCCGTCGGAAGTGTATCCTCTACTGGAGTAAATTGCAAGGCCCAGATCCTTGTCCAAGCTCGCCACTGTGATCGGCAGGTTGGCATCACCGGGACTGTCAATGGTATTACACCCGGCAAATGTAGCTCCACCAAATTCGTTACCAGCCGAGAGGAAAGTTATGATTCCAGATGCGGCGACTGCGTCCATCTGTTGGCTCCATGCTGATGAGCCATCATTGTCGAAGTGAATCTCGAATTGTTGTTCTCCTAAAGATGAAGTAAGTATGTCTATGCTCTTTGCATCCTTATTCTCAATTGCCCACTGGGCTCCTTCTATGATGTCCTGAATGTCACCATCACAACACGCCAAGATGTTGATTATCCAGGCTCCGGGAGCAACCCCGACGTATCTCGATCCATCTGGAGACTCTTGGCCTCCTCCGGTACCTGCTGCGATGCCGGCGACGTGAGATCCATGAGTACCTGAATCATAAGACTCTCTGGCCGGTTGTTCGGAGTTGGTGATTACTGCGTCATAAAATGCAGATATCTTGGGGTCGCAGTCAAGTTCTATTGGATTTGGGTTAAATGGATCTGGGTCTGGTTGGTCGCAGCCTAGGGTTATTTCATCATCCATGTCATCCAACCCTGCGTGATCGCCCCTCACTCCTGTGTCAAGTACTGCAATCGTGACCCCTGTACCGTCGTAGCCGTACTGCGCCCAAACTTCTTCAACACCCATGTTTGGTACTGCCTCGTTCATATGGGTCTCCGCTAGACCAAGATCCTCTATCATGACAACTCCTGGTAGCTCCAGTATGGCGGAGGATGGGTGGATCAGTCCTAATGGAACGTTTGCAATGAGGCTGTCGAGGTAAATCGGCCTCATCGTCACAGATGCGCCCAAAGATTCCAATGCTCGAACATCTGATGTGGAGGGATGGTGGTCGTAGTCAACAAAGACTCTGGCTTGTCCAGACTCTGCTCGCTTCCACCATTTTGAGTAAACTTCTTCTGGTTGTGTCAATAGCCACTCGAGCCGGTCGTCTATTCTGTTTTGATTGGCATCCCTGGACCAATCTTCCCACCAGTCGTCGTGTATCTCTAGTGCATGGCGGGGTTGCCACTCTCCCGCAGCATCGAGGCCTCCCCTTTCGTGCTGTGGATTGATTTGAGACGCGGTCATTGGGATGATCAGGGTTGCCAAAATAAGCAGGGCTACGGCTCTGCGCGTCGAGGTCATCGTATACCCGACTAGTATACCCCTCAAGTTCCTTGCGCTTGTTCGTTTCAGTTCGCATCTCGAAACGCCACCCTATTTACCAGAACCTTCAGCGGCTATCAGATTAGCATGCGAGTCGGACCCCCCGCCTTGAAAAAAGCGATTCAAGAATTCGCATCTGGCAATCCAGTCATGGTGTTTGATTCCTCATTCAGAGAGAGTGAAACAGACCTGCTTTGGCCAGCTCAATTCGCTACACCCCAGGTTATGAGAAGATTGAGAAATGACTGTGGCGGGTTGTTGTTCCTAGCAATTGGAAATGAAATCGGAGAGAAATTCGATCTTCCATGGCTCCAAGACATCCACACAAATCATGCTTTAGTCCAACTGCACCCTGTTTTGGATTATCTGAAGACCGATGACCTGCAGTACGACAACAAGTCAGCATTCACACTCTCCATCAATCATAGAGATACCTTCACTGGCATCACGGATAGAGATAGAGCCCTCACAACCCGAAGGTTTGGAGAGCTTAGCGGTGAAGTCCTGAAGAATGGGCTTTCCAACCAGGAGGCACAAATTGCCCTAGGCAGGGAGTTTCGAACCCCCGGGCACATCCCAGTCTGCAGAGAATCTCCGGGTGGCTTGTCAAGTCGACAAGGTCATACAGAACTCGCCGTGAGTATTGCTCGCATGGCAGGGTTGGTGCCGTGCACGATAGGTGCTGAGATGTTGCAACCCGATGGTGACGGCGCATTGCCAGTTGAAGAGGCGAGGGCATATGCTGAGAGACACGACATACCCATGCTGACAGGTGATGATTTATTGGAGCATTATGGAAATAATGGGGCGGTGAATTGATTGACAAAAATAATGGCTGTAGGGGTCTTTGATCTACTTCACGCTGGACATTTACATTATCTAGAACAGGCCAAGCTATTAGGATCTGAATTAGTTGTGGTCGTTGCCCATGATGACACCGTGCGAGCGAGAAAACATGAGCCAGTGACCAATCATGAACTTCGGAAAAGAATGGTTGAGGGCCTCAAGCCAGTTGACAGGGCTTTGGTTGGCAATCCTCCCTCAGTCCCAATCTACGAGATCCTTGATGAGATCTCACCAGATGTCATCGCACTCGGATACGATCAGAAACACTCTATTGACTCGGTGAGAGACGGATTATCTTCTCATGGATACTCAAACGTGAGGGTTGTAAGAGTTGAAGGTCTGTCCGACGATCTCGATGGGACGAGGAAGATAATCGCAAGGATACTCAACCTATGGCCGAATGAAGAGGGTGGACCTTTCGAGGAGTGAACAAAAATGTTTACGGGAATAGTTGAGGGGATTGCGACTCTTCAATCAACGAGCAAATTGGAAGGATATGCTGATTGGGAAGTAGAATTTCCAGTTGGTGCGTTGGACGGGATTGAGATCGGTGCTAGTGTTTCACTAGAGGGGGTTTGTCTGACTGTCACATCGGTTTCCGGGCTTCGTGCATCATTCCAAATTATTGAAGAGACACTCGCCAGGTCCACTTTGGGGGGATTCAAGCCTCAAGACACCTTGAACTACGAAAGATCACTCACCTACGGCAAGGAGGTCGGTGGTCACCTCGTATCAGGTCACGTGATGGAAGTCGCAAAAATTATTGAAATATCGCATTCCAAGGATCCAGATAGCGGAGAATCAACGTGTGATATGACAATTCAGACTTCCGAAAAGGTGGCTATGTACACATTCGAGAAGGGCTACATAGCAATCGACGGCATCTCATTAACCGTGGGCAGTATCCATGAAGAGGGATGTTTCGAGGTGCATATAATCCCCGAGACATTACGAAGGACGACACTCAGTCGCAAGGTAGAAGGGTCTTTGGTGAATATCGAAATAGACTCGACCACTCAAGCGACTGTTGATACAGTAGTTCGCTTAAATCAAAGGATGTTAAGGAAATGAAGTCAATAGCACTTGTTTGTGGGGAGTTTCACAGAAAATCCGTCGAGATGATGGTGGAATACGCCAAGGAAGAGGCGGATTCCCTGGGAATCCAAATCTCAGATGTTGTGTGGGTGCCCGGGTCCTATGAAGTCCCACTTGCCAGTTCCAGATTATTATCACAAGAGAATATCCTCGGAGTGGCATGCCTTGGTGTGATAGAAAGAGGGGAGACCGACCATGGACTGGTAATCGGTCAAGCAGTTTTATCCAGTCTATTGAATCTCCAGATTGAGCACAACAAACCCATTGGTCTAGGGATCATAGGGCCCGGCGCTGAAAATCATCATATTGCACCTAGATTAGAACCCCATGCAAGATCGGCCATAAGTGCGGTGCATTCAATGATTGATTGAGCTTTATCTCGGGTTCACGGAAAGATTGGCGAGTGTCAATATTCAAGGGACTCCTGCTTCTTGGGCCGGACATGACCACGACGCATAGTGTGATAATCATTGGATCCGGGCCTGCAGGATACACTGCGGGACTCTATGCTGCCAGAGCAATGATGGAACCTCTGATGTTCGCGGGTTACATGTCAGGCGGACAGTTGATGCTCACATCAGACATTGAAAATTTCCCTGGGTACCCTCAAGGAATCGGTGGGCCTGAAATGATGTTGGAGCTGAGAACCCAGGCAGAGAGGTTTGGATTGAAGGTGCAGGACAAGAACGTTGAGAAGGTCGAACTCGGGACTAGACCTTTCAGAATTTGGGTAGAAGGTCAAGAATTCAACGCTGAGTCTCTGATCATTTGCACGGGTGCTGAGGCGACTTGGCTTGGTGTCGAGGGCGAAGAAGAGCAAAAGGGAAGGGGCATTTCTACTTGTGCGACATGCGATGGTGCGTTTTTCAAGAACGAGGAAGTGATAGTGATCGGAGGAGGGGACTCCGCAATGGAAGAGGCGACCTTTTTGACACGGTTTGCAGAAAAAGTGACCATTATTCATCGGAGGGATGTTTTCAAAGCCTCTAAGGTCATGCTAGAAAGAGCCAGATCCCACCCCAAAATTGAGATCAGGACTCACAGGCAAGTCACAAAGTGGTTATCAGATGAGAATGGGCTCACAGGGGCTTTGATCGAAGACCCCAGAGATGGCTCCACAGAGCAGATAGCGTGTACTGGAGCATTTATTGCGATTGGGCACAAACCAATCACAGAATTCCTGGCTGGCCAGGTGATGACGGACTCTGAGGGCTACATCCTACACCAGAAGCATACAATGACTAGTGTGCCTGGGGTTTTCGCGGCAGGGGATGTAGTAGACACCAGATACAGACAGGCAATCACTGCTGCTGGAATGGGATGTCAGGCGGCAATAGACGCAGAGCGATGGTTGGAATCGCAACATTGAGTTGATGAAATGGAAACCCTATCGTTCAATGATCGAAAAACGAATGCCACACTTCCAAGAAGGTTGTTGGCTTGGTTATTCTACTCTTCACATGTCCTTGTGACTCTGCTGGTAGGATTCGGGTGGCTAGCTCCATGGGATTCCATCCTGTGGGCCGTAGTGTTAGTATACTGCGCGACTGAGATTCTTTGGCGTACCAGGGATGGATATTGCATCCTTACTGACATAGAACGTTGGTTGCTTGGAATCGAGAAACCAGAGAGTGCTCTGCAGCAGAATTTCATTCATAGATTGTTAACAAGCCTGACTGGCAAATCTCCCACGCCCCTGCACTCAAGAAAAATGACCGTCATCTGGGGGAGGTTGAGCCTCACAGTTTGTATCATTAGACTCTATTCCCCCGGGTTTTGATTCCATGGATGAACAACGACTGAAACGGTTTGACAGACATATAGTGCTTGACCAGATTGGCTTATCCGGCCAAATAAGGTTCTCAAAATCAGTCGTTTCGGTAATTGGAGCAGGAGGATTGGGGAGTCCTGCGCTTTTGTATTTGGTAGCAGCTGGGATAGGAGAAATTAGAATTATTGATGATGATGAAGTGGATATCTCGAACTTGCAGAGACAGATCCTACATTCAGAAAAGGACGTTGGTGTGAAAAAGGTTGATTCTGCACTTGAAAGGATGAGCAAGATCGATTCAACTGTGAAAATAAAGATCTTCAAGCAGAAATTGACTCCAGAGAATGCGACTGGGCTAATATCGGGATCTGATGTTGTTGTAGATGGTACGGATAACTTTGATGCAAGGTATGCACTGAATGATGCATGCGAGGCACTGGGAATACCATGGGTATTTGCAAGTGTGTTGAGGTTCGAGGGACAAGTTTCGGTTTTCAATTATCAAGATGGCCCAAATTACCGGGACTTATTCCCCCAGCCACCTCCGCCCGCGTTGGCGCCAAATTGCTCTGAGGCTGGCATATTGGGTTCTATGACAGGGATAATTGGATCCATACAAGCAACAGAGGCCATGAAAGTCCTACTAGGGATTGAAGGGGTCCTCTCGGGTAGATTACTAATTTTCAACGCCCTGAAAATGGAATCCCGTATTCTCAAGTTCAGTAGCACTCGTGGCAAAACTAATTCGAATTTTTCTAAACCTAAAATCGACATGAAAATAACCCCAAAGGAGCTTGAAAGGATGATTTTGGGAGGGGATGAGGTTTTCATACTAGATGTTAGAAGGGAAATTGAAGAATCTATTGCTACCATAAAAGGGACCTCTGCGAGGATAGAGCACCTGCAAATTCCGTCCAGAATAGAGGAACTGCCCCGTGATTTGCCGATAATTGTGTACTGCCACTCAGGAGTAAGGTCTGCTGCAGTCGTAAATTATCTTTCAAGTCTAGATGATTTCAATGGGGCCATATCGAATCTTGAGGGCGGTATTGATAGGTGGTCTAGAGAAGTCGACCCAAATGTTCCAAGATATTAAAGAATTTTTATTTTTTGTTTATTTTATTTT
>DAGH01000001.1:19259-119316 GCA_002495675.1 Euryarchaeota archaeon UBA182 | reverse complement strand
CTGGGAATACCCGGGTGGTTCATGGTCGTCGTGGTCGTCATGCATCATTCCCATCGTGACAGACTCGAAAGGACCCTCTAGCATGAGGTCACACAGATTTGAGACAAGGAATGAGTCATAGTCTACTGTTGCTTCGCCATCTGGCATGGTGTGGGTCATGTAGTGAGGAGGTGCATTCTCCATGGACGACAATGTGGATTCAACCCATGGCTCCAGGTTGAGGCCGTGGTACAGGAATAGGTCCGAATTCTGCAATCTCACCAGATCAGTCAATGACGGCTCATAGTCATGTACTGGGATGTTATCTTGGCTCATGTATTCGACAACGATGTTGTCTCCTCCTACGGCCTTTGCCAACTCACCAACGTGGTATGTCGAGACCATCACATTCCCGAAAATAACCGGCTCCACGGGCGTCGTGGTGTTGTCAATGGCGATGGGGGTATCATCTGTGTTGCTATCGTCTGTAGCGGCATCGTCTGTGCTGATGCATCCCGCCAAACTCGAAAGTACCATCAGGCCAGCAACCAATAGCGGTCTAACTGCATTATTGCTTTTCATGGTCTTTCGGCTTGATAATAACTATTTAAGATATGTTAACAATTATATTTTGCAAAATTATTATTATACCGACTATTATCGGATGGACATGTCACAGATAATTACGTTCAGCGCAGATGCAGAATTCGCACAGAGGCTTGACTCAATGACCAAGGAAACGGGCTACAAAAACAGGAGTCGATTCTTGAGAGACGCTGCTTTGAACTACAACGAGCAGATAACAAGCGGGGATCTGGAGAACATGGACGAGGGGGACGTAGCAGAGGGTACGATGGTAATCTATTTCCAACACGAGTCCGGCAAGCACCTTGAGAAATACAGGCACATCGGTGAGGTCAATGTGCACAGCTACCAACACTCCTGCCTGAGCTTTTCACATTCTTGTGTGGATACGATGCAACTCAATGGAAAGGTTTCCTCCATAAAGGACATGATACAGGGAATCAGACAGACAGATGGCGTCGACAAAGTTCAATTCATCATATCCCCGATGCGGGATCATGGATGCTGCTAGGCGTCGACCACGGACTTAAGCGAAAGATAGCCTTCCAGGTCACATGGAGGCTGGTGTCAGACGCATCACGGACACATGGCTATACGACGGATTCAGTACAAGAAGAGGGGATTTCCTACTCTATGAGGATGGGAGTTGGGAAGAGAGCAAGGGAGATGAGGACGTATCCGAGGTCGTTGACGGGAAGGACCGCCTCTTCACACGCTCACTTCAGAATTGGCACACCCATCTTCCAATGACGCTCAATCGGGGGATGGGCGAAGGATTGGACCTGATGTCATGGTTGAAAACATCAATATTTCCTACCGAGGAAAAGGTCACCAAAGAACTCGTCAGTATCGGTGCCTCAGCCGCAGTTTCGGAATTGATCGCTACAGGCACGACCTTTGCATGTGACATGTACCACTTTCCTGAGAGCATAGGTCCAGTCTTGGATGAATCCGGGATAAGGGGGATAGTTTGTGGCCCAACAACCACTTGGCCCCCGAGCGAAGGTGGGTCAGAGGATCTGACTACCTTGAGAAGGTTGGAATCATTGCTCTCTACCGGCCCACTGGGTGATGGAAGAGTTGAGTACGGTGTCGCCACGCATGCCGTCTACACATGCTCAGAGGAAGTCCTGATGAGGGGTAGCGATCTTGCGAGGAGGCATGATTCGACCCTGCACATTCACACCAGTGAGACTCGAGAAGAGGTTGTCAACTGCCATGAAGAGAAAGGAATGTACCCGATTGAATATCTAGATTCGATAGGATACTTCACAGAAAAGACCGTTTGCGCTCACTGCGGCTGGGTCACCAAAAAGGAAATGGGGATCCTAGCCAGTCACTCTGCTATGTGTGTGCACTGCCCAACATCAAATCAAAAGTTGGCATGTGGTGGGACCATGTCCTATCCCGCAATGAAGGAAGCAGGCGCTGATGTGAGACTCGGTACAGACGGTGCTGCGAGCAATAATTCACTAGACCTCAGAAAAGAAGCGAAGGCAGCCAGCATGATACAAAGACACGATCACTGGGATGCCACGATTCTAGATCCTGAGGAAACTTGGATGCTGGCGACAAAGGGTTCCAAGGATTGGGTGTCATGGGACCTGTCTGACATCAGAATGAGGCCGATAGGTAAGGATGGTCGAAGGCTTTTGGCAAACTTGCTCTATTCTGATGCGAAGTGTATGGACGTTTTCGTTGGGGGGAGGTCAGTCCGCAGAAATGGTGTCACTCTGACCCTGGATGAGGGAGAGATAGTCAAACAGTTGGAGGATTCAGCAGTTGAGTACTATCGAGACATATGATCTTGGTGTGGGTGGGCTTCATGGTTGAGAAGGAAATAGTCAATCGGTATTACCTACTCCCCCGCTGGTTGATATTTTCCGTGAAGATGATTGACATCATCTCAACCAGGATCACATTGCGGGTTCTGGAATACTTCTTCTACAAACCCATTAAGTTCAATGTTCCACAGAGGGAGAAGGAGTATATCACGAAATCAGACATCTCAACACTGAGAATGTCAAGACCGGAGGCTGATATTGAAATCTATAGAATGGAAGCTGAGGGTGAAAGGGTGCTTCTCGTTCACGGCTGGAATGGGAGAGCCGGGCAATTCCATGCGATTGCACAATCGTGTCATGATGCCGGGCTGGATGTCACAGCTTTCGACCTACCAGGCCATGGAAAATCTGATGATAGACACACCGCACTTCCCGAGTTTCTTGATGCGATCTCGGAAGTATATGCCCACCATGGTCCTTTTGATTACGTCATTGGTCATTCCATCGGGGCCATTGCCGTTCTGAATGGTCCTAGGTTTGGATTGAAGTTCAAGAAGATAGTCACCATCAGCATCCCCGCTACCAAAGTCAGGAGTCTGTTTCAGAGCTTCACCGAAATGTTCGGCCTGTCCGTTGAGAAGTACACTGACCTATTGATAGACCGGGCCAGCGAGAAATACAACGCTGATCCGAATTCATTCGATCCGTGCATCGTCTCGAAAGACTTGAATTCTGAGGTCTTGATAATACATTGCCAAGATGATGAGGATGCAGACGTTAGCAAATCAATTGAATTCAACACCATGGTGGAGGGTAGTGAGTTGTATATCGCCTCTGGGCTGGGCCATCGACGAATCCTGAGGGACGAGGAAGTGGTTAGTCGGGTGGTGGATTTCCTACGTGCTTGATTCCTTCAGAACGCTGTTGCCAGCGCGAAGATTAACAGGAAGAATGCCGCTAATGCCAAGACAAAGGCGGACATTATTCCGTAGGCAAAAGACCTTCTTTTTGTAGCAAATCCCCATATGATTCCTCCAATCATAACAACAGGCCAAATAAAGCAGGTTAATGCCGATGTGAGTTCATTCGGGTAATTCTGCGAGAAGTAGTATGCGGACAAAAATTCGACATCGGTATTTGTGGCAATTAGCAACCCACTCTCATCGAGGGTCCATAGGATAGTGCCATCATCTTCTTCTTCAAAAAATTCAACAGAACTGGGTTCAAACCAAGTGTATCCTCCGTCATCCGCCTCGGAACTCGCAAATTGGCCAGTATCTGAATTGATCGACATCCACCAGCTGGGGGAGTCTGCCCATATTTCCCAAAAATCGTAGCCATCATATGAAGACTGGAAATTACTAGGGACGCCAAATGAATAGACCGTGAGATTGTCGCCTTCCACAATTGTGTATTCTGTTTTTTCGTTGCTTACAAGTTCATAGTCATTAAAATCGTAATTGGGTTGTGGGGTGAATTCTGATATCAATAATAGAACAAATGGTAGTCCGATCATTCCGAACAGGAACCAAGCTATCGTTGGGACGCTGGACTTTTGCTCTGGGCTCGCCTGGCCCCAGACTTGGTTTGTACCAGAATTAGGTAGTTTGTTCACCCCTCCCTCCAAAGTGTAGTTGGTGGTTTTTTGTATCCTCAAACTCTTGGGGGCATCTGCATCTTGTTCACCATCAGAATCGCTTTTCCACCACTCGTCCCCCATAATTACCTCACTGAATCCCACTCTCAAACAGTAGATGGACGGCCGGACCTCAAAAACACAACGGCATCTTTTGCGCCTACTTATAGGGTTTCATTTCAGAAAACCGAATGCAAAAGCATCCATCCCGACGATCGTGTCATACCCGAGGGGTACATTGTAATTCTCCACGAATTGAGTAATCCAACTCGGTGCTATTTGTTAGTATATCACTTCTCAACTCTCAACAAATTCTCAGATTGCATTACAACCACAACAGCAAATCTGCATTCCCTTTTTACATCCTTAACCACAACGGTCTGATGATGAGGATTGGCCTTACTGGGACCCCGGGCGTCGGAAAGACTACGGTTGCTTCCATCTTATCCGCTAGGTTCACGGTAATCAAGATCGTTGATCTGGCAGCCGAGAAAGGTTATCTGGGCTCCCATGATGATGAGTTCGGTGCCAAAGAAATTGACATTGAATCTTTAGCTTCTGCTTTGGAAAAAGAATGGCAGGAGCCGGCAGAAAATACGACCGTGATTGAGGGGCATCTATCTCATTACCTCCCCTGTGACTTAGTCATAGTGCTAAGGTGCGCCCCAGAAATACTCAGGTCCCGTTTGAGCCAAAGGGGGTACCCGGAATGGAAAATTAACGATAATGTAGAGTGGGAATTACTTGGTGGCCCATGGAATGAGATGGGACCTGACCATGTGCCATGGATCGAGTTTGACACCACTTTCTCAGGGCCGGAGGAAATCTGTGATTTGATTGAAAAATCCCTAGGTTCGGAATTGGATGGTACCGAATCTTCATCCGTGTTGGATTGGGCCGAAGATATCGGAGGGTTGTGATGTTCGAGCGCTTGAGAAAAAGATGGTCGAGTCTGACTCACCCCATAATCGTGAAATTGGGGGATACAGACCCAAACATACTAACATGGTCTAGTCTGGTTGTCTCCTGTGTCTCGTTTTGGATGATTGCCAATGCTTCCATGGATTCCTCCGGCGCTCTCCTGATTTTTGGCTCAATCTTGATGATTGGATTGGCGGGGGTCATGGATGCTCTAGACGGGGATCTTGCACGGCATCAAGGCAATGCTGGTCCCTATGGGGACTTCCTGGACCATACCATTGATCGTGTGGTCGATGTAGGAATAATCGTCGCTATTGGATTTAACTCAGATTTTGGGGTTGGTCCTTCTTTGGGTTTTGGAGCGGCACTACTCACACTGATGGGGTCATACATGGGCACTCAAGCCCAGTCAGTAGGGCTCGGTAGGATCTACGGCGGCTTCTCTAGAGCGGACAGGATGGTGATTACGATTATTGGAATGTGTCTAGCGGGCCTCCATGCCGCCGATCTTGTCAGTTTCTCTGTAGTCATACCAGGGGATGTCGGTGGGTATGCTATGCTAGGGCTTGATCAAATGAATGGATTTGGTTTGGCTGTCGTTTTCTCCGCGTACGGTGGATTATACACATTTGTAACGAGATTCCTTTCAGCGAGAGCGATGTTAATCCAGTCAATTCCAGAAGGCTGAATCCTCCCAAGGTAGGCCAACCGCGATCCCTGCAATTTCCAGAACGACGTAATTCCAAACCAAATAGAACAGTATGGAGATGGTAAACGTCGCCAGTGTCGTGTTGATTACCCTTCTTCGCTCCCTCGAGACGTCATCGAGCGTGCAAATCCCTTTTGACCTGAAAAAGAGGATTAGCCCGTACGACAACATCGAAAGCGAGGCAGCATACAAAGCCCACCTTGCCCATGAGTAGTACAGACTATTCGACAATTGATCTGCAGCGACTATCGCGGAACTCCCAGCAAAGAGAACCCATATAACAGACGGCAGGCAGCACATTGATGCCAGTATCGCAGAACCTCCAATCCACCCTCTGAGGTCTGTTGTCATGTTGGCTTGAGGATCCCCCCTAGTTATTTGAACCGGTGTTGAACAGTCAGGAGCCTCGGAGGATTTCGATATCATCACAAATTGAGTTGTTAGGAATCGTTGTGGGGGGAATCGTTATTCTGCTGTTGATGTGGACAAGGTATCGTGAAGCACCTCATAGATAGATTATCGGAGCAAGAGCCTTCTCCAGAAGAACATCCAAATGATGGGGCTTCTAATGACGAAGATTTAGAGAGGCTGCTGGAAACCCTCCAACCCAACATCAGGGTGTTTGGTTGCGGGGGTTGTGGATCAAACACAATCGCCAGATTGAGTTCAGAAGGATTGTTCAACAGAGAAAAAGTTCGGGGCTTGGCTGTAAATACCGACGCTCAGCACCTATTACGTGTCAACGTTGCAGAAAAAATGCTGATTGGAAGGACTGCTCGGGGGAGAGGGGCTGGAGGAGACCCTGAAAAAGGAGAGCAAGCAGCATTTGAATCTGAGCCGATGTTGGCCAAGGAAGTCGAAGGCTGTGACCTAGCATTCATTACTGCTGGGTTGGGTGGTGGCACTGGCACTGGGTCGGCCCACGTAGTGGCCAGACTTTGTAAGTCTGCAGGGGCCTTAACCATTGCAATTGTGACTTACCCATTTTCCTCAGAAGGCTCGACTAGAAAACAGAATGCGGATTGGGGGCTTGAGAGACTCACCGAGGTATGCGACACGGTCATAGTACTCCCCAATGAGAAATTATTGTCTGTCGAAGGTGTAAGAGATCTACCCCTTGATGCAGCCTTCAGGGTGGCTGACGAGCTCCTGTTGCAGAGCATAAGGGGAGTGTCCGACATGATCGCCAAGGAGGGGATTGTGAATCTGGACTTTGAGGATCTTCGGTCCGTAATGATGAATGGTGGTGGTGTAGCGATGATAGGACATGGAGAAGCTACCGGCGGAGATCGAATAAGGATCGCAACCGATGAGGCTCTATCCTCGCCGTTGCTAGAATTGGACGTAAGTGATGCTAAAGGTGCACTGATCAATGTCGTGGGAGGCAACGATTTGACGCTCGGAGAGGCAGAAGAATGTGCCAAGATTATCGGCAGTAGGATTGCCCCCCATGCAAGAATCATTTGGGGTGCAACTACTGAGGCCTCGGAACACGAGGGGTATGTTAGGGTCCTAGTTGTGTTAACTGGAGTCCGAAGCGAACAGATTCACGGCTCTAGGAAGAGGACGGACCTCGTTGATGCGCGGGCTAGATCGATACAATTCATTGGATGAGATTTGGGGGCGGTTGAAGTCGGCGTGCTTAAATGGACTCCATCGATCGGCCGCTTCACCCAAGGTGTAAGTGATGGCCATCGAGACTAGTCAAAGAGGACCAATAGAAACTCGTGTTCAAACATGGCAGGATGAGATTGAGGGACGAGTACGTAGACTGCAAACAGGATCAACAGCAAGGATCCTGAAGATGGCAAAGAAGCCTTCCAAGTTGGAGTTTAGGCAGACGGTAATCGTCTGTGGAATTGGGATGTTCGTTCTTGGGGCTATTGGATTCGTCGTGTTGGCCCTCATGGACAATGCCTTACCATCTTTCTTTGGATGGTTAACCGGGTCTTAAGAGTGGGGTGATTTGCATGTCAGAAGCGTTTGTAGCCTTTGTTCGGTCAGAAGATAGAGTATTGTTGATGCAAAGATCAGACGATATCGGAGATCTCCCAGGTGCCTGGGACGGGGTATATGGAGCCGGTGACCCAGATGACATCGAAGCAGTAATTTCAAGAATATCAGAATGTACAGGCATCGAAGCTGATGCGCTCACATACGTCAGATCAGGTGCTGCACGTGGTATCTCGTTCGGAAAAACCTCCAGCGCACCTGCAAGGCTAGTCGAGGTCACTCCGCTGCTCTTCTTGGGGGACAAGGCCGACATTTCGGCTAAAACGATTTACAAAAACTGTGAATGGATAGACCCCGGGAGGATTGGTGAAAAGGAGTACTCAATGCCACGACTGAGCGAGTTATACGGTGACGTCGCCTCTTTCCTTTACATCCTAAAAACCTCGATAGGTCAGGAGCAGAATGTCGCGAAGGAGATCAGGGCGAGGCTCTCAGGGACTGGATCGCTAGAGGACATCCAAGATGAGATATTCAGCGTATTGCAACCACAACACATGAAGGGGTATGTCTTCGTAGAAGCATCTGCCAAGCATCACGTCGAGAAGGTGATCGGCAGAACCGGGATGAGCACCACGCCCATGAAGAACTGCAGGAAGGTACTCGATGGGGAATCGCCACTCGAGGATGTACTCCCGTACCTTGAGCCTAAGGCAGCCACTGCTGGCATAGAGGAGGGTTGCATAGTTGAGATCACGGGTGGGGCCTTCCGAGGCCAATCAGCACGTGTAGTCAGGGTCACAGAATCGAAGGAAGAAGTGACGGTGGAGCTCTACGAGGCACTGGTGCCCGTTGCATTGACAGTCAGGGCCGATCAAGTAAGGGTGACACAACGAGTGGAGTGAAAGGGTCGTTCTGGTTTGCATCACGCTCATAAAGGAAGAGTAGGTGGGCCGGAACCGCGACGAGGTGTTTTGTGATGTCCGACCGTAATGAAACTCCTCATCTGATCCTTCAAGAATTGGGTCTGAAGAAATGCAACGGTGATGTCGATAGCGCTACTGAGAATATCACCATTGAGCAGATCAAGTCAGTTGTTGGAAAGCAGAAATCCAAACTAACAGGCTCAGATATCTCCGCAATGTGCAGAGAAGTCATGGGCACATGTGTTGCCATGAGAATCAAGGTAGAGGGCATGCACGCCAGAGAAGCCATCAAGGCCACAAAGGAAGGGAGATTTAACGAGCATTTTGCATAGGGGAAACACGAATTGCGGGAGAGGTGAGCCTCGCAGACCGCAGGGGTGAAAAATAACATGGAAGAATTACTGAGAAATGCAATAGAATCCGCAATCGGATCTTCGAAAGAGCGTAAGTTCACAGAAAGCCTAGAAATAGCTTTCACCATCAAGGACGTGGATCTGAAGAATCCAGCAAACAGAATCCAGGAAGAGGTTCGGCTACCGGCTGGACGAGGCAGATCCGTAAAAATCGCAATGTTCGCCGGTGGAGAGATGGCTACCAAGGCACAAGCCGCAGGTCTGGAGATTATTGATCCCACAACAATCGAAGATCTTGGTGGAAACAGGCAGAAAGCCAGAAAGTTGGCAAACAAAATGGATTTCTTCCTATCCGAGATCCCCCACATGGGAACAGTAGGGCGCTATCTCGGGATAGTGCTAGGGCCGAGGGGGAAAATGCCTCGTCCTGTGCCTCCGAACCTAGACCCGGGGATGATGGCTGCTGGCCTCAGCGACACGACCATCGTGAGGTCAAGAGATCGAATGACTTTCCACGCAGCATTCGGTACCAAAGACCAGACTCTAGAGGAACTAACGAGAAACGCATTAGCAGTCTGGAACAGAGTCATCGGTAAGTTGGAGCGTGGTTCCATGAACATACGGTCATGCTATATCAAGACTTCAATGGGCCCGTCTGTGAAGTTAGAGGTGGTATCTTGATCTCTCCAAAAGTCGCTCCATGGAAGCGGACCAGAGTTGACGAGTTGGTTGAGATCCTTGGATCAGATGGAGTGATAGGGATCGTGGACATAGATGGCGTTCCTGGCAAGAACATGCTCGACATGCGCGCCTCATTGAGATCGAAGTTAACCATCACAATGGCCAAAAAAACCCTCATTAGAAGGGCATGGGAGTCATCCGGGAAAGACTCCGAAACCCTAGAACAGCTGTTTGAATCTTCAACCCAACCCGCTATTGTTCACACTAATTCAATGAACGCTTTCGAGCTAAGCGCAGAACTATCGAAAACTCGCCAAGGTCGTGCGGCAAAGGAAGGGGAGCTTGCTCCGATGGACATCGTCGTGGAAAAGGGTCCGACTCCGTTCGGTCCTGGCCCTATTGTTGGAGAGTTCAATGCCGTTGGCATACCAGCTAAGATCGACAAGGGCAAAGTCGCAATTCAAAAGACTGTCACGGCTGTGGAAAAGGGCCAGCCGATATCCGCAGATCTCGGGATCATGCTCTCAAAACTGGACATAAATCCCATCGAAATAGGGATTATACTCACAGGAGCCATGGAGGATGGCCTTGTCTTGATGGCGGATGACCTAGACATCAATACGGAGGATGTGAGGAACGATCTGATTAGCGCTGTTTCTAGTGCGTTCAATCTTGCATGTCAAATAACGTACTTCACTCCTCAGACGATGCCTTCCTTGATAGCCAAAGCAAAGGGTGAGGCACTTTCCGTAGCAGTTAATTCCACGATAATCAATGATGAAACCTCAGCATTGATTCTCTCTAAAGTAAAATCCCAAGCCCTAGGGCTTGCTAGTCAATTAGATTCCATCGCACTTGACGAAGAGATCGTCGCCATGCTAGATGAAAGCACTTCGATCTCAACAGAGAGCGGTAATTCGTCAGATTCCTCATCTGACGAAGGTGATTCGGATTCTCAATCCGAAGAAGAGGAAGAGGAGGAAGAGGAGGATGCAGGGTTCGGAGGACTCGGTGACCTCTTTGGATAAAAAAAGGTGAAAGAAATGGAGTATGTATACGCTGCAATGATACTGCACTCAGCAGGAAAGACGATTGACGAAAAGGGCATTACTGCGGTTCTCGAATCCGCAGGAGTAGATGTAGACGCTGCGCGAGTCAAGGGGCTAGTTGCCTCACTTGCGTCGGTTGACATTGAGGAAGCGATGTCCACAGCAATCGCAGCACCAGTGGCCGCGGCGACCCCCGCCGCAGGATCTGGTGGTGGATCCTCTGAAGCAGCAGCCCCAGCTGAGGAAGCTGCTGAAGAGGAAGAGGAGGATGACTCCGGGTTTGAAGGCCTGGGCTCCCTCTTTGGCTAAGTGCAACATCATTAGTGCTACAATCGGGAAACCCCTGTTAGTGTGAACAATAATTGGCCTATGACTTAGAGTGTATCTTGACTACGTCAGACATGGACAATTCTGAGTCCCCTCGTATTGATCTGCCTGAAACTGCATTAGTTGCCCTGATGAAACCATTGCCCAAGTCAGTGTGCACCGCGTATGCAAGGTCCCTGGCGGTTGATCCTTGTGGGAGCAATATGGCATCCGGAAGGATTCTGTTTTCTGCGTCAGTCCACCTTCCCTCGTCAGAGACTGGATAGACGACAATTCTCGACAAACTAGAAAAAACGACCTGTGACAAGAGATCAACCAATCCAGCGCCTTCAATACTTGACATCTTATTCTGTATCTTCTCCAAAATGCCTCTCTGTGAATCTGAGGGATTATTTTGAGGTTCTAGGTTGAATTTAGCGGGGCTATCCCCAACTGAATACGATATCAAACCCGCTTTTTTCGCTTTGTTCAATGCAAGTTCAACCTCCGCTGATGTCGGTAGGCAAAGCAGGCTCAAATCCTCAAAATCCTTGATAGTTGATTTTAATTTGTTGGGCTCTACCTTATCCGCCTTGTTTATTGCAACAGCCACTGGGAACATTGAACGTCTTATTTCAGATGCCATCCTTCTGATCACAGTATCGCCCCAGTCCCATGGCTGGTTGTCAGATGCGATTTCCCTCGCGGCCTGTAGGCCAAGAATTGCGTCCTTTTCCGTGCCACCTAGGCCGCTTATGAGGTTAGTAATGAGGTCTAATAGGGCCCTCTCACCTCCAGATTGGGCTCTACGGGCTCCTCTGGACCAGCCTTGTTTGAGTATGCCAGCGAGCCAGAGTTCGATCTCCTCGGTTAGGAAGTTGTATTCGTCAATAGGAGTCGAGGCTAATGGCTCTGAATGATTCCCCTCCAAATCGGTTGACATTGATCCATCTACAATTTGGATCAATGCATCACATCGCGACAGGTCTGATAGGAATTGGTTCCCTCTCCCCCTTCCCTCGCTCGCTCCTGGTACGAGGCCTGCGACGTCAACCAGTGTTATTGGGATTAAACGTCGAAAGTCTTTGCAAGAACCTGTCCTTGGATTGCATGTGCTACCTCCACCATCCCCCTGTGAGTCTTGGCTTTTTGAGGTCCTAGTGGGTAAGTCAGCACACCTGCATGGATCTGGCACTGGTATCCATGCAATCCCAATATTGGGTTCTATGGTTGTAAAGGGGTAATCAGCTATCTCTACCAACGTGCTGGTAAGTGATGAAAATGCTGTTGATTTGCCAACATTTGGCTTGCCTACGAGGCCCACCCTCATGGTTGACCCTAAGGCTTGATTGTCAACAATCTACCGATTTTTACAATTCGGTAGGAGCGCCCGGTATTTCGGTATCAGATACTGGAACCAACATAGTGTCCACATCCGCACCGGCCGTCAGAATCGAGCGAATCGTTATTGATTCTGCTATCGTAAAGGTCTCTATTTTTCTGATATCTGACATTGAGCTTTCAAGTTGTATTCTTCCGTGAAATAACCCTCTCAAAACATTGACAGTATGAAGTATAATGGCAATAACCGCACCATAGAAGATGACTGAACCGACAACCGCGAATCTGTCTGACAGTGTTGAGTTGAACTCTACTTCAAGTTGGGATGTTGATATGTTGATCGACTCTGAGATTAGCATGCAGATCAGTCCAGCAGATGTAGCGGTTACAAACATCCAATATCCAATCCTAGTTCTTTCTGGGGACGGCAGCGATCTCTTTGTAATCGATGGATAGAGATGCAGCTGTATCCCCATAGCCATGGGTATGAAGAAAAGCCAGAGAGTCATTAGCTCAATCGTTCCCAATAGGGGCTCATAAGTATTCAAGCCCGCGATAGATGGGGATCTGAACGCATAATTCAGTAGCCAAAGAATTACCAATGCCATTGAGGAGGTGACCAGGATCGCCATTCCATTGGTAATCTCTGGTGATTTCCCACCGGCCCGAACCGTTCCGATTATGTTTGCAGACAGGGCAATCATGGGAGCTAATGAAAGAGCGATCAGAAAGGTGCCAAACATCCTAGTTGAATCTGAAACGTCTGGTACAGCAGATACTTGAGTTATCAAATCAGAGAACAAACCTCCATCCAGGCTCTGGTAGGCGGATGAAGTTATGATCAATCCAACGAGCAGGGTTCCACTCAGAGTTCTGGACCAAAGAGGGGAATTAGAGCCTATCGCTGCTGAATATAGCGAAAGGGCTGCTACGGACCAAAGGAAGAAAGGAACTGCGAGTAGCTTGGTTACAAGCCATGGATCTGCCAGCAAGGAGGGTCCGTTTGTTATCGAGGACGCAATGAGGGATGCAGGTCCGGCGATGAAAGCTAGGATCAGGAGCCAACCCGGTTCTTTGGGACTCTGAGTTCTATTAGCAAGTGTCAATAGTAGATTTACCAAGACTGCACCATAGGCAAGCGCCATTACTGCTACACCGACTAATGTTATATCGATTCCAAACGGGGTGGGATTGTGGGCTGCAATGAACAATATCAGAACACCCACTGTCCAAGGTGTTGAGACCAGAGTGCCGTTCCTCTCGCTTGGCAGTCCTCCCGGAGTTCCACAGAGTATCGGTAGAACGTGGAATGATGAGCCAATGATCACCATCCCGATGAACCCATACAATCCAGCAACTGTACCAGCAGATATCAGGGTGGGTGACGATGGACTGTAGCCCCAACCCGACAAGGAAATCAAAGCATATGGATCATGACCGACCCAAACGCCGAGGAAGGTAAAGCAGATTGACACGAACAGCCAAAGCGTTCCTAGGATGATCCACGCCCGCGCTGCTGAGCCGGGTTTCCCCTCAGCGAAATCGATTGCTGGGCCAAGGGCTTTCTCAAGCAAGAACAGACCTGTCGGCCTCAATACATCCCCCAAGACGCCAAGCCCTCGGCTCGTGAGAATAAAGAACCCTACCAGCACCCCCCAGAAAATCAAGAGGCTTTGTATATCCATGAACATGTTTTCACTCCCTCGTTACCTCTGTCAACAGAGTCGATAGGATCATCATAGTCCCTACCAGCATTCCCAGAATAAATATCCATACTTGTCCCTGAAGTGAGCCGAAAGTTTCGAGATCTGAGATAACAGGCAAGTTCTGACCAGGGAAGACAATGGAGTGTATTGTAAGTGAAAGTAATACGATGATAAAACCAAGCACCAATAGCAGCCAGGAAGATTTCGGCTCTGCATTTGCCTGCATGAAAACATCGACGCTTGGATCGGAATTAGCCATATGGACACGAACCCACCCTTTCGGGTGCTCTGACCACTTTCATTGTGTCCTTAAGCCTTGGGCGAGATGAGGCGAGTATTCATGGAGCAAGCATCGACCTTAGGGGGCTACCGCGTCTCGAAATCCCTGTCCCAAACTGGGCTGGCGTGAGGATATCGGAATTAATTTCGTCTAACCATACAGACTGGCATTCACAACTCAAGTCTGAAAATTCGTCTATTTCTGAGGATACGGAGTACCTCTCAATCGCTGCAACCACTTCCTTGTCGCATTTACCGCAATTGTGCGCCCCCCTGATCTTTCCTCCTGCTGTCGGATGAACAATTACTCTACAGCTAGATTCTTTCACTGCATTGTGACTTTCCTGGATCATCTTGACAAGCGACCAAAGCCAAGGCGGCCTATATTCTCGATTTCTGTGAATTCTGTCTACAATGGTTTTCTTCTGTATATTCATGGGATTTATAGACACCTCATCGCTAAGTTGAGAGACCTCCTGAATCCATCTAACTGAATGTGAAAGAGCATCTCCCTCTGACATAAAAGGGGGTTTGAACATGAGGTATGTCTTGACTCTAAGTTTATACTTCCTCAATCTTTCAACTGCTGCATGCCAAGTCTTTAGATTGAATCCCTTGTTGACATGGAACCTCAGAACAGCATCATCGTATGCTTCCAGGCCGATTGCAACGGTGCATCCTGGGTGAATTGAAGAAACCCATGATAGCTTGTCATCCTTGCACAGATGTGCTTGTGCCTCTATTATTAGATGTAGGTTCATCTCATATGTCTCACGAAGTACTGTCTCTTGCCAATCTATCGGGTTCTCTCTGTCCTCGAAAAACGTTCCAGATGTGTAGACCTTTACCATTTTGCAGCCCTCGAAATCATTCGTCATTCTCTTCGCATCGGACCATTGGGAAAGCATATCCTCCGCTGTGACATCATCTCTGACGTCATTGAAATACCCGCAAAATGTACAACCTGATTTCCACCACCATGTACAACCTTTCGTCCTCAATATCACTGTTGCAGCTGTGCATGGTGTTCCATCCGGAAGGACCTCCGGAGTCAGATAGACTGTCGCGGGCTTTGTGGCATCCCACGACTCCCTTCTTTCTATGGAGGATGGGAGGTTCTCTGGAGCCTTGATCAGTTCATGTAGCCGTTTCGGGGGGGTGGTTCTTTCCATCAAGGGTGCCACCATGAGGGGTCGTCTGTCTTCTTTGTATTGAACATAGGTGAAAAATCGTGTAGTGAGGAATTGGTCCATTGTAGGACCTTTCAAACGTTCAGGCTCATTTGCAACGGCTATGAGCATCCTCTCTGCGTCGACCAGCGTGGCGAAAAATGATGAAGAAAAAAGTGCCCTGCAAGCGTGGTATTGGTACGATTGGGCTAATCAAGCATTTGCGTTGACCGTTCTAACGGTCGTCGTACCTGCACTGACTGCTAGCATGTACAATACCGCAACGGGGACTCAGACAGGAGATTCCTTTTACGCCTTGGTACTGGGAGTTTCCAGTTTGTTCGTAGCGGTTGTAAGTCCAGTCTTGGGTGCCATCGCCGATAGAATAGAAATCAAAAAGAAGATCCTTTGGGCCTACACAATAGTTGGGGTCATTTTCACTGCAATGATGGGGCTAGCCCCATTTCTTGGCGAAGGAACTGACTACATGTTTCTCGCTGTTTGCCTTGTGATTGGCAACATCGGGTTCGCTGGCGGGAATGTGATTTACTACGCATTCATGCCATATGTCACGAGTAAGGAAGATGCTGATCATGTCTCTAGTTGGGGTTATGCATATGGATTCATGGGAGGTTCCACGATACTGATAGTCCACCTTGGATTGGGTCTCACGTTTGGATTCACTGCAAATATTCTTGCATTCATATTCGTTTCCAGCGCACTCTGGTGGCTTGGGTGGGGTTATCAACTGTTTTTGAAAACCCCTGAGCCCAAACTCCCTGATCCGAAGGAATACGATAGTGCGTTTGCGGCCATAAGAGATGGAATGAGTGAAGTGATCCATTCTTTCAGGGAGATAAAGAAATACAGGTCACTCTCCGTTTTCTTGGTTTCGTATCTCCTATTCTTTGACGGTGTAAATACGATCGGAGGTGTTGCCTCAGCATATGGAGAGTCTGTACTAAGATTATCACAGACCATGAATTTCGTGCTTCTTCTGATGGTTAACATAGTCGCGATACCGATGACAATACTTGGTGGGAGGGCTGCCAGGCGTTTTGGTACCAAGCGTGTGTTGACCGCAGCGCTTGGTGTGTATTGCGTAGTCGCAATACTTGCGGTCGGATTCGCTCCATTGGAATTGGAAGATGACCACGAGAGGTATGATTTTCAGTATGATTGGTCCGAGGACAACGAGGTTTACATGTTATCCACGCTCTATGACCGCGGTGTAGATTCTTGGGTGAGCGATTCGGGGGACGGCGATGCTGCGTTCAGAGATGCTTTCATGACTTACCTACAGGAGGACAATGGGACTGAGATCGAGCACTTGACTATCGAAAGGGCATCTATTCTTGCATCCTCGATGAATGATGAGTTGGATCATAGATTCAGTTTTTCATTCAGGGGGGGAGATCTAAACGGAGAAAATTCGGTGGGGGATCGGCATCCTACAAACATCGGAGATGGTGAGCTAAGCTGGTGGCCGAAGGCTTTGAGGGATAACCTATGGGAACCCCTTGGTTTTGGGGTTAACTCTCAGTGGATTCTTCTTGGTACCATGGTTGGAATTGTGATGGGCACCGTTGGTGCGCAAGCACGTAGTATGATGGTAATGATGACTCCCAAAACCAAGGCTGCAGAGTTTTTCGGTTTCTTTGGTTTTATAGGTAAGGCCGCCGCTTTCATTGGGCCCATAATTTACGGACTGACGGCAAACGTGTACAATTCAAGGGTTGCCGTCTTCACGATAATGATCGTAATCCTCGCAGGCACCGCCCTGTTGACAATTGTCGATTTAGAAGAAGGTAAGGCTGTTGCGGCATCTGTGGACTCTAATGCCTGGGAATCGTCAGATGAAATGTGAGGTGAGAGTCAGTGAGTTTTTCAATGGTACAACGACTACTTACTTTGTTGATCCTTCCCTTCTTTGGCGTTCTGATAGGGATTGGCATCTTTCCGGGTTATCTGATGTTCACCGCTGTGGAAAACTGGAGTGTTTCTGCTGGTAATGATGGGTTAATTCACTCATTGTGGTTTTGTATTGGTCTCGGAATGGGGTACATTGGGGGTGGCCTTGGAGTTGTTTTGGTCACAGGCGTTTTTGGGGCAATTTTCGCCTTGAGGGGGCGTGAAGGTCGCTTCCCACTGAAATCCATGATTACGATTAGGTGGGGAATTGCATTGGTTTTCCATCGCGTTGCCTTATTGTTCCTATCGACGATAGTACCATCCATGTTTTCCACCCTATACTACAAACTGATGGGACTGAATATGGGAAAGGGGGTAATCATAAACTCCTCGAGAATCAATGACGCGCCAATGATTACGCTCGGTGATGGAGTTGTTGTAGGAGGGGATGCTACAATAAACGGGCATCTGGTTGAAATGAATGAATTAGTCCTAGCCCCAGTGTCCATTGGAAGCGGTTCCTTGGTTGGAGGTGGTTCTGTAATCCAGCCAGGGTGCAAGATTGGAGCAAATGCTGTCATCGCGTCAAGAGCAGTTGTACCGAAGTGGACGGAGATCCCGGATGGTGAAACCTGGGGCGGTATTCCTGCGAAGTGTATCAGGAAGGCGGACGGTAGCAAGCCTAGTTAGGCCTTGCGAATACGTTCTATCAGATCTGCTTTCTTCCCTTTGGCATCCATGCCCTGCTCGATAAGAATCGCCCTAAGTTCAGCGACCTTCATTTTTTCCAAACCGTCGCCGGGATCCTCTATTTTTTCCTTGGAGACGGCGTCTTGTGCGTTCTCCATCTGGTCTTTGAAAGCTGCCTGTTTTTCTTGTTGTTCTTTCACAGCTTCGACCGCTCTCTCAATCATGTTAAATCGAGTCTGGATTGCCTCATTGAGTTGCTCGAAAAGACTCATGTGGGACTCATACCAATTGTCTCTGGCATTGAGTTCTGCCTGTGAGACTCTCAGTGATTCGTCCAATTCCTCGGCTACCTCGAAAACGCGCCCTAGCCTTGCTGACTCTCTGGTGTACATCTCTTCCATTTTCTCGAGATCGGGTTCTAGGTGCTGAATCCTCTTTCTCGCTTTAGCATGATCCATTTCCAGATCTCTTATCCTAGAGTCCTTCTCACTCAATAATGACTCCAGCCCCTCTCGCTCTATCTCCTTGTCTATGGCTTCTTTCTCCAAGACGTCAATGACTGCATTTTTCTCCTGAAGTTCTTCCTCAAGCCCTCTGTATGCAACATACAGCTTCTCCAAGCGTTGGGTTTCCTCTGCAAGTCTCCCTTCCAACTGCTGAACACGTTCCTCGGACATCAGGGGACCCTGTGTCCTGAATGATATGAACCCTAATGCTATTTGACCGTCTTCTGAGTATGGTTTTACTCAATTTCCAACCGACCATGAGACAGCAGCGATGGCTGCTGTGAGTCTTTTCGCGGTTGGAATGTGTAGTTTTTCGTCTGGGCCGTGGGCGTTATTGCCGGGTCCAGCGGCTCCAGTACACAAAAATGCTGAATCAGGATACTTTGATTGCATCATAGCCATGAATGGGATGGTTCCCCCGACCCAAGTTGTGTGAGAGGGTTTTCCTGTTAGAGAACTGGATGCTTTTTCAAGTTCCTCTGCAACATTTGGAGGAAGGGGTGGGGCTCTGAAACCATCTGCAGGAGGGTATGCCTCAAACTTAACTTCAGCACCGAATGGGGGGTCCTTCTCTAGAGCCTCTGTCAACTCGATCACCGCCTTTTGTGAGTCGACTCCGGGAGGAATGCGTAGACTCAAAGCAAGATCAGTGTGAGTTCTTAGAACATTGCCAGCTGACTCGATCGGTGGTAATCCTCCTGCCCCAATTACAGAGAGCGCTGGCCTCCAATTTACATCGAGCAACATCTGGGCAGTATCGGTGTTGTGAGGCACAAGGGTTTCTACTACTGGCAGGGATTCCCACAAACTTTCTCCTACAACTTCTGCTATTGCCCCTGCTGTTTTGATTTGGGAATCATTGATTTCTGTGTGAAATGAAGGAATCAGAATTTTACCAGTCCGAGAATCCTCAATTCGATCGAGCAGAATTCTCGCTATTCTGAATGAGGACGGAATCGCTCCTCCTGCCATTCCTGAATGGACTCCCTCATTGGAGACACGAACCCTCAATGTTCCATGTATTAAGCCCCGCAAAGCATCGGTTTTCCAAATGTGGTCGTAGTCAGGGCCCCCGCTATCCATGACCACCACCAGATCTGGGTTGCCAAGGTATGGTGTGCAGTGATCCAGATAAGCGGGTAGATCATATGAACCTGATTCCTCACAAGTTTCGATAAGGAATGTCGCGGATGGGTGGTCCATTCCATGGGCTTGGAGTGCCTTGATCGCACTGATGCAGAGATACCCCCCGTATCCGTCATCTATGGAGCCCCTGCCGTAGAGCCATTCCCCCCGTCTTTTCCCAACAAATGGACTCAAACCATCCGACCATAGGTCTGGTTTTGACGGTTGTTTATCCAAATGCGAGTAGAAAAGTATCTCACCCGGAAGTGATCCTTTTACTTTGATAATCAACAGCGGAGTCCTCCCATCTAGTTTGAATCTATGAGATTCAAGTCCCTCTATTCCTTGGATATCGGCCCAATTCTGGAAGAGATCCAATGTAGCCGAGAGCTCTCCCTTCTCTTCCCATCTCGGCTCAAAACCAGGGGACAAGGCCTCAATTGAGATGAACTCGCAGAGACTGGGCAAGATGGAGTTTTCCCATTGTTTGTCTGACCATTTCAGTAGTGACTCGTAGTCCAGCATGTGTCACCCACTATGCGCAAGTACATTGAGAATTCCCAATAATGTATGGCCTCAACTCGAGGGAGCTAAGTGCTCCCTAGCCGTCTCGACGAGGATAGATTCGAGCATCGAATTGAGATTTTCCAAGACTTCGATTGGGTATTCTACCATCCTTCCGTTCCCTGCCCAGACTATTGCAGGAGGCAGTAGCAATCTCCGCGCTTTTATCGGGAGTTGCTCGTTCATCGCTACAAGTGCATTATGATATATTGCGAGTTGAATCCCATGACGGAGTAACATTCGATTCTCAAAGTCAAGGCTTGGGTTATGGGGATCGCTATTATGCTCTGCCAACAACGTTCTCATTGTTGAGTCGGTCTTTATGTCGACCGCCCTCATCGTTGGCCTACCCTCTGGATCCTGAGTGCAGATCACAATGTCGATGAACCCCTCCATCTGGACAATTGCTCTACTTTCCAAGGTCGTTGCCCACTTGCCATCCGGAGTCCACAGACTATGAATCAGGGGTTCAAACTCCACTTCCTTCGAGAGCAAGAACGGAAGTTCTGTCCGAAGTCCTTGCAATGTGTGTCCTTTGACGGTCTCACCTCTAGTGATTCTACCCAGGTAACCATCCTCGATGTTCTTCATCAATTCAGAAATCGCCTCTATCATGGATTCGTTCGTTGGTCCTACCCCAGTCTCTTTGAGTACGGTGTTCAGAAGAGTCCTATCGTTCAATCGATTTGGTCTCCTAGTCGTCCAAGAGTGTGGTAGGGGAGGGGTTGGATCTGTCCCACAATTGCCAATACCGACCTCCACCACTCGGTGAACAATGGTGCCCAATTCTGTAGGTGTCAACGTCTCATTAAAATTCCTTTTTCGTTTCCTCTGTTCGAGTATACCGGGATCTGAATCGTCTGTTGGAAAATGCAAGGATGACGGTGCGATCCTTATGTATCTCGGTGGAGATTCGACGGGACAAAAGTCGAGTTTCTCCCTATCGGGGGATAGTGAAATAGCATCTAACGCCTTTTTCATTCGGATATATGGCGTAGTATTGTTTTTGCTTTGGGACATGCACTCGTGGCTGTGTAGCAAAACGAATGTTGTTCCTTTCCTTCCTTTGGTCCCATCATGGTCCTCATGGAGCGAAATAGGGTCGAAAACTATCGTTCCTCTCTCGAATGGCACCTCAGTACTTTCTTTGTCGTCTGATGTCAACCATTGGGAATCATGATTCCGATTCACCCAATCTAGATGTCTCTTTGAGTTGGTTATCATGTGCCCCAATGGCGGATATTTCCTAGAATCGTGGGTAAATGATACTCCTTGCCCGTTTATCCACTCTGATGATTTGTTTCCATCAGGTGCTCCCACGATTATCAGACTGTCCCTTGCCCTGGTCGCTGCGACGTATAGTAATCTCCTGTTCTCTGCGTCCCTTCTTGATCTGTTGATTAAACTCGAATAATTCCATACGCCTGATCTCAATGTCCGATTCCCTCCCCATGGCTTCGGATTCCCAGAGAATATATCTGAGGATACGCCAAAACGCATCTGCGACTGATGCTTATTCCCGACTTGCCTCTCGCTGAACAGGTCTGCTAAGATCACGACCTTTGCCTCCAGGCCCTTCGACTTGTGGATCGACATCAGCCTGACTGTATCAGATGGAGGTTTCGTTATGCTTCGGACTCCACCTCGATTGTCCTCTCTGAGGGACCTCAGGGCATCGGCAACTGCCAACAGTGATCCCTCTTCTCTGTCTAGAGTTTCTTTGATTACCGTGACTGCTCGCTCGGCATTCTGCCTATCAGAGTCATCTGGATAGGCGATTAAGAGATCCGAATGGTCCAATGTCTCTTCCAACATTTGGACGATTCTATCGGATCGTGATAGGTCCAGCCATCTACTGGCCAAACTGCCCAATGGGGTATCTCCAAGATAATCTGATAGGCTCTTGAGTAAGTTCTGTTCTTGATATGCAGAGGCAAGGAAATCGTCCAATTCACTATCTGCCATGCCTATCAGGGGTGATCTTGCCACCCAAGCTAGATGGTGCCGTGAGTTTGGGCGCGCACACAATTGGACCAGCGCTTCTATGGCCATCGCTACAGGCTGATCGAACAGATCGCCCTCCAAGTCCGCATGAGCGGGTACTTCCAATTGTCTAAATTCCCTCAATAATGCGTCCCTAATTCCTGTTCTGGTTGCCATCAGGATCATGATATCGTCAGGCTCTACTGGGTCTGATTCTATCACTTTCCACTCTCCGCTTGCCCCCTTGATCTTGACGGGGGTCCCGTCCATGAGAGCCTTTACCCTCAAAGCGATCAATCTGGCGTTTCTATCGATTCTATCTGATAGGCCGCTTGCAAGGGGATTCATTTGAATGCTCAAGTCATGCGATGGGTCTGAGAGGTCAGGATCCATAACTGGACATATCCACTCCAGATGGCCTTCTCCCTGCAATTCTTCAATTGCACTCAGTGCAGGGTCCGTGGATTCCATCTCTCCGTAAGTCAGATCATTCGGACTAGGGGATCTAAGGTCTTGCGCATCCGCATACCATCCACCTTCAGGAATTGTCCTGTGTTTTTCGGAGAATATCTCTCTCCACCAAGTGTTCATTTCCTCCAGCAAACCGGATTTCGTCCTGAAATTGACATCTAAACGAATCAGACCCTCCTTCCTAGCGATTATGTCACTTTCAACTAACTTCTCATCGACGCTATCAACCTGATCGAATCTGACCCACGGCTCGAGGTCCCTTCCAGATGCGATCCTCATATTCGAAGCAGTGGTAAAGGGTGAGTTGTGATCGTGTCGTGGGTCTCTACTCATCTCCTTGGTCCTCAGTGGGGGCTCATGGGTCAGAGCCGGGATGTTCCTCAACTCCCAGTTGTTTATCGATCTCAAATGATTTGTAAATTCCCGAAATCTCGATGCCTCAGCGTGCCTGAAAGCGTAGATTGACTGCTTGACATCTCCCACATAACAAATCGTAGGTTGCCAGGGTGTCTCTGGAATGTTTTTCTCATCGAGTTTAATCTCTCGTGGTCCCCATAGTCTCGCTAACAGTCTCCACTGCAGGGGCGAGTTGTCCTGAGCCTCATCGATGATAAAAGCCCGAAACCTTCGTCGTATGGACCTCAGGGTAGCCCATCTTTTGTTCAAGTCAGAATATGCCCTTTCGGCATTTTGTTGTAAATGATCACCGCTTCCGGATTCGATTGATTTTTGCAACTCATAAAATGCCATTTCAATGTGGTCATCCAGCCACGGTTCTGAGGGACCATGATCGAGTATTTCTATTACTTTGCGTGGATAGAAGTGGCTTATCTTGCAAACACGGGGACATCTGAGGAGGAGGAGTTCCCCAGCAAGTCTTGAAACGTCGTCAAAATCCCTGAGTTTTCGTCTGAACTTCAAATTCCTTGAAATTTCCAGAAGTCCAATCATCGCCGTGCTAAGATCTTGGAGGTGTCTGGATTCTGAGCCTAGATCAAGAGCAAATGAATCCTTATTCTCCTCAACACTGACTCTACTTGGTGGGGGGTATGAAATATGGGCCAATCCTGGTACTTCGATATAGCACATGAATATCTTCGCAATCTCCATGATCTGTGTGTTTACCTTGCTCGACATCGTTCGTTTGATTTTAGAAATCGATTGTTGTAGTTTTTTCTTGGCCAACTTGGCTTCCTTGCTTGACCCCATCCCTGTGTAAGTCAATATGCCAGATGGCCATGTTTCTGATGTTGGTATGCTGTCCCTCGGGAATGTCTTCCCATCGCCAAATAGATTCTTTCTGGAGATTGCAAGGAGTTTTGAAATCCAGTAGATTTTATCCTCGTGGGACTCTGGATTTTGAGAGGCCAGGATATCCAACATGTCCACTCTGGTACCCTCGTTCCAACCAGATCTAGAGAAAATGTGTCGATAGCTCTTGAGTATCTCAATAGTTTCTCTAGAATCTGATTGTAGTTCAGTGAATGCTTGGTCTATTTTTGGTAAATAGACGCTGCTAAGCATGGCTTTTGTCAAGAGTGATGCCGAGAATGAGTCGCCGACAGTGAGGTTTCTCGTCGCTTCCTCAACCAATATTGAGTTTGACATAAGGCCGTTCAAAATTTTGTTGAGCCTGTTTCTACCTGAGTAAGTCTTAATCAGACGATCTCTGGATTCAAGTATCCTTCTAGTTTGGTCGGTTTGCAATAATTCAGAGTCAAGGTATGTGAAATGATTCGGGTTGGATGGAAGTGACCAGAATGCATCAATGGTGTCCATTTCCAATGTTCCCCTCTGCGCATCGGTGACTATCTCTGCATCCATGAGTTCACCGAGAGAGGCGAGATGTGGTCTGATTAGTCTAGTGAAAAATGAATCTATGGTGCCAATTGGCGCATCTTCAAGCAGCATCATCAATTGCTCTTTGTCTGCCTCCGAACGCAGTCTTGGGTCGGCCTCTAGGGTTGAGCCCAACGAACCAGTTGAGAGTTGCTTTATTCTATCTCGAAGCCTTCCTTTCATTTCCTCCGCTGCTAAATTTGTGAATGTAAGTAGTACAACCTCCCCTGGGAGGAGTCCCTCCCACTCGCTTGGGTCCGTAAGTTCATTCGTATCGTTTCTCACTCTACTGAGTGATATTCTTCGAGGTCTTTCCGGCATTGGAAGTATTTCTGTAGCCCTCTGCCTTCGTGAGAGGTAGTGTTGGATCACGCGCTCAACGATAGTTCTGGTTTTTCCTGTTCCCGCTCCTGCGTCCACTGCTATGTGCGAGTCGAGATTGAGGGCTAACCTCTGACCGGAGTTGAGTCGAATCATTACGAATGTCCTCCATATTTACCTTGGTCACACACACTGGACACTCTGCAATAACGACAGATAGATGGATCGGGGGTGGGGTTGTATAGGCCTAAATTTGCATTGTGAACAACGCTTGATGCCACAGTCATTCTATGGGTCAACCAAGCACGAAAGTAATCTGATTTGGTATCTGGTCCTTCATCAGCAAAACGAAACATGTCGCGGGTCAATGTTGTGGCCTCCCCGAAACTACCCTCGAAGACCCTACTTGGTGCAAGCCCTGAGACCTCTATGTAATGATTCGAGTCAAAGCCCAAAGTGGTGATGCCAGCTCCAACCACAAGGTCGCCTGGATGTGATAATTCCCATGCTCTGGAATAGAGTCCCAGCTGTAGTTCGCCAAACAATGCCCTTTCATGCCTATCCTTCGGCTTTTCGAAATCCTCCCTCGACTTTAGATCCCTGATAATGACCATGCGCCTTGGTTTCCAGCCAGATCCGAACAACCTGAGGGGCGCAACTTGGTTGGATCCCTCTTCGTCGTGCCACTGTTCCCCTTGTGCGTCGAAGGGTACGAGATCTACTCTGTCGATAACTCCACTAGCCGTGAATGGCATGATCTTCCTGTGTTTTTCTACCAATTCATTTGGTATTTCAATCTCGATTTTCGCGGAATCCTTGGATAGGACCCATTCTATCGCTATCGGAGCTGACCCTTCCGTTCGCATCTCGGCATCAACTATCGATCCTACCCTCCCGTTGGGTCTGATCGGCTTGGGGTTAGCCAGCCAGGTTTCCCACTCATCTGTATTCATCCCGGTGAGCATCCAAAGTTTCTGAGTGCAAGTTGCATTAGATCTCGATAGCCACGGTGCCCTCCTTGATAACGATGTCAAGGCTATCATCATGACCTCGTCTTGGTTGTGATTGCTTGATTTGATGGATTTTTTTCGAGAATGTAGGTCGTTCAACGTGCATTCCTCCCCTTCCTTCAATCCCAAGATCTCAAACATTACATCATGATGGATCCCGTGCAATATGTTACCGTAGGTTCTTGAGTCGAGGTCTTGGTTTGTTCGCTCATCCTCTGAGAGGTTCTGCTTGTCTGTCAACCATCCTTTTCTCGGGCATTCCAGCCAATTATTCAATCTGTGTGGGGACCATTTTTTCCGATTCATCCTGATACCGGTGTGCCCCTGCCTTGACTCTCTTTGGTGTATATCGGTTTTCCATCCTTGGATTGGCCTAGGGTCTACGGTAGCACTCAAGAATCCGGTGCTCCTCGCACCGATTACGGGCCATCTTCCATTCTTCCTTGGAGGGTTTCTCTTGGCCTTTGAGGTTGGATTTGCGATATCTTTGATTGGTGGAGTTATGACTCTGGGGACTGAACTATCGGGCAGGAAGCCATCAAAATCTGGTATTGTAGGGGACCTAGATGCTATATCATTAGCCAAGTCAAGGTCTAGATTCAGCAGCGGGCCGAAGCCACTGAGTGGTTTTCTCGAGGCTGGCTCCCCCCTCATTATTCTCCTACCATCTTTGATCAATCGGTCCCGTGGGCCGTGTGGCTCTAATTCTGTCTCCAGATGTCTGGCATCCTGCTCAGGTCTTTGACTCAACCACTCATCGAGAATGAATGATGGGGGTGCTAGGTCATCGCTGGTCGCATGAATCACACATACCTCAGGTGCTGCGTTGAGGAGATGCTGCATCGAGTGTCTGGCTGACTTTATCTCATTATCCGGACTTGATATATTCAGCGTGAGTCTATCTTGTTCACTGAGATAGGGAGGTTTATTCACTTGCATGGACCAGTCTACCGAAAGGTGTGTGAGTAAGACTAGGTCTGCTGTGCATCCAAGCGCCTGTTTGGGGGTCATGATGCGAATGTTTGGGTCCCTGACGTTGCTGTTTTTCCTTTTGAATCCCGAAAGTATTCTTTGAGTTCTTTCTACCCATTTTTCCCCCGTGGTTGTGGTCTCGAGGTCCAATGACCTAGTCATCATTTCGAATTTCCTCATTCTCCTAGTCACGTACTCTATAGCTTCTTCACAATCATTTGCGATGGCATCACTGTCGTGAGATAGGCCCCTTGCCTCAATGATCTGCAGGTATCTCTCCAACCAATCATTGGCATCGGATGATTGTGAGGGTAATGGTAGATCCACCCCACTCATACATCCCCTTCTGAATTTTGGATTTCTCAAGGTCTCATGATCTTCCTTTGACAGTAGCGGAGAGAGATTGTTCGCTACGATCAGCATCCACCATTGGGTTTGCTCTCTTCTTAGTGAGTCCCTATCATCATCAGATGTCATTGAGAGGGATTTGAGCCATTCGACGAGTGAACCTTGTCCGCCAACTATGTGACTTTTTATTGCTGAAGCTTCGATGAGGTCTGGATGAAAATATGGGATAATGTCTGGGTCCTCCGGGTGCGTTGGGGTTTCGAACAATTCGAACACAATTCCCCTTTTTCCCAACTCTCGAATCTTTTCTAGCGAGAATCCGCGGCTGCCAATGGCGATTGTCATGTCAGAAATTAACGATGTCAGGATAGGATTCTTAGGGTTTGATTCTATGTTTGGATCGATCATGGACCGGATCGATGAAATACATCTGTTCCATACGTGTTCTCTCTTTGCCCAGGACGGATCGATAATCATAATCGAGGCATTTGGATCCTGCTCTCGCTTTTTTTTCATAAATTGTTTAACGGTGGCAACGGTCTGCCTTTCGAGTCGAATCGGGATCTCACGCGGTTCGTGACTAGGTCTTGTTGATGAGGGTGTGTGGGCGGGAATCCAACTAGGCAATTGTTCCTTTTTGTCCACAGGGAATATGTCTTCAATTTGAAATCCGTGTTCTCCGAGTCGGTAACTTCCTGTGTGAGATAATTGGTGAATGGGTAGATAGCGGAGTAAACTTCTAACAAATCTCAATTCTAATTTTGGGAGCGTTGGGTCGTGGTCCAGCATCAATATGCCATCTGCCCCCTCGAGGGTGAAGGGTGTGTCCTGATTCTCATTTTCGAGTTGCTTGATGACTTCCAACATGAATAAATCGGGGTGGAGTCCGCCCAAAGGCTTGGAAGCTTCCTCCAGTATTTTGTTGAACTCTAGTGCCTCATGGGCTCCATCCCATGATTGCAGTAGGTTCTCGAACAATAATGCGTTGTGGAGTCCCCTGATCGCTTCCGTTTTCCCTCTGTGCCATTTTCTATTATTGTCCGGATGGAGGATTGGGAATCTGAGATTTTCCGCAGCTCGAATTGCCAGCATATGTATCGACTCTTCCAACACCGGGTCAGCTTCGATGGGTCTTTTGATTCGCAGGTCTTCTCCAATCACTCGCGACAGTGAATGGATTGTATGGTGCGCTGATCTGTCGAAAACCGCTACGGAACGACTCAGATTGTCCAGAACTTCATTCCTCGATGCTTGGTTTGGGTGTATGAAGAGTATCTTGCTATTTTCACTCTTTGTTAAACTGAGCTTTGCCTGATTGACGGCGTGGTCTAAAACCCACTTTGGCAGGGGGCCGGGGGGCACTTCCTCAACTGACAACCCCATTCTGCGTGACATACTAAAAGTTCAAAAAATATCGAGGGTTATTGAACCCGGCGTTTTTCTGCCTCTGTTGGCGTGATAAAGGCTGTAAAGACGAGTCCTATTATTACTAATTCTACGGCGAGTGAGGGTATAACCTCAAGAAATGTTTCTTCCGACTGCGACTCTTGCCAGTCCAAGACGATCATGATGGATACATCATCGTCGTCCCAAGCCTGGGGAAGAATATACTCGATCGAGTTGTTTCCTAAAGGAATGACATCCCTTAAAATTCTGTGATAATATTCTTCGCCGTTAGATCCTTCTGGGAAAAACGCTGTGTCCTCAACAATCATCATGTACAGTTCTGTGGAAACAGTATCGCAATTCGATCTGCAGGCAGTGATGTCTTCCTCCCAATTCCAAGACCATTCAAAGGTGCCATCCTCCCATGTGAATGTGAACTCTGAGGAATTGGATATCGGGGGTCGCATGATGCTATTGAGGCTGATAGAGTACTCCTCCTCGAGAGAGACGCCAGCGGTCGGATGAGAGCCAATATGCATCCTTTCGCCACCAAAAATTACCGTTGGTGGAGTCCTGGCATTGAAATCAGCCTGGACCGCGGAAGGGCCGTACCTGCTAAGCCAACGCCCTTCGGTGTTATTGTTTCCAAACGGGTCCTCTGTTTCGAACAAGTGCCTGTGATACTTCACAACTTTCACAGCATGATCCGTAATTGATGCATTCAATGCTTCCTCAGCAGGAATGCAGGTCTCGCACCAAGTTGCTGTGTAGACCTCTATGATTGTCTGAGCATGGTCCAAGGTACTCGATGATGAGCTATTCTGGTTGGCAGGGAACCACGTGATTGCCGTTGATCCGCCGGTGATTCCTTCAGTGGCATCTACCCAAGGCTCATCAGAGGAAATGGTTGATGCATTGGCCCCTAGGGAAAGTCCCAACATGGAAAGAAACAGTATTGTCACAATGGTCTTAATTTCCATGATCAGCGGCCGGTGTGTTGAAAATAAGAAGGGTTCGCATTCAGGATATTGATTCGAATGCGCTTATCGCTCTTCGTACATCGTCTTGGTTTATGTGTAGGTGGGTTACTAATCTGATGGTTGAGTCATCTATTGTGAGGACGTCGATTCCTCTCTCGGATAGGCTCTCCTGAAGTTGGTGAGATTGAATTTCTTCCGAGTGGACGTAGACCATGTTTGTCGCCACGGAATCTAAATCAACTTGGAAAGCTGGCATGTTGTTTATTGATTCTGCCAGCATTTTTGCATAATCATGGTCCTGAGTCAATCTGTCAACGTGATTTTCAATGGCATAGATCCCTGCTGCGGCGATGATGCCCGCTTGGCGCATGCCCCCACCAAACATCTTCCTCCATCTGTGAGCAAGACTGATTGTCTCCCTTGAGGATAACAATACGGATCCGACTGGCGCTCCAAGTCCCTTGGACAAACATACAGAGATTGAATCGAAATCCCTGACCATACGATCCAACGGCGTTCCTGATGCGACAGCCGCATTGAAAATTCGTGCTCCGTCTAGATGGGATGAGCATTGTTTTTTCTTTGCTATCCCACAAATCGAATCTAGATGTGATTGTGGATAGACTGTCCCGCCCCCTCGATTAGAAGTGTTCTCAACGCAGACCATGGCCCCATTGGGATAGTGTCCTAGACTGCCTTTCTCTTTCCTGATGGCTTTCTCTACATCATTCGGACTCATAATTCCATTGTGACTTGGGACTAGAGCGATGGAGCAACCTGAAAGAGCTGCATAACCCCCTCCCTCATAGATGTAGATGTGACTGTGTCCTTCTGTTATGATCTCGTCTCCGGGGTTAGTCTGAGCCTTGATAGCGATTGCATTGGACATAGTGCCCGATGGGACAAATAATGCCGATTCCTTGTTGAAGATTGAGGCCAGTCTATTTTGTAGCTCTATGACAGTTGGATCGTCGCCCAAAACATCGTCACCGACGGTAGCACTAGCCATTGCTTTCCTCATACCGGGCGTGGGTTGTGTTATGGTGTCACTTCGCAGATCGACCCTATCGCTATCTATGTGAAGCACGAATGATCCAGAGCGTGCCCCCCAATTAGGGTATTCGCATTTACGATATGTCTCACGAAAGTTTAGTTTCAGCTATCCGTGCTTATTCTGCAGTATCGATGATAGTTGATCGAATGGACATCATGATTTATGCGGTGCCCTTGGCATGAACATGATCGACTTCGAGACGGCCGGAGGAAGAGAGTCTTTCCTGTCAGATAACTGCCCTCCTATGGGGATATATGAGACGCTTTACGCATTTAGGAATGCATTTGGCAGTTTTATGGGAACTGAGGGGACGCATCCATGGTCTCAGGGATTCCCGCTGACAAGGCAGTTGGAGATGTTCGATGGCCCGCCCCTGCCTGATGAGGTTCGGGTCACGTGGGAAGACAGATTCTACCCCAAAGCTTGGGGCCATCCTAAACTGAGATCTTCGATAGTGGATTACTACAATGAACGATATGGATCCAAGATCACCCCTGAGAATGTTATGGTTTTCGCAGGCGGGAGACCTGGAATATACACAATCATGGCCTTCTTGAAGGAGAAAGTCAGAGTGAGAATAGGAAGCATTGAGTGGCCAGCATATCTGGACATTCTAACTCAAACCGATACAGAATATGAAACAGTTCCATTCACGAAAGAGAATGGATTTCGGCCCAAAAATTCTGAATATTTTGATAGAACGAAAATCGATGACGGGACATTCATCATGCCAGTGATATCTAATCCACAAAATCCTTCTGGCCAGACAAGACATGGACCGGAACTCAGGGACCTGATCGAAATGGCTGAGAAACCTGGTAATGGATTGTTATTGGACGAGGCGTATGAGATGTTTCACAGCCCCTCAGTCAGCGGTATCGAATTTGTCAAGGATCTTGATAACAGCAATATCTTCCTTGCAGGCGCCTGCACGAAGGGATTGCAGTCCCCAGGTATTCGAATTGGATGGGTAATCGCAAGCAAGAAAAATATCGAGACCATGGCGAACTACTCTAGCTTTGGCATGGGAGGAGTCAGTCATCCATCCCAGCACTATGCTGTTGAGTTGCTTGAGCCCAATCGTGTGAGAAGGGCCCGGAAAGCAGTTGAACTACATTACAACTGGCAAAGAAATCGTTATGGTCAAGCATTTGAGGAAATGGGTTTGGGTGTTTACACAGGAAATGGTGGGTTCTACCATTGGTTAGAGTTGCCCGAGGGACTCGATAGCAAAGGCCTCAACGAACGTCTTTTCAAACATGGTGCTGCTATATTATGTGCTTCTGATTGTGACATGGACAGGCCTCACTCCAAGGACCCGGGATATGAGACTCCTTACGGTCGATTCTTCAGGTTCTCATTCGGCCCACTTCTTCCCGAGAGTTTTGAGTCGGATATCGAGCTCTTTAGTAGAGTATTGGAAGAATATAGAGCACAAGTGGCTTAATTCCCCGACTCGTAAATTGTGAAATTACTCAACGGGGGGGTGTATACATGCAGGTTGACCAACTCAACAGTCTGCTCGTTCACGACCTGGTGAATATCGGGCTCATCTGCGGCACAGACCTCCCCAGGCATGTAGTGCCTAGTCGACGCATGCACCGCCATTCCTGAATTATCTATTTCGAATGTTCTTTCTGTCGAAGTTCCCTCGAGGATTATAAATGCGCAGTCGCTACCTTTGTGATCGTGAATGGGAGTGATTTGACCCGGTTTCCAACAGATTGCTACTAACTCATAATGATCAGTCCGCTTAATTACATTCCTTTGGTAACCGTCGTCTGTGGATCTGATACATTTTCTGAGTGCATCGAGGTTGAACTGATTTGATTTCAGCCTGACTTCTAGTTCATTCAAGCCCGGTCTCCTGTCGATTGAATCTAGCCATGATACCAGATCAGTCATGCCCGGACATGACCTCAAGAGGTCATGCCTTTCTTGGATGTCGACCTCAAGTTGCTGTACCATCGCTTCTCTATCTAAGAGGCTTGGACATTATTGTTGCTGTCGCAATTGTCTAATGCAATTGGAGTTCTGAGGTGAATTTGTCTATCTCTTTTCTTGATGCTGGTCCAATCCCCAACACCGTGACTGTTCCGGAGGGTATCTCTGTATGTCCGGCATCCCTGACTAGATGGCATATCATCCCATAACCCTGGATTTGGTTGTATAGCAACTCCAGATCCTTCAGATTCTTGACTGTGAGAACTATCTTACGAGCTCCTTCTCGGCGATATCTCTCGAGGGATCGGGGTATCTCCTTTCTCGCCCTAAGGGCGCACTCCATGACAGCATGGCCACATTGCGCAGCAAGTTTACCTACAGAGAGTTTTAGATCTCTGCGAGTCACTATAACCATGGTCATTTCATCAACTTGTGACAAGTCTAATCACCGCGCGGTCTTGTTTGATTGTATTTTTGCGAGCCATGATGTCCCCAAGAGATGTGGAGAGTAGGATAACGAATACGACATTCCCAATGGCGTGATACAGATCAAAAACAAGTCCATTCGCAAGATATGTCAGAAATGTAGAGTAGTCTTGGTTTAGGAGTATGCTTGCCGAAACTATCCAGTCGAAAGCGAAGGCTGAGACCACGGATAGGGCTGTCAGCCTCCCAATAGCGATCTTCCCATCTATCAGAATTTTATTTGAAAACGCCGAGCCCATAATTCCGACAAGGCTCCATCCTACGAATTGGAAAAGCGTCCAAGGTCCGTGCCCAAGGAAGAGCATGTTAGTGCTAAGGGCAACGCACCCGGAAAGAGCGATTGCCCACGGAGTGCCATAATAGATCCCCACGAGGATCACAGTGACTGTGACGGGCTGGACATTTGGAAGGGATTGGAGCAAAACCCTCCCAGCAATGCAAAAAAAGGTGATTAAAAGTAAAGTGACCAATGGACTTGTATCCGATAGTTTCCTTTCACCCTTGATTATTGAATAGATTAGTACGGCGAAAATCGTGATGTTCACAACCAAATCCTGCTCTGGAGTGAGGGAGAAGTTGTGGAAATTGTACATGAACCAGCCACCCATTGCTCCCTACATAGTCCTTCTTGGGATATTGCCTCTCTGTTGCGGATCATACCAGTAGTTATGCCGGTGTGATCACCCAACTAAGATTGGTATCTGATGTGATCAAGAGCGTTGACGCGCCCACTTCTGCCATCACACCATCTTGATAGAAGCCCCAGTATGTGGACCAGTCCTCTGCTCCCGAAACTCCATCTATTGTGTGGATGAATGCCCCCATACCGACATAGTAGGTCACGTCTATCGTGAAGTTCTCTCTCAGTTGCAAGGCTTCCATTACACGATACGCCGAGACATTCTCGGCCACTAGTACCGGATCAAACGTTATACTCCCATTCGAGAGTCGGTCTGCAAGATTTGTGGTTTGGTTACCTTCACCTAGAAAATCCAAGGTGACTACAACGCTGAGTTCTCCGATTTCATCGTCTGTCAGTGCTTCTGTTTCTTGTGTGCAGCCGGCAAGTGCGCTCGAGAAAACCAACATAGAAATTAAGATGGCTTGGTTCAGTGTGCTGGTCATGGATTATCAACCAAATCGATCCAGTCTAATAAGTTAGTTGACAAATGCCATATGTTGTATTATTATTCTTTAAACGTCGATCTAATTTTTTCTTTCAAAATACGGCTCACGACTTTTCCGTCGGCCGCCCCGCCCAACCTTTTCATTACCTGGCCCATGAGTGGCCCGATTGAATTCTCGCCCCTTTCGCCAACCAAGGACATGTTCTCCAACACGACCTCTTCAACAATGGATGAAACGATAGATTCGTCCGCAGGTACGAAGCCTAGGGCCTCAGCTTGGAGGCGAATCCAATCGATCCTTTGTTTGAGTGGCATTTTATGTATATCAGAGTAATTGGCGTGTAATGAAGAGATCTTGGTGACTCCATCTCTGGTAATTAGATCTTGATCTCGAGCGTGGATTGCATCGAGTAAGGAAAGCATGGGGAACTTAGAGGGATCAACCCCTGCTTCCTTTGATGCTTCGTTTATTGTTTGATCAAGAAGGGCAGTTGCCACTGACTGAGGTTTTTGTGGTGGTAAGTCATGGAAATATCCGCTCGAGCAATCGTACAGGATGTCATCCAATTGCGCTCCCAAAATAGCTTCACATTGTGTGGAGGACAGGCCTGTAGAGATCAATCGATCCAATCGCTCTGATGATTCCATTGGAATGGATTCTATCGCATGCAACCATGATTCTCTTTCGATTTTTACAAGAGGGATGTCAGTCTCAGGGTACATTCTAGCCCCTCCCGGTAGTGGGCGCAAGGGCATGGTCGTACCATCCGCTGGTTGGCCCTTCTTCAGTACCACATTTCTAACTTCTTTCGGTATTCTATGGTAAGCCATTCTTGCTCTTGTTAGGACGGCGTCCAGTGACAGTCGTGCCTGCCATTCTGGTGCGATGCACAGGACAAAGGCGTCATTTTTTCTTGTTCCTAATTTTCTTTTTATTGACTCAACGTGCTTCTTCTCTATTCCATAACCGGGCAATTCGTCAGAGTGGATAATTCCCTTCACACCAGCCCGTTTCGCAGCGCCTGAGAGCTCTCTACCAAGGCGAGGGAGTTGAATGCCACCTGATTCTACTTTCTTTGACCCCAAGCGGCCAGATAGGCCCTCCAAAGGCATGGCGAATATGCCATGGTCTGACCGGATGGCAGAAGCGATCATCTTGGTTTCTATCCCTTCCAATGTCTCGGTTATATCTAGAATTCCTCCACCTAGTATTTTCTCGACGAGGGTCCTTATCCTAGCCTCGTCTTCTTCATCGTCTAGCCTTCGATCGTCAGGGAGTGGTTCGTACCCCTGTTCCGCCCTGAGTTCGTTTGCAAGGCGAAAAAAGTGGAGTTGCCTGGCCATCTCGATACGGATGATTCTTGGGATCCATTCCAGATCCTGGCATCCTTTTATTTCCACTCTGTCGCCACACGCGATGCTTACGTTGAGGTCCTGCCGGATGCTGCCCAAGCCCCGACGTACGCTACGAGTGTCCCTAAGACGCCCCCCCAGATACCTCGACACTGCCTCAGCGTGTTCTGGAGAAATTATGTCAGGATCGGTTGCTATTTCGACCAATGGGATCCCCAACCTGTCCAGTGAATAGGTCACCTCTTGTCCTTCTGGGTTGGTTTGTTCCCCCAGTTTTCTGGCTGAATCCTCTTCCAGACAAATTACGGATATTCCAACCTCAGTCCCTTCGACCTCAAATTTTCCGCCAGTCGCTACCAGCGTTGTTCTCTGAAAGCCGCTGGTATTCGATCCATCAACTACCGTTTTTCTCATGACTTGGAGATGAGGGGCGGGGGTTGCGTTGAGCATCGCGGAAATCTGAAGGGTTGTTTCAAGTGCTTTCGGGTCAAGTGGTAGGGGAGGCGCCTCGTCAAGCTCAATCAGACCCGAATTTGGTGTTTGAACGTAGATGAAAGATCTGTTTCTTTTTTGTTCAAAAACCGCCGCAGTATCGATTTTTCCCTCTTCGCCGCGTGCTGCACGTTGCTTCCTTCTAACTCTATTCCAATCATTTGGAATTTCTTTCAGATTTAATTCATACAAGAGTCCATCCTGGCGGGAATGCAACTTCCCCGAGGAAAGTTGTTGATGGATTTCGATGCCACACATGAAGCCTAATTCTTCGGGAATCAGACCATCAGGGTTACCCACGTCGCCAGAGGGGCCTAGGGTCACCATGTGTCTCCCAAGTGATGGTTGCTCATAGGTTCGATGCTGCTATCATACGAATTCGTAAGTTCCGGGGGTGTTAGGTGGTTGGTAGATAATTCCATTTTGCTGCATCTTACTCACAAGAGTCCGGACTGTGGCCTCATCAACTCCACTCAGCATCGCGCGGTCCAGAATTTTACTAATGGGCATCTTTCCATCGTTTTCGACTGATATTTCCCTCATGATTTGCTTTACGATGCTGCTTTGTCCTGCCTTGCTTATTCCTGTTTGGAGTTCAGCCTCATCCCTGATGTTTGACTCTTCTCTCCAATGTTTGAATATGCTGATTGCCATTTTTGCATCTGTGATCGTTGCGACTTCTCTAAGGTGCATCCTAGCATGAGCTTCTGTGAGTCTCATCAGTGCTTCAAGTGCTCTAGCAGTCACAGATATTTCTGTTTGGTTTTCGCCCTTCGTAGAATTCAGGCTGTAATCACTGCTTGCCGGATTTATCATGCCTTTTTGGTAATTCTGCCTGGTTTGAATATAGTATTTCACGATCTCGGATTGAGCCTCTGTGTCAATGGTTGGATGTATGTTCTTCTTTGCGTAGGCGATATACTTCCTGAGGAATCCGGTTGTTAGGTGATCGTTATCATCGAGGCCGGTTTCTGTCATTTCTTCGGATTCTATATTTACGATGCTGCCCATTTGATCCTCGATCTGGAGTTCGCTCGACCCAGAAGCCCTGTTCCTGATGATGTGGGTAGCTATCCGTTCATCTAGGCCTCTATCGGGTATGTCGCTCAAGAGCCAGATTAGGTCGAACCTAGACGCCAAAGGTGCCTCAAGATCTGTCTCGGCGAAGGATTGCATTATGCTCGCATTGCCTCCCCTATACTCGAATCGTCCGCTTTTCGGATTGGCAGCAGCCAAAACTGCGCATCGAGAGTTGAGAGTGGCAGTAATCCCTCCTTTTGCAACCCTTACTTTTTGTTGTTCCATTGCAGGGTGTATCGCGCTTCTCTCCTGTTTTCCAATTTTATCGAACTCGTCGATCGCGGCTAATCCTCGATCTGAAAGAGGTAAAACGCCCGCCTCCAATGCAAATCTCCCATCCGAGAACCCGTCTTTTACCGCAGCTGCAGTGAGTCCTGCTGATGTGACTGAGCCTCCAGAGGCAAACTTTCCTCGAGGAGATAGATTGGACATGTAAGTCAATAGTTGGGACTTTGCCACACCCGGATCCCCCATCAGAAGAATGTGGATATCCCCTCTAGTGCGCGTTCCATCGGGTGAGATTCTGGATACGCCGCCGAACAACTGAAGCGCGAGTGACCTCTTAACCTGATAGAGTCCGGGAGTCGCGAATATGGAGGGTGCAATCGAGGAGGTCACGAGTTTGAGGAGTTCCGGCTCGGGATGGTCATTGACTAGTTTCAGTATCTTCTCGATGTCTTCTTGGTCTATGTTGATCTCGGTAAAAGGTTCGGTCTCGGTCTCCATGCTTACCATGTTGTAGAATATCTCAAACAGGGGAGTTTTCCTTGCTCCTTTTCTCTCGGAGTGCATCTGAGGCACCATGTTTGCGATTATTCTTGTCCCGGGGAGGACTCTGTTTACCAGATCACCCTCCAAGATTACCATCCCACTGCTAGGTTGGGCCCCACTGGGCACTCGTTCCGGAATCTCTTGGATCTCTATCTTCTGATTGTCTACCAAGGAGCATTTTTCCTTGACGAGGGTGAATTTCACACGGCCCTTCCTTTCACCACATCCGCCACATTGGAGTGGCTCCTCCAATTCAGTGTGATCCCTTTGCATGATCTCGGTTTCATAATCGCATGAGCATTGGAATACAGCTCGATGGATGCGTGGTTTGATTTCACTGACCTTGGTGGCAATAACCTCAGAACTGATTAGCTTCTGAACGTCTGCATGGCCAACGCTCCTCAATACCCTTCTACTATCTAGGGGAAGGTTACTGACTCGGATGAATGGATCGTTTTGTTGCTGGGAGCCCATTTCCATGCAATAAGTTCTCAGGGCATTCGATCCCTCCCTGAGTATGTGATCGGGTTGGAGGAGTAAGATGTCCGCAAAATCAGGATCGAAGGCTTGTATTTGGTGGAATTTGAGCTCCAAGTGATTGGTTTGACCGGAGACTATTCTCTGGACTTCATCTGACACTACGTCCTCGAGGAAGGACCGCCATCTGGGCTTCGCATCAGGAGCTAGTAGGGTCATGTGGTTTCCTCGGTCGGTCTTTCGTTCCCAGCGCTGGAGGCCTATGAAGAAACCGGATAGGTTCCTACACCCCCTTGTTTCCGGTGGAGAAGCATGCATTCACTCAAATTCGCTTTGTCTTCTTTTGCAGGAATTTCACTTGTTCTCCGAGTGGGGAAACTTGAGGGACTTGATCATACTCGTGGTGTCGTGGATTACACTCGCTCTGATAGTGATCTGTTCGTTAGGCTCGATCCCGGCGAAGAGATACATGCTGCCTTGAAGATACTAGCAGATGATCTAGGGTTCGATGCCGCTGCCATCACAAGCGGTATAGGCCGAACTCGAGGCAACTTGTATGGATTCATGGATGAGGATGGCGTGTACCAGAGGCGAATGTTGGACCAGCCTTCCGAATTAGTTAGCTTATCCGGGAATGTGGCTAGGAAGCAATCTGGAGAGGCGTTCACCCACATACACTGTTGTTGGTCGGATGATGACAATAATGTTCATGCCGGACATATGTTTCAATCGACAGTGCATGTTGTTGCAGAAATCCACATTAGAGTGATGAAGCATGCTTCGATGACCCGTTGCCCGTTGGAGGGGGTCGAGCTCCTTGGGCTTGAATTCGATCAAACATAAGGAGGTCGGAACTTGCGCGTGTTGTTTTGTCATGGGCTGTGGAGCTTCCCAGATGGTACAAAGCCACAATACATGCAAAATGAACTGGGGTGGGAAGTTACCAGTCTGGAAATGAGGCGAAACGGGTGGGAATTGTCGTCCCAGGTCAAGACCGTGAGAGAGGCCATCGACAATGATGGTCCCTTTGATGTACTGATGGGATCCTCGTTCGGTGGGCTTGCGATTGCAAATGCGGTGAAAGAGTATTCAGAAGACCTGCGGTTAGTCCTCTTAGCACCTGCTTTTGGAGTGTATGACACCTTATCGGAGCAAATCGGTGATTCTGAACTAGGGGAGTGGAAGAAAGTCGGGATCAAAACCTTCCATCCGCTAGGCTGGGACGAAGATGTATCAATTCCATGGACATTCATGGAAGACGCTCGTCGTTTGGGCTGGCCTGAGGTGAATCATAGGACGGTCATCTTACATGGACTACTGGATGATGTGGTGCCGATCGAAAGTTCTCGAGTGTTCATGAGATCCTCACCATTCGTCGAAATCGTAGAGGTCGACGATGGACATAGGTTGGGAGAGAGTCTAGAGTTACTGCGGGATCTTGTCTCCATGGTACTTGACTGACTAATCGTCATGAGTGCCTAGGAAATACTTCCCAATTTCCGGGTCGGACAAAATGTCCTTCGCATCCCCTGTGTGGACGACCTTGCCATTGGACATGATATAGCCCCTATCGGATCTGGCAAGACTCAATCTCGCGTTCTGCTCGACGATTAGTACGGTTATCCCCTGTTCCCTGAGGGCGTCAATCCTCTCTATGATTTGTTGTTGGTACAACGGCGAGAGTGCAGCCGTAGGCTCGTCCAACAACAGGAAATTTGGATCTGAAATGAGGGCCCGTGAAATTGCTAGCATCTGGCGTTCTCCCCCTGAGAGGGATGCTGCCAAGTCATGTTCCCTAGATTGGAGGTCAGGGAACATGTCCAAGGCTCGCTCGATGCGTTGAGAGAGGATGTTCCCAGATAGTGAGTTTCCCCCCATCTGGAGGTTCTCTTCAACGGAGAGCGATGGGAAGACGTTGTTTACCTGAGGAACATATGCAATGCCCAGATTAACCAACTGATCGGTACGCATCCCAGAGATTCTCCTCTCCTTGTAACTTACCTGTCCCTCGTAGTAATCAGCGATACCGAATATGGCTTTGATGAACGTGGACTTCCCACATCCATTTGGGCCGATTATTGTTACGAATTCGCCCTCATCGATGTGCATGTCGATGCCATACAGTATCTGCACAGATCCGTAACCGCCGGTGAGGCCCTTGACATCCAATACACGCGTCAATTCTCGACACCCCCGCCTCGGCCATCTGATCCAAGATATGCCTCTATTACCGCTCTGTTTGACCTAACTTCATCCGGTGTCCCAACCATGAGTATCTCACCCTCGTTCATGACAACTATCCTATCGACGCCTTGTCTCAAGATGAAATCCATGTTATGCTCAATAATCAGTACTGAGATTCCGGTCTCCGAGACAATTTTTCGCAGATTCGAGAATATCTTCATCGCCAACGGTCCTGCTACCCCCGCGACGGGCTCGTCGAGGAGTAGGAGGCGTGGTTCCCCCATCATCGATCGTCCGATATCGACGAGTTTGCTCTGGCCGCCCGAGAGCTCGCTGGTGAGGTTGTTCGCCATGTGAGGGACCTCAAGTAGGTCGAGCACCTGGAACGCCCTCTCGAGCCTATCGACCTCAGACGGATGTGAGCGACCTGACCTTACTACGTCGAGGAAACTTGGTGAGAACTGATTCCTCGGGGGGACAAGTAGGTTCTCAATGACGGTCATCTCACGCCAGAGCCTAGTATGCTGGAACGTCCTTGTCATTCCGAGGTTCTGGATCTGGTCCGGCCGCATCTTCGAAACATCGGTCCCAAAGACCTCAACACTGCCTTCGGTCTGGTCTAGTAGTCCCGAGATGCAATTGAAGGTTGTGGATTTACCACATCCGTTTGGGCCGATCAGACCGACGAATTCGCCCTCTTGAACGTCAAACGAGACATCCTTTACGGCAACGAGTCCACCGAACTCCTTTCTGAGGCCATCGACACGCAGGGCGGGTGTTTTCACGACGGATCACCTCTGCTTGGCCTTTCAGGCCGGTATGGCACCTCTGGGAGGAGGCCCCTCTCGTTGAACTTCAGGGATATCACGATGATGAGGCCAATGATCAACACCTTGACGTAAGCGAGGTTGACTTGTATGTCGCCCCTGAAGACCTCGTCGATGGATCGCTGGTGAAGGAGCCATACCATCAGCAAGAACACTGAACCCATCCATGCAGACGACTCGGCAATGGCGTTCCTCTTGAAGAGATACCCGATGACGGATACTGTCAACATAAGCAGGGCGACTTGGAGTGGTTCTGAGACGAGCCATGCAAAAACGGTGTCGATGGATACAGCGAGTTCGTGAAGAGGTTGGCTCGAGCTTGACTGGGCTGCCACGAGTCTGTTGATGACGAACTCGTTCAAGGTGATGATCATCGCTCCGACAAGCATGCCCCTGTTGTTCCCCGCCCCTCCGATGACGAAGGCTGCCCAGACAAGGAATGTCGTTCTCGAGGGTTGCATGAATGAGGGTTGCAGGGAGCCGAGGTACCACGCGAACAATGCTCCAGCGAATGCTGCGATTGCGGCAGAGACGGCGAGTGCCGAGGCTTTGTGGGTCATGACGTCGTGGCCGTGGTGCTGTGCGACGTCCTCATCCTCCCTGATCGATCGGAGGATCCTGCCCCACGGTGAAGAGTACAGCATCGTGAGGGCTCGCCAGACGATTGCAACGCAAATCAGGCCCATGATCGCCAGGAGGAGGTAGTAGGGTGCGGGCTGTCCGAAGTTGAGGATCTCGCCAATCGTCCTGGCTACGCTGTCAATGGTCTCATCGCTCTTGCACGCGAAGGGCGAGAGCTCCACGCCGTTGGCGTCTAATTTGCTGCCACGGCCGCAGAACCACCACACCTCGAGGGGCTGGGGGTACCTCTGAACCCCTATGGCACCCTGAGTGGTGCCGGTCTTCAAGAGGGGCTCCCCCGACAGGAGGATTCTGACAACCTCGCCCAGGGAGATCGTGATAACGGCGAAGTAATCGCCCCTCAACCGAGCTGTCGGGAGGGCCAGTAGCCAACCAGATATGGCTGCTACGATCATGCTGAATATCAAGGCCGGGATGATTGGCCAGCCATATCCCGCCACGTCGCTCGGGGCAGTAAGTACTCCAACTCCGATGGCCCCAATGGACGCAAAGAAAATCACACCGAAGTTCAACAGCCCTGTGTACCCAGTGGACAAGTTGAGCGAGAGGGACAGTATGAGGTAGATTGAGAGGAAGGTCACCAAGTTGGACACCTGGAGGGTCTTGGCGAACATGAAGTTGGAGGCTGGGTCCACAGGTAGCCAGACCACGAAGAGCAGGAGCACCGCCATCAGTATCCTGAAGGCAGATTTCGATCCAGCCTCGGTTCTCCTCCCCTGTGTGAGCCCAACTCTCTCCATATGAATTGTGGATCTCTCTCCCATCCAAACTCCGATGGAGGTTGTTCTGGTCGTAAGCCTGTAGTCGAGATTGGTTCTGAGTGATTCGATCCTATCCCTCAGTATCGGTGAGTCGCCCTTTTCTCGAGTTGTGGCTCTCGAAGTGGATATGCTGGAGAGTAATGAGTGGTACCTCGCCTTGAGTGTCTGAATGGGGTCTTTGTATCGTTGATTGGCGATCAAGTAGGACTCATACAAACAAAATGCCCATATCAACAGGGGCACCCAAGGCCAAAGTATGTCGCCAATAGTCCCCATCAGGGATATTACTGATTGCTCAGTCTCGATGAGCGACACCCATTGCGCCGCTATCCCCGGATCCACGCTATCAGGGGCAACCACTGAGCCGGCTGGGTAGGAGTGGTCTCGGATGAATGATGTTGCTTTGCCGATGAAGAAGGCGAGGGATGTCACGAGAAGTGTGCTGAATCCGCGTCCGGCTCTGCGCTGGTGGAAATGGTGTGCTCCTAGGGGGCCGAGTAGGAGTCCTAGGATGGCTGAAAGGCGGTGATCTGGGGGCTTCGTGGACTTGGCTCTGTCACGGAGACGCTCTATTTTCCAACGGTCATATGCGTCGCCAATACCCTTTGGAACAATGAGGAGTATTGCAATTATGATTGCGTAGGGCATCACTTCGGCCAAGGCGCTGTATCCAGACCGTCCGATTGGGTTCCCTATACCGATCAAGACCGGACCTGAAACTGCCCGGACGAACCCGATAATGACCGCTGCGGCTATCGCACCCGGTAGGGATCCGATGGTCCCGAGCACTATGACTGCGAAAGAGGGGAGTAGTAGGGAGAATGCCGTGATGGGCTTGAAGAGCAGAGTTATGCCAAAAATGCCGCCCCCGACACCGGATATTCCAGCGGAAAGGAAGGAGCTCGTCATGTGGACTCTCTCGACGTTAATTCCACTGCTGGCTGCCAGCTCTGGGTTGTCCGCGACTGCCCTCATCCTCCTACCGAGGCGGGTCCTCGTTAGGATGGCGAGTAGGATGAACACCGTTGCGAAGCTGACAATCGGCAAGAATGCGTTGTTGTAGGCGTAGTTCGTGGTCTGAGCTGCCCCCTCGCACGTAGAGGTGATGATATCGACTGCTGGTATAGAATCCAACTCAGTGCAGTCAATCGAGGTGTAGACCTCATCTGGCTCCAGGTCCCTCTTACCTAGGTTGAGGCGAGTGAGTACCGTGGGGAACTCGAATGATTGGCTTCCTCTCATCCAATCCGCATCAGGGACGAATCTCTGCGTGGAGCCACCGAATCTTAGATATGTGAGTGCCCTGAGGACCAATGCGACTCCCAGGGAGGCGATCATCATGACGTCTGGGGATGCTTTCCGGTCCCTGAAGCCCTTGTAGACGAGCCGATCGATTATGACGCCGGCTATACCGGTTAGGATGAATGCCCCAAAGAGCATCCACAGGAAGAGGGTCCAAGAGAGATGGCCGTCTGAGGGTATTTCGTTCAGGGGAAACAACCAGTCTGTCCACATCAAGGCCACGCCGACGTACATTCCTATCATGAAGAACTCAGACTGTGCAAAGTTCCCGTACCTCTGGACGCTGTAGGTCAGGGTAAGACCGACCGCGATCGAGAGGTAGGTCGAGGACCAGGTCAGGGTATTCGTCCCCAACGATGCTACGTCGATCAATACCGTTGCGGATGTTTCCAACCCCAACAAGAGGATGTGGAGGGACATAATGACGTACAGGAAAAGAAGAATGGGGGATGTGGCAATTACACTGGAGCGCATCCAGCCCGGACTGAGGTCATCGAAAGCGATCTTGACCAGCCCGAATCCGACGCAGATGAGGGTGAAGGTCTGGAGTAGCCAGACGAGGTCTGTTGGCAAGCTGTCGAACAACAGGAGATCGATGCCGTTCAATACCCCGAACTGTCGCAGCAATCCAGCCGTGGACTCCATGAAGAAGAATGCTGAGACCAACAACCGGCGCTTCCATCTCTCGAGTTGACTCCACCGACTCCGAAAATTTTCGAGTGGCGTCATGCTTCGTCCCCGATGTCTGGCTTCTGTGGAATGGAGCCGGCACTCCGGCTAGAAGGGTTAGGTGAAGCGCCGTGGTAGGCAGGATTGCCCACCACGGCGCGTTGCGTAATTCCCAGATCTAATTGATCTTAGACTCAGGCGGTTGCGACGCCGCCCTCGGCTGTCCAGTACTTCGAGCAGGTGTATTGGTCGACACCATCGTACGAGCAGATGTCGTATCCGTTGCCACCAATGTCACCGTTGTCGAGGAAGTTGATGACGCCAGAGGCGCCCTCGTATCCGTTACCGGTAGCCTTGATTCCCTCATCGGCTGACACGCCGTTGTGGTTCACAGCAGCCATGCCGACCATCATGACACCATCGTAGGTGGTCAGGTCGTATGCCTTGATGCCACCGGATGGCGCGTTTGCGTCATAGCGCTCGCTGAAGTCGCCGAAGCTCGATCCAGCGCGTGGCTGGGTCACGGTCATGCCGTTGAGTAGGGAGTCGTCCTCCATCTCATCGTACATTCCCTCGCCAGCAGGGCCGTCCCCGCCGAAGATGTGCCCGGACCATCCTGCTTCGTTGAGAGCCTCGATGATTAGGGCCGCGTCAGCGATGTAGGATGACAGGTAAACGGCAGTGCAGGTTGTGGAGGCAGCCATCTGGTCGGCGATTGCCGAGAAGTCAGTGTCCGTCTCAGCGTAGTCATAGCGACCGACGTCACATAGCTTGTCCGATCCCCATGCATCGACAACAGCGTCAGCGAGTCCGGCGCCATAGTCGTTGGTCATGCCGAAGACTGCAAGAGCTCCGTCTGCGACGCCTGCGTCTCTCATCATATCAGCGCCTGCTGGGCCCTGGATTGCATCGCTTGGCACGTTCCTGTAGAACATCGGGTATGCGGATGCGTCCGAAAGGCCTGGGTTGGTGCTCGCGTAGGAGATCATCGGGATCCCAGCAGCGGATAGCACACCGTTGGCAGCCATCGAGGCACCGGAGCAAGCCGCGCCCACAACAGCGTAGACACCGGAGTCAACCAAGGTCTGAGCAGCGGGGCCGGCCACGGCACCGTCGCATCCGGAGTCCTGCTCTATCAACTCAAAGTTGTAGTCAGCGTACATGGCATTCAGATCATTGATTGCCTCGTTCGCGCTCCACGTGAACACGGGAGCATTCGGCTCCAGTGGTCCAGTGATCGGGTTGAGGAAACCGATCTTCACAGTCGTCTTTTCGTCTTCATCATCATCTCCACCGAGGCATCCAGCAAAGGCTGCTGCAAGCATGCTCAGTGTCATCATTGTTGCAATTAACTTCATTGTTCTCATAGCGTATCCACGCTCCTAGCATACTTCTGAGTTAATAGTCTCTATTTAGATCCTCTCCCCGTATTTATTCTACATATTTGCACCAATTTACTCGAAATATAATAATTATAGGACAAAATCCTACCAATGTTTTCCACCTCCACATTGATGAGCCAACACGCAGAGATGGTATCAAAAACCTGCCACACTGGGGTGAATCATGACCGAAGAAGGTGGAATGACCTATTCTGGTGCAGGGGTGGACATTGAGGCTGAATCATCAGCGGTCGCATCTCTAATCAGCAGTCTTGCTAACTCCACTAGAAAAAAGGGGACGAAGGGTGCCCCGGTTGATTTGCAGGGTGGTTTCGGAGGGCTAATCGAGTTTGGCTCGAATTGGCTGGCACTTGCGACGGATGGCGTAGGGTCGAAATTACAGATAGCAAATTCACTATCCCGTTATGAGGGTGTTGGGATGGATTGTGTAGCAATGAATGTCAATGATCTCTTGTGCGTCGGGGCCGAGCCATTGGCATTTGTGGATTACATCGCCGTCCCTGCACCATCGAACGAAGCACACAGCCGGATCGGGAAGTCTCTTTCCGAGGCTTGCATGCGTGCAAACGTCACCCTAGCGGGAGGGGAGACTGCAACTCTGCCTGGGATTGTGACGGAGTTAGACCTCTCGGGGACTGCACTCGGATGGCTTCCGGCTGGAAAGGCAATAGCAGGGAGTGATATTCGCCCAGGTGACGTTCTGATAGGATTCCCAAGTAGTGGTATTCATTCCAATGGCTTCTCTCTGGTTCGAAAAGTTGTCACTAAATCCAGAATGAGTCTGACGGAACCATGCCCATTCTCCCCCGGGCACGAGTCTCGTTCCATTGAGTTTGACCATGGGGACCTTGGCAGCGTCCTGTTGAATCCAACGAGAATCTACGTCGATCCGATCGTAGAGCTTCTATTCACTGATATGGCGATTTGTGACAGAGAGAGCATACATGGAATCGCACACATAACCGGAGGGGGGCTTTCCAATCTCCTTAGGTTGAGTCAATCTGTTCAGTTCTTGATCACAGATCCCCTAGACCCACAACCTGAATTCAAGTGGATCGCATCAGAAGGGGAGGTCTCTGATTGGGAGATGCATCGAGTTTTCAATATGGGCATGGGGATGGTACTTGTGGTGGATCCATCAGTAGCGATGGGGATAGAAAAATGGGCCTCAGAAAGAATCCCCGGCACGAAGATCATCGGAAAGGTCAGCCAGGGAAGCGGGGTTGTTCACACACCCCTCGATCTAGTCTATGACCAATACTGATTGAGCGAGCAATCCATGAATGCCCAGCCCCGCGTGCACGCATGGACCCACATGGATGGCCGGGGGTCCCTTACCTGGAGGGATCTACAGAACACAGAGTCCCTATCGCCGTTGATCGGAGCAGGAGGGGTCCTGCGGGCAAGGACGGGGGTGGTTTTCTCAACCCAGCTATGTCAGGAAACAGAACACGTAGTGTGTTGATGCTCAAACACCTGGCCAATTCCTCGCTGAGGGGGGTTCAGAAGATTCAGACCATCGATTCGATGTGCGCAACGGGAATAAGAACAAGGCGGTGGTTGAACGAACTCCCTAGAGCGATAGCATCCAGGCTGAGAGTAAAAATGTGTGACATGAATGAAAATGCGCTTGAGTGGGCTCGTTCAAATCTGCGCCACGACCCCCTTGGACACAATGTATCTGTGATTCGGGGGGATGCAAGGAGGGAACTCCTTTCCCAAGGCTGGCACTGGATTGACATAGATCCCTATGGATCTCCGATGCCATTCCTGGACCTAGCGATGCAAGCAACTGCGCGAAGAGCTGTAGTTTCGATAAGTGCGACGGACACAGCCGCATTGAGCGGATCATCCAGGGGGCCGCTGAAAAGGAGGTATGGCGCTCAGGTGCGTCTAGATAGCCTGAAACACGACAGCGGGCTTAGGGTTCTCCTAGCGGCGGCTGCTGTCGCAGCGGCGCGACATGATCGGGTCATCACCCCCCTTCTATCCGTTTGGGACTCGCATCACTTGAGGGTCACAGTTCTCGTGGATAAGTCAAAGAGAGGGGCCAACGCTCACCAAGATTCCATCGGATGGAGAGTTGCCAGCCCTTCTCAGAAAGACGTTGAATTGGCGATAGAGGCTGGTCTGCTGCCACCCCATGATTCAGGGAGCACCCCGATGCACCTCATGCTGCCGTTGAGTGCAAGCCCCTCCGATAGATCCAATGTTTCAGGGCCGCTATGGACCGGGATCATGGGGAACGCTGAAGTGATGAGATCCCTGTCAGGTGAAGCGGCTTCGCTGATATGCGGATCGGGGGATTCAGCGCTCGAGACAAACGAACAGAAGTACGCGAGGAAAGCAGTCAGGAATATCGCAAAGGAGGCCAATGCCATACATGGCACTCACTTAGTTGTGACTGACTCGCTTCCGGGATTCTTGGGCGGAGGTGGTCCCCCGAGCCCGCTGAAGATGGCGGAAGGCCTCAAATCAATGGGTCACTCAGCGGAGGTATCGCACTATGGAGAGCCTTCCTTCAGGACCGATGCTCCATGGAGCTCGATTGTCGACCTCTATGAAAACAGAGTCTGATTGAGTATCATCCACCTATGTAGGACATTTCGATTCTGTTCCTGTCCTTTTGTGAGTCTGTCCTTATCTCCGAGTACCTATCGCTTCTAGACCTCCAGAAGCGCGATATCTCCTCCTCCAGGTACTCGTCACTCCGACCTTGCCTCAACGGACTCAAGAGGTCCAAACCCTTGTTCGAGAACAGGCAAAGGAATAGGCGCCCATCCGCAGATATTCTCGCTCTGGAGCAAGTACCGCAAAATGGCTCAGTGACGCTGGAAATTATACCCACTTCGCCTCCGTCCTTCAACCTGTACATTTTGGCTACATCGTTGGGCTTATCTGGCGTGATGGCCTCTGACACACCAACGATCTGACGGATCTCCTGGGCTGGAACCACATCGTCCATTTTCCAACCGTTGGTGCTTCCAACGTCCATGTATTCGATGAACCTCACAGCAATATCCCTGTTGGAGAACCTGGCGATCAGATCGAGCATCTCACTCTCATTCACATTCCGTTTCACGACAGTGTTGATTTTTATGGGTCCGAGTCCTACTGACTCTGCGGCCTCTATGCCCGCTAGGACTGCGGCCACGGTGTGACCCGAATCGGTAATCGAGGCGAACGTGCCCTCATCAATGGCATCCAGACTTACTGTCACCCGGTCCAAACCAGCTGCTGACAGAGCTGGTGCGTATCGTGGCAACAACACCCCGTTTGTAGTCAATGCAAGTTCTATTTCCCTCATCGAAAGGATGGAGACTAATTCGGACAGGTTCTTTCTCAAAAGTGGTTCACCCCCAGTGAGCCGAACCTTGGTTACGCCAAGCCCAGTGAATATGCCGACGATTCTGTCAATTTCTTCAAAAGTCATTATGTGATTCTTCTCAAGGTATGGGAAGTCCTTGCCAAATACCTCTTTTGGCATGCAGTAAGTGCATCTGAAATTACACCTGTCCGTGACGGAAATCCTCAGGTCCCGCAAGGGGCGACCAAATTTGTCTAGGAGTGTGACCATTTCGACCAGCCCAATCGATCCATCAGAATTAGGCTTCCGGGTTAGAAGTAGGTTCAAGTCTCACTGCCCCTTGCCAAGTTCAATGCTAACGATCAGCGATAGGGCCCATGAGATGCTATTGCACTACTCCGCACAGGCAGAGGAGGGGGTTGCCATGGCTCTGAGAATAGAGATCGTAGGACGTGGCCCCAAGGGCTTTCAGTATGACCTCCAATTCGTCAGTAGCGAGGAATCGAAAGAGGATGATGTGACCCAAGAAATCAGGGGATTCCAAGTCAGAATAGCGTCTAGAAGCGCCAAGTACCTTGATGGTGCTACTCTGGATTTCAAGGAGACTCTCATGGGAGGGGGTTTTAGCTTCGACAACCCCAACCCACTCTGGTTGGACGATCTGTCAAAGAAAGTAGCGGAAGTAATCGACAAAAATGTGAATCCCGCTGTAGCCTCACATGGCGGGCATGTGGACCTCGTTGGGGTAGACGATGGAAAGGCGATCATTGCGTTTGGCGGTGGATGTCAGGGATGTGGTATGGCTGACGTGACCCTGAAGCAGGGCGTAGAGGTAATGATCATGGAGAATGTCCCCGAGATAATCGAGGTGATTGACGCGACCGACCACGCGGCTGGTACTAATCCGTTCTACTGACCAGAAATCAGTACACCATACTTATTTCGTCATCGTCTGGGTCGTCTTTTGGCGCTGGCAATGCAGATGATTGGGCCCTCTCGAACGCTTCCCTGACACGGTTCTCAATTTCCCTGGCTTCATCCAACAAGGTTTGGACGGGTATTTCGATATCCATCAAATCACATAGTGATTCGACGGCAATCAAAGCTGCCCGGGCATCTGGATAGACTGGATTGCATTCTGCAAGGAGGACCGTGATGTCCAACCCTTGTCTCTCGCCCTCTGCCAACAAAAATCCGGAGACTCCTGTCACAATGCCTTGCTGGATTCGCTGAATACCCACTGTGTCCAAAGCATCTCGACCGCTCTGGAGGGATGCCACGCCCCAAATATCTCCATCTTCTTTGAGCCCAAGATCTTCACTAACAAGACCGTCAATGATGACCAATCTATCAAAGCCTCCTTTTTGGAACCACTCCAATACTGTATTTCCGAACTGAAAGTCGCTTGCTTGGGGGAATTGAATCTCAGATATGAACACACCCATTTCCTCGCCTTGATACACCCTCACAGGATGTTTCGGGACTGATTCCTGAATTAGAGCGACTGCTGGGAATTCAGGGTGTATAACGGTCCCCATAGGCTTCAATCCCAGCGATGCAATGAGGTGGGAGGCTGCGATAACACCCACTGATCCGACCGTGGTCAGTCCGCATACTGCGACGCCGCCAAGAGTCGAAGGGTCAGCGCCGCTCTGTAGAACTAGAGGGTAGCCTTCTCCAGTTGCGTCTGCCATGTCCATTGGAGTGGTTGGCTCATCTTCAAATCAACGGTCGTTTGGAGTCATTCACTTTCGCGATTTACGAGCACAAACAATTAACATAATCCTCGATCAAGCCGTCACCATGGAGGATGAGGTTGACGAAGCTCGACTGTACCTACAGATCGGTGATGTGGAGGTGTCACTCAGTGGAAGCATCAGGGAGATAAACGACCGGTGGCAAAGCATCAAGGATGAAGATGATTGGAAGTCATCTGTCGCACTGATATCGAGGGCAAGTCAAGACGCAAGCATGCTATACAACGAACTTCCATCGAAGAAGGGTGCCGGTCTTGCAAGGATGATCGATAATTGTGGTCTTCACAGGACAACTGACCTCATTCTAGCTGCGATCTACTATCTTCGAACGGTTGAGATGGAAGACGATTCCCCGCCGAGGGTACTCAAGAAATTGTTATCTTCGACTGGAAAATGGACGGAGGAAGACATAGAGAAGTGGAACATATCTCTGTACATTAACAGAATGGTCGAGGGAGGGGGCGGAGACGATAAGACCCCGTTGTTAACCTATCCACCGGGCAAGGACAAAAACCGGCATGTAATACTTACAAGCGCGGGGGTCGAACATCTAGAGAGGCTATCAGCGTGAAGAATAAGCAAGAGGATGAGCGGAAGGATTGGTCATACACTTCCCATGTACGGGCAGACCTCAGAGGGGCGGATCTTTCTGGTGCTGACCTGCGTCGGGCGATCTTTGATGGATCAGATCTTGAAGGAGCTGATTTATCCGGTGCCGACATGCGAGGAGCCTCCTTCAAACATGCGAATTTGATGAAAGCTGCGTTGGACGGATCTGACATGAGAGATGCCCGGTTCGTCAAAGCTAAGTTGAGTCTCTCCAACATGCAGGGCGCTAAAATGGATGGAACAGACCTAAGGGGCATACGTGGACGGTATGCAATTTGGAGGGATGCGAATTGGTGGGACGCGAAGATGGACGATTCACTTAGGAAGGCGCTTGGGAAGAAATGGCCTAAACCCTGATTTCATTCCAAGATGCGATCCAAGCCTTCTCTGACCCACGTTGGGATTTCTAATTTATCGCCAATAGAATCCATACTTGTACATACGGTAGTTTGTATCGCACTCCAGCATAGCTCGTTTGATTGATTATGGATCCTGAATCGCCAAGATATCGACGTCTTTCCCATTTTGATGACGGATATCTCACAATGAGCGACATCACCATAGATCATGGGTTTGTGGAATGTAGCTTCGCTGTGTACCAAAGGCAATGCCAACCGCTTTTCCTTGAGTACGGCAGGATAGCTGATCCCGCACAATGGCTCCCAAATTTCCTCAAAGAAAACGTGTGCTAGATCCCAATACCTAGGGTAGTAAACTATGCCAGCGAGATCAACCATGGGGAAGTCTATCCCACGGGAAGACCTGAATACCATGGAGTGGCTATCGCGATTGCCCTCATATCGCTTGTGTTCGATGGGGTTTCGGGTACTCACTTGCGTGGGGACGTTAGCAAAATCGTCGCAGCCATGGATGACTCGTTGGCGGATGGGTAATTCATTGTGTTATTTGAGGATGGGATGGCCCATTGGTTGCTGTCATGACCGCAGCGCCTTTCCGCCTCCGCGTCATCGGGAGTCCCGTATGTGAATGAGGCGATGGAAACACCGAGATGAGAACCCGACAAGACGGTCATCAGCAACTGTTCCACTGCCGCAGCGGAGGTTGACCACTGAGGATCGATGGCAATCGTCACGACACCTAGGATTGTGGCTGTAAGCGATGCCAGGACTGCGATGTGCATGAATAGCGCATTCTTCTCTGGTCTCATCCTTGAGCCGAGCGAAGAGAAAACCATCAACCCACCGAAGAGCGCTGGGAACAAAGCCGTGACATACCCTGTAAAAATCCAGAATACAGATCCTAGTGCGACCAGTAGGTACCCTATCGCTGCTGTCATCTGTGGCATGTTCAAACCCAAGAAAGTAAATCGAGTCATGCGACAATGGCATCACTTTGACTATATTATAGTCCGTTCAAGTCAATATAAAAAACAAAATTGGAATATACACCCCTAGGAGGACTCAATATTTGGGAAAAGGACATATAACCAAGGACACTGGTTTAATCTATGCAAAGATGTGCCGGACAAAAGAAGAAAGCATTTGTTTTGAGTGTCATGATATTGTTAGTTTCGTTGTCCTGGATGATGTCAGCGTCGGAAGTTGAGCTTGAGAATCAATCAAGAAAGTACACTTCATCGGACACTGGCTCAGCGATACAGTACACTGCATCACACACCACCGTAATGGTTGGTCCAACGGATCGAACAGCCGTACTCGAAATGCCCGGAGGCCATGATTACTCACGGCCACTCCCACTCGTCGTAGCCATGCATGGATTTGGGGGGTACGGGCAAAGAATAGTAGACAGAATGGTATTAACCGACAGCGTTCATGAAAATGAACACCTTCTACTCAAGCCTGATGGTCTGAGGCACATGCAAGCCTTCCCACAGCCTCGTTTTTGGAACGCCACAGATGCTTGTTGCATACAAGGAGGATCTTGGGGGCCAACATACACAGATGACGTGAGTTGGTTGGAATCACTTGTGGACGACGCGGTTCTAAATTACGGCGCTGACCCCGAGGGTATCATCTTCATGGGCTATTCCAACGGTGCATTCATGAGCCATAGAATGGCGTGCGAAAGAGGTAGTATGATAAAATCGATTGTGGCTTTGAATGGGGTGACCTGGAATGATTTCAACAAATGCCTAGACACAGGGAGCCCGGACATCCTACATGTCCATGCTACAGACGATGATTGGGTTGATTACGATGGGGCCCCCCAAGTCTCAATGGCTGGGAATCCGATAGGGCCCTCCCCCCACCCCGGAGCAAATACCACTCTTTCCAACTGGGCAAATAGGTATGGATGCGATCAGAATCGTGTTCTCCAAGGTAGCCTGGATCTCTCTGCATACTTGCCCGGAGTCGAGACGGACGTGTTTGATTATCCCAACTGCGGAGCGGGAGAGAGAGTCACTCATTGGAGGATAAACGATGGGATGCACAACGATTTCTTTCCGTTTGATGGACCCGACGTGTGGGCAGACGAAGCCTTTGACTGGGCCATCCAGGGTTTTGTCCGAGACTCAGACGGGGATGGTTATCGCGATGATGTGGATGCATTCATCTACAACCCAGATGAGTGGCTTGATGCTGATGGAGATGGGGTTGGCTCTAACACGGATGAGTGTGACAACGACCCGAATGATTGGAGGGACAGTGACGGCGACGGGTACTGCTTCCCAGTGGATGTATTCCCAAGCGATCCCAACGAGTGGTTCGATTCTGACGGTGACGGTGTTGGCGACAATGCAGACCTGTTCCCAGAGGACCCTACGGAAACCCTAGATTCGGACGGTGATGGTGTTGGGGACAATGGAGACGCGTTTCCCCTGTGGCCCGGGGAATGGGCAGATAGCGACGGTGATGGTATCGGTGACAATGGAGACGCCTTCCCCAATGACCCATCGGAGACGATAGATACTGATGGTGATGGAGTGGGCAACAACGCAGACGCCTTCCCGGGTGATCCATCGGAGACTGTTGATTCGGATGGGGATGGCTACGGAGACAACGCGGATGCATTCCCCACAGATGCCTTGGATTGGCGTGATCGCGATGGGGATGGGGTCGGAGACAACAGAGACCTCTTCCCCAATGATCCCTCTGAGTCGATCGACTCCGATGGAGACGGCGTCGGGGACAACGGCGATGCATTCCCCCTTAATCCATATGAAACAGTCGATTCCGATGGAGACGGCGTCGGGGACAACGGCGATGTCTTCCCGTACGACGCGACTGAGACCGGAGACATGGACAACGATGGCGTAGGCAATAATGCTGATGCGTTCCCAAGCAACCCACTCGAGACTCACGACACGGACGGAGATGGTTTTGGTGACAACTCGGATGCTTTCCCAGAGGACCCGAACGAGACCACCGACTCGGATGGCGATGGCGTCGGGGACAATGGCGATGTCTTCCCGTATGACGCGACTGAGACCACCGACTCGGATGGCGATGGCGTTGGGGACAACGGCGATGTCTTCCCTGATGACCCCAATGAGTCTTCTGACAAAGACAGGGACGGTTATGGTGACAATGAGGATGCTTTCCCTGACCTGTCCTCGGAATGGAAGGACACTGACGGAGATCGTGTGGGTGACAATAGTGACAAGTTCCCGATGAATCCTGATGAGTGGAAGGACTCCGATCTTGATGGAATCGGGGACAACTCAGACTACAGGCCGTACGATGGAGAAATACAAACGCAGGAAGACTTGGAGAGCTTTCCTCTCATTCCTGTTATCTTTGCCGTTCTTGTCTGCCTAGGTGCACTATTTGTGCTACAGACAAGACTAGGGAAAAACAACAAAAGGAGACAGCGGAGACGTATGGAGACAAACTACTCTGATGACTACGAAGAGGATTACGAAGAGGATTACGAAGATTACCACTACGAAGAAGAGTGATCGATCGGCGCCTGTGAACTATGGCGGACCCACCGCGATTCGAACACGGGTTTCCAGCTCCGGAGGCTAGAGTGATATCCAGGCTACACTATGGGTCCTGTTCATAAGGGGGGGATTCTCACAATTAAATCGGATTGTAGACCAGTGTTATCTTCCATCTATGTGAAATTGAGGTTGGGTGGCGGACCCACCGCGATTCGAACACGGGTTACAAGCTCCGCAAGCTCATGTGATATCCAGGCTACACTATGGGTCCAATATGCCACCCATCTCAGAATTTGGTATAATGTCGACGGTGATCAGAGACTCAGTGGAAGTAGTGTTTTCCACCTCGATTCAGCCAACTTCTTGGCATTCGGGCCTGTCCTCGGATTCGGATTCTTGTGAGTTAACACGCCGTGCATGCCTGTGACGCCGAACTTGACCCTCAGTTCGATCAGCCTGTCTCTCTCAGCAACCATGTACTCCTCGTCGCTCAATTCGATATTTGCCGGTTCTATTGATTTGCCAGCATTTTGTATGGATAGTATCCTTCCCTCGATCGATGCTCTTGGTTGGAAGTCATGGTCGTCGGGGTGATGCATCCATACTTCAGAGTCGATGATCAACCTCTCCCTTATCGATGACTTTGTGATTTCCATTGACTTGACCATGTTTGGCCGAAAAGGCTGTTGTACAAAGGCCTTATCACGCCGATATCATCAACATCTCCAACCCCGTCGGAGGCATATGGAGAGCTTTTCGGGTTACAGAGTCCTTGGTTTCGACACCGAGACCACTGGTCTCGATCCGAGAAAGGACAGGATTGTTCAATATGCGTTCGTGGGAGTGGATGAAGATGGCCAAAAGATCGTCATTGACTCATTGGTAGATCCATGCATGGCGATACCCCCTTCCTCGACTAGCGTACATGGGATTAGCAACAAAGATGTCGAGGGCTGTCAGCCCTTCAAAGAGCAGGCCGGTGTCATCACTGAGATCATTGACGGGGCCGTTATAGTCGGACACAATGTGAAGAGGTTCGATTGGAAGTTCGTGGAAATGGAATACTTCAGATGTGGTCTTCAACCACCAAGCCCCCACTCCATAATTGACACTCTTGAGCTTGCGAGAAAGTTTAGGATACCTGGGAGACATAAACTCGGCTCGCTGTGCAAAAGATACGGGATCATCTTGGATCGGGCTCATAGCGCGGATGCTGATGCGGCGGCAACTCTAGTACTCCTGTGGAAAATGTTGGATGAATACTCCGATTTGATTGGAGATAAAGTGGAAGATTTGTTGCAATCAAACAAGGGGAGCGGTGGTTTTGGTTCAGACGATGGCGGCACTGGGGATGATGCAATAATATCGTTTGGAAAGTATTCTGGATTGTCATTCCCTAAGATCGTGTCTTTAGATCCGAAGTACAGTGATTGGCTCTTGTCAAAATCAAGCCCGCTCACAGAGGAGCGCCGTCTGCGGCTCAAGACGCTGTTTCTTGATTGAGTGTGGTGCTCTCTAACAGGGGCTGCCAAGGCAGTATTTCGCTCCAGTCGCCCAAGTGAAGGACTTTGCTCGTTGCTCTCGCGCTCCCCATGAACAATGCGCCCTCGTACCCATCTTCCATCAGACCATCGAGTTGGTGTTTCGCTTGATCTTTGACCGTGAATCCAAATCTCTTGGGAGATGGCGCGACCGCTCCCTTCTCATCTACAGGAGCCATCCTCTCCAACAATCCCGCTCCACCATCCGAGTCGTATCTGATTATCCTGACCACTTCGTCTCTGAATGTACCATTGCCGGCGATGGTACCATCTGCGATAGCTAACCACCAATCAGGGCACCATGCCTTCCATTCGCAGAACCCACACGCAAATTCCTCTGGCGTTCCCTCCAGGGGGATGTTAGTGGGCCTCATCCCCTCCCACGCCACAAAGGCATCATCGATAACATTGGGGCCTGTGGCCTCATGGATTGTCTGATTGGCTGAATACCAGCCTTCTGCCCTAATCTTCGGGTGATTCGGATTGTTCCTCTTTATTAGGTCGCGATAGAATCGGAGCTGTCGGCTAACCTTGGGGTCTAGAACCCCTATCGGAGGTCGCCCTGTTTTGAGGTCTGCAACGATCCATCCCTTGGACTGGCCTGCCGAGTCTAAATCCGCGACAAGTAGATCTAATCTGCCCATCAACCTACCACAATCAGAAACCAGCGTTCCCTCGTTTGCCAAAACTATGGATTGGACATGCCTCCAGTCCCCAATTGTGAGTTCGGATAGTTTTGTGGTCGAGAGATTTGATTTGCCACAGAGTATATTCAAGGCACCCACAAGACCATCGTGGGCCTGTGTTATGAGTTCCTCCTTCCATCTCGGATGCCTTGGTGTAGCGAGAAAAGACTCCCTCTCAATCTTCCAATGTCTATCAAGTATAGCCTTCGCAGTTGGCGTCATCCATCCAGATTCATCTGTATCCCTCCCATTGAGGTCCAAATTGCAAATGTCTTCCACTGAGTTGTGCACTGCGTTACCCAATGAGGCTGGCATACTTGCTTTTCGTGGTAGTTTTTGCCTTGACAGCCAATATTTCCTTGGGCATTGTTCATATCTATTCCAAGAGGACGGCGACAACTGGTGTGCACGGAAGTTTTCGTCCATCTCTATCCCCTCGGCCATCCCAATGGTTATGTCGGTCTCCCAGTCATGGCACATCATGTCATCGGATGTAGGCATCGACATCATGGATCAATCAACAAAGCCAGGAGCACTCGTCATTGTTTGTTTCCCGGGCCCGGGGTTTGTTGCGAACATTGTGGGACAGCACCTTATCGATTCTTTGGAATTGGAGCTAATCGGAAGTGTAAGGCATGCCGAGCTACCACCGGCTTGCATAGTAAAAAACGGACTCTCGATGCCCACCATAAGGATCTATTCAGGAGAACCGGTCTGTAACCATGACATGTGTGATAATGTCATGTTGGTTGTGTCGGAGTCTCAAGTGCCCCCCAATCTCATACAGTCAATGAGCGAGGGGATCGTCGACTTGGCTATCTCCGAGAAAGCCGGTGCTATGCTGATTCTGGACTCATATTCCCCAACCCTAGACACAGGTCACACCATAGATGACAACGATGACACGAATGAAACAATGAAGGGCGCAGCATCTACGAACAGAGCACTGTCAACTCTCGAGGGGATGGGAATTGAAAGAATGGTACAGGGCGCTATCGGGGGTCTGACGGGAGTGGTGCTGTCCGAGTGCTCAAGGAAGGCATTCGACGCCATGGCGCTTCTCTCTGAGTGCTCGGGGCCCATGCAAGGCATAGGGCCCGATGCTCGAACTGCTGCTAGGGTTCTAGGGTGCCTAGATACCTTACTGCCTGCAATAAAACTCGACCCTGAGCCCCTACTTGAGGAAGCCAGAAGAATCGAGGCTCAAATTAGCGAGATGATGGCGGGCTCTGTTAACCAACAACAAAGCCCGGTCAGTGGCGGAAGCGCGTCCATGTTTGGTTAGTACTCAAAGAGGCTTCTTTGGGTTTCGTTGGCGACTTTGTCAATTTCTGGTTCTTCTGTTTCCAGCATTGAGAATAGGTCCGCTTCGTTGATTACAAGGATGTCTAATCTCTCAGCCTTCGCCAATTTAGATCCTGATGAATCTCCCGCAATCAGGTAGTTCAGGCTCTTGGTCACTGAACTTGTGACCTTGCCGCCTGATGACTTAATCAGGAGTTCTATCTCCTTTCGGGGACGGGTCAAAGTACCGGTGATACAGAACGTTTTACCGTCTAATGGGCCTGTGCCCTCCGATTCGAGGATAGTTTCAGTTATTTCCAAAATCGAGGCAAGATCCGTTGTGCTCTGCCATGCAGACGATACCCCGTCCAAAAATAACCTAGCGACAACTTCCCCAATTCCGTCAATCTTGACTAATTCTTCCAGTTGGCGATGCGAGTTATCGTCGTTGTCTATCCATGATTCTATCATCACCTGCAAATTATCGATTGTTCCGATTCGTGACGAAATCAGGCTTGCAATCTCCGGGCCTATTCGAGGTAGCCCTAGTGCTGCTAAGAATCGATGAAGCGGCATTCGGGTCTTTCCATGTATCTGGGTCGTGATATGGCTAGCTGACTTTCTTCCCATACGTTCGAGAGACATTATATCATCAATGCTGAGTCTGTAAAGGTCGCTGATGTTTGTGACCAATTTACTCTCGACCAACTGGGCGGCCAACTTGTCCCCTATCCCATCTATTTCGTGAAATCTGCACCAGTACAGAAGTGATCTCACCACCCTCGCAGGACAATTGGTATTGCCACATTTCAGAAATGCCCCGTCGATGGACAGGGTTCCGTCACATCTGGGGCATTGTGATGGTATTAGGACAGCTGAGCTAGGTGGCAATGGCTCTTCGAAAGGTTGTCCATCCGAGTGCTCCCGGCCCACTAGATCATTTTCGGAGGCCCTGCCCACCACCTCAATTATTTTTGGAATTACGTCCCCTCGTCTGACTATCTTCACCAAGTCCCCGATCTTAATGCCCAACCTTTGCACCTCCCCAACGTTGTGAAGTGTCGTATTTTCCACGGTCACGCCGGAAACGGTGACTGGGGCGACTCTAGCCACCGGCGTCACATTCCCAGTCCGGCCTGTTTGCCAATCGACGCTCATGACTATTGTGGTTGATTCTTCAGGCGGAAATTTCCATGCAAGGGCCCATCTAGGGTGATGGGCAGTTTGGCCAAGAAGGGGCCTTTTTTCCAATTCATCAACCTTAATCACAAGACCGTCAATCTCCCAAGGCAAATTTTGTCGGTCGTTGGTGGCCTGTTCTGTGCTTTGTACTAATTTCTCAATTACAGTATCCCCCTGTTGTGATTGGACAACGGACCTACCCGCGGGTTCGATGTCCAGATCCGTTATCCACTCCAGGATCTGTGAATCATATCGTCTGTTTGGGGGATCTTGACTTCCCTCATTCCTATTATCTGCGTTTGGGAATTTGACATCATAAGCATAGAATCTCAGATCCTCAGCATTTGCTTTTCCGGATTCTCGATGCTTTTGACGTAATGCGCCTGCAGCCAGATTTCGAGGGTTTGGAGCCACATCAGCGTATTTTCGCGAATATGTCTCCAGAAGCATTACTACCTCCCCCCTGACAAAGCAGTCCCCCCTCCACTCCAGTCTGGACGGTATGTTTGGAATTCTCCTAACGTTCCTTGTCACATCTTCTCCACGTGTTCCACTCCCCCTGGTCACCGCCCTGACCAGCAGCCCCCTTCGATACTCCAACGACACAGCAGAGCCATCCAACTTTGGTTGGACCAAGAACCTCCTCGTGGAGGCAGTGGTAGAATTTACGAAGTGGGATATTTGATCAGGAGTGGTGCCTTTATCCAAACTCAACATTGGAAACTCATGTTCAACCTTCACTGATCCGGGGGGCGGATCAGCTCCAACGGCTTTCAGTTGGGGATGGTTTGGATCGAGTTTTCTCAATTTTTCGACCAGTGCATCAAATTCTGAATCGCTTATCTCCGGCTCTGCAAAGTTGTAGTACAATTCTGAATGCCGGCTGATCTCCGATGCGAGGCGCTCGGCCTCTGGGAGCCGGTCGGATACATCGGACACGCCGCTAGTAAGCCCAGACAGTGTTTCAAGGATACGCTGTAACAATGCTCTGGTGGGCCTGCCAGGATTTGAACCTGGGTCTCGCGACCCCCAGCCGCGAAGTATAGGCCAAGCTAACCTACAAGCCCTCTGCATGCACGTCTGACTAATTGCTCAAAGCCTTGCCGATACAGTCAGATATCGCGGGGTAGGCTAAACGGGGCGATGTCATCGATTAGATCGATGTGGCCTACGAACATCCTTCTACAACAGTATCGCCGAAGTTTGAGGTCGTCCAGTACTTCTTCGGGGTCCTCTCCAGCTGTTGTCCTTTCTGTATAGTTCTTGTATAAGTGTGCAACTACCTTGCCACAACTCCAACATCTAACGGGTATTAACATCTCAATTCACCTGTATGATTTCTGCCATTTCTTCCTGGCCCCTCTGCCCATTTGATGCTTTGGTTCTTTGCGTCGGGGGTCGTTGACCAACAGTGTTCTGTCGAATCTGAGGAACTCGTCTCTAAGTTCTTCATCGATTCCCACAGCTCCGTCATTGAAGTGCACTAGACCTCGGGCAATTGCTGTCCTTACGGCATCCACTTGCCCCATAATTCCGCCACCTGCGACGTCTACAGTGATATCGACTGTCGACAGCCTGTTCATCGCTTCGGCTATCTGAACAGGTTCCAACGCCTTTCTCCGGGCCAATTCAGGCTCCATGATGTGGATTGGCTTAGAATTGACTCTGATTCTACCCTTGCCCTCTTTTACTGTGGCTCTCGCAACTGCCGTCTTCCTCTTGCCACTGGTCTGAACTGCCTGTTTCTTGCGCCTCTTTGCCATCATGCATCGCCCCATCGTGAGGTTTTGGCCCCCAAGTGCTTACTTATGTCCCCGAGTCTAACAAAACTGTCAGGTAGTGGACGGTCAATTTTGGTGGTGTCTCCCCATTCGTGTCCCTCGGGAAGATCTTCGCCTTCCAGATTGCTGGGGGTTCCGATCATGACCCTTAGGTCCTTCACAGCCTGCCTACCACTTGATTTCTTTTGGTAAGGTAGCATGCCTCTTACTGTTCTTTTCAGGATCATGTCCGGCATCCTCGGGAAGAAGGGGCCCTTCCTTGGATGGTTGAGCTTGTATTTTTGATCGTAGTTCGCTAAAACCCTGTCTCTGGAACCGGTGACTATGGCATTTTCTGCGTTTATGATTATCACCTTCTTGGGGTTTCCTTCTCTGCGGGTGATCAACAGGGTACTTGCTACGTGGCTGGCTAGTCGGCCGAGAACCTGGTCTTTCGCATCAAATACTAGTGTGCTTGTGCTATCCAATTATCCTCACCCCTGTTCCTTTCGGATTGTCATTCATCAGGTCACGGATTGTCATCACGCGACCACCTGCAGCTTCGATCTTTGAGCGGGCACTGGCACTAACGCTGTAGGCGGCGACGTTGGGGGAACCGAGTACATCGCCGCTGCCAAGGAGCTTGCCGGGAACGAGTATGGTCTCGTCATCGGCGGCGGTCCTCGATAGACGGCTGAGGTTCGGCTCAGCCCAGTTGCTCCGGCTGGTTTCCAGCCTGAGCGCTACGTCTCGCCATATCGCAGCGCCAGTAGACCTACTCTGGTCCTTCAAATCGCCAATCAGGGCGATCAAGGCATCATTGGTCTTCTTGTTCTTTTTACTCATATGACTCCCTCGACGTTATTCGGGTAGGCTCGGCCACCTCAGGTCCTGTTAAGAACCTCTCGGGGGTATTTTCAGAAAATTTGAGCCCTCATGGGCACTTCGATTCCCTCATATGTTGAATCCCGTCTTCTCATCTGAGTCGTCCTGCTCTCCGGCAATTCTAACCTGGCCTTCGGAGTCCACGAAGGTTCCAGCCTTGGTCGCTGCGCCATACATCTCTAAGCCCTCAGAGCGTATTCGGCTGAGCATGCTCTCTCCCAATGATTTTGATAGATGGGTGATAATGTTTTGAAGGGCCGCTATGGCTCTATCTCTCTGGTCTGCTCCGATCTCATGGTCGGAATACCTTGCTTCCTCGAATATGCTGAAGAATTCTGATAGATCCTCTGGGGGCGCTATTCCGCCGAGCATCTTATTCACTGCATATTCGAATTCTCTAGTGGTTTCGTAAACTTTCTTCATCGCTCCTCTCTGTCTGAAGAACTTAACTAAGTCCTTGTAGCAATTGAAGATAGTCTCGACATACGAATTTCGTCCCTGCAGGGCCCACAACGAATCTGTCAATATGCCCCTAAGTACCTCTATTCTCCTTCTTTCGACGTAATTCCTGTACATGTATGCAGCCAGCAATAGAGTCGAGACTAGGATAAGTGCCAAGACCGTCATGACCCTAGCCGTGAAGAAGCTTTGTTGGTCTGAGTCAACCGGATCTGCGAGTTTTATCCTAGGAGTGTTGCTGAGATCTGAGCTTACGAATCGATAATCACCCTGGAACTCTACCTCTATTTTCCATTCTCCATTCACTGCTTCAGGGCCTCCGAGGATAGCGGATTGTTCCCCTGGCAGATCGCGGCCTGTGTATTCGAAACTGAAATTGGCTGTACCCTGCTCATTGGTGGTAGTGAAATAGACCTTGAAGAGCTCCCAGCCGGTTCCGTTGTTGTAATACTGAGAGAATACTACGGTCTGCCCCTCCACTGCTAAGTCGATCCTATCTCGGAGTATTGCGACCGAACCCTCAACAATCTCACCAACTTGATACCCCTCGGGACGTGCCCATTGTTGGCTCAATAGAATATCGACTCTGCTTTGTACTAGGACTTCGACGTCCACGAAAGAGCCATTGATCACTGGGCTGTTTTCTATCTCACACCCTCCTGGGACAGATCGTGTAGGTTCATAGGCGACTCTCACTGTTCTGAAGCCTTCAAGCTGGTCGCCGCTTGGGTCTACCCCTCTCTGGCTCGGATTGTCATCCTTGTCACCTGAAAACCACTCAACTGAGCCTGTTCCGTCATTGGTCCTTGCTGTTGCGAAAGGTCTGGTATTGGTCTCTGGATCAAGATAGATGTTTAGGCACTTGCCACCTACTGGATTTCCATTCACCTGCGTAAGTCTTGCATCGAAGTGGAAGGATTCCTTGAGGTACAAAACTGGGAATGTGCTGCCATTCGCGAAGGTGTACGTATCCACGTCATTCCTGAATGGGCCGATTTCAATCATCTGCAATGTAGAGTTGGAGTACACAGGGAATAACATGGTTTTTGTTGCATTCAGATATCGATAACGATCTGCGTTCTCCCATGAGTTGTACATCACCTGTACTTTTGCTTGGCCTGCTTGAACGCCATCAAGTGAGCATAGTATCTCAAAGAATCCGTTGGCATCCGTGGTGCCAGGAAGGCATGTTCTTATTCCTAGCTGACTTCCTAGCATCTCGTAGGTGACCTTCACATTTCGGAAGCTTAGATTCCTCCCAAGTTCATCTACCAATTGGCCGGTTACAGACATTGGCTTTTGGATAGATTCACCAGTTATGGGATCTGCCTCGGAAGTGTAGACTGTTTGCTCGTCTACACTCAACGATGTCCCCCCGAGAAGATAGAATCCCTCTTCTTGGAACTGTAGTACTCTCCTGTAATGATCATTGTAGATATCAAGAGTGCATTCGTCCCATGCTCCAGCGATCTCCAAGGCGTTGGGGCCAAGTGGACCGCATCCCTCATGTGGAAGGTTTTCATTAAATCTGAGAATGACATTTACTGGTCCAAAACCATCTGGGAGGAATGATTCGGCGTCTGAGGTGAGTATCTCGGGATCCAAAGTAAGTTGGTGTGTAATGGCACCAGCGCTCGGACAAAGTGTCTCCACAATTTTCCTGTGAACCCTATCCTCGAAGTCTAACCCTTCCAGAATCAAGGTGATATTTCCTCCGTTTTCCCCACAGCCATCCAATGCCTGTCCTGAATCCTTCGTAAATGCAGTTCGATTATCATCGGTCACCTGGGCTGTGAAGAACCAGTCTTGACCACTCACCAATCCTCCCGAGACGCTGGATTGTAGGTCGATGAAGGTTCGTGAGACGACCCAAAGTTCCGTCTGACCTGTCGAAGATTGGTGGAAGGCGTCTCCCGTGTATTCATAGGTGAGTGTGAATGCACCCAGGGGGTGATTCTGTCCGATTGAGAGATTGACCCTGAATATTCCATTTTTGTCGGTTGATGTAAGTCCATTAGTGCCGTCTGCGTTCCATGAATATGTGACTGGGACCTCTCTCAGTGGTTGCAAGGAGTTGTCCACCAGCCTCACTTCCACGGTTCTGTTTACTCCACGATAAAGTCTAGAGTCCTCAACCGGTAAGAATTGGCTCGTTCCAATCACTGATACGTTGATGTAAGCGCCAGTGGCGGACAAAACAGATGACTGGTTGCCCGTGAAGTAGAAGTTGGAGTTGGTGAAATCTGCTTTGATGCCGTATGTACCTGCTGCATACTGTGAGTACCACGTCCAGTTGTAGTCAAATTGCGCTTTGCCGTCAACCATGTTTGGCACCCTAGCGAAACCAGTTTCTTGAGCGCCGGAGAATATTAGGTTCTGATCGAGATCTACCTGAAGGGCGATCGGGTCGCTCGACCATGGAACAAAGGTTCGATTGAAGACTTCCCCTACCACCCTAAGTGACTCACCGGTGAACAACTCTGGCATAATCTCACATCGGGTTCGACTGAATGGATCCGCTGGGTTTGCAGGGCCACAAGGTGGGGCATTGAAGTCGCCCCCGTTTTGCATTGCTATAGACCAATGAGTCAGGTTGGCCGAGAGGAAGGGCCTCAGCTTAGCAGCCTCTCCGGTGAGCCCTGCCGACGTTCCATTCCAAAGAATGGGGTATGGTTTCCCAATGCTGGCATTATCAAAGGATATATTCGCTGCTTGGAGTGATGGAGCGTGGAAAACAGCCCTCCATGCGCCAAAAGACGATCCGATAAATTGGGTGGCATCCCAGAAGTAAACGGGCCTCAATGAGGTCGTGTAAATGACGGCCTCGATGTACATTCTGTGCATGGAGCGTATGTAGAATGTCTCTGATTCGCTGCCGTTGAGGTATGGGAAGGGCCACTCGGCTCCTAAATCAGGTCTCGAGAAGCCTATGAACTCATAATCTCCGACTGGCAAGGATGTGTTCGTGTATTCGTATCTTGATACGTATTGGTGTTGTTTTGCGTTATCGTCCCACACGATTTCCTCGTATCCACCGCTGGGTTGTCCCACTCCGTTGTCCATGGTGGAGTTCCATCGAACCTGTTTCCAGAAACCTTGGGCACCCTGTTGTTGGACAAACGTGAGTGACACCCAACCGTTTGAGTCCGCCCTGTACCCGAAACCGTATCCATCAAACAGAGTTGGTTCTGTTCGGTTTCCGAATGGTCCTCCAGCGACTGTGAATGAGACTGGAGCATGTTTTATCCGATTGTCGAATACCCCCCTCTGCCAATCTGCGTCATAATGCACCTTGAAATCCACGAAGAGGGGTTGCTCGTCACTCCTGAAATAAGTCCAGGATACGTAATCGACTGTTGTGTTCCCCCTGACCTCGAGGGGGGCGGGGGTTGAAGATGACCCGTCGTGGGCAAACATCTCTATCACATCAGCACGAAGGTTGTACCTCGAGGATGGGCCTACCTCGATGTCCTCTGGGTAGAGGTATTGTCCAACTGTGAAGTTCCCCATTTCGTTGGTTAGCACCTCCACTGTTCGTAGGGCTTCAGTAGAGTTCCTTGCGTACTCAATAACTATCCTAACGGGCAGATCTGTTCCGGGAACAAATGCTCCAGTCTCCATGTCGAGAACATCTACGCGGCCGCTGAATACTGCTGGGAATTGGGCGTCCAACCAGACGGTTTGGATTGGATTGAGTGTAATTCTGGTAGGAGGTTTGTCATCTGCATCCAATATGCAGTCATTGTCATTGTCCCAGTCACTCGAAGGGTATTGAGCTCCGCTTGAGTCGGTGCATAGTGCGTTCTCTTCCAAGTGATCCCAATCGATATCGGGGATGCCATCCGAGTCGTCATCTTCATCCTGAGCGTCTGGACCGGTGGACGCGTTTGTGGGATCATACAGTCCCGACCCGGTTCCATAATCGTCATGATCCCAGGGATTTGTAGAATTGGAGTTAAACCTCGTCGGCCAAAGCAATACCTCGTCTTCATCGTTCATGCCGTCTTCATCGTCATCAGGATCAATGTCATCTCGAAGGCCATCGTTGTCGTGGTCCCATGGGGCGATTGGATGGGAGGCTCCGCCACCGGCGAGCTCGATGGTATTCGACAAGCCGTCGCCATCCCAATCCGTGTCTGCCCAATCTGGTATACCGTCATTGTCGTGGTCCCATGGGCTCTGTTCCTCTCCTTGGAAGCAAATCAACTCCTGGTCGATGTCCAAGACTCCATTGTTGTCGTCATCGGGGTCCTCCCCATCCGGGACGCCATCGTTGTCATTGTCAACGTCGTAGTATTGAGGGAAAAGCAATCCTTGTCCTAACCTGCCTCGATCCCAAACCGATTGGTACCAACCATCCCCATCGGGATCTGTATCTGTACCGTCATCGTCCTGATCATCGCAGTTGTATCCTGTAAAAAAGTTCCCCAGTGGTTCGGTGTTGGTATCGTCATCCAGGTCATCGTTGACGTCAACCTCGAAGAAATCCCAAACGCCGTTGTTGTCATCGTCAACGTCCCAATGGTCGAAAACGCCGTCGAAATCGTCATCTAGATCGGCTGTATCGTTGACCATGCATGAGGGATTCGGGGTTCCGGTGACAGGGGCTCCACAGTCGTCATCAGGATCTTCGTTGTTATCCAACAGGTCCGCAAATTCGTCCGGGAACAGGTTCCCATTCCCATCAGAGACCCATTGGAACATGCCAAAGTTGATTCCAACATAAGCTGTCCATAGATCCCTGTTGTTGATTATGTCCTCAAATGTCACGGCAGCGGAAGGGCCTGCATCTGCAGGGCCTAGGAAATCAAAGTGGAAACAGTTGGTTTCACAGGTGAAGTCATTTATGCCCGCTGAATTTTCTCCATTGTAAGGGCCATCTGTGTAGAGCGGATCTGGTCTGGAGGAGTATGGTAGGACGAATGGAACGCCATTGCTGGATCTAGCTTGACTGAGTGGGAATCCATAGAGCCATGCCAAGGCTAGGCCACAACTAATTTGATCGTCGTCCAAGCCCAACAGGAAAGACATGGACAAGTCGCATTCTCCGTCATCCAATGAGCCCCCATATGCTGGATCGTTCACATCCAGTCTTCCGTCGGAGCCTTCATCCCTGTCCCACCAATTGGGGACGCCATCGGCATCTATGTCTACGTCAATGCCATTGATCAGAGAGTCTCCATCAATATCTAGATCAAAGTAGTTGTTGCCATTCCATGGGCTCCATTTCATCATGACATGCCAGTACATCTCTGGGATATTTCCATTGGAAACGATGGTAGGAGGTCCAAGTGTGAAGTCATCTTGGTAGCCATTGTATGGGAGAACGAATCCATGATCTTCGAAAAATGGGCTGAAGTGCCAGAACATATCCCATTGCAATGTCCCTGTAGCAACGTAGATTTGACTATCTGCGCTACCATCTATGATGTCGCCGTCCTGGTGAGAGTACGAATTGTCAAACTGATCAGTGGAATCAATGTCCACTACCCCGCAGTTCCCATCGTCTGGGTCGTATAGGTCAGATATTCCGTCATTGTCATCATCCCAATCTTCATCATTTGATAGGCCGTCACCATCTATGTCAGTATCAATGGAGTTGGGGCCATCGTCCCTGTATCTGGAACCGTTGAGGAGATGAAGGTCGTTATCGTCATCCAGATCGCAGTTTTCATCTATGTCCAGCCAGTCCAGAACGCCGTCATTGTCGTCATCGACATCTTCCCAGTTGGAGAAGCCGTCTCCATCCCAATCGTTGTTTCCTGTGTACGATTTTCGCTCTGTTAGGCATCGAGGATCGGGGTTCACTGGATTCGGATTCTGAAGTGACTCGCAGTTCCAAGTGTCAATTACATCGGAGTGCACCATGGGGTACGGATCATCCTGATTCAAAATTCCATCATTGTCCAAATCATAAGGCAGGTCATTCGGATCTAGGGATGGATTTCCAAGTAGGTTGTCTGCGGGATCTGCTGCGCCAAGATCTGTGTCCTTCCAGTCCCAAACCAAATCATAATCCGAATCGATTGCTCTGTAAGCATCGTCGTCTGCGTCCCTGTCATAGTCGATCTCACAATCAACTCCTGGAGTTTGGCCAAAGTATTCTGAGAAGCCGTCCATGTTGTCTTGTGGGCCGAGAACATTCAGACAGTTGTCTGGGATACCGTCGTTGTCATCATCTATGTCCCACATGTCTAGTAAGCCGTCGTTATCGTCATCAGTGTCGGCGGAGTCGGGTGTTCCGTCATTGTCATTATCGGGGTCGATGAAGTTGGGTAATCCGTCGCCATCCAGATCTCCGTCAACTATCTGATTGAAAGCGGGATTCCGAGGATGCCATAGATTTTGTTCCTTGAAGGCAAAGTCGAGCTTCTCCTTACCATATGTGTCTAAGTCGAGGTTGAAAGCGTCTGGAAAGGGCAAGCCAGTTGCAGCATTTGTGGTTATTGTTCCATCCCCAACACCTGACCCTGCTGTGTCGGAATATCTTGTCAGCCCTTCGTTTTCAAACAGGTGGACGAAAGATGCGCCGGGGAGGATTATGCCACTGTCGAATGAGCCGTCTCCTGCCGTCACGGTACGGTTTTCAATGTCGTCATTTGTCCACCTAACCGAGTCTCCGACCTCTATGTCCAGATCAGGGGTTGAGTACCCGTTTTCGGTAATGGATACCTGATGGGTTTTGCTGGATGCCCATGACTCAGCGGCGCTCCAGTTCTGTGCGGTAGCAGTTATGTTTCGAGTTTCAGAACTGTTCCAAGGATGTGTGTCCCAGATATCAATTACACCATCATTATCGTCATCTGCATCCCAGTAATCCTGAAGGCCATCGCCATCGAAATCACAGGGCCAGACGAATTGGTCAATTCTGGCGTCGTTGTCATCGTCTTCGTCGTAGGACCCTTTCCCTGATCCATCCAAGTCCTCATCAGGGACCCCGTCGTTGTCATGGTCGTATGGATTCTGATCTACCAAGTATCCAGTCCCCACTGGGAGGCCGGTCCAGGGATGGGTAGTCTGGGGGTCTAAGTATCGATCTGCGCTGACATTCCAAGGATCTGTGCCCTGTGAATAGTCGATGGGCCCCTCCAAAATACCGTCATTATCGTCATCAAAGTCAAACTCATCTAGAACACCGTCATTGTCATGGTCATATGGATCTGTTCCGAAGCATCCATCAAATCTCTCTATGAGATCTGATATTCCATCATTGTCATCATCCAAATCGTCAAGGTCGTTGATTCCGTCATTATCATGGTCCTCCGTTTCGGTCTCCTCAACCATGAATCTGTATCCCTCACCCAGGAAGGATGTGTCAGTTATTCTCCCGTAAAGAAGGCCTGGGTCAGACCATGTTATGTCGTTGAATGCAGGATGGTTCGGGAGCATCGCAAAATTGGGGGAATGGATTGTCGCGGTATCGATGTCTTCAGATTGAATCTGGATCTGGGGCGGAGACTCGTATGCACTGTGATTGTCAGGGGTATCTGTGGTTGTGGAAGCCAAGGTCGGCGTCTGTAAACTGGCTACCATCAGAACGACAAGGAAGAGGGATCTACTCACTTCTTTTCTCCTACCAAAATCTACTATCATGCACACACCGGGTTGCCTCTTACCTCAGACACATATTTGAATCGCACCCGGAAACGCTGCATGTGGGTATCATGGTGGGAGTCGGAGTATCAAATCTGGCCCACTCTGATTGAACAGTCTCAGGAGGTAGTATCTTATGTCGTCCAAAGTGCTCCTGAGCGGCAAAATTCACCGAGCGAGAGTTACCCAGGCTGATTTGGATTATGTTGGTTCGGTGTCGATAGACGAAGGCCTCATGGAGGCCGCCGGTATCATTGAATGGGAAAAAGTCGCGATTTTGGATGTCACTAATGGTGAGAGGCTTGAGACTTACGCAATCAAGGCGCCCAGGGGATCTCGAGAAATATGCATAAACGGGGCCGCTGCACATCTTGTCAAACCAGGTGATCTGGTGATCATTCTCTCTTTTTTGCACGTGGATGCCAATTCTGTCCATGAGCACAAACCGAAAATTGTCATCGTGAATGAAAACAATGAGATAGTCAGCGTCACCGAGGATGAAGGCAACCCCTGATTTCTTCTGTTACGCCTCACCTTCGATGGTAGGGCAACCCTTTGTTTATTGTTGATGCCCGATACAACTGTTCCAAGAGTACCACTGCAGCCAACTCATGTGGCAGAGTGATCATACCAAGGGAAATCGATGTGTGGGGATCGCTGGATGGCCCAAAACCACCTGGTGGCCCCACTACAAGGTGGGTATCACAGCGATCTAACGACCACTGTTTTAGTTTCTCGGCGTACTGAAGGCTATCTAGTTGTTCGCCATCTTCCTCCAGCAATATGATGTTGTGGTCGGGATTCTTATCAGCAATTTCCTTGAGATAGGAATCTGGTACCGTTTGATTCCTGTGTTCCACAAGTGTGACACCTGAGGTTGACAGCCTGTTCGCATAATCTGATATGGAGGCCCTGAATGAAGCGTCTTTCGCCCGTCCGTGAAGGTGAACAACTACCCTTCCCATGCCACAAATACTTCAACAAGTGACTATAGCCGTTTGTCAAGACGCGTAATACGGTGGCGTAATGTTTTGGGATTGGCTGTTCCGCAAGAAAAGGAAAGACCACATGGATAATGACCCCCAGATGCTCGGTACCAGAGTTTGGCTGCAGGAGCTCAGGGAAATCTGTGAGCGCCATTTTGACAATAGGGCTGAAGGGCAGCGATTCGTAAGGGAGCTCCAAGTAGAGTGGGAAGATTCATGGAAAAGGGAGGAGATAGATGATGCTCTCAAACAAGGACTTGACAGGCGGGCTCTGAGATTGTTGAGGGCGACTGATGGCGAGTGGTCAGAATGGCTGGATGACGATCGTTTCTGGATGCCGGGATGGAAAGGGGATAGCGTATGATCGCATGGATAGCGTTCCTATTTGCCCTGGGTGGTGCCTGTTTCTACCTGTCTGGATACCAACCGTTCCCCGAGATTTCCAGACGGTTTTCTTACTTTGTATTGATTTCTGGTGCCTTCTTATTGATTTCTGAGCAGGGGCCCAGGGATACAAGCCCAGAGGTGCCCGCAATCATTGCCCTTGTTCTCGGGGCATATGGTACACTACGTGGATCATGGGATATGTCTAGGACTTCAAAAGATTTCATTGTGGGTCCATTTGGTGGTTGCCTTTTGACTGTGGGCAGCATTTCCCTCATGGTAGGTTACTGGGACAATGGGGGTACGGAAGAACATCTTTCTTCGTTCATCCTAGCTTCGGTTTTGATCCTGATGGAAATCTATCTCATCTTCAAAGGCCTCATAATCGGGGTGCCGGGTATAGCATGGTCCAAAGCTGGGTTGAGACAGATCCAAAGAGGGCTTCTGGAGGGTCCCTCTGGTGCATTGGCGTACTTTGAAAATTCTTGGGACGCAGAGGAAGATTGGCTTGGGGCGATGAGTTATGCCGCGATCACGAAAATTCACAGGCATCTCGGTCAGAACGACCTCGCAGATCAGAATGAGAACAAGCTGAATGAGCTCGGGGGATGGGATGCCGTCGATTCAGCGTGGAACGAGGCTGTCGATAATGCTCTTCAAAGTTTGAAAAATTCCTCGTGGACCAAACCGACTGATGATATGTGAGTAGTATTCCCCGAAGGCCATGGTCAGAATTAACAGAGTCCATACGGGTGGAGGAGATGACGGAGAGACGCATCTTCTTGATGGGTCCAGAGTATCTAAATCAAATCCCAGAGTTGAACTGTATGGAACTATCGACGAAGCAAACTCATTCATTGGAATGATTCGAAGTGAATTGATGAGGGCGCCAACTGAGGCCCCGGATGGAGGCCCGCTCACCACGTTCCTGACATCCAGAGATCGTGGAGAGGTCATGCTGGGAAGAGTGCAGCAAGAGCTCTTTGACTTAGGGGGTGAATGCTCATGCCCTCCAGATTCGCTTCCAGAAGCCATGAATTTGCTGACTGACGAGGCCTGTGAATTGCTTTTGCGGGAAATGGACGAAATGCTTGTTGAACTAGAGCCTCTCGAGAGTTTCATACTCCCCACGGGAACCGCTGTTGTATCCGCATGTCACCTTTCACGTACTGTGGTGCGGAGAGCAGAAAGATATGCCTGTTCCATAATCCAAGAAGACCCTGATGGCCTACGAGATACTGTAGTGATGTATCTGAACAGACTCTCAGATTGGCTATTTGTTCTGGCTAGGTGGTTTGCTCTGAAGCAAGGAGAAGATGAAACGTTGTGGGTTCCACTTGGAAAGCGGAATGTTTGAGCTTACAATAAACCAATCTCAGCGGCATACTGGTCTGCTTCACTCAACATGACCTTCTCCTGATCGAATGTGAGCTGTTCCTTTGCCCTTTTCAGATCCAGCCAGAGGAAGTTTGTGTGCTCATGTGATAGCTCGACCTTGAACTCTTCAGTTGTCGCAAGATACCAGAACACTTGCTTCTTCATGGGCGAGCCACGGCGCGAATAGGTGTACTCGGTTCGCCTAGTCCATCCTGGGACTATTGTCACTTCACTGATTCCTGTCTCTTCCCGCAACTCCCTCCTAGCAGTTGTGTGATGGTCCTCTCCATCCTCGACGTGGCCCTTTGGAAAGCTCCAGTGCCCTTGGGGGTATTGCAACAGAAGTATGCTGCTATGATTCAGTAAAACAAAACCGCAGGAAGTCTCCACGTTTTCCCGATGATTGTTCAAGGATAAAACTCTTCGGAAGCGGAACCAATACATCCCATGGTGCGACCCGGGGTGCATGAGCTGGCTATCAGAACTCAAAGTGAAGAAAATCCTCACAGATAGTGATCTCGACGGAGTCTTGTGTGGGGCAATCCTTCTAAGAGCATTTCCGGATGCAGAGGTAAAGTTTGGACATCCCGGGGCATTAAAAGACGGAATGCTCGACAATTGGGTTGACTCATCAACTGCTATCTGTGACCTTCCTCATCACACTAATTGTGGGCTTTCGATTGATCATCACTTGTCGAACAAGCCATTGGAAAATGAGGAGCATTCCAATAGAATCTGGGGCCCTCTACCATCTGCGGCGAGGGTTGCGGCTAATTTATTCAAAGACAGATTGGATCTAAGTGATCTAGAAAGCGCACTTTATTGGACAGATAAACTGGACAGCGGTGATATCACTAGAACCGAATATCTTTCTGATGAGCCGATGGTTTGGATAGGCCGTTGTCTGGGTGTCTCGGAAGATGTGGCTTTGAGAGTCCTGAAGCTTTTCAGTGAGGGGTATGGTATTGACGAAATCGTAAGCGATGTGCTTGTTTCCGATGCGATATCTACTAGGAAAACAGAAAATGAGATCCTCTCCAGGGAGATAGAGTGTAGAATCGAGATCATCGACCGAATGGCAATAGTGAGAATGAATGACCTTGGAATGAGATCGAACGGCTACGCGATCACAGCGTTTGCGGGTAGTGATTGTGATGCATGCATGATCATACATGGCTCATTAGATGGATCCTTTGACAACGGTCTTGAATACCCCGTGTCGGCCTCGTTTTACACAAACTCGTTTCTTCATAAGAATGGCGGCCTATTCGATCTTACGAAGTTGGCGACAAGGTTCGATGCAGACGGCGGTGGGCATCGAGATGCCTGTGGCTGCAGAATCAAGCCCCTCGAGAACGGCCTGCCAATTGATAGGCGCGTTGAACTACATGATATCGAGCAGAACATAAGAGAGTGGCTCAAAATATGGAATGGCGGTATAACTAACGAAGACGATGTGTTGATGTAGGCCTCATCTCCGGAACAAGTTTGCGGAGCATCAGAATATGGAATCTCAACTTCTCGAATGCCTGGAAGCGCTGTCCTCTGCAGGTGATGATGAGAGGGCTCGATTAAGGAAGGTGTCTCGTACAGTTGGATATGAAGAGTTGCCGAAATCGTGGAAGGCGCTCGTAAGGATCGCTGCGGCGAAAACCAGTCCTAAGCGTCAAGACGAAGGTGCATCTGGATCCAAGAAAGCCCCGCGACGTGCTGGCAGGAGGGTTCGCCGATCGACCTCAGACCCAAGCGAAGCGGTTATTGGAGACGAGAAAGAAGGCAACCCTGCTTTTCAACTCTGCAGACATATATTGCTACAATCCGATGTCAGTAAAGGTGGAACTGACGCCTCTGAAATCAGGAAGAGGTGTGATCAGGGGGTTCATCCAGCATGGGAGAGGTTGGCAAGAGAGGCTCCGATTTTCGCTGAATTGAGCAGGTTCCCGGTAATGGAGGAGTCAAATGCAGAGTCTAGTCTCAAACCTTGGTTGGAAAAGGCCGATTTTGATCCAATCGACCATCACTGTGTGCACGATTGGTTATCAATCGATCCTCCCATGAAGCTATCCCCCAAGCAAAGAAAATCGCTTCTCATGCTCAGGCGTGAGTATTCATCAAAAGTGGACTCGCGCAGGGTCAAAAAGCAAATTGGAGATTTCGACACGGATACGGGTGTTGGATCCCTATTTGTCGGGATATTGATGGCCTCGATTGGCGAGGACGCGGGGGCGTTATTCAGAACAGCGGCCAACGACCCAGATCTCAAGCATGTAGCAACACTGAATCTTACTCTAAACTCCTTCCGACATTCGAAAAATGCAGAAGGAGTGGATATGTGGATCAAAGAAAAGCCTGAGAGTAAGCTATCCTACGCTGTTACGATTGAGGCTTGGCAGGCCGTGGGTCTCCTGGATTTGGATTTTGACCTGGTTGGACTCACTGGTGGTGGAGACTTATTGGACAGTCATGGCTCAGCTTGGCCGGTTGAGTTGAGTTTCATGATAGCATCGAAACTGCTTGACGAAGATCGATTTGATGAAGCTCGAGAGGTCATTATTGGCCGTCCAATGCGACCAATGGACGTTTTAACTGCGGTGGGAAGAGTCTCAGAGAATGATGAGGATTTGATGGAAATGGCCTTCGAAAATGCAAAGAAAATAGAGTCATCAGAGTTGATTAAGACACTATATGATGGCTCTAAATCCATAAACATCAGGACTACAGTGGCAAGGGAGGTTATTGCCAGAGGTCTGAGAGCGGGTCACTTGGAAGTCTTGTCCGATATAGCAACCGAAGGAAACGAAATAGAGCTGCTATCCGAAGTTCTTGTTGGAGAATCGGTTGTTCAAAACCCAATGCGGGGGTTGTTGGTATGGCACCTCTTGCCAGCAAGGATCGGAATCAACGACATGGACCGCATGGTGGACCTCAGGAGGAAGTCGATAGAGACCTTGGAGAGGATTGAGGATTCTTGTCTTTCCGAAATTTCTGTGGCCTTACTCGCCGTCATAAACGGATTCTCACACGACCTCAGTGTCCTTCATGATAGGCTTGGCACTACTGGGATCAAGGCCCTGAATCAGACTAGAAGAGCTCTGCTAGAGGACGGGACAGGCATAGTGAAGGAAAACAGCATAGGACAATTGATTACCGCAGCTGATGATGCGAGCCTGAGTGACATTGAGTCTTCCCTTTTTGATTCCTTGATCGCCTCGCTGCGGCTGAACAGAGCAAGGATCGAATTACAAATGCAAGACGAAGACAAAAAGAGGTCGGCGACCGATACCCTCGTTTCAATTGTCAGTGAGGGACGTCTTTCCATACAATTGGTGATATCAATCTCTGAAATGATAGAAGAGTACCATATAGCCCTCCCCGAGATGGGAGAATGGTATCGGGAACACGCTCCTGATTCATCTCGTTCCCAGATAGTGCGAGCCGCTATATCAATCGGTAAGGGAGACCATCTGAATGCAGGAAGATGCTTCTTGGAAGCTGCGAGACGATTGGAGCCTCAAAGATTTGAGAGAACTACAGAACTTCGGCGCATGGCCTTAATTCATTTCGCACACGCCAAGGCATGGAAGCAGGCTGTTGATCTAATTGATCGAAATGCTGAATTGATGGCAGCGATTACCCGAAGGTTTCAGTTATTTCTCAGGGTTTGTAGTGAATACGACAAGGGCAGAAGCGATGTTGCTACCAATTTAGTGTTGGGATATGCTTCGGATATGGATCAAGAGGAAAAGACCCGGGAAATCAACGGATTGAGGACTTATCCAGATGAGTTAGGACTTCCAAGTGATCCTTTCGAAGGACGGGTAAAGGCGGCATTGAAGAGGCTTGATAGGCCCGGGCGAAGGAACGAAGATAGACTTGAGAGGCGATTGAAAGAAGAGTTGCAGAAGGGGAGGGACGTGCTTGAAATATCCTTGATTGCACAAGAACAGGCTGAGAAAAAGCCACTTTCCGGATTGAGAATGTTCCAATCTGCAATCAATCATGGAGGTTTCGATGATGAGGGGATCAGAAGACTGCGGCGATCACAAAGGTCCATGTTCACCACATTGGAGTCTTCCATACCGGTCAGGGACCGTAGAACATTCAACATATCGAGTTTGAAACCACTTGTTATCGTAGATACCAACCTGCTTATTGACGCATTCAAAGACGAGTTGATTAAGCGAAGCTCGCCTTATGGTCTGGGAAATCTGGATTGGTCGCTGGAGAGAGCATTTCAATGGGCTCTGAGAAGGCAAAAAGAAGCAGGGTCGATCAAAACCTATTTGCCAGAATCGGTGATTAGGGAGTTTTCCAATAGAACCCGTGATGTCCCTACCTCAAAGAGACTTTTCCACGGTGAATACCAAGATCAAGGCCTGTGGTCATCAATCGAAAATGATGGAATAGAGGAAATTCGAGACTATGTCATTGAGATATTCAGTGGGGTCAACCTTGCATTCGAGCAGGACAGTTCGATCGCTGGTGGTCTGAACAGCTTCCTTGAAAGCCACTCAAACATCTTTGCCAAAATAGACGAAAGCAAGCGACAGAGAAGAGATGATGAGCCATCAAGATCTGTGATTAATGGCAAAGCAATCTACCCTGAGGAGGGGGATCGACAGATAATCATGGATGCAGCTAGTTTGGCTTCATATTCGAGCAGCATGTCGCCAAAGCTCCGGGACGTAGGCTCTGTTTTGGTAGCCACGAGGGATTCAGATTTCCGAATGATAAGAAGGTCGCTCGAGGAACAGTACGGGTTCGTGGTGGTTGAAAACGCCGATCAAATCACCAAGTCCGTCAATCGCTCTTAGCTTTCTTACGTCTCCAAATCGCCCTGTAGCGTAAAACGGAACCATCGTCGGACTGCAACCTGATTTTCTTCAAGTCCATTTCACCGAGACTCTCGCCTATTGACTGGATAAATGAGTGACTCAATGGCCAGGGTGGCCCGATGGCAAGATCCTCTCCAGTAGCGTAGCGTCCAATACAGACCAAGAAGCCGTTTTCTGACACCAACGGGGCGAGTTTTTCTGAGGCGATTTCCCTTATTTCAACGGGCATGGCCTGTAGGATGTGAACTTCGAGGACCAAATCAAAGTCACCGGACAGCTCTGGAGGAAGGTTCAGCAGGTCAGCTACCATCCAAGAGACAGAAGTATGACTGAACCTATCCGAGGCCCATTGTATCGCAGTTTTTGAGATGTCGAAAGCAGTAACCTGCCATCCCATTTTCTCCAGAAACACGGCATCCTCCCCAAGCCCAGAGCCAACGACCAGTGCTCTCCCTGCCGGTCGCCCGATCACCCAATCAACCAAAAGTGGGTTCGGATTTCCATCGGACCATGGAATCCAGTTATCATCCCTATTTGCTCTGGAGTACAGGTCCTCAAACCAGGAAAGCGGATTTTCAGTCGTTGCAGCAGCATCAGACAAGGAGAGGATCAGTTCCCTTAGATCGTCCATGACTAGACAGGACGCAGAGGGCCTATGAAGCGTATTGTTTAAGAAGGACGAGTGACAGGTATTTATAATAGGTGTTTTCAGGGTTGCAACATGGATATTAGCCCATCCTACAAAAGAAGCTTGAAAATGAGCGCCCCATTGCTAGGTGTGTTTACACTCGGTATACTGGGTCTAACGACAGTTTCTGCAGAGGCCACACTCGACGAAACCGACATGGTCGGTGTTTCGTTCTGGATCGCCACTGCAATGATGCTTGCATCAACTGTCTTCTTCATATTGGAGCGAAACAACGTCGCAGCCAAGTGGAAGACCTCGATGACCGTCGCCGCACTCGTCACGGGTGTTGCATGGTACCACTACACCTACATGCGTGAGCACTGGGCAAACGCCTACGCCACCGAAGCTGCCGGTGGTGCGGAAGCCACATCGCCACTTGTCCTACGATACATCGACTGGTTGATCACCGTCCCACTGCAGGTTGCTGAGTTCTACCTCATACTCGCAGCCGTCGGGGCCGCCACCGCAATGCTGTTCTGGCGCCTCTTCGGCGCTTCCCTTGTGATGCTCATCTCCGGTTTCCTCGGCGAGTCGGGCCAAGGTCCAGAGATGCCCATGCTCATCATTGGATGTCTTGCTTGGTTCTACATCATCTACGAGATCTGGGCTGGTGACGCCAAGAAGAGCGCCGACACAACCTCGGAAGGTACAAAATTTGCCTTCAAGGCTATGGCCCTTATCCTCACCGTGGGGTGGGCCATCTACCCGGCTGGGTACTTCCTCGGAACAGGCGATGACCCCAACTTCGATGCTCTGAACATCTTGTACAACATCGCTGACGTCGTAAACAAGACAGCCTTCGGTCTGATGGTCTGGTACGCTGCTACCATGGACACCAAGGCCTCGGCTGCAGAATAAGTCGAAAGCTGACACAAGAAATACGCAACAAGGCGGTGGGGGCCCGAATGGGCCCTCCCGCCATTTTTTTTATTTTATCAATGGGACAGGTTTCCGGGTCTTATAACTCGATAGACTCACATCTGTGTCTACAGTCACATGTGAGAAATCACTGCATCACCGAACTCACTACACTTGAGTAATTTCGCATCTAGCATAAGCCTCTCAAAGTCATAGGTGACTGTCTTCGATGAAATTGCCCCTTCTACGCCCTTTACAATGAGATCAGCTGCCGCAGACCAGCCCATGTGGCGTAGCATCATTTCTGCTGATAGTATGATGGAGCCTGGGTTCACTTTGTCTTGACCAGTGTATTTTGGTGCTGTGCCGTGAGTTGCTTCGAATATTGCTATCCCGGTGTCATAATTGATGTTCGCACCTGGGGCGATCCCTATTCCCCCCACTTGAGCCGCTAACGCGTCTGAGATGTAATCGCCGTTGAGGTTCATCGTTGCTAGGACGCTGTATTCCCTTGGCCTCGTGAGAACCTGCTGCAACATTGCATCGGCAATCACGTCCTTGATTACAATTTTACTCCCAGTTGTCGGATTTTCAAGCTCACACCAAGGTCCTTTTCCTATTTCTTTAGCTCCGAATTCTTCTCGGGCCAGTTGATATCCCCAATCTCGAAATCCTCCTTCTGTGAATTTCATGATGTTTCCTTTGTGGACGAGTGTGACACTGGACTTATCCTCTGTTATCGCATGATTGATTGCTGCCCTGACTATGCGTGCAGTACCTTCTTTGCTAACGGGTTTAATCCCGATCCCTGAGGTTTCTGGGAATCTTATGTTATCCACTCCCATTTCCTCTTGGAGGAATTCTATGACTCGCTTAGCACCCTCACTCCCGGACTCCCATTCGATGCCTGCATATACGTCTTCACTATTCTCCCTGAAGATCACCATGTCAACTGCCTCAGGCTGCTTAACAGGACTCGGGGTTCCTGTGTACCATCTAACTGGCCGGACACAGGCATAGAGGTCGAGCTTCTGTCTAAGTGCAACGTTCAGGCTCCTGATGCCCCCGCCTACTGGTGTCGTCAGTGGGCCTTTGATGGATATCAGTCCTTCATTCATCGATTGTAGTGTGTCCTCCGGCAGCCACTCGCCAGTCAAATCGAAAGCCTTCTGGCCTGCATAAACCTCATTCCAGGTTATTCTCCTAGCCCCGGAATAGGCCTTCTTGACACTTGCGTCAACCACCTTGATCATAACCGGAGTGATGTCGACCCCAATTCCATCACCCTCAATGTAGTTGATTATTGGATCGTTAGGCACGGAAATTCCCGTGTTCATTTTCTGTATAGTCGACCCCATGGTACTGTCCCTATGAACCTCACATGTACCCCCCTCATGAAGCCAACCCTCTTGATGGGGCTCAGACTGGAAATGCTATGCGAGGCTCGGTGACATGGAATGGCCACGGTTATGATGGACAAACGGAGGGTGGCAAGAGGTTCTCAATTTATGATCAAGAATCCCCTAGTCCAATGGAGATGGTTCTACATGCCCATGCTACTTGTTCATTGATCGACGTGATCGGAGGGCTCAAGGATAGACGAGGAAACCTCAGGGAGGCTCGAGTAGAAATAGACTCATCAAGAGCTTCGGAATCACCTAGGGTCTTCAAGAAGATTCACTTCGTATATGTAGTGAGAGGGGATGTCCCAGAAGCTCTTGTTGATCGCATAATACATCAATCCCACGAAAAGCTGTGTTCTGTTGGCATCATGCTAACTCGGGGAGGAGTGGATCTCACTTGGGAGCTGGATTTCAAAGCGTAGACTTTGCTATATCATGGTTTTCTACTGGAAAACAACCCTGCACAATTGTAGTCTACCTAGGTTTCCCTTAGAGAACCATTAAACACCCTCCAGCGTCGATGTTGAATCCCTCGCTCTGGCTTATCGGGGCGGGGGGTGACTAAGGAAGACGATACTATGCAAACCAGAACGGAGAAAGGAGGCAAGAATTCAGAAGGACCGATTGGAACTGGTTTAGTCATAGAAAGACGATTCACGACGATCGGAGAGGACCCCTTCGACCAATTCGATTGGATAGAGATGGATGTTGAAATTCGGAATGCTGATGGATCTCTTGCACATAGAATAGATGACGTCAGATTACCTTCTGGCTTCTCTGGGGTAGCGGGGAAGGTACTTGCTCAAAAGTACCTCAGAAAAGCTGGGGTTCCGGCTATACTGCGCAAAGTGAAAGAGAAGGGGGTACCAACATGGTTACAGAGAAGCGAGCCAGATCATGAGAAACTACAATCGCTGGACCCCGAAAAAAGATTCATTGGCGAGAGTCACGGAAGGGAGCTATTCCGTCGCTTGGCTGGAACCTGGACATATTGGGGATGGAAGCATGGCTACTTCGAAGCCGAAGCAGACGCAAGGGCATACTTTGATGAAATGTGCTACCTGATCGCCAGCCAGCGATCAGCGCCAAACAGCCCTCAGTGGTTTAACACAGGGTTGCATTGGGCTTACGGGATAGAGGGGCCTGCACAGGGTCATCGATACATCGACCCGTCGACCGGAGAGCTGATGACTTCTACTAATGCATATGAACATCCCCAGCCACATGCCTGCTTCATTCAATCTGTCTCAGACTCGCTAGTTGGTGGCACGGACTCGATAATGGGGCTCTGGAACCGAGAAGCATTGTTGTTCAAATACGGGTCAGGGACAGGTTCGAACTTCTCAAACATAAGGGGTTCAGGGGAGCCACTCTCAGGAGGTGGCACCTCAAGTGGATTGATTTCATTCTTGAAAATTGGAGATAGGGCTGCTGGTGCAATAAAATCGGGGGGGACAACGAGAAGAGCTGCAAAGATGGTGACATTGGATCTAGACCATCCCGACATCGAGGAATACATAGATTGGAAATTATCAGAGGAGGAGAAGGTTTCTGCCTTGGTGATTGGATCTAATCTGCTACAGAGTCATGCCGATGCGATCATGGATGCAATATGGAGCTTCGACGGCGAAGGAGACAGGCTTGACATGAATGACAATCGAGAATTGAAAAAAGCTGCCGCTAAGGCGATTAAGAACCATGTTCCCAATTCTCACGTCAAGAGATTCTTGGATCTTGCAGAACAGGGATGGAAATCGATCCATTTCGACAAGATGGATACAGACTGGCAGGGTGAAGGTTATGGCACCGTCTCTGGACAGAACTCCAACAACTCCGTCCGTGTACCGAACTCATTCATGGATGCTCTAGAAAACAATGGGACTTGGAACCTCTATCATCGAACTGAGTTAAAGAATGCCAGTGAGAATGGCAGGGAACCCGAGCCTTGTAGGTCTATGCCCGCCAAAGAACTCTGGGACAAGGTTGCCTACACTGCTTGGGCGTGTGCTGACCCAGGCGTACAATTTGATACAACCATAAACGAATGGCATACATGCCCAGAGGGTGGACGAATCAATGGGTCGAACCCATGTTCAGAATATATGTTCTTGGACGATACAGCATGTAACCTCGCGAGCATCAACCTGTTGCATTACTTCGATACGGATGCTCAAAAATTCGACATTCCGTCATTCCAACATAGCGTGAGGCTGTGGACGATGACACTAGAAATCAGTGTCCTAATGGCTCAGTTTCCTTCTGAAGAAATAGCGAGGAAATCATACGAATACAGAACATTGGGACTTGGATATTGCAACCTAGGCTCTCTTCTGATGCACATGGGAATACCATATGCAGATGACCGAGCTTACGCTGTGTGCGGAGCATTATCATCAATCATGTGTGGCGAGTCCTATGCCACATCAGCAGAACTCGCGGGTTCGTTAGGCCCATTCCCGAAGTATCACGAGAACGCTGATCACATGCTCAAAGTGATGAGGAATCACAAGAGAGCGGCTTACGACGCGAAAGGAAGCGAATACGAAGGTCTGACCATAACGCCCATGGGAATAGATGCAAAGCGATGTCCCAGCGATCTCTTGGATGCTGCGAAATCTGCTTGGGATCGAGCGGTGCATGGGGGGGAGGAATACGGTTATAGAAATGCTCAGACTACCGTTATCGCTCCGACTGGAACCATAGGTCTGGTCATGGCTGCTGATACAACTGGGGTTGAACCGCAATTCTCATTGGTGCAATACAAGCAACTAGCAGGAGGAGGGACGCTTAGAATAATCAACAGAGGAGTCCCGAGTGCACTGAAGCGATTAGGCTACAAGGATTCAGAGGTCACTGCTATCGTAGACCACATTATGGGGACCGGACGACTTTCGGGTAGTCCAGGACTCGATCCTAGCGTTCTGAAAGAAAAGGGGTTCACAGATGAGGTTCTATCGAACATAGAGTCCTCGATGCCAGACGTTTTTGATATTAGATCAGCCTTCTCTCCATCTGTGTTGGGAGATGATTTCTGCAAGTCTGTCCTAGCTATGACGGATGAAGACTGTCAGAACGTATTCTTCGACACCTTGGCGCACATCGGCCTTTCTGCTGAAGACATCGAGCGTGCGAATGACGTAATCTTTGGATATGGGAGTATCGAAGGGGCCCCCGGACTGAAGGAAGAACACTTGGCTGTATTCGATTGCGCCACACCATGTGGCAAGCATGGTACGAGGTCCATTGATTGGCAAGCCCATGTTCTAATGATGGCAGCTGCCCAGCCATTCATCTCAGGTGCGATTTCCAAAACAATCAACATGCCCGCCTCAGCGTCAATCGACGATATACGTGAGGCATATGAGCTAAGTCACAGCACAATGAACAAAGCCTGTGCTGTCTATCGAGATGGGAGTAAACTGTCCCAACCTTTGATGAGTCAGATAGTAGATACCTCCATACTCGAGGAAGAGGACTCATCTGGAACAGTTCAGACGATGGTTGAGGATGCTGTCAAGGCTATACCTGTCCCAGATGATCTAGCCAGGCCTGTCGCAGAGAATGTTGTTCAGAGCTTTATAGCAGCGAGGAAGGCCCTTCCAGACGTACGTTCATCAAAAACCACAAAATCCCGTGTCGGAGGGCACACTGTCTACCTCACATCGAGTGAGTATGAAGATGGTAGACTTGGAGAGATCATGATAACGACCTCGAAGGAAGGCGCAGCATGGAGGTCCATGCTGAATCAATTTGCCATCGCCGTGTCGATTGGTTTGCAATACGGAGTGCCGCTTGATGCCTTCGTCAAGTCCTTCACATTCCAAAAATTCGAGCCAAGTGGGATGGTTCAGGGTGGCAGTGGGAGAGTGAAGATGTCCACGAGCATCGTGGACTACATTTTCAGAGAGCTCGCTATTCAATATCTCGACAGGAATGACTTGGCTCACGTATCTGAAGAGGATCTGGAAACCACTTCGATCAGCAGGCCTGTCCCCACAGATGACGGTCTTCTCAGACATCAAGGGGAGAAGAGGGAAGTTCAGATGACCCTGACCTCATCGACAATGGAAACTGATGAAGACGAGGTCACAAAAACGAGGAGATTGGCCAGGGAGAGGGGTTTTACTGGAGACATCTGCGATGAGTGCGGAAGCAGTCAGATGGTGCGAAATGGAACCTGCCTGAAGTGCAATGCTTGTGGCTCAACAACTGGGTGTTCCTGATCATCAGGGGGCCTCACGCCCCGCTATGTACTCAAGCAGACCAAGGGCCTCGGTCTCTGAGAATTTCCGAATTCCAGATAGTGTCCTTTGAAAGTTTTGTTCCGATAACTGCTTCTGTTGGAAAATCAGTCCCTTCAGTCGTGATCTGGATAGAGAGCCACCAAACTTCCAAGCCATCACCATCAAAGAGAATTCATCTCGGGGATCCCTGTCGAGATATCCTCTATAGCCTGCCTCAATGAGTTTCCTGATGACCTTGTCCTCCCCCGTTTCGATCAATCTCCTTGCCCTAACCTGAAATGCCATGAGGTCATCATAACACAGAGAATAAAGCGATGATGAAAGAATGAGTAGGAGGCCAATATCAGAATTTAGTGACAGCTTGTCATACAGATCCAGCGCGAGTTTCCTGTCCCTACCTGCAATTGGGTCGAGATTGCCTGCCAATATCATCCGCGCTGAATCACTTCCCTCTAGAACTACACGATTTAACCCATTCCTAGCAGACTCTGAATCATGAGAAATCAGACTGATCAAGGCCTCCATGCATCCGAGCGGTATTCTTTTTTGTTCCCGAACTATGCGACTCGCGGCACGGTCTGATATGCTCAATATTCTGGATGTTGATCGATGCATTGCAAGGATGGAAATCCAAGATTCCAAGGACGGTGAATCGCTAAATTGCTCTGATGCATCGAGGAGGCAGTTTAGAGCATTGACTCCTGATGGATGAGGTGCATCCGACTGGTAGTTTCTATCGAGCCCGCCAAAAACGAGCATGATCGGTATTGATTGGCTCGAAGACGCAGACTCGGAACCGCTCAATACCCTACCTGCAAGCAGGGAATAGCCAAGGTACCACCTGTCAGTATCTGGGTGTTCCTCATCTAGAGCCTGTTCCAACCAGACACATGCCGTTTTGGTGCAAACATCATCAGCAAGTAAAGTTACATTGTTCGCCATCCAACTAGTACGTCTCTCCTCCTCATCAAAATGGCCTGGCACGGCTCGATAGTGGTACCTGACACTTTCTTCAAGCCTCAACCGGAACCCTGTTTTGTCTGCAGAGTGAAGTCCAAGTGCCTGTTGCGTCAGGACTAGAGGCCCATTTGGACGGATTGCTGGAAATTCAGGCAACTCATATATGGGATCGGGGATGTTGAATGTCGACCATGCAAGAGTTATCGATGCTTCAATTGATTTACCCACTTCCTCATAGATCACATTCTCTGGGTCTCTACGGCGCATTATGGCACCGGCACTCATATCTCTAATTCGATGTTTAGGTTTTGAATGAGCTCCTTGTATCGGTTTCTGATTGTAACTTCTGTGACCCCAGCCACCTCTGCGACCTCTCTCTGTGTCCTTCTCTTCCCACACAGAACGCTCGAGATATAAATTATCGATGCGGCAATGCCTGTCGGTCCTCGGCCACTTGTGAGTTCTTTCTCTTGTGCTTTTTGTATGAGTTCGTAGGCTTTCGATTGTACTTCTGCGTCCAAGTCTAATCCAGAGCAGAATCTCGGTATGTAGTCTTCTGGCTTGGTGGGGGGAATCTTCATTTTTAGTTCTCGAACCATGAACCTGTAAGTCCGTCCAATCTCCTTTCTGCCAGTTCTACTAGCCTCGCCTATTTCATCGAGGGTCCGCGGATTGTTACATTGGCGGCATGCTGCATAGAGAGAGGCTGCCGCGACACCCTCAATCGAGCGACCTCGAATTAGCCTCTTTTCTACGGCTTTCTTGTAATTCACAGCGGCAGTTTCTCGTATTGTCTTTGGTAAGTCCAATCGACTGGCCATCCTATCCAACTCAGCGAGTGCCATCGCGAGGTTTCTCTCTGTAGCATTCGAAACCCTGGATCTCTTCTGCCACTTTCTCATGCGGTAGAACTGCGATCTGTATCTGCTAGAGATTGTCTTACCAGAGTAGTCTTTGTTTTGCCAGTCTATGTCAGTGGATAGCCCTTTGTCATGCAACATAACAGTCATTGGAGCTCCAGTTCTAGCCCTTTGATCCCCTTGCTCGGGACTGAAAACGCGCCATTCTGCGCCTTGGTCGATTACCTTGTCTTCCAGAACCAATCCACAGTCATCGCAAACAACCTCTCCTCGTGTTTCGTCGCGTGTAAGGTTCCTACTGCTGCATTCATCACATTTCACTATGTCTTCAACTAAATAATCTGACATCATAACCACCAAAGGGAAGCATTATAATCTTGTTATTCCAACCCTTATAAAGTTAACTACCTAAATTGTTCTGTTTTTTCCATGCGATCCCCGTTGGCATCATAACCCTCCTTCCCTAGTCAGCCCATGGGGAGACGCATGGATGAATGGCCACCGAAGATGATTTCATTGTCTCCAGAAGCTAGGGTCTTGTTCCTCACAAAGGACCTGTCCCTCATCCGAGCACAGTTGTATGATGGACTCAATCTCTCAATGGCCGACTTGAGTGTTGATGATTTGCTGGACGACATCAACACTGATGTGATGACACCTGCATGGGTGTGTTTCGACCATGAGCCATCTGAGATAGCGGAAAACGCCTATGCAGGCCTCTTGCATGAAGGGGAGAGGATCTTCAGGCCCGGGGCTTTGAAGAGTGGCGGTTTTGAAGTCATAGTGAGTGGCCATCGAAAGGGGACCGGTAGTAGTAGGGAAACTGCGCCGCAATGTGAAAGGTGGTCTGGTATACGTATTGTTATTGCCGCTTCATTCGCCCCAATACACGAAAGAAACAACATAAATCTCGGTCAGGTCATGGGCGACCATGCCCTTCTAACAAGATTGCAGAAAGGGGAGACTATACCGCTTTCTGAATTCACAAAAAAATATGATCCTGTGACTAGGCTAATTCTAGAAAATGGAGGGATCCTCCCATTTGCAATGAAACTGCGTGAGGGATTGATCGATCTGCCGGCTGTTTCACGGAGACCCAGACCGATGACGATGGTCGAGAAAATTGTTGCGAAGAAGTTGATCGGCAAGGGAGAAGAAAATTGCTATGTGTCCCCCGGCGATGCCGTCCTAGCTACGGTAGACGGGGGCTACTCACATGAATACACAACCGCCCAGGTACACTCTTTCCTATCTGCAGAATATGGAAGTGATTACCAAATACCCAACCCTTCAAAATTTGCAGTGTTCGAAGATCATCTCCTCTATGCTACTGACGTTCCGAGATACGGTCCCTTTGTATCAAAGATAGAAACTCTGAGGGATCTACAGAAAAAGTTCCAAGAGCACACTGGCGTGAGGGATTATTCTGCTAATAATGGCATAAGTCCCGGTATTTGCCATCAAGTAGCCAGGGAGGAGTTCATTGATGTTGGAGATTTCATTCAAGCGACAGATAGCCACACCTGTATGGGTGGGGCCTCCAATGCCCTCACATATGGGGTGGGCTCTACTGAATATGCCAACCTTGTCCACAATCAATTTGCATTCGTCAAAGTCCCAGAGAGCATACGGTTTGAATTGACGGGTGAATTGGATCCCGGCTGCACGGCTAAAGATGTAATTCTACACATTCTTTGGAACTATGCCAAGAACTCTGATACCCTAGATCGTTCAATGGAATTCGGAGGCGAGGGTTTGAGATCCCTATCCATGGACGAGAGAGCGACGCTGTGCAATATGGCTACAGAATGCAGTGCGAAAACTGGTATCTGTGAGCCTGATGATGCTACAGTCAGGTGGATAATGGAGCGAAGGGAAGGACTGATAGAAGATGAGGTCAGATCTTCCTTCGTCCTACCGGACCAAGGCGCGCATTATGACGGGGGCATCCATCAAATCCACCTAAACGACATTAGACCAATGGTTGCTCACCCGGGGAACCCAGATGAAGGGATTCCATCTGACCCAACGAATGGTGCCTATATCGAGGACATTGGAGATGTGCCCATAGACATCGCGTATGCTGGTTCTTGTACGGCTGGAAAAGACGATGATTTTGCTTATTATGCCAGAGTTACAGAGGCTGCCTTGAACGCTGGAATTACGATCTCAAATGGAGTGGATTGCTACATACAATTTGGTTCAAAGGCGGTAAAGGAGTTATCGGAGAGAAACGGTTGGTCTGAAATGTTCGAGAGGGCCGGGGTGAAATTGATCGATCCCGGCTGTGGGGCCTGCATAGGAGCAGGACCTGGAATCTCAAGTGACTCTGAAGAAGTCACAGTGTCTGCTATAAACAGAAATTTCCAAGGGCGGTCTGGTCCCGGTAAGCTATATCTGGCCAGCCCGTTGACTGTGATGGCCAGTGCATTCACTGGAAAGATTTCGGCATGGCGGCCTGATCTTTTTGATTGACCTCCCCGATCCGCCATAGCCTGTTACTTCGATGCTGTGTCCTAAAATTGGAGGGTATGCTCTAAGTGCTATCTTTCGTGATCAACACCATACCGACAACAGGCCCCATGTCATCAGGACATTGGGAGGACCTAGTGGAATGGTGGTTGAAATGGATAAGGCTCAAAGAATTGCGAACAAACAGAAGCAGATTTCTATAAGTGAATTCTTTGAGAAAAACAAACATTTCCTTGGCTTTGATACCCATCAAAGGGCGATTATAACAGCGGTCAAGGAAGCAGTAGACAACTCTCTCGATGCATGCGAAGAAGCTCGGATTCTCCCAGAGATTCACGTATACATCAAACGGATTGAAGGTGGAAAATTAGAGCTAATAACCCAGGACAACGGTCCCGGGATACCGAGGGATTCGATCGCGAATGTATTTGGGAAATTCCTGTTGGGTTCCCGCTTTCATGCTATCAGGCAAACGAGGGGGCAACAGGGAATAGGCATAACTGGCGTTGTGATGTATTCTCAACTCACGACGGGCTCTTCGACTACAGTATTATCGAAAATTGAGGCTGAATCAACAGCCGTCAAGGTCGATCTAGCTTTGGACACGAAGAATAATCGAGCATTGAAATCTAACGAAGAGAGGATTCCAATCGAAGAATGGTTTGAGGAAAGTGGAATGCAAACACTTCATGGGTTGCGGATAAAAACCGTAATGAGCGCGAAGTACCAACGTGGACGCCAATCAGTACACCAGTATCTCAGGATGACATCCATCGTGAATCCTCACGCAACTATACGACTGAAGGTGATTGGGAAAGAAGGGGAAACAGTCGACGAGGGGGAGTGGGTAAGATCAACAAGTAAGTTACCTAGGCCTGTAGTTGAGATAAAACCACACCCGCATGGCATGCAGTTTGGAACATTGCAAAGAATGCTGAAGAACACGAAAGAGCGGACAGTGAAGTCGTTCTTGAGAAAGGAATTCGAAAAAGTGTCACCATTGGTTGCAAAGAAAATTCTTGAACATGCTGAGTTGGATGAAAAAAGGAGGCCTGCTGGTCTTCCAGTAGAGAGTATACAGAGTCTACTCGCCGCCTTCATGGAGGTAAAGATCCAATCACCTCCTGTTGATTGCCTATCCCCAATAGAAGACCTATTGATAAAAAAGGGGTTAGAGAAGGCAATTGATTCACGATACGCCGCCACGGTGACCCGGAATCCCTCAGTTAGCCAAGGGAATCCCTTCCAAGTAGAAGTTGGATTGGTTTTTGGTGGTGACCTGCCTTCAGATGGAACTGTAGAGCTCCTCCGTTTTGCCAATCGCGTGCCTTTGATGTATCAGCAAGGGGGTTGCCTGTTGACAAAGGGGGTTGAGTCAATAGATTGGCGTAGATATGGCCTTGAGCAACCGGGGGGGAAAGGTGTGCCCAAAGGACCAGCGGCAATTCTAGTTCACCTTGCCTCCACGAATGTTCAATTCACAAGTGAGGCAAAGGAGGCCGTATCAGACAACGAAGAGGTCTTTGACGAGCTGCGAAGGGCGCTTTTCGAGGTGGGTAGAGGTTTGCAAAGCCACCGTAAACGAATTGGACAAAGGGAGAAATCACGAGAGAAATTTGACCTAATCAACAAAATTCTCCCAGAAATAGCCTCGAAATCATCCTCAATGCTGGGAAGAGAGCCTCCTGATCTATCTCCCATAATCACGAAGATAATGAATGCAGTGTTCTGCGAGGAAGAGGTGATTTGGGAGGCACGGGATAAACTTGCGAAATGTTCGATTAAGATATACAACTACACAGCAAGAGCCAGGGCATACACGATTATCGCCAAGTGGCCTGAAAGTGATTCAACCTCAATAGTGCAGAATGAAAGAGGAGGAAGAAAAGAAGCTCGAGGCTTGTGGGCGTGGAGGTTGGATGCAATCGATCCGGGGAGTATGACATCGATTGATTTCGCAGTGAGTGGATTGAACAAAGGCGATTGGAAGGAAGCAGAAGTCTTCTACAGAGGGAATGGAGAGGTTATCGGGTCTGAGAAGATAGACGAAACCCTGCTTGAGGAAGCTAGAAAGCAGGAACGCTTGCAAGAGGTAGTAGACGAATTTATCGTACCCGATGTTTCCACGTCATTTCACCAAAAAGATGGGGTCCCCTTGGACTCGAATGTCGTGAGTTCGGAAATATGGGAAGCTGGAGATAAATTGTTTTGAGGTTATGGTTATGAAGGAAAAAACCCGCAGTAAAGAAGATACAATCGAAGCACTACACGCCGTCGCGGCGGAGATGCATGATAGAATGATGAGGGGTGAGCCCCCAAGAATGACGCTCCCTGTAAGGTCCAAAAAGAACATTAATTTCGATGAGCGATTGAATGTATACAAGTACGGTAAGAAAAAAACAATTAGAGACGCTACCAGTCTTGGATCTGCGCATCAGTTACTCAGGGCCTTGTTCGTCACGGAATTTATGGAAGAAATGATAGAGGGTCAAAAATCATCAACATTGAGGGAGATGTACTACATCTCCGAAGGCTGGGGATATGGGAAATTCGGATCCCAGAACGAAAGTAACAATCTCGCAGAAGACCTAGAAATCGTGACTGGTTGTTTGCGAGAGGACTTCAAACTAAGGCCGGAGGAGGATGGTGCTAGGATTATTGGCAATCTCACGTTTGAGGAAAGGAACAGGCGTGGTGAATGGATGAGGATAAACTGCAGAGATGATGTTGGTGACTCTGGATATGGCGTTCCTTACAATGTTGAGTCTGAGAAATTGCGATTACTTGGCCATGACATTGATTTCATGATGGCCATCGAAACGGGGGGGATGTTCGATAGACTGGTAGAGAATGGGTTTGATGAGTCCGCTAGATGTGGACTTATTCATCTAAAGGGACAGCCTGCTCGCTCGACTCGAAGAATAATGAAAAGAATAAACGAAGAATGGGGCTTGCCGATAGTCGTTTTCACAGATTGCGATCCGTGGTCCTTCAGAATTTTCGCGTCTATAGCTTATGGTGCGATTAAGACTGCACACATTTCGGAATACTTAGCTACTCCTAGTGCAATTTATCTTGGCATTGATTCTGATGACATAAAGGCATATGATCTGCCTGCTGATGAGCTAACATCTAGGGATATTGAGGCTCTAAAGGCGGAAAAGAGTGATCCTCGATTTCAAAATCAAGAGTGGACTGACCAAATTGATTTGATGCTGGAATTAGGGGAAAAAGCGGAACAGCAGTCTTTAGCGAAATATGGGCTTGACTTCGTGACAGATACGTACCTTCCAGAGAAGCTTCGTCAGAAATTGGGCATCCATATCGGCTAAACTCCAAATCATAGGATCGTGTCTTGGTATCATGGCACGCAAGAAGTACGCGACTCTTGCTATGGTTGCCTGTCTTCTATGTGTGGTAGGTTTCATTGCCGCCTACTTTAATTTTGAAGGTTATGATGACCTAGATCCTGAGCAAAACAATCTGGCTATTATCAAGAGTGGCGAGGCTTTTGTGGGTTCTTTCGAAGAAACAGATCAAGTTTGGGTATATGTTCCTCATGACAATAAAACTGATGTCGACTTCGCCATGTCAACGGAAGGAGAAGATTACACAGGCACGGAACCTAACTTCTTAGATACCACTTTGGTCAGCGAGGATGGCACTAGGTTCTACTCTCCGTCAGTGAAAATAGGTCCAGGATTCGAGGGTGAACTGCTCATCGAAAACAATGGTCAGCCCACCCTTTACCTGGTAGACATGGTGATGATGGGCGAGGGTCTTTGGAATCAACCACCTGTACAACTCATGGCCGCCTTTTGTTGCTTGGGACCATTATTCGCACTGATTGGAATAATCGGCGTGATAAGGGGGGCTGAACGAACGGAATCCAAACCACGGATTCTGGTATTCGGACCAGGAGGGGTTCCCACCACAGAGGAGCTCTATAATTCGCTAAACCAAATAGACAAAAATAGTGATGTCGAGCCTTCAGCTCCGGATCCATGGATCGAGGATAATCGACTTAATCCGGTATTGGATGTTTCCCCATCACTTGAGATTCCCGGCCAAACAGATCAAAAGAATTCAGATCAGGATGATGATTGGAAAGGCTGGGATGAAGGTTGACATCCTTCGCATGGTTTATGCAGGAGTCCACTATCCAACCATCAGTTGGTTAGTGTGGTCGGGTTCGATGAATTCCTGTCAATACTAGAGAATAAATCGAGAAGAGACATACTAGAGTTGTTGACAAAAGAGCCTCACTACGCCCTACAAATTTCAGAACTATTGCATATAAGTCAACAGGCTGTCGTCAAACATCTAGATATTCTAGAGGCTGCGGGCTTTGTTTCTGTTGAGAAGGTGCCATCGGTGAAAGGTGGGCCTCCAAGGAAAATCTACAAGGTGACCGAATCATATTGTTTGAGATTGGATTTAGGACCCAGTCTGTTCAAGACCAGTGGCAGAATGATGCCGTCTGGAGGGCCAATGCGACTATCATCTAAGCTACCTGATGGGTTAGAGGGAATAATAGACAGTATGGGTACGCGCAGGACCATTCCCTTGTCCGAAGCCATGTCAATTTTGACAGAGCTCCAGACAAGGCTTGAACAGATAGATGAGCAGCGAGACGCATTGGTCGCGCTGCATCAACAAGTCATGATGAAGGTGGCTCCGAGCATAGATGAGTTGACTGATAACTATGAAGAAAGGCAATTAGCTCACGCAATGTTGGATCAACCAAGGAGGCCGGTTGACTTGGACCTGTTCTCGCAGAGTATCAGAATTCAGTCCTCACAGGCAGAGAAAATAATGGCGGGTCTGCGTGACAGGTTGATCAGAGACTTAGCGAAAGGCAAAGGCAACGTGATCGCAGGTGGCGAAGGGTCTCCACTACCGTGGTGGCTGGTGCGCTAGAACTCCATATCATCGTCCGTGTATGTCATCATGCTCTTCTTCTCAGCATACTCTCTCATGGCCTCGATCCTGCGGCCCCATATGACAATCACTGCCACTGCTCCCAGGGCAATGGTAGCACCTATGATGATCACTGGCACAGAGTAGGTTGCAACTGCTTGCAGAAGCGGGTCGAGGAAGCGGTTGTTGGATCCCATCTTATCTTCTATTTTGTAGTAATTGTTCGCCTCCTCCGACTCAATGATATCATTGTCAGGATCTACGTAGACAACGATGTCTTGAGAGCCTGCCTCGACTATGTAGAGTAAGGAGATCTCCAAGAGTTCCTGGTTGTTGGATTGAGAGACTGGCATCACCGCCTCGATCATTTGTCTGTATACTATGTTGTCCTCATCACAACCGTTCTTTCGAATGTCTGAAGATGTCTGATCTGCACATAAAATAACGCTCACGTCAGTTGCATGGATATTTCCAACATTTTGCAATTTCACAGTCACGGAAATCATTTCTCCAACCGCAGCTCTGGCTTTGGAGGCGTCTGCTGATAGGATCTTGAGATCTGGTGCCCTCAGCATCAGTTGTAGGACCTGCTCATTGGTATCGCAGTTTGGAAGGAAATTATCAGGGAGTCCGTCCTTGTTCTCGTCAAGTGTACACGAGTCGTCCCATTGTGGAGTTTCATCGAAGTCGCCTCCATTTGCAGCAGATCCATGTGATGATGTCGTTTTTATCCCAATCATACGATCGCTCAATGACGCCTCATCACTGATTGATATAATTGCAACGAACTGGGTGGTCGTGAATGCTGCCATCTCTGGGAAGGTGACAGTATTTGTCGTTGATAGATAGCATTGACCCTGATTGGTTTCCAAGCTAGGGTCAGCAGCAAGGCAGGGAGATTCACGTGGGAATTCGGTATCAAAATCTTCAACCAATGCATATGAAATCACCCATTTCGAAAGGGTGTTCATACCCGGCAGGGCATCCCAGCCCCCTCCATTTGCTAACTTAGTGTGGTTGTGCAACATAGGGGTGTCCGGTACATTCCCTGCGTTAGTCAGATTCATGAGAAATCTGACGGTTCTTCCTGGTGCGCTCGTCTTGATCTTTGACTCCATTGATGGGTCTAATGTAATTCTCAAATCGTGAAACTCACCAATCTGAACTTGTAGGTCGATTGTGTCCCTAATCTTGGTCTCCTCGAATTCCTCTTCGCTGAGAACATTGAGAACGACGTTGTAGGTCCCAGCAAGCGTTCTCTCTGGTACGTTGATGATGAGGTCAAATTCTTTGGATTGATCTCTGAGGAGCTCTCCAAAGTTCGCTCTTGGGATATCGATATCCCAAATGTAGGACCCCTCTGGCCCAGTAATTGATTCCACAGTGATGTCGAATCTGTCGGGGCCGTTCCCTGTATTCGTGATCTCGGTGGAGAGTGGGAATGCTTGGCCTGGATATAATTCGAGGAGTGTTGAGTCAACTTCTGCCTCTAACTCGTAGACTTGTATCACATCGGTCAAAAGGAGGGCTGAATCTCTAACCTCGGGTGTTCCTTCAAGATGTGCCCTTACTACAACCGACTCACCAAACCCGGCGGTGGCGTTGTAAGGAGCGCACATTTTGGCTGTTACGATGTACGGGTTACCGACCATGGCAAAATATCGTGGAGCGGAATCTGGTATCCCATTGCCTCCGGGCGCTGATGAGAAATCCAAGTCAACCGTCCAATGGTCATATCTCCATACGCTTTGGGATATGTCAGATGGGCGATCCTGTGGGCCCCCAGGAGTTGTAAAAATCAGCGAGCCAGGAGAGTAGTTCTTGGTCACTTCAATATCAAAATCCGCGCAATCGCCGGGTAGTACGTTCATGTTTGTCCCATCGGGTATCTTGAATACGATGTTCCCAGAAGTCTTTACTGAGACGTTTATCCACAAACCAAGTACATCATAGGTACCATGGTCAATAGAGAATATTGGTTCACCTGTGGACCAACCTTTGAGATATATGACGTAAGTTCCAGGGGTTTGAGACGTGGGTATCGTGACCCTCAGATTCTTTGTCACGGCCTGGCCAGGATCCAATGACACCTCCGTGGGGAAGTCGATGCCCCATCCAAACTGCAGGCCCCATTCCATTTGACCATCCAAGGTCGTAGGATCATGGAATGCAAACGTATCGTAAACGTTGCCAGTGTTTCTGATAATCACTGAGAAAGTCCCAGATCCGCCTTGCTCTACATCGATGTTTTTGTTTATTGTAGAGAGATCTATTCCGTGAACTACATCCATCAATACGACAAGTTGTCGATCGTCATCAATTGCCGGATCCTTGTAAGAGACCGCTCGCACGTTGATCTCGGCAAGTTGATCGCCTTCGGCTTGGTATATCGTCGGGGCTCTGACCCTCAGGTACAACGGAACGAGGTTCTGACCATCTGAATTGCCCTTTAGGTGGATGGGAGTCGACTCAAAAATTGGAGTGTGATTCGATGCGTAGTACAGGGTAGCGCTCCAATTCATCGGGACGTTTTCGACAGTTAGACGGAATGTGTCGGCTACAAGGTCGGAGGGGCCTGGAGTTGGGTTGTCTATCGTCAGGTTGTAGATTGTGCTCTCCCCTGGTTCGATAACGTGGTAGTAGGTTTCGGATGGAGCGAGCGCGACATCTACCAAACCTGTTAGAACATGTACATAGCATAGCGTCTCCTTGGGACTGTTGCTCTCACCACATTTTGTCGAGTCGGACCATGCAACATGGGCTCCACTGCCTAGGTCGTTGGCGAAGGCGGGAGGTGTGCCCAGTTGTGGATTTCGACCCGAATTAGGGCCTAGTTTACCAGATTTCCATGACGAGACCTCGAATATTTCCCATTGATCTAGGACAGCGAGGGCTAGATTGTTGAGTGTCGGGAACCCATTGGGGTACTCATCAGTGGTACTGTTCAATCGAGTATACATTATCGACTCGCCTTGACTTAGGTTGCTATTGTCCAACCAAGCAATGTGTACATTGTCAAAATCATCTACAAGTATCTCCGGGAGGTACGATGTCGCATCATAAGGCCCCCGATCAGGGTTGTCGTCAAACCAATCCAAGCCCTCAACATTCGATATTGCTGAATCCATGATTTGCTTTATTCCAAATGATGGCAACCCGTCGCTGGCTCCGTCCCATATACTGGCCCCCTTGAGTTTCAATCTAGTGTAGAAGACCTCGTAGTTAACGTCCAAGTCGAAGCCGTAGGGACGTCCATCCATCCAAGCTATGTGGGTATTTCCTTGGCTATCCAAGGCTACGCTTGGATGCAGACTGTACGCATCCTGAAGGGTAACCCGTGTGTCATTGACCACGACCAGATGCCCATAACCTTCGAGATCCAGTGATGGGCCGACGTCCTCTATGTAATACCTTGAGCCGCTGGTGGCTGAACATTGTGGGAAACATTGCGTGGCTGGTTGGCCTGGGGAGAACCCCACCCATGGGTTTTCCAGTAGAGCATATGGATCCAGCACTGTCAGAAAAATTTCCCTGGAAGCATTGGTGGCAAGATAGATCAGGGCTTCAACCATGAATTGAAGCTCAGATGCTGCAGATGCCCCCGTTGGGAATGCGTAAACTGCCCCTTGGGCATGAGAGGTTCTTGGTGTTCCACCAGGACAATATCTTGCGACTGATGGAGTCCCAGGTTGATTGTTCGGACATTCCGCTAAGTCCCTCATTTGAGATCCCACGGAGTTGTCAGCCCCTGCCCAGAGAGGCACGGGAGATATGCCAGCTAGCACACATGCGTCATGGGCCTCGTCCACTGATTCACGATCTGTCGCGTCCTCAGGGCTACCGTCGTTAGCGTTCTCGTCAGAGATTGGTATGATGATTTTCGTGGCGTTGGGATTCCATCTATGATCTTCCGATGTGGGAGGGTTCGCTAGGTTTCCCAGCCTCCCCTGCGCATCTCTCCAAGAGAGGCACGACCATGTTGAAGATGGCCCCCATGCCTCAGACCCCTGGCCCCCACCATCGTAGCTCAAGGATATGGCAGACCCGCCCAACACAGCCCCAGTGAGTTTCCTGATGCCTCCAGATGTGTCTGTGGGTGTCTGGCCGAGATGGTTCGCCCTCGGCCCCTGACTCCCTGATCCTCCCGTTTGATAGGCCGTCGTGCAGTAGCCTGATGTGGCGGCTGCAACTTGTTGGACTCCGCCTATTCCGTAAAGCGTCTCGAAGACTGTCATGTTCGCTTGTTCCAACATCGGCTTCAACCCGATAAAATTGCCACCTGAAGAGAACTGTCCTCCATAGAACACGGTGCACATATCTGCCCACTCAGTACCCATGGACCCTGAGGTATCGATGGGTACAACCATCTCGACCTTTCCACCTCTGGTATCATCCCATACAACTTGGACGAAATCCTCGCTGTCAATGGCAATGTCAGGATGTCCCTTCATACCGATTATCGGTGTGAGTAGAGTGGCATCTATCTTGGTCTGCGCCTCTCTACTCGACACGTCAATCTCTATCATTTCATAGTAAATCTGAGTTTGAGAATAATACAAGTCCAAGGGGTCACTGTTGTCCTGCCATACGATGTGAGCATTATCGAGGGAGTCAATCGCAATTGCTGGCCAGTCGCGGTCCTGAGATGCGGTTTTTACTTCATAATCATCAATTATTGATATTCCGTTCAATCCGTCAACTGCAGTAGTTCCATCCTGTTCATGCATTGCTGGATCCAGCATCTGGTACCAAATGGTCCACTGACCTGACCTGTCTGCCCATACAACGTGCACCCGATCCTCTGAGTCGATAGCAATGTCGGGATGCCATGCTTGATGTGCCCCGGGATTCGAAATCTGTGTTTCTGAGATCAGTGTCTCGCCCGCAGGACCGAGCATCTTGTAGTACAGATGCTGTGTATTTCTACTCCACACAAAGTGAACATTCCCCTCTGAGTCAGCATTCACTGCGACCATGTTGTCTGAGTTAGTGCCACTATTCACGACATTTATCGCATCGGTTAGTACAATTTCACTCGCTTGAACGGGAGTTGGAACCGCCATCACAGCAAGGAGGCTGGAGAGCATTAG
>DAGH01000001.1:13197-18862 GCA_002495675.1 Euryarchaeota archaeon UBA182 | reverse complement strand
AGTATTGTCATTTTTCCATACTTAATGTCGACCCATTCGGGTCAGTTTTGATCAGGCCCACTCAGTGGGGTCAAAACCCTGACCGAATCCTGCATCATCGTCAAAATTGACCTCTGGTGATTCTACTGCTGAGTTTTGGCTAGATCGGACTGGACTGCCTCTTTTTCTCCCCTTCCAATCGTCGACGGGACCGGGCTTTCCGACACCCTTGCCATAATCGAACTTTATCTGGTGGATGATAGAGAGTTTCGTTAGCCAGACGGCTCGCATGGTCTGCATGAGTTCGTTCTGGGTGAGTCCATCAAACCATATCGGCTGTGATATATTGAATGCCTGCAATGGGCCTGGAAGCTTTTTGTCATTTTCTTTTCCAACGTGGAGTACCCAATCTAACTTGGATCGGGTAAGGTTCATTCTAGTCTCATGAAGCCATCCTTTCCATCCAATTAAGTCTTCATTTCTAAATTCAATCATCTCGTTCTGTTGGCCTTGATCGACCCTCGTGACGGAGTAAATTAGGGCCAGCGAGCGCTCCTTTGGAATCACTATGTTGAATATGTGTCCGTCTTTTGTCGGGGGATATTTGACGTGCAAATGCAATAGTGCTTTGCCATCTTCGACTTCTCGTGTTTCGAGCTTCTCATTACTAAGCCATCGTCGGATAGAGTCGGCTGCAGCCTTGGCGTCCACAAAATCCAGAAGGACATGACCTATATGAGGTCAACTAGGTGCTTGTCAATATGAGTAATTGAATTTTGCAACTTCACTGATTCATCTTTTTTCGACAGCTTCATCCTCCTCCGATCGCGCAGAAAATCCTGAATGAGATCATACCCAAATGCTGTCGTAAGGGCAGTTATGTAGAATGATGGCAGTAGAATAACGATGATAATTGGAGCGTAAATGACCTCAATTCCCACCAAATTGATGGCGAGTAGGGCCCAGATAATTGAAAAGAGGGGCCAGAATATGGGAATAGAAAACATTGCTGCCAGTAGATGATAAGTGGTTCTTGCATCTATTCCTTCATCAGTACGATCACCAAGCCACCAGGCCATGAATGCCTGAGGGAAGGTGCCCATGACAAATAAAGGAAATGAAACGAGTATGATCGATGCCCCAAGAAGTAAGTTCAGAAATGTCCCGTTTTCTCGCTTCAACCGACCGTTTTGGTCAAGGTCCCTTCCATCCAGGCCGTTCTCAAAAAGCAATTTTGAGGATATTCTCGCATTGTCCATAAGGTCCTGGTTAAGTCCCCCTTGCCTCCAAATCTCTCGCACTTTCCTAGTTTCAATTACTTCTTCACGAAGATCCGGTTCTTCCTCTTTTCGACTTCTATTGGCGATAAGTGCCCATGACCGGTATGTATCCCAATCTGGTGCATCGGGGGTTATTTCCTTCAGGATCTGGTAAACCCTGTCTCTCATGGATAAAACCGCTTTCTCAGGTGGTTCAACCCAGTTCCCTAAGATCAGTTCCCCGGCCTCTTTTTCGTTGTAGGGATTTGGTATCGGAATCGGGTCCAGGTACTCAACGTAATGGTCGGTTCTAAACCAGGTATGGTTTCGCCAATGCAATCCCGTTGGTTGGAGATGTGGTAGTGGCAGATTACGAAGTTCTGCTATGGCTGAGGCTGCAAAAACAGTCCTGAAAGGGCCGGTTTTGAAACCATGCAGCAAAGAGTCTTGGTGAGATGTTCCTTCTGGGAAAACCACAGCGGAATGTCCTGTAGATATGCAATTTGATACTGTGAGCATGCTCCTTTGGTTGATGAATCTGGCGAATTCAGAGTCCGTCACGCCTTCAGTCATCTCAACCCTCCTCAGGATCGGTTGGATACCCAGCCCCCTGCACCACCATCCAAGAAGAGGTCGTGTGACAAGATCGTGTCTTCCGAGTGCGGTAAAGCGCCTTTCTTGACTATTTACGATTACTAGGGGATCAACTAACCCGTTTATGTGGGTGGAAACGGATATCCTCCCACCGTCGATTTCCGGTACATTGTCTGACTTTGATCTTCGAAATATGATCTTGTGGCCGAAGGTCACCATAGCTCTGAACAGTTTCCATATAATCAGGGAGCCAGGGTGTTCTCCCTCATGGTTCCAGGGGACGGACTCAAGTTTCCTCTTGTCCATATGCATGGCGCTTCTGGACAACTCGGGGGTCAAAGCCTCCATTTGTTCGCTCATGATATATTCCCGTGAGAACTCAAGACTTGTAAGGATTCAGTCCACGATGCTGTCTTTGATGCTCTTTGCGAGTTCGGCTGCTTGGGTTTGTTCCAATGACCCATGGTTCCATGTGAAAGAGTGGTTGGATTCGGGGTATCGTGGAATAATGTGAATATGGACATGTGGAACTGTCATTCCTGCCTCTCGACCATTATTTTGTATCAGGTTGTAGGCGACTGCCCCTGTTGCTTCCATGACTCCTCGGCATACCTTTGGGATGGCAGCCCCAAGCTCGGCAGCGGCGTCTCTGCTCAGTTGGTCTATTCTCTCAACAGGTTCTTTGGGTACTAGTAACGTATGCCCCCTTGAGGCTGGATTGATATCGAGGAAAGCGATTACGCTATCATTCTCATAAACTAAGTTGCAGGGTATGCGTCCCTCGATTATCTCTGTAAATATGGTTTTCATTTTTATCACAGAGGTATTGATGAAACAATAGTCCCGAGGTCTATGATCCTGAGGGCTGACGCGATCTCTTGGTTCATTACACCTGTTGGCGTGGTCGTACGAACTGAGTTGGATACTTCCTTCCCTGTCTCAACAAATGATTCTGCTGATATCTCACCGGACAAGAAGGACTTCGCTTGATTCATTATTCTAGCTTCTGCTGATCCTACGCTTATTCCGTCTTCGCTGTTGAGGTTCCTGATCATTTTCCTTGAATCCTCCAATCCTTCGAGGATCAGTTTCGTACCACCAAACTGGCAGTTTTTGGCCCAATTTCCTGCCTCATGTCCAGTTGTGGCCCCTGTTGAGAGGTTTGCAAGCAGAAGGTTCCCAGGTAGAATTTTGGAACCGTGAAAGCCTGTGCTAGCAGACGGTCCGGCCGCAAATACCCCAGTCGCCCACATCTTTCCGTCCTCCATCGTGACTCTGCCCAACTCATCGACCGGTAGTCCCCCTGTTGTATGGATCACTCCGTGTGCCACTGGAATAACATCTACGCTAATATTCAATCCAGTTGAATCTAATATCACTTTTCGTATTGACTCTAACCAGGGCAATTCCTCTTTCTCTATGAATCTGAGATCTATGACAGCATCGTGCTCGTTCGTGAGTGGGTCTATGTCGTCGCCAGACTCTGATCTGTATCTGCCCCCGGCCGACAGTACCTCGTATGGTATGGGTATTGACGTGCCCCTGATCACCATTGGATGGAATGGTATATCCGTTATTCGTTGGGGTTCTATGCCGGCTCTAATTGCCAATGCGATCGCATTCCCTGAGCCCGCGGATATGCTCGTCCAGAGACCTTGATATCCCTCACATGCCAGTATGACGCTCTTACACTGAAATGCTTTGACTTCGCCGTCCAAGAGGTCGAGGGTGACAAGACCGCGTACTTGCCCATTGTCCATGATCAAGGACAGGGGCACGTTGCTCTGCCTTCTTTGAAGGGCTCGTTTCAATAGTTGCTCATCTAATATTTTGGTGACATATCGATTGGTGGAGTCGCCTGCCCCTGATAATCTGGATGACTTGTGTCCGGGGGCTTCGGATAGATGTGGCATCCCACTGTCATCCCTTCGGAATATCATACCCCATTGCTCCAATTCAGCGACGATCTCTACAGCGGATGAGCATATTCTCCTAATGGTCGCTTCATTCAATCCTAGGTCACCTAATCCCATAGTATCCTCTATGTGTGATTCAGGGGAAGTCTCGCCAAGTGAAGTCGCCAAGCCAGCCACTGATGCGGGCGTGATAGTTCCGGGGGCCTGGTGGATCATCACCGTTTTCGCGCCAGAATCGTGGGACGCTATTGCTGCTCTTTGCGCCGAAGGGCCTGCTCCAATGACGATGACGTCCCACGACTCCATTGCACTCATGCGACCCCAGTTGGGGCCTATGAATGAACATGACGCTCCAAACTATCGGATTATACTCCGGGTTATCATTGAGTAAACCTCTCTCAAGGATTTCCTCACTGTAGATAGTAATATGCCGTCTCCATCTTCCATAATCGTCCAGAGCACTTGGGATTTCACCGTTGTTGAATTTTCGGAAAGGAGGTTCACCTGAACAGATCGCCCCTCATGCCCTGATTTATTCCAGGCCATGCCTATCCAAAGTACATGCGAACGATCTATCACCGAATTGAACATCTGCCAGTCTTCGGAACCCTCGGCTCTCCCTGGTCTTTCAACTCGATCTATGGGTGGTAGTCGAATTACTTGGGTTTCAGGCTCCCCCTCGACTGTTATTATGTCGATTTCGAAAGGGGCGGCAGAAGACTTTCCTGGGCTTGCTAGGACGAATAAGTCACTCTCGCCGTGGGTGGCTCTAGGCGGTAGATCAGCATCCAGTGTCCAGTCCTCTGTCGCTCTAAGCCTGCCGGCCCTCTGTATTGTTCTGGAAAGTAGTCTAAAAATACCAGGCTTTCTCTCGACAACATGTAGGAGAAAGCTCTCGAGTTCCTCAAAATTGAAGAATTCGTCCTGTGACTCCAATCGTTCAACCGCTGGCATGTTAAGGACTTGCGTGCATATTCTTCGTCGCTCATCAAAGTCCATCTTGTCTGTCATTGTGAAGTATATGCTCCTGAGGACGGTTTCTACTGCATGCTCGGACTTTTGATTTCTCCTGACGTTGAGGGTAATTGTCTCCATCCAATCGTTCCATTTGCTAGAGGTTTCAGGGTCGAGGTGTGCATATACCAAGTCGACCAACAAAGGGTCTGCTATAGTGTCAAACAATGATGGGTTGTGGAGTCTGAGCAAGGGCGTTTTTCCCATTTCCATGGTCTTTTGTCTCTCTACCGATACAGTGGCAAGTAGGACGACGACGGCCATAAGTGCTGTCACCCCCAGCAGTGTCAATGACAAGTCGGTCTGGAGTGTGTTTGATGCCATCGTAGATGATAATATCAACCCGACGATGGCTGCGGAGAGCCTGGTTCTTTCCGTTAGCTTGTTCTCATCCAGTTGATTTAGAATTCTCTCTACACCAACATATGACTCTCTTAGAGAAAACCCTTTCCTTCTTAGCTCCAATCTGTCCTTGGCGGTCATTCTGGCGTAGGTAGCGGCAATTGATGGTGGGATAAATGAAATTACTGAAAGAGCCCAAACAAACCTCGAGGCATCCAACAGGGTCTGGTCGAGTGTTGTCGAAGAGAGTACGATGATCACCAGCAATGTGACGGAGAGTGAATATCTTAGAAGTCTCGAGGGGGCATTTATTGCTAATTTGGTCCAACGACCTCGCCATTTGTCTCTCAATTCAATCCTGCTTTTCATTGCCGACGGCGTTGGCTCCTCGTCATCTTGTTGGGCGTAAGGAGTTGGCAGGTCCATCCTATCCTCACCATACGCTCACTGCCCGTAGGTTTGAGTTCATCGCTCCCGTTCAGGAAAAAAGGGTAATTCCATGCGAGGGCTTCTTTTGTGGAATCGTCTCGCCGGGCTGGGCGTGTAGCATAGCCTGGATAA
>DAGH01000001.1:2716-12838 GCA_002495675.1 Euryarchaeota archaeon UBA182 | reverse complement strand
GTTCGAATCCTGCCGCGCCCGCCATTGAAAGTTATGCAATTAACTGTCCGGCTCTTGCAACCTGATGAAGAAAGTGCTCGAAATGTATTCTGGGATGAGTATGGGTCTGAAGGCTCTTGCTGCACTCTGCCAATGCTTGAAGCAGCTCATTTCTTAGCGAGTCCGACAAGGGTAGCCGACGGCTGACGATTGCGCTGTGCATTTGATCTACCACGTCATCGGGATCTAGCCCATGATCGTTCAACAGAGCATCTATTTCAGCAACTGCCCCAACTCTAATCTTGGTTCTTCTTCCCTTACGGTCGATCCACTTTGAATCTGCGACTTGGCCCCTCAATGCCTTTTCGATTGCGTCTCGACCTGCTTGCATGGTGGCTGCTTGCATTAGGTCGTGGACAGAAGATCGCCTACCAAGTTCACCTTGTGCCCATAGAAGTTCCAAGGTAAAGATCGCACGGCGAAGATTGCCTTGGCTCATGTAGCTAATGTCCTCGATTATTCCTGACTCTATGGCGCAACCTTCCTTTTGTATGATATGGTCCAAAACCTTGGTTATCTTCTCTTCTCCGCATGCTGGGATCCTGATCATCTGAGTCCTGGACCGCAAGGCATCGATGATTGCCGATGGTGCCCTAGCAGTGAATATGAATCTCGAGGCAGAGCCCACAGTCTCCATCATCCTCCGCAAATATGATTGCCACCTCAAAGACATATGATCAGCGTCTTCTAGAATTATTAGTCGACTGAGAGATTGGATGTCATCGCTGCTTGTCTCCCTTCCAGCAGGTGGGGGATCTGTGTTAGAGGGCTTATTCACCCCACTGGGAAAAGCGGCTAGTGATGTCATACCGGCCAGGGTGTCAGATGATCCCTTTCCCTGAGGCCTCAGAAACTGCTCGAAAGAGTCCATTGCGCCTCTTGTCCTCTTCATGTCCCTAACACTTCTAACGTGGACTCTAGAAGTCCATGAAGGGCCAAGGACTTGTCTGGCATACAACCTCCAGAGTGCGGTTTTTCCTGAGCCTGGTGGGCCTGTGATGAGCAAATGGGGGGGTTGAGGCAATAGAGATAGGGCGCTGATACGCTTCAACACCTTAGAAGGAGCGGCGAACTGGTCGAAGGTCCGAGGTGCGTATTCGGTTAGCCATCCCGCCATGTGTTAGCCTAGCGAGAGGGGGGTCTTGAAATGCCCGTCACTCAGCACGCAGCGTCTTTATCCCATCTGGCCCTTCTTTCCGAGGCTTGACAAAAATACGATATCCGCATTTGTGGCATGACTTCCCCGTGGTACCGATTTCTATCCATTCGATGTGACCGCATCGGACACATCTGTACCTAATCTCCAGTGGGTCCATGGGGGAAGAGCAGTGATTGCAGGTAGCAGGGCCATCTGCGTCAAACGGCTTCCTGTCTGTTCGATTGCAAGACCTGCACTTGTATAGGGTCATGCGGTTAGTCATGGTGTTAGCCGGATTGGTCGCCTTCTTCAACTTGCCCATTGGCCTGTTCGGTGATTCGTGCTCTTTTACAGATATCAACGAAGTTTCTGAATATAGCCTCACCGTATTCGGAATCATTCACCTCGGGGTGGAATTGAACTCCAAATCTGGTATTGGCGTGATTTTGCATGGCCTGAACTCTGCATGACTGGCTCGATGCTGTTATTCTGAAATCCTCTGGAACCTCACTAACTTCGTCATTGTGGCTCTCCCAGACGGTCTGGGTAGATGGCGTATCTGAAAACAGAGGCCCGGGATCTTCAGATAGGCTGATTGTCGCCGCACCGAATTCAGGTTGAGGGGCCTCTATGGCTTGTCCACCATAATGACCAGCCATGAATTGGAGGCCAGCACATATCCCCAGTATTGGAATTTCCAAGGAGAGGTACTCAGCGCAACGGCCCAGTTCACCAGTCAAACCAACACGCGCAGCTCCCCCAGAAAGTATGAGTCCATCCAAGTCTCTAAGCTCGTCAAGAGGGGTGTCATTTGGCAGTATTTTTGTATCCACACCAAGATACCGTAACATTCGCCATTCCCTGTGAGTCCACTGGCCGCCATTATCGATGACATCAATCACCAAACGGCCCTGCCCCATGTGGCTCCTCTAAAGCAGGCAGACCATCAATACATTGCTTTCTAAAACTCAGAAGGATGAAGGGGCAGATTGAAAATCAAGTAATGATTCGCAGGAAGAGCAAGCCCCGATGGTGTAGTGGCCTATCATGCAGCCCTGTCGAGGCTGCGACCCGGGTTCAAATCCCGGTCGGGGCGCCAAAAATAAATGTGAATTCCGATGACGTGGGTCTTTTTTCGCGTACAGCAGAATTCTATGCGAGTCGCATGAAATTATCCAACGATCTATGGATCCCTTCAGAGAATCTGGTCGATAACACCTGACAGCCCAACATCGGGAGGGCACAATAGGCCATTGACATTGAAGGATCTCGCTGCCTCCATGTCCGACATACGGTCTCCAACCATCACGGACGACTCTTCGGATGGTCGATTCAACCATTCCGATCCAAATCTCAAATCGAGCTTGGACCAGTCTTCCCCAGATTCGGCATGATCGAGGAGTTGTCTCGCTGCTTCCAGCATTCCGGGTTGTGGTTTTCTAGCCCAGGCGTCGTAAAAAGGCGGATATGGGCTATGTAGTATGAGGTCGATTGTCGCGTCAGGATCGTCCAATAGCAACATCTCTTGCAAGGCTTCATGTATTTTTGCGAGGTTCTCTGAGTCCCAGAGCCCCCTGCCGACGGGAGATTGGTTGGTCACAACCGCTATCCTCATTCCGGACTTCCTGAGTTTTGCTATGCATTTTCCTGCGTCCGGTAGTATCTCAAGCTCGGATGGAGAGTTAATGTAATTGGAAGATCCTTTGTTAAGAACTCCGTCCCTATCCAAGTAAGCGATTGACCCGGTCCAAGGTATTGACTTTGGGAGGGGTTGCACGAACAATGGTGCGTTCAGAGCAACCCTGTCGCGACATGGGAGCAGTTGGTACACATGGCTCGGTCGTGGATGGTGTACAAAGCGCCTTCCTATACACCATCGATCAGGTCACTGAAATCTATGGATATCCTTTCCTTCCTACCTAGTCGTCTTCCCGTATATGCAATGCTCTCTCTAAAATCAAAGGGATTCATGGTGTAATTCAATTTCTTACTGTATGTTTTGTAAAGGATAGATTCCCAAAAGAAGCCCTTATTCCCTCCAGCGGAGAAAAATTCTCCTCCGGACACTCTAGCGATCTGGGAAGCCACAGACGCGATATCTTCTGAGAAACCCAACACTCCAGTTTCCATAATCACGAACGAGTCGTCCTCGAAGGACCCCCACGAGTCCATGTCGTTGATATCCATCCTGTGGCATTTCTCACACCCGTAAAGGTCGATTGTTATATCTCCATGGTCACAATTAGGGAACCAATTGGACATGAATTGAAAGTAATTTCCACTGCAAGGATCGCCTATCATCATCAATGGCTTTTGTTTCTTCTCTGCGTAGTTCGCCGCCTGCTTGAACATCCTCTTCGTTCGAAAGTATCTACCAACTGGAGAAAGCAATATACTTCTCAAAGGCATTTTTCAGGCCACTTCCCTATTTTTTTCTTGAGTGCTCAACTGCATTACGAAAAATTGACATGGCAGGAGATGGGCCATGTTTGAGTGTTGTCTCTCTTGTCCAATCTGGAGAGAGCCAAGTGGAGTGGTAGGCTTCGGGGTGTGGCATCAAACCGAACACTAAGCCAGTGGGGTCACAGACACCAGCCACGTTCCTCCATGACTGGTTTGGCGAGATCGGAAATGGTAAGATCTCATCTGAGGAGGAGGGGTACGTGCTATCTGGGTCGACGTATTTCGCCACAAGTTGTCCTTTTTGAGCCCATTTGTCCAACAGCTTCTGATCGTTGGTTACAAACTTGCCCTCGCCATGACGTACAGGTACTCTCAGCCTTTCGATGCCCCTCGTCCAGATGCAAGGGCTGTTCCTATCAAATTCAAGCGTGACCCACCTATCCTCGTATCTACCGCAATCATTCGCCGCAAGAGAGGCTGTCTGGCTCATGGAAAGATCTTCGTCTCCGGGTAGAAGGCCCATTTTTACCAGCACTTGAAATCCATTGCATATTCCAATTACCGGCTTTTTGGATGCCACAAAGGCTCTGACCTCTTCTCTCAATGAAAATCTCAATCGATTGCCTAGGAGTCTACCACTCCCCAAATGATCTCCGAATGAGAAGCCTCCAGGCACCGCAACAATGTCAAAGTCGGATAGTTTGAGGTGTCCGTTAACCAAGTGGTTTACATGGGTCTTTTTTGCCACCGCTCCAGCCATTTCAAATGCCGTGATGGTCTCAGTTTCACAGTTTATGCCGAAACCCGAGAGAACCGCGACTTTGGGTTTACCCATATCATGCCCTCCTGTCCAGTGTTCCCTTCCAAGCTGCCTTTAGAGAATCGACGTCGCATTTTAGCACCGTCTTTCCATGTGCGGATATCTTTACTTCACGGCCAGAGGTTGTCTTTCCAAGTTTGTATACGGCGTGGCCCTTCATCCTTTTTTCAAACTCCATGACACATTCAGGCGAGACTGACACGATTATTCTCCCAAGGGACTCTCCAAAGAGCGCTCCCCATTCATCCAGTTCATCGTCTTCCAGGAGTATTTCTGTCACATCGATATCGGCTCCTCCACTAAATCCGAAGCATGACTCTGCCAGACTTACTGAAAGGCCGCCATCACTGCAATCATGTGCGCTCCTGATCATCCTATTTTCCATGGCATTGGTCAAGGCCTTGTACAAAGCGATATTTCTTTCCGGATCGAGTGTGGGAACGCTTGTACCAATTCCACTGGAGCTGTCGCTATCTCTGAGCATAAACGCAAGTTCGGAGGCCCCGATTTCCTGCTTGGTCAAACCGAGCAGGTATATGTGGTCGTCATAGTCTTTGAAATCACTCGTCACTGCTCTAGTGATGTCTTTGTGACGTCCAATAAGACTGAACAGTAGAGTTGGTGGTACGCTTATTTTCTGGCCCTCTATCACTGCATCATTTTTCATCGAGTCCTTGCCACTTATACATGGGAGTGTGTAGGCTCTGCATACGTCATCGAGTGCCTGATTTGACCTAACTAGTTGGGCGAGTTTCTGTTTTCCATCTGGCGTTTTTTCAGACTCTATTGGATCGGGCCAACAGAAATTATCCAGACCAGCGATCATGGATAGGTCTACTCCTACGCAAACTGCATTTCTAACTGCCTCGTCTATCGCTGCTGCTGTCATCGAGTAGGCGTCTATGTCTGAATATCTCGGCACAATTCCATTGGAAATAACCGCACCAGTGGTGCTACCCGGCAATGGGGCTATGACAGCGGCATCGCCTGGAGCATCGTGATCCAGTCCGACAAAGGGTTTGACCACCGTTTGGGCTATGACCTCATGATCATAGGATCTGACCCACCACTCTTTACTGGCGACATTTGGTCTTGCGAGAATTTTCTCCAAAGCCCCCGAAAGTGACGCCAAAGTGGGGGTTGGTAATACAACATCTGGATTAGTTGGTGGTTTCCACTCGGACTCCAGTTGCAATTGAGGACATCCTTCGTGAAGGAATGCTATCGGTATCAGTCCTACACACTTTTCATTGTGGTTTACCTGGAAGAATCCAGAATCAGAAAATTTGCCGATTGCAGTAGCCTCTACCTCATGCAACCGAGCTAGTCTCTCAAACTCATCAGAATCCTCCCCTCGGATGCCGACAGTCATCCTCTCCTGGGATTCAGATACCAATATCTCCCAAGATTTTAGTCCCAATTGTTTCAGTGGTACCGCGCCTAGATCGATAGTTGCACCACCAGTGAGCTCTGCCATTTCGCCAACACTACTGGACAGTCCTCCCGCACCGTTGTCGGTGATAACCTGAATCAAACCTGCATCTCTCGCCTCAAGGATCATGTCCAGCATTTTCTTTTGTGTGATTGGATCGCCGATCTGAACTGCGCTGCTGGGGCTATCCTCAGTCAGCTCAAGACTCGAAAACGTCGCTCCATGGATACCGTCGCTTCCAACTCTTCCTCCGACCATGTAGATTAGATCGCCGGGTTTTGGCGTTTTCACGTGTGATTCTCGCCCGTCTGGCAGGTACCTCGGCATCAAGCCAACTGTACCGCAATACACGAGAGGTTTCCCGATGTATCGATCATCGAAGACGATAGATCCATTGACGGTTGGTATTCCTGACTCGTTGCCCCCGGCCCTTACCCCTGAATGCACTCCTGAGAATATGCGAGAAGGGTGAAATAATCCCTTGGGAAGGGTTCCTGAGTAATCAGGCGGGCCGAAACAGAATACATCTGTATTTGCTATTGGCCTAGCCCCAAGACCAGTGCCCAGAATGTCTCGATTAACTCCGACGATCCCTGTCATGGCTCCGCCGAACGGATCCAGTGCAGAGGGGGAATTGTGCGTCTCGGCTTTCATGCAGAGGCTCCATTCATCCGTCCACGCTATTACGCCAGAGTTGTCGTGGAAGACTGAGAGCAGCCAATCCACCTCCTTGGATATCGCATTCGTTGGGGCCACAATGTGAGTTTTGAATAGCGAGTCGATTGTGGATGTGGTTCCATCTTCATTGTCAGTGTGTTGGATCTTTGCTGAAAATATCTTGTGACTACAATGTTCTGACCACGTCTGTGCCAGGCACTCAAGCTCTACATCCGTTGGAGAGTCAACAGGAAGATCGTACTGAGATCGTGTTTTTTGTGTGTCTTGTCGTTTGTAATAACCTTGTATCGCCTTCATTTCTGCCAAATTTAGTGCTAGTAGACCATCTTCGCTTATTCGCTTCAATTCTCCGTCGTCGACATCAAGGTTGACTATCCTCGGTCCAACGTATTTTTGTCGTTTCAAATTTGGGAACCGTATTAAGTTGCCAATTCTATTGTTGCCATCCAAAATGGAGTATTCTTCAAGCATGGGATTGTGGAGTTGATTTACGAGCTCATCTATCTCGAAATGATCATCATGCAGCCAAAAGTGGTAGGAGATGGTCGATGCTACTTTGTTTGATTTGTTCGGGAACATCGTACCTAGCCCATCTTCCGCAGCCATTGCTCGATTATCCGTCACGCCTGGCTTGAACCCAACTTGAACTGTCAGATCAGAATAGTTGCCGTCGGGCAATTGACCTGCTCCTATCGATCCATCGATTGTAAAGGTCTCGATGATTGGATCGGAGAAAAGATTGGTTGCTGCGTGGGTTGCTTCTACCTCGGAAAAATCTCCTTTGATGGTGTATCCTAGGCTCGTCCTTGTGGCGGCTATCTGGCTCGCAAGAGGCCTTGGTAGCGAACTTATCAATGCGTTTGCTCGACTGTCAACCAACCCCGATCCGAGAATAGGCAAAACATCCACGCGCAAAATGCGTCGATTGTCGTCCGCCATGGAGGCTATGCTGTGCTGGACGCCCATGAAGGATGCGCTTCTGAGGACTCAGAAATCCATGCCGCCCATGCCGCCCATGCCGCCCATGCCGCCCATGTCTGGGCCACCAGCAGGGGTATCGGGCTTTGGTTCATCAGCAACCAGCGTCTCAGTTGTCAAGACAAGTCCAGCGATCGAACCTGCTGATTGAAGTGCGTTCCTAGTCACTTTCACGGGATCGATTACTCCTTCCTTGAGGAGATCTACGTACTCCTTGTTCCTAGCATTGTAGCCGAAGCTTTCTGACTTGTTCTCTAGAACTTTCGAGACGACCACGCTTGGTTCCTCGCCCGCATTCTCGCTGATCTGCCTGAGTGGTGCAGACAGCGCATCGTAGACCGCTTGAACACCAATGGACCTGTCTCCGGAGCTAGTCTCCATCAACGTTGTCAGTGCATCCCTGGCTCTTAGCAGCGCGACACCGCCCCCGACGACCACTCCTTCCGCCATGGCGGCTCTTGTCGCGTTGAGAGCGTCGTCGACGCGAGCTTTCTTTTCCTTCATTTCAGTCTCTGTTGCGGCGCCTATCCTCAGGACAGCGACGCCGCCGGTCATCTTTCCAATCCTCTTTTGCATCTTTTCCTTGTCCCACTTAGATTTCGAGAGTTTCTCTTGGCTTCTCAACATCTCTGTGCGTTCGGTGATGAGATCCTTATTTCCCTCGCCGCCTACGAAGGTGGTCTTGTTCTTACCGATTATTACCTTCTCGGCGCCACCCAGAGATGTCGGCCCCTGTGATTTGATGTCGGCGCTTTTGTCTTTTGCAAGAACAGCGGCTCCTGTCAATGTAGCTATGTCCTCAAGGAGCTCTCCCTGTTCATCCCCAAAGCCTGGGGCCTTGATCGCCGCAGCTTTGACTACTCTGCTTGCGACGTTTAGCACCAATGTCGCCAGTGCCTCGCCTTCGACATCCTTGGCGATGATCAGTAGTGGCCTCTTCTGTTGCATGCTCGCCTCTAGGCTTGGAAGCAGGTCCTGGGCGCTATTCACTGTTTGATCTGTGATGAGGATCATGGGATTTTCGAGAATGGCCTCTTTCTTTTCTCGGTCAGTGATAAAATACGGTGATATGTATCCCTTATCAACTTCCATTCCCTCTACAACCTTGAGATCTGTTTCAGCGGATTTCGCCTCTTCGACTGTAATCACACCCTCCTGACCGACGGCTTCAACAGCCTCTGCGATGAGAGACCCTATGTCTGAATCGTTGTTAGCCGCAATCGTTGCGACTTGGTGGATTGTTTCTCCCTCCTCAACGGGACTAGACATTTCCTTCAACCGATCGACAACGGTTGTTATGGCATCATCGTAGCCGCTTTTCAGCTCTACAGGACTGGCACCTGCAGTCACGTTTCGAAGTCCTGTGTGGCATAGTGCTTGAGCGAGAATGCTGGCTGTTGATGTTCCGTCGCCAGCGTTGTCTTGGGTTTTGCTGGCGACCTCCTGTACTAACTTGGCGCCCATGTTTGCAAAGGGATCCGGCAGAGATATGTCTTTGGCAATGGTGACACCGTCGTTAATAATGGTCGGACTGCCCCAGCTCTTCTCTAGAACGACAGTCCTAGCAGCAGGTCCCAACGTCACTTTCACGGCGTTGGCCACTGCGTCTATGCCCTCCAATAATTTCCTTCTCGCGTCTTCTCCGTAAAGCATTTGTTTTGCCACTTTCTCCATCTCCTGGTATGTTCTCAAAGATCCAAGACCTTTGCTTGTAGGTCCTCAAATTTGATCAGCATGTATTCTATTCCCAGCCATTCAATCTTGGTGCCACTGTACTGACGATAAATTACCCTGTCTCCCGAACTGAGGCTCTCGACATCTGGGCCGGTTGCCACAACCTTCCCTACATTCATTTTCTCTCGGGCCTCCTCTGGGAGCAATAGCCCTGATTCTGTTTTCTCAGGAGCGTTCTCCATTTCCAAAAGTACCATTTCTCCCATTGGCTCAATTCCGACTGACATCCTTACCATCTCTAGGCTATACAACCCGAGGTTGACTAATGGGGGGGTGCTTTAAACATATTCACTCATAAACTTCGGTAATGTTGAGGTACCGAACGACACATCGAGGTTAGAGGGTGTCTGGTTTGGGGTTCCTGTCTGCAGATGAAATACGGTCCAGCATGGCTTCCAGAAGGACAAGAGTCGCGCTTGCCGCAGATCTCATAACAATCTCAGAAATATCGGATGCGCTTTCTCAGGCCGGACCTAGCATATGTATGCTAAAGACTCACGTGGATGGTGTAGTGGACTTCGAATATAATCGTTGGATGGACGAGGTCATCCGACCGGCCCGGGAAATGGGGATTCTAATCTTTGAGGATCGAAAATTTGCCGATATAGGGCACGTTTCCAAAATTCAGATGCTGGGCCACCAGAGAATTGCTGCATGGGCCGACATAGTCACGGCACACAGAATATCTGGTCCTGATATCATTGATGGTATCCACGCAGCTTGGGGAGAAGTGGGCCGCAGAGGATCAATACTAGTGCTTGCACAAATGTCTAGTTCTGAAAATTTTCTCGACGCCCGCTACACAGAGAAGACAGTTGCCTCCTGCAAGGATATGCCCGGAGTGTGTGGATTTATTGGAAATGGAAGTAACCCAATGTCTATATCTTCGCTTAGGGATGC
>DAGH01000001.1:1767-2329 GCA_002495675.1 Euryarchaeota archaeon UBA182 | reverse complement strand
GTCATGGGTCAGAGGTACGGCCACCCGACAGAGGCTATCCGATCTGGGGCTGATGCGGTTATTGTGGGGTCGGGTATAATTCGGAGTGACTCAATATCCAATGCAGCCACTCAGTATGCCAATGCAACTATGGATGAAGTATGATGCTTGGATTGATTGATGCATCTGCTGTCGTGGTTTTATTCCTTCTCTTGATCTTGGTCGCAAGGGAAATTGTGTTTCGATGGCGGGTGAGGCTCAGAGTTGTCACGGGAGATGAGCGCCTGCTAGAGGACAGTCGTGTGAAAATCGTCAACATCACGCAGGGGCCAGAAGGAAGTCGCGAGGTTGATGCTCTGAGAATGGTTCCCCTAGGTGAAGAGGTTTCAGATGGTCAGGTAGTAGGTGATCGACCCTGAAATGGCCAAGCCGACTAATGAGATAATTATCCATATCCTTCCACGGTTTCCTTGCTTAACTTGGCCATCGACCGGAGAGGTGATTTGGCTGCCGATAGTTGGAGTGGGGTTTTCTGGTGTCGCTGGCGCGGGAGGTGGGGGCAAGGTGGTAGGGGGCGGAGGTA
>DAGH01000001.1:0-1377 GCA_002495675.1 Euryarchaeota archaeon UBA182 | reverse complement strand
GGCCAGGCCTTCTCGATATCCGTGGCTAGTATGGGCGTTGAGATCACACTCACGGCACCCACGGAATGAGATGCCTGTCTCGCTGCTTCCATCTTGGATCTAGAACAGACGAATACTATCCTCGCTTGATCATCAATCTCTCTGATACGCAAGGCTGCTAACTCACCTTGAGTTGATCCTGTATCCAGTCCTAAAAACGTCACTCTAGGTCTGGTCTTCAAGTATGAATCGATAAGGCTGTCTTCACCTTCGATTACCCTTGATTGCCAACCCCTCTGCCTCATTATCATATTGATTCTGCCAGCTGTGATTGAATCCCTCATTGCTATCAAAGATGATGGGTTTTCACTCATTTGGATCCCTCTCGACGATTGTGAACGACTGTGGGTCTATGTCATCCGATAGAAGTTGTGTGAGGAAGTTGGATGGCTCAAAGTCAATGAGATCGTCATAACCCTGTCCGACCCCAGCCAGTACGATGGGCTTGTTAGTGGCATGGGCAATGGAAAGTGCGGCACCTCCCCTAGCATCTGTGTCCAACTTTGACAGGACTGCGCCATCGAAATTCAAGAACGACTGGAAGGTTCTTGCCTGTTCTACAGCATCATTACCTGCAAGCGCGTCCCCAACAAACAGAACAATATGAGGTGAGGCAACTCTGTGAACCTTCTTCAGTTCCTGCATCAAATTGGTTTTATTCTGCATCCTCCCAGCAGTGTCTATTATCACGATATCTTCCCCCTTTGCTACCGCGCTGTCGATCGCATCCCTTGCCACGGCAGCCGAATCGCCACCGCGTTGGCTTCGTATGCAACGGGCACCAACACGCTCCGCGTGATCGTTCAACTGATCTATGGCGCCGGCCCTGAACGTATCTGCAGCAGCTACTACAACGCTCATGCCATCTTGGATTAGTCTGTGGGATATTTTGGCTGCAGTGGTCGTCTTTCCAGTTCCATTCACTCCAACTAACATGATTATAACGGGAGTCTTGTCTTTAATCAGGCTTTGAATGGTCTGGTCAAAGTCCCAATACGAAACCCTCAACAACGAGTCGAGAGCACCGATCAGCGCCGAGTCGATTATCATTTCAAGATCCCCTTTCCTAGCTAGGGGCGCACCAATCAACCTCCCTCTCATTGCCGTCAGAACTTCGTCTACAGCCGCGTGTCCCATATCGGCTTCCAATAGTGTTGTTTCTAGTTCTGACATCAACTCCTCGAAGGCTGGTGTGGCAGATATTTTTCTTCTAGACTTCCTCTCGGTCAAATGTTCGATGTCTATAGATAGCCCTTGTGATGGTCTCGGAACAAATTTCAATGGTCTTTTTCCAATGCTGGCTTTTCTTGCTGTTTTTTGAGATTGCCTCTTCCTCTC
>DAGH01000022.1 GCA_002495675.1 Euryarchaeota archaeon UBA182 | reverse complement strand
AGCAAGTCGAATACCTATCAAGCGCGATGACGCTGCGACCCGGTGACATTGTTGCGACTGGGACTCCACCGGGATCCGGATTCAGCCCCAGAGGTGCTTCCGGTAAAGCCGACAAGGAGCGCAAGGGGAACGTGTTCCTGCAAGCCGGGGATGTGGTAAGGTGCGAGATCGAGATGATTGGGGCGATAGAGAACAAAGTGGTATGATTTGAGGGGATTGACTTGAAGGGGAACATGTACGGTGCGAACCTCACCACAAGCAAGTTGCTGGCCCATGCTGAGAAAAACCACGGCGACACAGAGGTGGTCTCGGTCGACGTCAAGGGTTTTCGAGAGAGGACCAATTGGAGAGAAATCGGGAGGAAGAGCAGGAAAATCGCAAGCTCGCTCAAAGGTCTTGGGCTCGGAGATGGTGACAGGGTTGGGACTATCATGCCGAACACAAGGTCCCATCTAGAGTTGCTCTATGCCGTATCGGGGTGCGGCGGTATCGCGCACACAATCAACCCTCGATTGTTCCCTGATGAGATCGTCTACATAATCAACCACGCGAAGGACAGGCTTCTCTTCGTCGATCCTTCCTACATCGGTTTCCTCATCGGGCACAAGCATCTTCTGGAGACAGTTGAGCAGATTTACATTTGCGGGCCTAAGGAAAACGAGTTCGCAGCCAAGATGAATGGCCTCAAGTTTCTAGAGGACCTCGTTGGAGAGGGGTCGGACGATTACCAATGGCCTGATCTAGACGAGGATGACGCAGCAGTGCTCTGCTACACCTCCGGGACAACGGGAAACCCCAAAGGAGTTCTGTACTCGCACAAGTCAATCGTTATCCACGCGAACGTCGTCAGCCTACCAGATAGTTTCAACGTTAGCGCGAGAGACACCATCCTGCCAATCGTGCCAATGTTCCACGTCAATGCATGGGGCATGACCTACGCATCCGCGATGGTGGGTGCAAGGCTTGTGCTCCCTGGGCCAAACTTGGACGGGAAGAGCATAATCGACCTCATCGTGCAGGAGGAGGCGACTCTCGCCCTTGCCATTCCGACGATATGGGAAGAGGTGCTCGAGAAACTTGCTAGCGAAGGAGCATCACTAACCAGCCTGAAGAGGATCGTCTCTGGGGGATCTGCAGTCCCCTCTTGGGTAATCAGGGACTTCAAGGAAAAGCACGGCGTTGATGTTCTCCAAGTTTGGGGCATGACCGAGATAAGTCCACTGGGCACCACAAACTCACCCCTGGCGAAGCATGCAGATTACGGTCCCGAGGAGGCTTTCTCCAGGATGGAAAGCGCTGGGAGGCTCAATTGGGCTGTGGAAATTAGAATTGTCGATGATGATGGGAATGAGTTGCCTAGGGATGGGTCAGAAGGAAGAATCCAGGTGAGGGGGCCTACTGTGATCCAGAGGTATATGTTTCATGACTCGGATGCAGTGGATGAATCAGGTTGGTTCGAAACTGGGGACCTCGGAGTGATTGACTCAGACGGCTTCCTCGACATAACAGACAGGTCGAAGGACCTCATAAAGTCAGGAGGTGAATGGATCAGTTCCATAGAGCTCGAGGAAATCATCAAACTACATCCTGATGTACACGACGCGGCGGTCATCGGCGTGAGGCATGAAAAATGGGCAGAGAGGCCCGTAGTGATAGCAGAGGTCGTTAAGGGGAGCAAGGTCAGGGAGAATGACCTATTGGATTTCTACGATGGCAAGATAGTAAAATGGCAAAAGCCCGACGCGGTTATTTTTGTTGACGAGTTGCCTCTTGGATCCACCGGAAAGCCAATAAAAAGGGAATTGAGAGAACAATACGAACATTATCTCATGGGGGATCAAAAATGAGCGAGACTGATTACGATGTCATAGTTGTTGGCGGTGGGCCCATTGGATCGATTGCTTCGTTGTCGCTCTCAGAAAGGGGATTGAGGGTCTGTCTGGTCGAGAAGAACATCAACCCATATCCATTTCCCAGGGGAATCGCCCTGAATGGCTTCACGATGGGGGTGATCAAGAAGCTCCTAGGCGACACGTGGGATGATTTTGATTTCACTACGGCCATAGAGGTCGGTTATGTGCTCGGCAAGGACCGCATGAATGAGCCATTCGGCAAGATGCAGCCACCGGTGATAGACGGGGCAGTTCTGGATCTAGATCATTATGGCTTCATAAACTGGTTCAATCAACCTCAACTGGAAAGTCTCCTCAGGGCAAGGATCGAGGACGATAGCGGGATTGATGCTCTGTATGGCCACGAGGCGCTGATTCTTTGGGAGGATGGGATGAACTTCATAACAGTCCAGGACAATACCACAGGAGAAACCAGGACATTGGCCTCCAGATTCCTGATAGGGGCTGATGGAGGAGGAAGTTTTGTCAGGAAGCAGATGGGGGCAAATTTGGAATCCTTGGGGAAGTCAATACACTTCCTAATAGTCGACATCAACGCTCCAAGAACCGCGCTTCAGCCAGGTATGGATTTCGATGCGGGCGGCCACCAGATAATCGACCCTGAGGGCAAAAGACCCACGACGTTCCTACTATGCGAGGGGAAGAACCACGGGACCTACAAGAACACATTCAGATTCGAATTTGCGCTGAACAAAGATGACGACCACGCAGTTATACAATCGCCTGATTCAATACGCAAGCTCGTATCTCCATACCTGAACCCCGACGAGGTCAAGATAGTCAGATCTACAGTCTACAAATTCAACTCCCTTATCTCGAAAAAATGGCGACGGGGGAACATGTTCACGATCGGTGATGCCACCCACCAGACCTCCCCCTTCATAGGACAGGGGCTCAATCTCGGAGTCAGGAACACCCTCAATCTCGTGAATAAGATAGATCTGGTCTCGAAGGGAGTGTCGGCCTCCGAACTCCTGGACCAATACCAAGTAGAATGCTACCCGGACTCGAAGTTCATCATCAAACAATCCTTGTTCCTTGGCGGCCTTCTCTTCAATGTCAAGCCTCATGTCAACCTGTTGAGGAGAGTAGTCCACACCTTCAAGGGCGGGCGAGGAAGACCCCTAGACCTACTGCCGGCCTTCGTCCCTGAAACCATAACGATCCCTAATGGCTTCGGACCCCGAAAATCGAGTCAAAAGGGGTATCCAATGTACAATTACAAGACTGAGGAGGGGCTGCCCCGATCACTCAGGACATACCACCCTACGGAGTACAGGATACTATGCAAGGACTCAAGCGATCAACTCGATGGTCACAAGGACAGGATACCAGACACAATCCGCCCGCTTGTAGTATCGCTTAGTGACGGAAAGAATGGAGAAAAGACCTCCCAGACCATGCTGGTCTCCTGTCAGAGGGAAGAGGACCTCAAAATGCATCGCAAGCTCTTCAAAGGAGTCGACTACGTACTCATGGCGCCCGGATACACCATGCTAGGAACCTACAGAAAAGGAGAGGAGTCCAGGATGGTGTCCGATTACCTCTCTATGTTCCGTCTCCTGTGATCTCACTTACCCCACCAAGAGTTGTCAGCGATGAAGTCCATGCAGGCCCAGGCAACATTATCTGGCCTTTCGATATGAGTCCAGTGCAAGGCTTCTGATATGATTGTGAATCTTTGGAATCTCGCACCTTCTTTGACCTTCAGAGACGCATATCTGCCATCAGCCTTCCTTTCAACGAACTTGTTGTAGTTCTGGACCCAGATTGGGTTGGACCGCTCTTGGAATTCCCCTCCCGGGAATATATCCTCGATCTCATCCGGAAAGAAGTTCCATTTCCCCCAGTATGGTTGATCCCCCGTGTGGTTGGATACGACGCCAAAGTCTTTGTCGAGGTCTGAATGTATGTAAGTAGGGAATTTGAGTCGGAACAATCTGAATAACCCGGTGACCTGTCCAGCACCGAATAATCCAGCAAGCTTGCGGAGAATTGACATTTTTCTTGCTCCTGGTATATCCTTTGCGCGAATCATTTCGTCCTCGCCTTGGAATTGCATCATCGGGAAATCGGTGTCAACGATACAGAAGCCCTTCGACCTGTCAGTCCTCCTTTTCCCCTCGTCGAAGAAATCTGTCTGTCTGAAGATCTGTCTGGTCAGCTCGAAGAACCTGTCTGATTGGTCCCCCATTCCCTGAATTGCGTTCCATCTCTCTCGAAGATCGGTGCCCTCAGCGGCAGAAGAGGCCTCTATCGCGAAAGAGGGGGAGATGAACCCGAATGGGGCTCCACCTCTGAGAGCGCTCCTGAGCAAGGGGGCGAAGGCATCCGTCGCCATAATTCTGTGTGGGGGGCCGAGGAACGTTCCCTGATCCACGAGATCTGCCCATTCCTCCTCGAATTTCGTCCATCCTTGAGATCCCCTGGAGTAGCTCAGCGCCATTTCCGGGTATTCAGAGAGCATGTTGTCCATAATTATGCAACCCCTGTCATGCCCCACGAAATGTGCTTGTTGGATACCGAGTCCCCCAGTGAGGATGGACCTCAATGCGAGGGGGCCGCCATGCTCGAGGTCGAACCTAGGGTCGACGGCTTTGGTTCCCTTCATTTTGATGATCTTGTTTGGGGGCTTCAGCCCATCGTATTTCGACATCGTATTCCCATCGATCCTGATCTCTGAGTACTCTTCCAAGTATGGAACTGTCACCACTATGATCCTGTATTGGGGACCAGCTGGGTGGTTGGCCATGCAAGCTGCAAGCCATCTTGAGTCCATCAGGCTATCTTCGAAGACACCCATCATTATCACGATGGGCGTGCCTTCGGGGTTACCTGTCTCAGCCACCCTGTGACGGTGACCGTCAACCTCCACGTACTTGATCTCGAAGTTCACGCCGTACGTCTCAGGAATTGCGTAGTCACTAACGTCCATTCGTATCCCTTATCCTCTCAATAAGTTCCGAGACGTTGTCGAGGTTGCGATCCACGAGGGACTGCTGGGTGTCGTGGTCAAAGTCCTCATAGAAACTGGCTCCTGCTGGCCCATCGAGGTTCCTTATGCCTGAGTCCCTCACAGTCGGCCCCCACTGGTTGTGCCCATTGGGGCCCAATCCACTCATTTTGTGAATCCTCTGGCCGAAGGACCTCGTCATCCTATCGCCATCGGACATGTGCTCATGTACATGGCCATAGGGATCGTGCCAGTAGTCGTATATGTGAGACCCGAGGACGTGCCTACCGACCCCCCAGGCTATCTCATACCTCTCATCCTTGAACTCCGCCTTGGTTTTCAACTGCATGTGGCCCCTCCAAACGTCATCGAGGTTTGATACCTCGAAGGACACATGACTGAGTTGGGGGTTGATGTCACCGCCAACCGGGGCCTGTTTCTTGTCCATTAAAGAGAGGATGAAGAATGTGTGGTGATCAGTGGGTACCTCCCCCCTGTCACATCTGAAGAAGCAGGCGTAAGTCGCTTCCCCCTCGGCGAAAGTTCCCGGATAGATGGGGGAAGGGCCGGCTTTTTGCAACATGTCAAACATCCCCGGGTTAACGGAGTGGCCCTCAGTGGATTTCGGGGATTCGAAGTATGCGCTGTCAGAGGGGAGCAAGCCGAATGTCTCCATCATGAAGGCCATCATCTTGTGGTGTGGACCGACGGGGATTGACAACACGACATGTCCGATCTTGAGAACGTCTGGGGGGCCGGGGTGAACTGTGTTAGATCCATCCGCGGCCCTGTTGCCTGAAGTATCCTGCAACTTGTTCGCAGGCCTTCTATAATTCTCCTTGGACCCATAGTTGTACTCAACCCTGTCCCGAGTCGGAGGCAGCTCGTCTATGCTCCTCCCGTGGACGGCCTCGATCAGAAGGTTGCAGACCGGATCGATGAACGAGACCCTGCTGCCGCCGCAGAGCTTTCCTTCTATCCCGGGTATTTTGTGGACCGTTGAACATCCCTCAATGTTTTCTTGCAGAACACGCAGGTCCTTCTCATCCCTCATCATCATAGCAAAACCGAGAAATTTGGCTGGTCCTTTGTGAGCAACATGGCAAAAACCATCGCCTTGCAGTCCCCTCGAATATATCACCTGGTCGTCTTTGTAGATGATCTTGAGTCCGAAATCTGTGACCCACCTCTCGTACAAATCCAAGTCAGGGACTGAAAATCGGATGTACGCTACGTCCCATGCCTTAGTGAGCGGCTCTATTGGGGGCAACGATTCCCCCCCAGCAAGATGGTGCTCTTCACCGTCATTTATGCCTTCGAAAAGATCTAGATCCCTGTCCACGAATTGAATCACATCGGCCGCCGTGGGAGGGGCATTAACTGTCGATTTCGCCATGCAGAGTAGTGTCTGTGAGAAGTATTAACGATTTTTACTAATCTCCTCTGAAGGTTATAAGGACAGTACTATTTGGCCCCCCTCTTGGCGTATCTTTACACCGAGCAGGGAGT
>DAGH01000026.1 GCA_002495675.1 Euryarchaeota archaeon UBA182 | reverse complement strand
AGGTATAGAGATCCCGTCTATGAATTCAGACGCACCCCCGTTGGCAGAGGTAGAGCTCAACATATCTAGGTTAGAGAGAAGGTTGGATAACCTAGGGGGCGTAAATATGCTCGCAATTGAGCAATATGATGAGACTGCAAAGCGCATTGACCAACTAATCGAGGATGGGTCAACCCTCAGAAAAAGAAAGAACATGCTCGTAGAAATCGTTGAAAGGTTGGAATCTGAGAGGAAGAGAAGATTACTGACGGTATTCGAACACATAAATCGAAATTTCTCACGTGTCTATGCAATTCTGCAGCCAGGCGGGAACGGAAGGCTGAGGCTGGAGAATCCCGAAAGCCCATTTGATGGCGGCCTCGAGATGGATTGCGTACCTCCGGGCAAGAGCCAGAAGACTCGAAGGTCCCAATTGTCGGGAGGAGAGAAGTCAATGGCGGCTCTCGCTCTGGTTTTCTCGATACAGGACTTTGAACCAAGCACATTCTACTATTTCGACGAGGTTGATCAGAATCTCGACCCATTCAATTGCCAGAGAATCGCCATGCTCTGTCGTCGAAGGAGCGAAGCCGCCCAGTTCATCATGGTGACTCTTCGGAAGGTCAGTCTTTCCATGGCCAATCACCACATCGGAATAACCCATGCCGGAGATGGAGTGAGTCGGAGAATCACCGACTTCAACAGGGAGGCAGCGCTCGCACTAGGAGAGGCCTTCGAGAAAGAAATGGAGGCCCAGGGACCACCATCAACCTCGGACATGCTACCGGATGACCTGCCCCACCCATCCAACAGACCAGTACTGCCTGAGGCATTGGTCACCCCTCCCTCCCTGGAGGGCGTGATGGGTCGCGCTGGAGTAGAATTGAGCGGCACCGATCATGAGAATGACCCACTCGGTAAGTTGAGGGACCGCGCTGAGGCCGTTGATGATGGTAGCCAGAGGGACGTACCAACATCACTGGATGAGACAGCAGAAGAAGGCCGAGGAGCAGAAGAGGAAGTTTCGAAGGAGCAGGAGGCCGGATGAGCTCATGGGTGTGTTGGATGAGAAATCACTCAGGGACGACATCATTGCCACCCTGATCGCCACAGACATGGACCTTGAGACAAGTGAATACTTGGATCGGATACTCGAACTCGCTGAGATGGAGGAAGCCGAGCACCAATTCCTCGACGATCCATTCGATAGGTCTGTTGCATTAGTATTGCAACTCTTTCAGAATAAGGATCTCGATCCATGGGCAGTTGACTTGTCTGCATTCTTGGAAATGTTCACCTCGAGGATAGAGCAATCAGAACACGTGGACCTACCGACCTGCGGAAGACTGATCAGAATGGCATGGCAGGTCCTTCGTGGACAAGCAGAATCTCTTGTTGAGAGGCAACATCGCGAGGATCACGACGATGAGGAATGGCTTTACGATGGTGGTTGGGAGTCTGATTATGATGATGCCGCGTACAATTTCTCTGTCGGGGTTATTACTGGTTCCCTAAAAGAGAACCTACCAGGTATGTTCGAGGGCAGGATTCAGAGGGATGAGGGCAGGCCAGTCACTTTAGGGGAACTCCTCCTAGGTTTGAAGGCAGCAAGCAGGATATCTCAAGAAGAGAATTTGAGAATGAAGATTGCCGAAGAAAGGAGGGAAGCCCTCGAAACTGCCAGGGCTAGGTTCAGCGGCAGCCTCCATGTAGAGGATCTGGAGGGGGACATCCGCAGAACATGGGAAGCAATGAGGATGCGAGCAAATCCTAACACCGGCTCATGCACCTTATCCTCTGTCTCAGAGGAACTTGCAGAGAGATCCATGGAGAGAGGAACCTCCCGGGATGAGGCGGATGCAGAGGCCCAAGTTGCAGCGATGGTAGCAGCATTGTTCCTTGTAAACAGGGGGTATGCGAGCATACGCCAGGAAGATGGCATGGATGGGAAGGTGATACTGAGAGACCTACATCCAGAGGAAATGGACTTCGACATTCTTTCGGAGCGGCTTCATCCACAAGAGAAATTGGTGGGCGATTGAAATGGATAAAGATACCCTCCCAACTGTCATCGAAGCAATTTTGTTTGGGTCAGGACGTTCGATGACAGTATCTGAGATCGCCCTAGCGTCCCAATCGAACGACAGTGACGTGGAAATGGCGCTTAGGGGACTTAAATCCACCCTCGCGAGACGGAAGTCAGGGGCTTTGCAAATATCTGAGATATCCGGTAGGTGGATAATGGAAGTGAAACCATCCTTAGCCAACAAAATGCCAGGGAACGTAAGGCCGGACATTCCTCAAAGACTTATGCCTACTGCGGCTTTGATAGCTTACCATCAGCCCATGGCCCAATCCACGCTGGTTGAAATGCTGGGTCAGAGGGCATATGATCACGTCAGGGAGCTCTCGAGCATGGGCCTAATCAGTCGGCGAAGAGACGGGTCCACACGACGTTTGATGACCACTAGAAGATTTGCAGAGTATTTCGGAGCGCCAGAGATAAGACCAGACAAGGTAAGGAGTTGGTTCAGGCAACAGGCGAAAGAGGCTGGCATGACGGGAACGGAACTGGCCGAATCACTTGGTGATGGGCAAACGAAAATCCAAGATTACACCGGCAGGGACTCAGAAGAAGAGTAATCAGGACCTCAAACTCTCCAAGGCAGAGACTACCGCAGCCATAGTTATTCTTTCACCGCTGGACTTCACAATCTTGGAGACCTCTTCGATTTCCTCATCATTGGCTCCAGCGGCCGCAGCCATATTCTGTAGGTGTAATTTCATATGGCCAGCTTGAATACCGACAGTTGCCAGTGCCCTCAGAGCACCTAGGTTTTGAGCCAGTCCTGCAGAGGCCATGACCTTCCCCAACTCGTCAGCGGTCTCAACACCCAATAGTGCCACATTTGCCTTTGCGCCAGGATGAATCCTTATTGCACCGCCTACCAATCCTACTGCCATGGGCAGTTCTATGGATCCGACTAGGTTTCCTTCCTCATCCACGGACCACTCAGTCATCGAGCCATATGTGGAGTTCTTATTTCCGAAGGCTGCGTAAGCATGGGCTCCCGATTCTATCGCACGCCAGTCCTGTCCACAGGCAATGGCAACCGATGAAATAGCATTCATAATTCCTTTATTGTGGGTCGTAGCTCTAAACGGATCAGCAGCAGCGAAGTGGTATGCTTGAATCACCCCGTTAATGACCTCAGACCCCTGTTCCGAGTCTTTCCCATTGTCAGACATCTCCTCGGGGGTGAAGGTTGCGGAGATCCTAGCGAGTCTGTGAACTGCGAGATTACTAATTATCCTGAGTATCACAGCCCCACCCGTCAATTGTTCTATTTTTGGGGCGACTGTTTCCGCCATCGTATTGACAGCATTAGCGCCCATCGCATCCCTACAATCTACTAGGATATGGACAATCAGCATATCACCAGAGTCAGTCTTTATTGGCCGCGCTTCGATATCCTTACAACCACCTCCAAATTTTACAAGAATGGGATCCACTTCATTGCAGATTTTGATCAACTCATCCTTGGAAGACAACACAGACGAACGACCATCATCCACATTATCCATGCCAACAACTTGAATTTGGCCAATCATCACCGGGTCATCGTTATTTGATCTGAATCCTCCATTCTTCAGACATCTTTTGGCCATATTGGAGGCTGCTGCAACAACACTAGCCTCCTCAACCACGAAGGGTATGGCATAGTGTCTGTCATCGATTACGAAATTGGTAGCCACTCCAATTGGAAGTGAATAAGTTCCAATCACGTTCTCAATCATCCTATCCGCAATCCCCATCTCGAGTATCCCTGATTCCCATGCATCAAGGTGTTCTTTGGTCAACCCTGCAACCTCTGCAAGCTTCTCTCTTCTTTCCCTTGGCGTTAGGCGATGAAAACCCGGCATTCTACTATCCTCTATTGGCATTGTTGATGGCAGTGGTAATAGGGTTGTAAGTGATGCGGAAAATATCCTAAAAAAAGATCAATATTTACGAAAATTAAGGTCAAGGGATTAACATCATTTTGAGATGAAAATCAAATAAGAAGCGTTAATTTCACATTAAATGCGTTAATAATACGTTAATTATGCGTTAATTATACGTTAACAAAGTGCTTTTTTTGTTGTAAAAAATAGCAATTAAGGAAAAATAGTATGAAATTATACGTTAATCTATAAAATTAAACGTTATTATACGTTAATACTATATGAGTCACCACAGACCACTCGAATATGGGGGTTGACCCGACTGTATTGGAACTTCCAAGCCTTAGTGGCAATCCTTTCGAAATCAGGCCACTATCGATTGGACAAGCACAAGATCTGATCGGGAGGGATGAGATAGTAATCGAATGCAGAGAACATCTAATTTCCGGATCACCGAGGATGGTAATTATTTCTGGAGTCAGGGGATCGGGAAGAACCTCAATACTAAACGCGGTAGCGTCCCAATCATCAAGCCCATTCATTAGCGATTACTGGCCAATGGACAATGACCCTGTGAAGAATATGGTCACACAAGTCGCTGCTCATTTTATTGGGCATAATCTCCCTTCCATTATTTCCGAGACAATATCTAGACTTTCAGAAGAGCTCGATAGCAAAGATGGGCCAATACCCCTTGTGGCTTTCGATTTGCCTTACAATGTTGATGTCAGCACGGTGATCCCAAGATTGGTCCAAATAATGCAGAAAATGCGGGCTCTGGTATTGTTCACAATGCTCCCAGGTCAATTATCCTCCCTCGAGGAACATACATTGGAAATTTTTGACCCCCCCTACAGCCTACGAAATCTGACCGCCGATGAGATTCAATTACTAGTCGACAAGAGAATCATCAGGGTCGCACGTCAAAGGTGGATCATGCACCCCCAGTTGATTGAGAATATACACGACATGACCGAAGGAATCCCGAGGGCAGTCGTCCGAACGCTAAGGGATCTTGTGGACGAAAGGAGAGGGATAAGGAATAGATCTGGTACCCTAGAACGGCTGTTTCGCTGGTCCGAAAAAACATATGTGGAGGAACTGCCATCACCCACAACAAAAATTGAACCGGAGAATGAACAAGTCCCTGAAGTAGCGGGCGCCATACCATCGATCTATGAGTATGGCCTCCCTCAGTTCAATGCAGTTCTAGATGCGAGTGTCGAATTAGAGCCTGAGGCAACTGAGCAAATATTCGATGAAGAGATACATGATACTTCGATCGAATCAGACCACTCGGAGACAGAATCAGAGTTTATCGAAGAGGCGGCGATCGAAGAGAATATGGCCCCAAAGCTGGAGACGACGGAGCTCCAATCATCTGATCGAGAGGGATATTTTTGGATGGAGCCAGGCACAGAGCCTCCGCCAGTTACAGTTAAACCCGTGAAATCTGGTACGACGGGGTCCTTCAAAGGCTTAGCAGAGAGAACCGTCAGCACTCGCTTTGAAATGCCGAAAGGAGGCGATGGGACCAAAATTATTGATGCGGATGGACAACCAACATACAATTTTGAAGACTCCACAAGGATTCTAATCGAGCCATCCTTAGTCCCCAGTACATCAAATCAGGGTATCGATGATTCTCCAGTTTTATCTACGGACCAAGCAGTTTGGACCGTGGGGGAAGATTTTGAAGCCACTCTTCCTCCACCTGTTGAGAACACCCAACAAGAACAAACCCGATACGATTCTATCGGAGTGACTCCAAGCCCCAGGCCCCAACCAGTGTCCCCAAGCATTTCCTTCGATTATAGCTCAGAACCAACATGGGACGATTCAGTTCCACTCAAACGCGCATACCTCAGTAAGCTCAACGAGGCAGAAAAATTGATCCTTACTGTTTCCTCAACAAGGGAGATATCTCCTTCTGATCCAGAGTTGCAGGCCAGGCTTGAAGTTGGCCGCCCCAGGCTCTCTCAATTGTTTAACGAACTAAAGAGAAATGGTTTCCTGAAAGTTCGAAAAGAAGGGCGTACGAGGTTTTTCAAGCTAACAGAGGAGGCTTTGGATGTTCTCAGATGAATCAAACACCAGAATTACAGAAAAGAGGGTTTTGTATTACATCCAACTTTCGAAAGAAGCAAGGGAAAAGGCTACTTCATTGGCGAAAACTGACGTAGAGAGGGAGAATCTATCAAAAATGTTGAGGATGTTTGATGATTACCTTAGCGACTCCGAACATTTCTTGGAGAAGGGGGATTTTGTTCGTGCATTCGGTGCAATAAACTACGCACATGCTTGGATAGACTGCGCAGTGAAGACCGGCCTTCTCAATGGTCATGGCGATGACCGACTTTTCACACTGCCTTAGTCGACGAGCCTCAGTGTTCTACCTGCAGTGACTTCGACGTATGAGCAACTCACAGAGATCAGGCGCCTCTTTAATTCTCGATCAACGGTGAGAACTGGATAACCGGTCTCAATTGAAAGTTTGATCAGTCCATCATCTGCGTAGGAATCACTGGAATGAATGATTCTAGCTCTTGAAGTCAATAATTCCAACAACAGCCCCTTACGACCCTCGTCTATTTTTCTCAATTCAATGAGCACTGTGTCAGTAAGAATCAGTTCTGGCTGTCCAAGAATCGTTTTCAATTCGATGTCAAGATTGATTTTGGCATCTACGAGTGCGACCCAACCACACGCATCTACAATCAGGCCTGACAGACTGATCACTCCTTGATAGAGGCGTGACCGATGAGCCTCCATCTGGAACCAATTCTTCTAGAGAGCGTTATTCTACTCCCTACCTCGGCACAAATGGGGAGCCTCAGTTTGATTGTTGCATTCTTTCCCTTTATTTGGGAGACAGTTCCAACGCTCGTCGCAGTCGCTGAGTTAAGCATCAACATCTCTCCTGATTGTAGGGGCCTAACTTTCTCGGGCTCTTCTCCCGATGAGGAGACCATGACATCGAGGAGTACCAGATCTATACGCAGTTCCTCCCATACTGGTGGAAGTTCTCCCTCTCTTGCCATGACTTGCCCAGATAAGTCGTCTGCCTTAGTTATCATTGGATCTAAAGGAGTGGATATGCCGCAAAGCCCTCCTGCGTGAATTGAATCCAGTGCCAAACCTCCTCCTTTGATGCCAATTATGTCGGTTTTAATAGGAACCCAGTCAGATTTAGCACCTTTTGAGACCCTTCTTCCAGGAGCGATTAGAATCTTGTCTCCCACTGAAAAAGATCCTTTCACGACACTCCCCCCAATGACTCCCCCCTTGAGCTGAGCAGGCCTTGAGCCAGGCCTGTTGATGTCGAATGATCTTGCAACATACATTAGCCCGTGCTCTTTTTCCGACCTATCAGGAGTGGGTATCGTCGCTTCTATTGCTTCAATTAGCGAATCTAGATTTACTGCTTGTTGGGCGGAAATTGGAATAACGGGGGCTTCTGAAGCGATGGACCCATCCAAGAACGACTTAATTTCGTTGTATGATTCAATTGCCCGTTCTCGAGTGACCAAATCTATCTTGTTTTGTACCACAACGATGTTCTCTATCCCAGCTATTTCGAGTGCTGCAAGGTGCTCTCTGGTCTGCGGTTGCGGACAAGATTCCGTCGCTGAGATCAATAGGAGAGCCCCGTCCATGATTGATGCACCTGAGATCATGACCGCCATCAGGGTCTCGTGACCAGGCGCATCTACGAATGAAACTACCCTTGCGAGCTCAGAGGGATCGTCTTTTCCACCGTCAGACTTCTTTCCTGTTGGATAAAATTCCCCTTCCCCAGTCTTGTAAAACGCTGTATCGGCATAACCAAGTTTGATACTTATTCCTCTTTTTCGCTCTTCTGAATGGGTATCAGTCCAGACGCCAGAGAGGGCTTTGGTTAGAGTTGTTTTACCATGGTCAACATGTCCAACCATCCCTATGTTGACTTCAGGCTGAGATGGTAAAGAGCTCGCCATTTTACAACCGCCGCCTCACTCCTCTTCGGAGGATCCAGCGGAGGCCTCGTCCTCTAGTCCGAAGATCACGCCGAGGGGTCTTTTGCCATAGTCGACTACTTTGAGGTTAATTTGTCGGGTATTTTGGCTGATTACATTTCCCCTCAGGTTTCTCCTCCTCCTGATCCCGTCGTATTTGTATCGGTATATTTTCCCATTTTTGTCAACGTAGCGCTTACCCTTGTAACCAACTCCCGGACTCACAAGAACAGACTTAACTCCGCCACCATCTAGATCAGGTCTCATCGCACGACCAGTGGTGTCCGAGCCCCCGGTAATTTCCAATGTGTAACCCGTGAGAGTCTTGTCACCTTCGCCAACGAACATCCCGTCTACAGTGTCTCCTATGCTCTTTCCAAGGAAATGGTTGTATCCTGTTCCGGAGATATCAATCGAGAATGAACGCCCCTTCGCCTTTGGGTTTGTATCGTTCAAAACCGCTTTGAAAGTCTGATCCCCTGCCATTGCACACACCGAGAACAGGCGTTGCGACACTCGACCCCTATAAGAGCGGTTCGGAGCAAAGACTACCTCACTCCATCGACAGAATGCCTGAAAGTCTGGCCTCTAGGATCCCCGGAGCCATATTCGCCATGGTGATATGTTGTGTTCTCCCCCTGCCTTTCGTAGTCGAATCGGTACGACTTTCTATCATGCCCAAGATCTCCAGGGATTTCATGTGCTTCCAGAAGGTGGTGTAGCCTCGCGGATCACGTCCAAATTCCTCGCAGATCACGTGATACAGTTTCAATGCATCTCCACTTGTTATTGCTTCTTCTTTTTTCAAACGCCTGCAGATCCCGAGGAGGATTAGCTTCTGGTGATCCGGGAGGTCATCAACCAAGTTGGGCTCCAGTGCGGCATTTCTTGCCTCACTTGGCTTTACGTCTTTGATGAGAACATTGCTTCGTCCGTCCCCCTCAGCTCTTATCACGGCTGCTTCCAGCAGCTCAATCGCCATCCTAGCATCCCCTGTGCTGGCAGCGTAACTAGCGATTTTTGATATGACCTCGTCTCCCACAGAGCCTTTGAGACAGGAAGCCTCGGATCGTTGGAGCGCTATATCCCTCAATTCAGATTCACTGTATGCACCTAAATTCAGCATGTTGCTTGCACCAAGTCTCGAGATTATGGCGGGTTCAAATAACTTCAGGAGAGAGGCGTCTTGGCTCACGAGTATTATCGAGATCGTCCCTGATTCATTCTTGCCTTCATCTATCCTCAAAAGTCGATAAATTATGTCTGAGCTATCTCGCCTAATCATGACATCAACTTCGTCCAGTACCAACAGCATGTGAGTTTCACGAGCATTGAGGAAGCGCCTTATCGATTGAATGACTTCGCCTGGACTCAAGCCCCGCTCAGGGTGCCTCTCATCGAGGCTAAGTGCAATTTGTTGGAGCACTTGGGAGCCCGATGGATGATTGCGGCAGTTTATGTGCGTGTGAACGATCCTTCTCTTCCCATCCAGATGCCTCTTCAAATCGTTGCAAAAAACTTGAGTCAACACGGTTTTTCCTGATCCAACTGGCCCAGTGATCACTGTCTTGCAACTGATCGAAGGACTAGAGATCTGTGAAAATATCGAAGCCATCTGAGATAATGCACCATCTCGCCCGACGAGGGTATTGGGTATCCAATCATAGGTTAGAGGAGCACGGTCAATCAGGATCTTGCCCGCTCCGATACGATTCAGGTACTCTGCCATTTGGTAGTTGTTCCGAGACACCGCTCTTAGAGATATCCAGAGTCAGTCCCAGTCAGGGGATCTCGTCGAATTGATAGCCATGCTCCCATTTCTTTTCTCCTAATGAGACTTCCAACTCATAAGGTGTGACCAATGGCTTGGCGTACTTGACAGCATCATCGATCGCGATTCGAGGGCATGCCGTATTCACAAAAGCGTCTACAGGGTAGAAATCAATTAGATCAGGGCCGACGTGGTCCATTGCCAAGAGGTAGCCCTTCTTGCCATGGCTCTCAAGCATCCTCTTCATCCTCAATGCTAGGTTCCTCCTCATTTGTCCTGGTTTCTCCCCTATTAAAATGCCAAATGTCTTGCAATCGGCTATTTGCATAATGTATCCAAAACGTTGCCTAAGTATCCTTTCGATTCTCTCGAAGGACATCTCAGTAGCCTCGCCAGTATATGGGTCAAGCATTGCCAATGGTTTTCCAGTGTGGAGTACGAGGCCGATGGGATGAAAATCGCCTGACCCTAGGAACAAGTAGTGCCCGATGGAGGGATCGTCTCCGGAGTAATTGCAGCCAAGTACCTGTCCGGGGAAAGTCAACCTCTCACCACCAATGGGTATCTCAACATCGAAACCTGCCTTTTCCAGCCTCTTGACATAGTCAGGGAGAAGATGGAGGTGCTGGATGGAACCCACGAGTCCTAGTTTGGCGCCCTCCAACGGCGCTACTCTACCAACTGCATCCAGAAATTTCTCTTTGGCCTGATCTTCCGATTCAGGCAGGTCGGAGGATGAGGCGAGACGAGATTCCGCAATTTCCCTGTGTTGAGTCAGGAGGGGGAGTACCGGGCTCAATTCGGGATCTCCGTCATATGTGACTGGAATAAAATGAGTTGGCATGCCGGAGTCTATGTTCATCTGGCTGTGTCCCATGTGAGCAACTAGCTCAACCCCCATCAATTTCATCTTGTCGTGTACGAGGTCACACGCACCGTAGCATGGATCTGCAGCTAGAACCACCTTGGCCGCGGACTCTGTCTCTATTGAGTCCATCATTTCTAGTGCCTGCATTTTCAGTCCTTCTGGGACCTGAAGGGCAACGAGCCGATGGTCATTTTCTTTTATTTTGGCAACTAAATCGTCTAATTCGAAGTCATGACGATCGAGATCCATGGTATCGGCCTAATCTTCGGGCTTCCAGCGTGTATTTCAGCGGTTGCATTGGACAAGGACTGTTCTAGGACATCAGTTCTGATGAAAATACGAGCCATTAAGGGTATGGTGGACGACTTACCAATGTGCAAGATAAGCGGAGCGTGGTCGATGTGGTGCCTACCCATGTCGTGCGAGAAGGCGGGGGATTCAAGGTACGACGGCCTTACAGGATGGGGAAAGTAAAGAGCCCATTCCTTTTGATCGATGAGATGGGCCCATCAGAATATGGCCCAGGTGAGGCATTAGGGGCCCCATGGCACCCCCATCGCGGCTTTGAGACAGTCACCTATCTTCTAGATGGGAGGATGAGACACGAAGACAGCGCAGGAAACAGCGGGGAACTGAACCCCGGCGATGTTCAGTGGATGACTGCGGGCCGTGGCATAATCCACTGTGAGGAGCCGCACGAAGACTTCCTTCGAAGTGGTGGTAGGAGCCATGGATTTCAGATATGGGTCAATTTGCCCTCATCTCACAAGATGATGGAGCCCAGATACCAAGAAGTCCCCTCCTCAGAATCTCCCGTTGTGGAGAAAGATGGAATCTGGGCGAGGGTGATCGCGGGGGAGTGCATGGGAGTGACATCCTCAATCGATACGGTGATTCCAATCACACTAGTCCACGTCAAGATGAATGCGGGCACTCGGCTGGTTCAGAATTTCGAGAAACAACTGAATGGGATGATTTATGTCTTCGGAGGCCAAATACGTATTGAGAATAAGATGCAAGTTAAGATGAGTCCCATCGCACATGGAATAACCGCCAGTCAAGAGGCCCGTGATGGGGATCTAGCGATATTATCAGATGGCACTCAAGCGGTGATACAATCCGAAAAAGGCGCAGAACTTCTGATTTTGGCAGGCCCTGAGCTGAACGAACCAATAGAGCGATACGGCCCGTTTGTAATGAACACAAAAGAAGAAATTAATCAGGCGTTCCTAGACTATCGTTCTGGTAACTTTGGGAAATGAAAAACATCTCGGATGGACCACAGATCTTGTGGCACGGAGTCATTCAGTCGGAAATCTCCACTTGACCGTCGACGATTTCAATTCGCGCCAGAGACCTCAAAGGCCAATCAGGTCGCTCCCGATTCAGCCTTTCTCGACCATCGCCTTTCTCTATAGCGATGACCACATCATGTAGAATGACTCCCATATCCTCCAGTTTCTGAAGGAGCGGCTCTAAGGTCCCCCCCGTCGAAATCACATCATCAACGATAACAATCTTCTCCCCTGGGGAGATGTCGTTGATGAATATGGTGGAGTTTGAGTAGCCCGTTGATACCTCCACAGATTCTTCCCCCTCCATGCCATAGGATCTTTTCCTGATGACCACGGTTGGAATTCCCGTCGCGTTACCCACAGATGCCAACAAGGGAAGGCCCATGGCCTCGACACTCACAATGAGGTCGACCCCCTCCCAATCGGTTGTTCCAACAATCAATTCTGTAGCTGCTTTGAGCACCTCGGGATCCATCCTTGGAATACCATCAGATATCGGATGAATGAAGTAGGGATAGTCACCCTTCCAGATAATCGGGGCTCCTCTCAAAGAGTCTTCAAGAATCCTGAGAGCATCATTCGTGGTCGTCATGCAGGGTGGTATCAGACGAGACCCTTCAATGTCTCGGCACCTTTCACCACTTTGATTGTGCAGGGAGTTGGCAACTTCATTCCTGCTTTGCGGAGAGCGTCTTTTGCTTGAAGGTAAAATTCAGGTCTGGTATGTATCGACATTATGACCTCGCCACGCTTCACCCTGGCGGCAGTGCCAACGTTCTTGCCGAATGAGAGCCTCATTCCCTGTGAGACTCTGTCCGCACCGGCACCGGTTGCCTGCTTGTTCTCCCTGATGACATGGTGTGGGTACTTGTGCACCCTGAGGGCATATCCTATCTCTGAGGCAGCGTTTCGGATAGTGGCGTTTGAGATCATCCTCGCAGCCTCAAGAGCGGTGTGCCTGATCTGTACTGAGTTGTCTACAGTGAGGTTCAGGACTACCTCAAACCCGTTGGCCTCGGCTACGGTTCTGTTGCCCATGTGGTACCGAAGGATCCTGTTGTTTGGCACACCGCCCGTGTATTGTCTTCGGGTGTAGGCTGGACCCTTGATTTGACGATACATCTTTGCAGGTTTCCGTGCCATTGACAACCCCTCGGTCTGCGGCGACTCGCCGTTCGTATTTAATCCTGAAGGGGCTATCTGCCAGACCTGCCAACAACGCTACTTTCTTTCTGGACGGCTCTAACGCCTCCAACGATCAAGAGGAAACCGATGATTAGGGAGACCCCCAGGCGCTCATCCAAGAGTAGCCAGCCACCCAGAACTCCGAACGGCGGAACAAGAAAGACATAGGAGGATGCGGATGTCGCACCGATCCTCTCGACACCCACTACGAACCAGATGTATGCTAGGACCGTCGAGAGAATGCTGAGATACAGAATCGCAAGAAGGTCTTCGTTGTTCGGGACTTGAAAACCAACATGGTAGACATCCAACAGCCACCAGGGGGTCAGCAGGATAGTGCCAACGAGGGAGTACCATACCACGATCTCAGTCGAGGTGGCGCCATGTTCCCCCTCGGACTCAAGCATGATCCGAGTGAGGTTAGTCGCAGTGGCCCAACACAGAGCTGCGAGCATTATCATCAGATCTCCTCTTAATCGCTCATCGAGCGGTATGTCGGTGTTTGGACTCCAACCCGTGACCACAACCACGCCGATGAATGAAAGGAAGAGCCCGTAGATCATCTTCCTGGTTATTCTTTGGCCTAGTATCGGCGCTGCGAGAAGTACTGTGAAAATAGGATTCATGGTTATGATCAAGGAGGCGTCTCCCGCGGCGGTAAATCTCATCCCATGCATGAATAGAAGTTGGTAGCCCATTACGGCGAAGAGGGCTATGACGGAAACGCGCCACCATGAGTTCCTGGACCCGGGTAGCCAACGGACATCCTGACCGCTCGCAGCCTTGTAGCCGAACCACATGTAGAATGCAATCATGCAAGCGATGTACCTCATCCATGCGCCTGTGGCAGGGGGCAGGGATAGGGCGAGTAGGCGGCCCACTGCCCATGAACCTCCCCAGATCATGGAGACCATCAGCATCAGAAGGTGGACGTTGAGACCTCTCATTCCAAACACCTCGAAACCTCGTGACAGTTATGCTGGAAATGGACTAAGACATCTCACAAGTCATCGCAGTCGGCCCAATTGGGCACCGATAGGGGCTTGAATCATGCATGTGAGGAAGATACACGCTAGCCAATTCAACGCCGCCGAAGTTAGATGGATTGGCCGAAAACAAAATGTGCTGATCCAGTGAAACCATAGTCATCGAGTTCTGGACATTACCAAAGCAACTATTGTCTAGATTTTGGGTATCTAAGGGGTGGGCGTCCAAGAAGTCCTGACAGGCATCCCACGAGGTCTCAGTCCAATAATAAGCAGAGCTAGCCCAACCTATCGGCTTGCCAAGACCGCCAATGACCTCGGCCATCATTGGACCGTCTCCATTCATGGAGTGAAAGCCATTGACGTCCGGTGGGATGATTGTCAGGTACAGCGCTTCATAGTGTCCTGCCGTGAATAGGCTGCTGAGGTATGTTCCACTAAACATGTCATCCCATGAAAC
>DAGH01000010.1 GCA_002495675.1 Euryarchaeota archaeon UBA182 | reverse complement strand
CCATTCATGGAGGTTGGATGTCCACCTATCATCAAGCTCTCCTCAAACACCAGGGCACTAGACAGGCGAATACCATGGAAGAGATCGAAGAAATATTCCAGCTACAGAGGGGAAAAGAAGCGGAAATAGGTCCCTCATCACTCTCTGACCGGAATCCTTGGTCAAAGAGGGCACCAGATGATAACGAGATCAATGAAGCGTTGGAAAAACTGAGTTATTCGGGTCAGAGGGAGAGCTCATGGTGGTCGGAGTTAGAGGAAGATATCGACTCCCTAGATGAGGGTGAGTCGGACTAGACGATCTTCAACTCTGCAACAAACCGATGAACAATCATTTGAAACAGGGCCCTTACCACATAGCACTCCATGACAGGCCAGCGAGATCCCAGAGCCTGGTGGCTAGATGACGATATCATGGAGCAATTCCGACGAAAAAAAAGTCAGAAACCTGGTTCCGACCAAGCTAGGTGGAAGAGGGAGAATAGTGGAGTCCGTGTGCTTCGGTCAAATCCGACAGGCATGCCATTCGGTAGAATTTTCGGAAGAGATCCTCAAATCTCAATTTCGACCGTACCCCGGAACGCGTCAATATGGCAATTCTCAGAAAAGGAAATCTCGGACCTTACCATTGCCACGGTTGCTTTTACCGCTGCTTTGGGGTTCATGTTCTCCAACGGTATAATCGGGGCGTTGAATAATCCAAACCAGTTTGTCCTCGGCGCAATAAGATCGTTGCTAGCACTGGCACCAGCATTCGTCCTTCACGAGATAGCACACAAGTTCATGGCAAAGAGATACGGTTGCTGGGCTGAGTTCAGGGCAGACCCATCGGGACTCAGATTTGGGCTCATCCTCTCTGCGCTGACGGGCATTGTTTTCATGGCACCAGGAGCAGTCATGGTCCTGGGGAGGACTACCACAGCCCAATTTGGCCGAATAGCCCTCGCTGGCCCAGTCACAAACATAGTACTCTGGCTCATTGGGGCTATTTTGATCGTGTTTGGCCACATTACAGGCATAAGGACGGGCCTGACCGACGTTCTGCTATTGACTTGGGTTTGGGGCAATGGGATACTTGCCCTGTTCAACATGCTTCCTTTCGGCCCCTTGGATGGGAGGAAGATCAAGAGTTGGTCTGACACAGTCTTTTGGATCTGGATCTCCATATCCGCAGGTGCCGTGTACGCCAACCTCACAGTACTGCGTTCGCTACTTGCCTGAGGAAGCCTAATTCAAAGCGTTGTAAATTGGCTCCTCATCGCAATGGAAGAACGTCAATATCGCCCACCATGTAATCATGTCAAGGCTGTTGACAATGTTCGATACACCACTGTTCTCCTCACCATAATTCTTGCCAGTTGTATCCATCCAAGCCTCCATCTCGTCGAGTGTGTCGCACACCTGGTGATAACACCAGTAACCATCCACCAAGCCTCCGAATCCTACCGTCACGGTCCCAAGGTTGTCTTGGAAGCTCGCATGATCGCTTCGGGCCGTAGTGTCCTCATAGACGATCACTTCAGGCCTATCCATATCCAGCCAGACATCTGTCTTCCAAGTGTCTGCTGAGTAATTTGTCCCTACCAGGGTTCCTAACTGATCCTCTAATCCGAGTGCGTCGGAACCTATCCAATTGGAAAGCCCCACCATTCCCGGCTGATCGATCTGATCGTGATTGGGGCCTGGACCTATGTACACCCTGAGTGGCCAAACTTCACTATCTTTTGGATAGCCATCCTCATCGATCTGGGGGTCGGGGTCTCCGTGGGGGGCACCCCCACCACCCGGCCAATTCACACCAGCCATGTCTAAGTTGATGTAGTTCATGATGGTCACATCCGGATTGTCTTCCTTGACATAGTACTCCGTCCAGTAATCAGAACCTCTTTTCCCTCCCTCTTCGCCAGACCAAAGGCAGAACACCATGGTCCGCCTGGTCTCGAAATCGGCCAACGCATTAGCCGCTTCCATAACCATGGCCGTTCCCGCGGAGTTGTCGTAAGCACCGGCACGAGTACCGTAAGATCTGAATCCCACGACATGAGGGTCCAATAGAACGGCGTTCACCGGTGGAGCAACATCGAAATGCGCACCAAAAACCATCCACTCATCTGGAGCGAATGAACCCCATTTGTAAGCGCAGATGTTGTAGGCCTCAGGATTCTGGGCTCCAGTGATATCAGTGTACTCGTACCTGTGGCCGATGACCTCCAAACCGAAACTCTCCAATTCCCCAATTATGTATAGCGCAGCATCCTCGTAAGCCGGATTTCCTTGTCCTGCCCACCTATCGAAATATCCAGCCTTGCCATCCACAGGATCCAGGGTATCTGTGGGATCTGATAATTCGAATAGCCGGTCGTATACAATTCTCCCATTCATCATACCTGAGGAGTGCGCTCCTCCCTCGGCTGTTGGAACTGTAGAGAATCTCTCCGCAGGGATGTACTTTACTGCAACGTTGCCGGGCCTGACGGATGGCTTTGTCTCCACGCTGTCATACATAGAACCATTGAGTGGGACCCTGATTGCTCCTGAATCTCCTAGGTCACGGCCTTGGGTCCTCTCGTACCATGATGACCATGACTCTGAGAGGTCTCTGACTGGCCAGTGACTTCGACCAAACTCGGCTATCAAAAGGTAGATTCCCTCGGTCCTCGGTGGGATCAGAACGTCCAAACTCAATGCATCGCCCCCCTCGATATCGACAACTGTGGAGTTCTGTACATAACCCAATGTTGGGTCAAGGACCAAATATGGAACGTAAACTGAGAGGCTACTCGTTGCTTTGAGCTCCAATGTGTGGAAGGATCCCGATACCACCATGTCGCTACCAACGGCCAGATCCGAGGCATCCAGCTCCCCGCTATCTCCAGAGAAACAGCCTGATATCGAGCCTGTGCACAATACAAGGACTATGCCCAACGCAAC
>DAGH01000007.1:16869-42600 GCA_002495675.1 Euryarchaeota archaeon UBA182 | reverse complement strand
CAGGGCCAAGGACAGGGTCAACAAGGACAGGAAGGCGGCCAAGGATCCCAAAGCGGACAGGATGGCCAACAAGGCAACAACGGACAAGACGGCTCGCAATCAAACCAACAGGACAATGGTCAGGGCCAGCAACAGAATGGAGGTCAACAGGGTGGCCAGCAAGGCGACCAACAAAGCCAAGATCAGAATGGCAACAACCAGAATGGCCAGAACCAACAACAACAAGGTGGGACTCAATCTGAACAAGGCCAACAAGGTACTCAATCAGATCAGCAACAGGGACAACAACTTGACAACCAGGACAACAACGGTGAAAACGACAATGATGGAGATGGGATTCCAGACGATGTTGATACTGATGATGACAACGATTGCATACCTGACGTGATTGACACGGACCCCCAGGATCATGACAACGATGGAATAGATGACTCAGAGGATGACGACGATGATGGAGACGGTTTGGACGACCGCACAGAAGTCGAAGATGGCAACCCAATCACAGACATCTATGATCACGACAACGATGGAATATACGACTGCGTTGACATCGATATCGACAACGACGGTCTAATGAACTATGCTGATGACATGCCCAGAGACCACGACAACGACGGTATTGACGATGCTCTCGATGATGATGATGACAACGATGGCATTCTGGACGTGGACGAACAAGGTGGTGCTTGGAGCTTCTACAGGTACGATCACGACAATGATGGCCTGTCAGACCTAATCGACACCGATGATGACAACGATGGGCTATCCGATTGGTTCGAGATGTACGATGGATCCGACCTGACAGGTCAGTTCGACCATGACAACGACGGTATCGACGACCATCTGGATGATGATGATGACGGAGACGGAATCCCCGACGAACTCGAAAACAACCCAGACGTAGTCTAAAGCAAGACAAAACGCGCTTCTCAGGACCTCTGTCGGGGGGTCCTGGGAAGTTGCTTCCAAACCTAGGGTAACGCAACGTCAACCCTTCGAATGTTCCGTAGGCTTCAGATGGAAGCGCCTTGTCCGGAGAACAATGGCGAAGCGAACTTTCACCGGATCAGTAATGGTGATGCTTGTCGTCTACAGCCTCTCTGGGTGTATGTTCTGGGAGGATCCCGAACTTGAGGAAGATGCAGAGGACTCTTTTTACCCCTCGATCTGGGAGAGGCATACTCTTGATTGGAAAACAGATGGTTCCTACAGTATGAGCCTGGAAGTGGGACCCTACTCGGCAATGGGAGTTCAAGAAGCGAGAATTACTGTTGACACCTCAGGAGTCTGGGAATCAGGGCCAGAGTCCTCTGAAGTACATCTTTCATATTGGTTGCCAAACAACACCATTGAGGGGGACAAGGTACCTGTAATAGCTGTGATTTCACCCTACTTCTCTTACGGACCTCAAGGGGCAGAGTCCACCCCGACTAACGTGGTAGGTGCAGCACGGGGCCAGTTCATCTTCGATAATTTTCTTCCACACGGATATGCATTTGCTCAAGTAGCGGTATTTGGCACTGAGGAAAGCAGTGGATGTTTTGATTACCGGGGCGCTGGGGAGGGGCTAGGTATCCATGCAGCCGTCGAATGGTTGGGGACCCAGAATTGGAGCAACGGGAATGTTGGGTTGTATGGAAAATCCTACGAGGGGGCCACACAATGGGAGGCTGCAGCGATGGGAAGCGAATACCTGAAAACAATAGTTCCAATGTCGGGAACCACTGCCCTACACCCGCTTTTGTACAAGAACGGGAGTGCCGAAGCACGCTCCCAAATCATGCACATGAACTACTTCTCTAGCACAGTGGATTATGACCAAGATGACTTCGACAACATTTGTCCGGACATAGTAGAGGGATTGTTTGCTGGACCGGTCACATACATAGGAGGCGAAATGGACCCATACATGCAGAACTACTACAATGAGAGGAGCCACATAGACAAAGCCTTCGAGAACTGGAATGGCAGCATATACTGGGTTCAGGGTATGCAGGATTGGAATGTCGACCCGCATCAAGTGTTTGGAGGACCACCGGGCACGAATTGGTATCAGGCATATGTCGACGCTGGCTTTGATGTAAGAGGGATCTTAGGCCAGTGGGGACACCACTATCCAGATCAAGTAAACAGCCACCAGACCGTTGATCCCGGATACGGATTCGAGGCACTGGAGAACATGACAAGGTGGGATTGGGGCCAAGACCTGTTTGAGTGGTTCGAGTATTACCTTCAAGAAAGAGGGCCAAAGCCCTCCCTCGATGCACAGATACAGAGGAATGACGGCCAATGGCGAATCGAGGATACCTGGCCTCCGAATGACAGACAGCCTTTCACTGTGAATTTAGATGAATGTGAGTATGATGGCGTATTCGTTGGAGGCGGGCTTCCAGTAGTGGGAGGGGGTCAGACGGTCACTGTTGATTGCTCGCAAATAAACCCCGAAAGAAGCATCCACATCTCTGGATTACCTACCCTCCATCTATCTGCTGTTCCCACTTTCGACGGGGGACAAGTGTTCATTGAGATGCAAGACGCTGAAACTGGAATGCGTATTGGCCATGCAACTATGGATGTGAGGTATCATGCCGGAGGATATGATCCTCAGACCGTTATTCCCGGCCAAGAGATTACGATGATGATGGAATTTCAAGCGATAGATGCCATCTTACCGGCGGGACATGGGCTTAGATTCATTTTTAGCGACCAAGGAGAAGATTATCTCGCTCCTGCTTGTGGGAACGCATGCACAGTTCACGTTCTACCCTCTCTTTCAGTGTTTGAGGCTCCCCTCATCGAAAGAGGTCCTGATACGATACTTACAGTTCCCATGTCTTAGTTCTCATCGACTGAGGCATTGAACCTCACTGAAAGGATAACAAAAAGGAGAAGAATTGAGGATGCGAGAGCGCTCCACTCCTCCTTGAGTGTCGTTATGAGGTACCCGAAAACCAACGATGCTATGCATGCAATCATCAAACCAAAGAAAATGAAAGGGGACAATTTGGGCCTTGGATCCAGAAACTCATACACATAGTAACCATGATCTCCCCGTGACGTGAGCTCAGCAAAGGCGACATACAATGACCCCAAAATCAAGGTGAGGGATAACGAAGGCCAACTTATCCAGGTTCCACCGTAGAGTAGATCCAAGGAAAAGAGAATTAGAACTAAATTGTGCATTACTTGCTCATGTGGCTTGAAAAGATGATGTAAGTCATGCCCGTTCTTCATCTTCATTGGAATTATCAGGTGTCGCACCACCACTGATGTGATACACGCGGCACCAAAACCAGCTGCAAAGAGCGATACACCAATTAGCCCGAGAAAATTGGGGATTTCATAACCGATTGCAACAGAGAGGGATAAGACCCCATTCAACATCATACTCGACCCAAAGACAATCAATGTCCATGAGCTAAAGGTACCAATTTTTTGAATCCCGATTGCATCATGCTCCTTGACTTCCAATTCCTCCCTGAAAAGTACCACCATGGTTGCTGGCTCAGGATTGAAAACCATCCAAAATAGAACAGTATGGAATGCAAGGTAGGCACTGCACAGTCTAAACGCAGATTTCAGCCAAGATTCAAGCCCCCCTTTACCATGAATATCCTGCAAAGACGGGTAGTTGTACTGTAGGTTAAGGACATAGAACAGAGTGGAACCCAAAAGTACCAAGAAAACTAGAGATAACGATATATGAGATCTATCATATCCACCAAGATCGATTTTCCTTACCATGTGATCCCCTAGAAATCGAATAGGGTGGGCTTGCTTGAAGAACGTAGTCTGTTGGCTGAAGCCAATCTCTCGATAGCGATTTTTACCCTGTTCTCACCAAAACCAAGTTCGCCTCGTAGCATGGCAACGATCCCCTCCTCTTGGCCCCGAGTGTGATCCGGTATCGCCGCCTCTACGCTTGGGTGATTGTGAAACAACTCCCTGATCAGGTCAATGTCCGAGGGAACTTCAATTTCCTTGTGCTCCGCAACATTCTCGAGAGTCCGGAAATTTCGAATTAATTTGAGACCTGTCTTTGGGCCCACACCCCTGAATCCAGGATGAAAATCAGTTCCGATCATTATTCCTAAGTCGACGAATTGATGCATGTCTATTCCCAATGTCTCCAGTGTTTCATCCAACTCAATGCGTTCGGCACTCAGCACTCTGCCAAACTTCCGTGTCCCATGGGCTGTGAGATTCCTTATCATCGTAGGAGCACCATACAATAGCGTGTCCCAGTCTTGACTAGCGACTGCTGAGACCTCACCTTGACCACACAAGACTGCTGCTGCACCTTCAGCTTCCATCGGTGCATCTACCCATGTCACGCCCATCAAGTCAAACAAGCGCTTTGTGTCCTGAACCATCGTAGGCGTATACTCTGCGATCTGTGGCCCTAATTTCTTAGCGCTGGCCATGTCATTCACCTCCACTGCCGCCTCCCACTTTCTTCTTGCCACGTTCTTCCTGTCCCTTCTATCCTTCAGTGTCTCGCGTTTCAGATCATGGGGACTCCCGTCAAAAATGAAAACTGGGTCAATTCCATGAGCTATCAGGGAAGAAGCACGATCGAGGAAACCGTAGAGATGAGCTGTCACTCGACCATCATGTGATAGGGGCCTTCCGTCAGGGCCGGTTAAGCTGGTAAGAAATTGGTAGGCATTCAGGAAAACATCGACAGCAACACGTTCCCCCCTCAAATCAGACAGATCTACTGGATGGGGAATCACAAGATCCCTCAAATTGCATCCCATGTACCAAAACCGTTTGGACCGAATGCACACTCGCCTTTAGGGTTGAAGGCCAGAATGCCTCCCGAGCGTTATGACTTGGATGATTATAGGCACCGGCTGGCATCCAAGGATGTTCAGAGAGGAGGTGAGGAGAATACATGGTTCATTCACACCCCTGCACCCCAGGATACTAGAACTGGAGGATTGGGGTAAGGGTCAATCATGGTGCTCTGAATCCACATTTTTACTGCGAGACGCAGCCATCCTACCCATGGATGAGGCAGAGATTCCGGCCTTTCTCGACGAATGGGGTTCAGGTTTGAACATCAAAGGGCCATTTGCTGTCCGAGCATCAAAAATCGGTGTGGGGTCACCTGCTTTTTCAAAGAGAAATGTCGAAAATCTAGTTGGAGGTCACTTTTTCGGACTAGGCCATTCAGTGGACTTGGTAAATCCAGAGACAACAATCAGGGTGATTATGGCAGGTGCTCCAGACAGACCACAACACTTGGATTCCATGGAATCACATCCCCTGTCGGTCATCGGACTTGACGAGGCCCATGAAAGACCATACTTGAAGAAGGCGATGACCTCTATGCCCTTCTTCAAACCAGTTACTTTGGATCCGAAGCTTGCAAGTTTGTTGATATCATTGGCATACCAAGACAGGAATCCACCAGATAAGATAATTGATCCATTCTGTGGAACAGGGTGTATTTCCCTCCAAGCCCGATTTCGAGGGATAACCACACTATCTAGCGATGCGGATCCAATAATGATAAAGGGAGCAAAGGAAAATTTTGGGCACGCCTATGGGGAGGAATCTCCAGACCATCCATTCAAGATCTCCAACGTGTCGAAATTATTTGAGACCTGGGGACCTCAATCGAACACGGCATTCATCTTCGACCCACCCTATGCTAGGAACTCTAGGACGTCTGAGAGTGCGTTTGATGTACTTAGATCGGCGTGTAGGGCAGCCAAAGCGATCGATCCCGAGGGGGTTATCGTCACAATTCTACCCTCTTCGGATCTTGATATTCTCGACAGTTTGGAAATCAACAACGATGCTGAGGTTATGGGGAGGTCTTGGGGTGAGGTGCACGAAATGCTATATGATCTGGGTTGGGAAATCGAGATGGCCATTCCAACACGAGTTCATTCATCCTTGGTGAGAATTGTCATCAGAACCAGAGGGAAAATTGATCGAAATTAGCGAGGCATTCATAGGGTAAACCTCGAGAGCATATTGCCTAGGGCTGTTAGGGTAGTCTGGATATCCTTCCGGCCTTCGGAGCCGGAGACGTGGGTTCGAATCCTGCACGGCCCGCCATAATCAATACACTCGTTATCAAACGGGCAGGCTTCAGTAGTCTTGAATAAAGACCTCTGGGACGAGATTACATGCGGCGAGTCTCTTTTTCGCTTGTCGTACTATTGGCCCTTACTGTACTCTCCACCTCTGTGACCGCGAATCAATCCTCTGCAGACGAGACAAAGATGTCAAAAGAACTCATTGAGGAACTATCAGAAGCAGGAGATCTAGAGGTCATCGTCCAATTCAACGGACCATCATCTGCAAGATTATGGCAGGCCTTAGAATCCATGGGAGCAGAGGTATTAGGCGAGCTCTCAGTCTTGGATGGTGGACTAATTTCCGCTTCTCCAATTTCGCTTGCGAAGATATCAAGACTAAGTATTGTTGAACATATGGAATTGAACATACCGCTTGAATATTTTTTCTTGCCGGGTGATCAAGATGATGTAGAGTCAATGATGCATGAAACAATTCACGTCGTTAATGCGAGCATGGCATGGCATAGGGTCATCATCGGGACAGATGGAGTCATCAAGACAGAATCAGACTTGTCGTTCACAGAATACGACGGAGAAGGTGCGACTGCTGTAGACTTGGATACTGGAATCGATGGGGAACACCCAGACTTTGATTGCGGTGAGCCATGGTCTGGCGAGAAATTGATTTGGTCGGCGAAATGGACTGGACTAGCATGGGTCGACGCACCAAATTGCAATTCCGATACATCCTCGGGCCACGGGACTCATGTCGGGGGAACCATTGCAGGGAATGGCGACGCCTCTGCAGGAAGGCACTTGGGGACGGCCAAGGGAGCATCTATAGTCGCACTAGGAACGGGTGATGGAGCATCTATTTTTGCTGCAGTCGAAGGATTAGAGTGGACGTATCAACACAGTAGACCAGGTTTGAACGAATACAATATCAGAGTCGTATCAAATTCTTGGGGTACCAATGGCGACTACAATCCAAACAACGCTGTGACCCTTCTCACCGACATGCTCACTTACGATAATGGAGTTGCCGTCATTTTCGCAGCCTCAAACTCGGGGGGCAGTGGAGAAGAGAGTGAAGATGATCTTAGGACCAACGTCTATGCTAACACCCCTAGTGCAATTTCTATTGCTGCGTTGACACACGATGGGGGAGCCGTGACCTCCTTCTCAAGTAGAGGTTGGTCGACTCAACAGCATACGTGGCCTGATCTCGGGGCCCCGGGCAGGAACATTTGGGCCACTGCACCCAGAGGGACTGCAATCGATGCATCAACCACTGCACAAGGGGACTTGTATTACATGGCAATCTCTGGAACAAGCATGGCAACCCCACATATAGGCGGGATCGCGACCTTACTCATCGCTGCCGCACCGTCGCTCGGTGTGGCAGACTACCAGATCGAAGATCACGATGAAGGGCAGAGTCAATACTTTGATGCCAGTCCGAAAGGCCTTCAATTTGAGGATTGGAATCAGAGGAACGAATCACGGGTACACGAGGTGGAGTTGATACTCGAGCTCACTTCCAACTATGAAGTTGTCAAGAACTCATGCGAGGATGGGAATGAAGATGATCCATGCGACAATATACCAGAAGAATGCTATATCTCATCAAATACTGGGATGTGTCACGACTGGAGAGTTGGGCACGGATTGGTGAACACGGACAAGGCCCTGGCCCTCGCACGAACATTGCAGATTATGAGGGATCCAGACGAGGATGGTTTTGTGGACAACCCCGGAGCAACTGTTTGGGATGCCTTTGCACATTATGAGAATATAATGGATACCAGGGAGATACCCATGAGGACTGATCAGCTAAGACATGCTTGGAAAGGAGAGTGGAGCCATTTCAACAACGGTCCGACTAGTACCTTCGGGACCTATTCCACGGATGACAGGCATTACGTTTGGGTCCCTAATGGAACATTCGAGATGCAGATATCATTTAGCTCGTTGGGATGGGATACTAATACAGCACAGGTCGCACAAATCAGGCCAAATGTGGACCTTGGTTCGGATGGCAATGACGATGCTCAAGGTCAGGGAACAGTAGTGGGGGACACGATTTTCATACAGCTGGACGTCAATCAGGAGCACTGGGGCAAATGGACGGAGTTCGACGTCACGGGAACTGCGATATCTCTGCCATTTAATTCGATATTGTCAGGATCAGAGTTCTTGGAGCCAAGGGTCCCGTATACTGTAGATGTTCTGCTCACCTTAGATGTGACCTCGGATATTATCGTAGAAGTGCCCATACGGAATGATGGATATTCCGATCTGGATCCAGCACCGCCCTCTGATCTCTATGATCCCTCCTCGGCCAATGACCTCGTTATGCTCAGACCAGTCTATGACGAAAGCCTCGTGCCGGAATATAACAAAGAGAGCACATTCCTTTCTGAATCAGGTATCGGAATCCTGACATTTTTATTCGCAGTAGTCATTATCCTATTGATCGTTGGCGGTGCCACCTCATTTCTGATTCTGAGACGAGAACCCAAGTCATATGAGGCCGAGTTGGTCACAGAGACCGAGACCAATATGTGATCTTATCAGGGCCACTCATCTCATGCGAGGACATTACAAGATTCAAATTGGCTAGATCACCCTCTCCAAAGACATTGATCTCCCCACTCTGTAGATCCTTTGGACTCTGAATCAGAATGGCGGCATCAACAGCGTCATGTTCTATGAATCTCCTCCAGGTCGTCGGGCCCCCCTCGACGATAATCGATTGTATGCCAAGATCCCCCAGAAGTTGTAGAATTCTATTCACATCGATATCATCATTCACTGAAGGGATCACGTACCTTTCGACATGATCAAGGTCATTCATTTCCGAGTTTCTGGATTGGATTACTACAGTCTTCGTGGCTCCATCATTGAGAAGTTTACAATCCTTGGGCATTCTTCCCAACGGGTCAATCACTATTCGAGTTGGTTGAATCTGGGCACCGACATTCCTTGCAGTAAGTACCGGGTCATCTCTGATTACAGTGTCAACTCCCACAAGGATCCCCATGTTTTCCGACCTCAACAAATGAGATTTCTCAATGGATGATGGGGAAGTAAAGCGCATTGATGGTTCTTCCCTATCACAATCAACCCTTCCACGGGCATCGATCGCGGCTTTCAGAGTGACGAAAGGCTTCCTATGTTCACACCAGTGAATAAACTCCCTCATCTGGTGTTTGCATTCCTTCTCCAAGATGCCATTTTTGACGCTCACGCCAACATCTCTCAGAGCGGATAGCCCCCCTCCTCTGACGGTAGGATTTGGGTCAAGTGCACCAACAATCACACGTTCAACTCCAGCCCAGAGCAGTGCCTCTGTGCAGGGTGGCGTCCTACCATGATGGTTGCAGGGCTCCAGAGTCACATACGCGGTCGATCCACTTGTGGTGATACCCCGCTCCTCTGCATCTGCTATTGCAGCCTGTTCTGCATGAAATCCCCCGATGTTGCCATGCCATCCCTCTGCGATTATCTTACCATCACGAACAAGGACACAACCTACCAAGGGGTTTGGCTGAACTTTTCCCCTCCCCCTCTCAGCGATTTCAATGGCTCTCTGCATGAAATCCTCCTCGTCCATGCATCGCCCAATCGGTTCATACACATCACTTCTCGCATCGAGGCCTTGAAGTCTTCATCCTCACGTGGACCCATCGATGCATGTGGCCTGCATAGTGAATCCCCACGCCAGAGACGGGAAATTAGGAAAAAATCTCATGAAGATTCAGAACGAATTAGAATCACTGGGAATAGAATACGAAGCACTCCTGACAGAAGGAAGGGGACATGCTATCGAAATCGCATCGAAACTCAGGGACTCCAAGCATGATTTGATTGTTGCAGTCGGTGGTGATGGGACTGTACATGAAGTCGCAAACGGATTGAGGGGATCTAGTAAGAGGATGGGCGTAATACCCATGGGCAACGGTGATGACTTCGCCCGGGCAATAGGCATTCCATTAGATGACCTAACTGGTGCAGTGTCGTTGCTGAAGGCCGGCCATGACTATTCTGTCGGGGCAATTAGAGTCGAAGGCCTCAGAGCTCCAGAGCACCCTGATGTACCACCTCCCAAGCACTATGATGTGACTGGCAAGCCATCGAGGCCAGGAAACCTTGTCAGATGGGCATTTTTAGAATGCGATGGGGGCGTGACATCCTCCATAAACAGAATGAAGGATGAAGGCCATTTTTCATGGATAAGCGGACAAAAGAAGTACACCTTCTTGGCGATTAGGGCAATACTTGGATGGAAGAGCCAGATGGCTTGGATCAAGGTAAATGATAACCCTGGAAGGAAGGTTGACTTGACCGGCCTATTTGCGATGATGCAAGCAGAGACCTTCGGCGGGGGGTACAAGGTCGCACCAGGGATGCACCCATTCGGAGATAGTGCTAGCATTGTACTCGGCTTCGGCCTCTCAAAAGGGCAGATGCTCAGGGTCATGGGGCCTTTAGAGAAGGGGAACCATATCGGTAGGTGGAACAAGATAACCATGGAGCCTTGTACAACATTCGAGATCAAGGCTCTCGACACGCATGGAGATCCAACAGAAGAGCATGGCCATGACCCTCCTTTGTTCATTAGTTTGGACGGAGAGATATCTATGACGACCCCTGTCAAATTTGAATTCAAGAAAAATCAACTCATGGTACGAGGAGGCCCAACCGCCCCTAATTTCTGATGGCGCAGACGGAGAGATTCGAACTCCCGAGTCCAAGGGACACCGGATTTCAAATCCGGCGCAATACCAGGCTATGCGACGTCTGCAGCATCCTCTCGGAAGCACCCTCGACGGATGAACCTTACAGGTCTCAGAGGCCCCATGTCCCTGGTCTACACCATGCTGGTAGCCCTGTAGCAGCGTCTGGATGAGTCAGACCAATGAAGAGAATCATGATGATTATGAAGAACGCAGGAAACAATGCGGTCATCGTCAGAATGCCAGAATCAGGGTCACCATACAAATGCATGAAAATTGCTGCGATCATGAAGAACTTCGGTATTGCGATGATTGTTAGGATCCATAGGGTTATGCCATCTTCTGACATGTTGAGGGCCTCAGCGGTTGAACTCATGTCTGCACCAACAGCACCCACTTCGATAGCTGTAAGTATCATTAGACCATAGAAATTCATCCAGTATGGATCTCTTCCAAGAATTTTGTATTGCGCCATTAATTTCACCTTAGTACAGATAGAAGAACGGGAAGACTATGACCCACACTAGATCGACGAAGTGCCAGTAAAGGCCGAAGTACTCGATGGAGACGGCATTAGTTGGGGTGTAGCCCCCTCTCCAAGCCTTGTAGGTCATGTAGGTAAGCCCGATTATGCCCCCTGCAACGTGAGCACCATGAGTACCTGTCGTGACATAGAATGTCGATGCAGACACCCTGATGTTAGCGGTCATGTGAGCGCCTGTTGCCTCATCTACGTAGGAATGGTGTTGATAGTGGTCCGCTCCGATGGTATAACCCTCTGCTACAAGGGATTTGATTTCATGTTCGTGTATGAAACCGAGGTCTGGAATGTAGAAACCGACAAACCATTCTACCATCTTCAAGGTTAGGAAGAGTATGGCAAGGACCCAAGTAGTCCCTAGGAACATAGTCACTCGCCTTCTTCTCAGCTCCTCGTCGATGTCTGTTTTCTTCGCGTATCTTAGTGCTTGGACAATCGTAAATGATGATATGATTAGCGCGAATGTGTTAACCGCACCGGGTGCGAGATGCCACCAGCTTGATGCAATCAGGTGGCTCGCTGGCTCAAAGCAGGTCACAGGGACGGCTTCCTGCCACCCAGTCGGGTTCGCGACGGGGTCAAAGAGACCGTCTGCGAAAACATCGTCGCACCTCCTGAGACCCAGTCGATATCTCATGTAAGTGCTGAATAATGATGTGAAAACCATCATTTCTGACATTAGGAACACGAACATCCCAACCTTGCGAATTTGGATGTTCTTGAACGGGGAACCAGTTGCAAGTGGTTCGTATGTTCCATCAAAAGACAGATCCTGCCGCCAAAAGACGAACATCCCTATGCTGGTTATGACGATCGCGACGAACATCCATATCAGTCCTTCACCGGTGTAAACATGTTCTGATAGCTCCAGATCATAGTCAAACATGCCTGCGAATACGAATAGGAACAATCCTATTCCGATGCTCATCACAATCGGCGCGTATGAGTTGTGCGGAGCCCCGTGACTCCAATCATGGGGTCCCCATGGACTAGGATGATGGTCATGGTGCTCGTCGCTCAGTGACTCACCTCCTCATTGCTGTCATCTGGTACCATTAGACGGCTAAACCAGCGCGTGAACATCCCTGGCTCGGTTGTCACATGTTCATTTGCGTCCCTCAACACCGGAAGGTCATACCACTCACCATCCACATACCTCCCAAAAGAGGGGGTTGGTGGCGGGGACGCCGTCATCCACTCGAAGGACCAGCCACCCCATGGGTCGGCAGGGGCCTTGGCACCCCGGAGGTATGATATCACCATGTTAGCAACCATGATGAAGTTAGACAAGAAGAACAAAAATGCAGACACGGAAATGAACAGATTCCAATCAGCGGCCTCCGGTGGTAGGTTTGCAAAATCATCCGTGCTGATGAAATATGTGTGATGCCTTCTTGCCATGCCCCACACCCCGAGTCTGTGCATCGGCCAGAAAACCCCGTTGTAGGATATGAATGCAGTAAGGAAGTGTAGTGTACCTAGGCGCTCATCCATCATTCTTCCAGTCATCTTGGGGTACCAGTAGTATATGGCTGCGAAGAAACCGAAAACAGTACCCCCAACCAGTACGTAATGGAAGTGGGCCACCACGAAATAACTCTCATGAAGGTGCGTGTCCATGGCAATAGACGGGAAGAACATGCCTGAGATGCCGCCTAGAGTGAAGGTGACTAGGAAGCCCAAGGCCCAAAGTGTATGAGTCCTGTAGACGAGGGAACCTCCATGCATAGTTTTCAGCCAATTGAATATCTTGATGCCGGTGGGGACGGCTACCAGCATGGTGGTTACCATGGTGACGAACCTCAGTACTGGCGACATGCCAGAAGTAAACATGTGGTGCCCGTAAACAATGAATGCTACCACGCCGATGCCTGCCAGAGCGAAGACCATCGATTTGTATCCAAAGATGGATCTCCTTGATGAAGTGGCCAGAACCTCGGAGATCACTCCGAATGCAGGTACAATGACCACATAGACCTCGGGGTGGCCGAAATACCAGAACAGATGGCTCCACAATAGCGGATCTCCTCCGGCACCAACATCATAGAAAGCAGTGCCGATGACCCGATCTAGGTATACCTGGATTAGCCCTACTCCGAATGCTGGTATTGATAGGAAGAGCATCAGGTTTGCGATTAGTATAGACCAAGTGAATAACGGCATTTGCATCCAACCCATTCCTTCCGCCCTCATCACGGCTATGGTCGTTAGGAAGTTGATTCCAGTGAGGGTGGAGGAAGCAACGAGCATTATTTGACCTGCTGCCCAGAATGTATTACCGTCATGGCCATTGACCATGTCAACTACGTAGGGGGCATACCCAGTCCAACCTGTGTCGGCGCCTTGACCCGAAAATACTCCTGTGAAGATCAACAGGGCCCCCACTGGTTGTAGCCAGAATGACATTGCGTTCAATCTCGGCATTGCTAGGTCCGGAGCTCCAATCTGTAGGGGGACCATCCAGTTCGCGAAACCGTTGATCAATGGCATTGCTGCGAGGAATATCATCGTAGTTCCATGGAGAGTGAAAAACTGGTTGTACTGATCTTGAGTTAGGAAATCGTTTCCTGGAGTTGCCAGCTGTACTCTGATGAACAACGCCATGATTCCACCTATCCCTAGGAAGAACAAGCCTGCTAGGAAGTACAGCGTTCCGATTTTCTTGTGGTCTGTTGTTGTTAGCCAATCAGAGATCCATGGGGAGAATGTGTCCCAACTGAAGCCATCTGGGTCTGAGCGGTAGAATCCATAGAGGATGGTCACGGCGATCAGGGCCAATGAGATGAGAATAAGTGTGGCTAAGACCACAAAGGGCTCAGGAGCCTCTGGGATCACTTCACCCACCAATCCGAATGAGGACTGGATGGTGAATGTAGCACGATTCCATTGGTCTAGCTGTCCGGTCTGTAGACCGTCTCCATTGACCGAGTTTACATGCAGAATGAAGTCGACTTCCTTTCCACTCTCTGGAGCAGTCCAATCCACGACCCATGATGTGTAGTCGTTTCCAGCTTCGGTGTGGACGACCTCATTTACGGAGCCTGCCCAGAGAGAAGTTAAGCCGTCGGTGGGCGTGAAGACGCCCTCGGACGCCCAGAGGTTGAACCCTCCTAGGTTGATGTTTCCTGGTTGTGAGGGCCCGCCATCGAAAGAAATCGTGAGCTCGTAGGTCGCGGATGCGTTGTACTGTTCTGGAAACCCTTCGATATTGGCAGCCACTGATGAATCCGCCACAGAATTGTGGCAATTACATCCTGCTGTTTGAATTGATGATCCTCCAATGCCAGTTGGAAGAGAAGAGGCCAGGGGTGCCAATAACAAGACTCCAATTACCAAAGAGAGAGCCATCATTGCCCTAGTCAAATTTCTTTTCCTCATTTTGATAACCTCAACTGTGTACGTTGATCAAAGCCACCATGTATGCGTGGTTGTCCCCACAATATTCGGTGCATAGCAGAAGGAAGTCCTCGACGTTATCTGCTGGTAGCCAGACGGAGGTGAGTCCCAATTCCCCCAATGGGGCAGATAGATCATACTCACCGTTCTCAGTCAGCATGAGATTGTCGCTCAGGCCGTCTCCGTTGCGGTCCACGGCCCCCTGCGAGTACAGTACGTCTTCTTTGACGCCCCATGAGACAAACCATGGGGCATGTGTGACATCTGCTGATCCCATCACCGCAAGATACACCTCTCCTTGCTTTAACGACAGGCTCGCCGCAGGCGTGCCATCCACGATTGCAGTTCCAACTTCGCATAGATCTGGAACAGATAGGGTTAGGCAATCGAAATTCCAGCCCCATTGATAGGCTTCGATGTATATTACGTGGTAACATTCAGCTACGTATCTCCCATCATTCTGGGACCATGTTAGATTCGAGTACTCTCCATCTGCACACTCATCTCCATATCCCCCTGCTTCAGTTGAGTCCCACACTGCATCAAGGGGCCCCCATGATATCAGAGCCAGGTATACTATGAGTAGGAATGGAATCACCGTCCAAGTGACTTCAAGTTTGAAATTGTCGTACTCTTTTGGAAAAACTCCTACCTCAATTGCATCCTTATTATCCCATTCTTCGTCTTCGTCGCTTCTGTACCACAGTGAGTGATGGTAAAGCCAAATGAAGGTAAAGCCACCAACCAAGAATGACCATAGAATATACTCATTCCATAGGTTATCGAACAGTGGGGTAATGCCTGCCATCCGATCCCTGATGGTGGGAACAAACGACCCCTAATAAGGGCAAGGACCGTAGGTGTACACTACTATTCTGGATGCGGAGGGTCTGTGTGGGCCGACGTGTCAAAGATAGGCCTACAATTTGACTCTGAAAAGTTAATTTTTCGGATCCAACGGAGGGAACTCAGAATGAATTATAAAAATTCAGATGAACCACCCTCAGTCCGTACTACATCCATTCGAGCCGATAATGTGGATCGATTCTCCAGGGTTTCGAAGGATTTCGCTGAGGCTATTGCTAGGAATCGACCCGTTGAACTCAGAGGCTCTGGATGCCCTGTTCTCGTAGAGGGTAAAAGAGATGCCTCAGCATTGAGAGAATTCGGTTTCTCCGGCGAGATAGAGATTCTGAACCGAGGATGGGATCAATCTAGGATCATAGCATACCTGTATGAAAATTATGGGACACGAAACACTGTTGATCAAGGTCCAAGTGTGATCCTTCTAATGGATTGGGATCGAACAGGAGGTAGATTGCAATCTAGGTTGAGAAAGAGGCTGAATGCATTGGATATGAAAGTAGATGAGTGTCTTTGGAACAGTTTGGTGAAGAACATGAAGCCCGAAGGTAGAACCGTAGAATCTTTGCATTCTCATGCATATGCGCTCAGTCCAATGATTAGGGAGCACCTCGTTCCCTTGGGACATCCAACGGATATCTAAGGCACCGAGGTTGGCTTTTCTTTCACGGTGTTTAGTACGAAATGCGTGACTGACCGCATGATTCCGTCCATGGATAACACAGTTTTTGAAAGATCGTCCAAATCTGATCTATCTTTAGCTCTTGCAAGTATCATCGAGTCAAATTCACCTGTGACGTCGTACACACCCAAAACACGCGAATCCTCGGCTATCAGTCTCTGCAGCTCCAACAACCTACCCTTCTCTATCCTCAAACCCACTACGACGGTCAAGCCCCATCCGACTTTATCAGGGTCAATCTCAACTCTGTAGCCCTTTACCACTCCAGTATCCTCAAGCCTCTTCAATCGATTGCTAACTGTGCCAAGGGATACACCAATCTCCTCCGCGACAGATCTAAGAGACATTCGCGCGTCTCGTTCAAGGCTTCTGATAATATCCCTGTCCGTGCGGTCTAATTCCATAAATAACCTAGGAGGACTACCAAAATGAACCTATTCCCGCATCATTCTTTGTTTGATGCATGCCTAATCAGTTCTAGTCTGCTTGTTCTTTCGTGATTTGAGGCCATCACGGTAATTTTTCCACCGATCCAAATCGGCAATGGGTCGAAATTCTTGTCATAGTGAGCGAGCCAACCTCCAGATACAGGTTTGTCGCCCACCACAACAGAATCCACGTCGATGGTCCCACCGTTTAGCAACTCAATTACTTTTGAAATGCTCATCTTGACAATTCTGTTTGGTGCAATTTTTCTTGAGAACCCCACACCACTCTCCACGATTCTGGAAGGACGATTGGACCTATACTCTGAAACATCGCATCCCACTTGTACAACCTTGAGAGGCTTCCATCTCCTGCCGGCTACTCTTGCTTTACCACCAGAGACGAGTGTCGGCTCGGTCCATGCCTCTAGCATCCTCGTAGTACCGATCGAGATCCTTTTACCACGCCGCCAGAGGCTTGGACTAGAGCCTCCGAATTCCTTGGAGAACCAGTCAGCCTCACCTATGTCAACCGGCCGACTGGCCTGAGGACCCTCTTCCGGGCTCCGCGACTCAAGATTGATGCTAATCTTTTTGGATTCTGGATCTCCATTCTTCCGAAGTAATGCCAAGAAGAAGCCGCCAGCGTTCATCCTATGTCCACTCACCCGTTTACACCTTTTCAATATCGAGACATCCATGTCCTTGAGCCACATGTTTGAGTCCTGTATAGGATTCAGTTGATCATCGAATGTAGACCATGAGGCTAGCCCATCCTGAGTTTCAACTCCCCGCAAAGAATCCCCCATATCTTCCAATTCCACATCGCTTCTGGTTCGCAATACTCGACAGATTACCTCCTCATTCTCAACCGGGTCTAGCGAGCAAGTAGAATAGACGATTCTACCCCCAGGTCGAAGCAAGTCGACAGCTCTATTCAGCAAGCCGACTTGCAAACCTTGTAGACCCAATCCCCCGCTTGGGCGCCACTGTCTCCAAACTTCTGGATTTTTCCTGGTGGTCCCTGATCCTGTACATGGCGCATCTACGAGTATTGCATCGTAACCAAAATTCCCAGACAGCCTTGGGATATGACGACCATCATGATTTACCACGATCACGCAACTTGAGCGGTGTCTCTGGAGATTTGCAGTCAACAGGTTGCACCTCTTTCTCGACCTTTCATTTGCGACGACTAAACCATCAGCAGCCAGGAACTCCGCAATCTGGGTGGTTTTTGATCCGGGACTCGCACAAAGATCCAATATTACCTCGCCCGGAATGGGTCTCAGCACATTCACTGGCATCATTGAGACAGATTCCTGCCGTGTAATTCGTCCTGTTTCATGAAGTGCAATCAAGGTCCTCCTCACATCACCGGACGCTCCACCACGATCGAAGGGTAGTGTCCATGAGGATCCCGGTCCAGAGTACCACTTGTTGTGAATACCCCCAATTGATTTAGTCCAATCCTCGACAGCCTCAGAGTCTATTCTGAGAGGGTTGACTCTGATTGTCTCTGGTAATCTTGCAAATGCGTTATCAAACCAATAAGATGCATCAGGCATCCAATTCTCCACAGCTCGCCTCAACAAACTACTGTCAGCCTGGGTTCGCCATTCTGCCTCATAATCTTCAGCGTTAGGGCTGATAGTCCCGTACGCCACAACGTCAGCACTGGACTTGTACTTACAAAATCAACGCCTTAAGCTGTTATTTTCCAATAACGATTAAGTGTGAAAAAAATGACTTTCCACCGCGACCGCGGTCGCAGGATGGGATGCGTGCACAATCGGAGCGAGAGCAGGAGAATACTCAGGAACAGTCGAAGACGGGTCCGTACGACCCCGGTCAAAGGCAGAAAAAAACTCGAAGAGCTAGTTCAGAGGGCGAAGAAAGCATCCCATCTTCAAACTGATTTACTACCCGTAGAGGCGATCATAACAGTCACTGAACATGAGTGGATATGGCAAGTCGTGGATAAATCCATGCTAAGCACACTGTCTCATCGAATCATACTCGACAACCCAACTCTCGGTCGACGAGAGTTGGTCATGACGTCTGGTATCGACGCTGCTGTTGGGGTTGCAAGAACCGTCACAGAAATAGAGGGTGGCTGTGTTCTGATCGAGACCCTAGACCCATAGAACATCAGAACTAGCTTTGGGCTTCATTCAAATATGCCACCATGGTCCCAGGAGCGTGGCTAAGAAAGAAAAAAACAGCGGTATCCAGCAAGCTGCCGGTCTCATTCGATATTTCGATGAAGAATCCGAAGATGCTATTCAGATCCCAAAAAGCGCCGTTTACGGAGCTTGCATCGTCTTCTCGATTATCATTTATCTGGCCCAACACGGCGTCATTCAGTGGATGTTCGGTTGAGGGCTCAGTCCCCAGTAAGATCAATTACTTCCGATCCGTCAGAATCATTCAACTCTCCCCATGTGTCATGGGCCTTGATGTTCAGAAGCCCCGATACTCTTGATATCGCCCTTTCGAATGCATGGCTGTTCCGATCATCAAGAGCGACTCTCGCCATCTCCAGATCGACCGCACATTCACGGAAGTCCTGCCCTCCTGCTCCCCCAGAGATTGAGATCATCTCTCTCAGAATTTCTCTCATTACCGTCTCAGCCCTGAGTTGACTGTTTTTCCAGATCTCTGCCTGCTCCGTGACGCCCATCCCTGTGTTGCGCTCGAACCTGCGAGTCCAAACTGGTTCCCACGGATTCCTCCCAAGGAAGGAAAGAGAGTCGTAAATAGTCCGGTCAATGATCTTCCCTTTCCCAACCATTCTGATTTCATTTAGGAAACATTTTGTGAACACGCCAAATCCCCAGTAGGGCCTAGAAATTATGGATAATTCCGTCTCGAATGCAAACGCGGTGATTTCCCATTTCTGTTCATCAAAGCCTAAATCCCCCACTAATTTTGGGGGGTCGGAGGGCCCAAAGGCTCTGAGAAATGCCTGAGCAACGTCGCCAAGTATGATTTTCCTTTTGGCGTTTGAACGAACGGTTGTTCTCAGGGTGTTGTCATTGTCAACCCCCATCATCGGTCTCGGGGCCCAAACTTGGGCAAAAAGACGGATAGCAACCTTCTCGTTAGATGCCACATGCACCCGAGCACACTATCGGGATTGAGGTTTTTTATTCCAACAAGGCTATCAGCCGCCAGAATTAGATCCAACCGTGCCTAGGAGGAAGTACGGCAGATTGACAAAAAAGATCGACAAACCACCAAAGGACAATTGCAGTAGATGCAGAAGCGGAAAGTATTGTCCTTTGGAGGGACATATAGGTCAAAAGGTCAAGGCAGACAGGTCATGGCAAGGCATCGACAAACTGGAAAAGAGGAAATCAAAGAAAAACCCATCAAGAAGATGAAGGAAACACACCGTGTAATGTCCCCTGAAGATCAGAATCGGGTGACGGGCTACTGATCTTAGGGATGGGCATCTGGGCTCTCTTGTAAATTTCCCTCAGTGTCTGGTCACTTATCTCTAGGTAGACCCTAGTAGTCGCTATGCTAGCGTGACCAAGCAGTCTTTGGATTGTCACCAGATCAGCACCCCTCTCTAGTAATCCGGAGGCAAAAGTGTGTCTCAGCGTGTGCGGTGTCAACCGAGACCGCTTTATCTCGGCCTTGTCAGCAATTTTGTCCATCAGTTTCTGGACCCAACGCGGTGTGATTCTATGTCCATTTTTTGTTAAAAATAACGCTCGACGCTCCTCTTTGACTTGTTTCCCAGCTCGCACCTTCCTTTCAGCCATCCATTCTTGGATCCCCTCTGCAGTTAAGTCTGTGAATAACACGGTTCGGTCCTTCTCGCCTTTGCCGCCTAGGATCAATGCAGAGAGATCATCCAGATCAACGTCATCAACGTCCATATTACAAATTTCTGAGACTCTCACACCAGTTTCCAACATCATTGTGGTCAAGGGCTTCACAATCGGATCCTTTACCTCCAAGACAGTCGATTTAAACTTGGAAACTTCTCTTTTGTTGAGGGTTTTTGGAAGGGGTCTTCGTCTGTTCGGCCTCCTGATCCACTCTGGCATTGTGTGTCCAAACCATTTCAACAGGTGAGTGGCGGCTGCCATTCTTGCATTCACGCTTGAAGGACTGAGGGTATCAAGTGTCGATATCCAAGAATCGACTCTCCCTGTGTCAGGATCCAGTAAGTTGTGAGCCTTTTCAACGCTCAAATTAAGAAAATTGCTTTGTAAGGACGACTCTTCTCCCGGCAAGACAATTTCTGAAATTCCCTTGGCAGCTCGTTCGTAGGCCCTGATTGTGTGGATACTCTTCTTCTCCGATCTTAACTGCGAAAGCCAACACTCAAACCAAGATAGTTTCCTGAGTCTATGTAGGCGATTTGGCAAGACTTTGTTCTGGGCATCAAGCCTGATCTGTCTGGGATTGTTGGAACCATCAGCTTCGTTAATTTCCATATCAGTGACCTCATCGGCACCGGCGGTGCGTGCATCCCTGTCTCTCACGAGACGGCCGGGAAAGCGACCACTACATCTTGAATACTTGCCTGATTTTCCAATCAATCCAAGTCGTTCATGTTGGGATAAGACTAACCCGACGCCTCATTGGAATTCACACGACTCCCGATCGAGGAGCCGTCAGGAACACCTTGATTTGGAAGCGTACCTCCTTCCTCGATCCTTTCTCTGACTCTCGCTCTGAGGCTGGACACTATCCTTGCTGCAACATTAATTCCGGTCGCCCGCTCAATTCCCTCTAGTCCCGGACTCGAATTCGCTTCAAGCACAAGAGGTCCAGAAGTAGAGTCCAACATATCCACACCAGCCACATCTAGTCCAAGCTCATTTGCAGCTCTGATAGCGACACTTTCTTGATCCGGAGTCAACTTAATGGCCTCTACCGATCCCCCGAGGTGGAAGTTGGATCTGAATTCAGTACCACGAGCCTTTCTTACCATACTAGCTACAACCCTCCCCCTTACGACTATGGCTCTGATATCTCTCCCATGGGATTCTTTGATGTATTCCTGTACCAAAGGGCGCATACCCCTCTGAAACATTTGGGCGAGCAGGGAAATGGCTCTTGTCTCGTCATCTAGCAAAAAAACGCTGGCTCCCTGTGTGCCCTCGCTTGCCTTGATGACAAGCGGGTAACTGCCTATAGTTCGCAGGGCTTGCATACAGTCTTCCATGGAGGCCACACTGATGGTTTTTGGAACAGGCAAGCCACAGTCTGCCATTACTTGGGTCGCTGCAATTTTATCCCTGCTAAGGAGAATCGCATCCGCGGTATTGTGAACAATTGCTCCCATCCTCTCAAACTGCCTAACAATGCCTGAACCCGGCCTCGTTATGGAGAAACCAATACGAGGTATTACTGCATCAGCCTGAATTGGCCAGCCCTGGTGGTATATCCTGCCACCATCATCGTCAACAGCCGTACTTATGCTCATGGGATCTATCACTCGTGTAATGAAACCGTATCGCTGACTCTCTTCCGTCAGGCGCATGGTCGAATACAGACCTGGCCCACGAGACAGAATCACCAAACGCGGGTCCACATATCTCCCACGATGCTCCACATTTGATACTGTTGTGTCTGTCTGCCAACCTCCCCAAGTAATTGTGTGAGACACTCAATTCAGGGAGGCATTCAAAACATCTTGATACCAGATAAGACCACCAGAGGTGTATCGCGTATGGATCATGAGGCACTCAACGGCATGAAAGCCTCTGAATTGAAAATCATGTGCAAAGGAATGGGTCTACGTGTTTCAGGAAGCAAGTCTGAGCTTATCAAGAGAATCATTGAAGCCTCGGACCCATCTAAAAAACAAGAATCCATACCCAGCATGGATCAGGCCATAGACGCACTTCTTGATCGTCATGATAGATCAACAAGTGAGAGGAAAACCGAAAAAAAATTACAGACGGTCATGGATGCTGAATTAGTAGAAGACATCAAAATAAAATCTGATGAATCGGTGTCTGAAATCTTATTGTTAGACGACGATAATGAGGAAGATAATCACTCCCATGAATCAGTTGAATCCAAAGCAGAGGAATACATTGAGCAACCGGAGAAAGAAAAGATTAGGGCCAGTGCATCGAGGAAATCCGGCGAATCATCCGGGACTAATAACAAAATTGGGAATAGACTAACCATCACACGAATACAATTGGCTGCGGGGTTAACTGTGGCGTTGTTGTTGAGCGCGGGTTTGTGGATTATTCTGCAACGAGACTCGTCATTCACTGTCCAGCCAGTAAGATATGGAGACTCTATACAATTCTCAATCCAGCAATCAACTATCAGTGTCGAAGGAGACGACATGGTCAGTATCGTACGTGACTTCCTGTCGCCCAGCTCGTTCGACCAAGTATGTTCAGAAGTCGATGTGGAGGTCTCTGGGACTGGCTCAATAAGCATCGAAGAAGGTTCTGACCAGGATACAATTTTTCCCAGTGATTTAGATCACAGGGGGGCCTTTAGTGTGAATGATGCCTACGGAAGGGCTAGCTTAGCAGTAAAACAAGTGGTGAATCATGATATCAAAGTCGACCTTCAAGGGAAGACATGGAGGGATAATGGAGTAGAATGCAGTAATGCAGGTTGGTCTTACCCTGATAATCAGCTTTTGATGCGCACAGATTCATACAGGCACATTTCAGATAAGTCTGTGATTAGAACTGAAACCACAGCATCCTTTTCAGATTCTGATGGGGAATCAACTGAACTAGAAGCCACCACGTTCGGATCGAGCCTAGTCCCAGGGCTCGGGGCTATAGCACCACTATTGGCCGTGCCTCTTTTGCCCATGGATCTCCAGGATTTCTTTGAAAACGAGGTGTTGGAGGAGGGGGCTGTATCAGATGAAGACTCTACTTGGGAATGGAGTGTCAAACAAGAGAGAAACCATCCAATTCACGGGTATGTCTATCCTATATCAATTTCCCACAAAGAAGTAGAGCATTGTCTGGGATACATCACACTGGATATTCTCGTCAACCCTCAAGTTCCTTGGCCAGTGCAACAAACTGCTAACATACGGCTTGACAAGTCACTCTCGAGATCAGATTGCAATGTATTTGCAAGTGCGATCAGCGACGCCACTTTACCAGAGGGTAGATTGGACATAAGAATGGACATGACCGTCACCAGTGTGGAAAAGGGGAATAACGCTGTGAATTGGTATGATGAGTACGATTCAAAACCATCACCAGGGGATGATAGACCGACCAGTGCTGGGAAAAGGGATTGGACTTCGCATATGCCAGACGAATCTGACTCCAGATTGAACATAGAGGAAACTGTGGCCTGCATGATGGCAACTTATCCCACAAGTGACGCCTCTGTAGCTGTGGACTCGGGGGGTTATTTCTGGAAGGCAAACCATCTACTCGGGGATATGAATTGGAATCTCTCTTGGGTCGATACCCAAGATAGGTCTGGTTGGATCCATCTTTCGATGGACGGGCAGGAATGCTCGATCCTAGAATCTGGTCAATATCAGGAAGGAGAAGTCTCATGGGACAAAACTTCTGTTCCGTCAACCCTGACTCTAGATTATCTTGGAAGTAGGCTGTTAGCACAAGGACGTTATTCTCAGGTGGAACAAGTCCTGTCTGAACAGAGCGCCGTAAAGACAAATTCATTGGGTTATAGAGTACTCTCAGGAGAGGCAGATGATCTCTCAGACCTTCTATCAAGCGACTTATCCACTGGGATCGTCACAGTCGTAGCTTCCAGTGAATGGAGCCAATCGAACAGAGATTACAATTTCAACGCAGTCATGGACGCTACGACGGCGAGAGTCGGTGGGTGGATACAAATCTCAACAGCCTCGGATTGATGATCATCCCCGCCAATCATAGAATGGATGCATGTGATTGGCGGTATCTTGAATTGCAACTAGCGACTCAAATATCCGTGAGTGTTGAGCGAGCCACAGTCGATGACGAACAGATCATCGATGTTGACTTTGTCGAACAGGAAAAGCAAGATTACTCAGAGGATCGGAAGGGACAATCCAGCCCCAATCCACTATCGCTGCCCCGTGGAAACCCATCAGACAGAGGGCGTGCTAGGATCGTGACGGTTACCAACCAAAAGGGGGGCGTTGGAAAAACGACCACCGTTATCAACATCGCAGCCCAACTAGGATTGAGAGGCCACCGTGTCTTGGTCATAGACGCTGATGCTCAGGGGAACTGCGCCACAGGTCTAGGCGTGGATAAGAGGCTGGTGAAGGCCACCACCAGAGATCTGATTCTTGCACCAGAAAGAGCTGTGGAATCAAGACATCAGACAGCAGTTGAGGGTGTGCACATGATTGTGGGCGACAGATCATTGGTCGGTTTGGACAATGAATTATTGAGACAGTTGGGTAGGGAAAGGCGCCTTACTGAGGCAATAGAGCCTCTTTTGCCTCACTACGATATGATCTTGATTGATACACCACCGTCACTCGGAATTGTGACAATAAATGCACTAGTGGCGAGTAATGGTTTGATTGTTCCAGTTCAAACAGAATATTTCGCCCTTGAAGGCCTTGCCATGTTAGCAGGAACCATTCGAGAGGTTAGGAATTTGTTTTCCGCCAACCTGGGGGTCGACGGGATACTCCTAACCATGCACAATAGCCGAATACATCTGAACGTACAAGTTGCGAACGAATTGAGGGAAGCCTACGGAAACCTCATCGTCGATCCACCTATCAGGAGAAATGTCAGACTGGCCGAGGCACCAGCTCATGGTGTTCCTATACACCTCCATGATCCAGAAAGCCACGGAGGAAGGGATTATCTCTCTGCAGTATTGGAACTAGAGAAAAGGTGGGGGATAGACCCCCGATGAGTTACGATTCTCCCAAAACAGCGGTAGCATGGATGCTATTTGCGAGTTTATCATTCGGTTCCATGAATGCCCTGGTAAAATGGACCTCTTCAGATGCGGATGTCTGGTCCATGGTCTTCGTGAGGTCGGTCGTAATTGGTGTGGTCATATACTCAATATGCAAAACGAGGGGTGTCGACCTCACAGTAATTGACCA
>DAGH01000007.1:552-16458 GCA_002495675.1 Euryarchaeota archaeon UBA182 | reverse complement strand
GCAGTGACGCTGCAATACACGAACCCACTCTTCGTAGCACTGCTATCCAGCGCGTTTCTCTCTGAAAAAGTACAACCAATAGTCTGGGCCTTGGCCATAATTTCGTTTATTGGTATAGTATTGATCGTTTCTCCAGATTTCAAGAGCGTAGAGTTCAATGCAATTCTGGCTCTTGGGTCAGGATTCTTCGCCGCAATTGCATATCTCTACGTTAGGAAACTCAGAAGTACGGAACATGCATTGAGCATCGTCTTCTGGTTTGCAGCTTTCTCAGTAGCACTCACACTTATTCCTGCGGCACCGAACTTACTCTCATTGCTATCAGATCCAATCTTGACTTTGTCTTTGATTGGCATTGGAGTGGGCGCGGGGGCGGGCCAAGTGGGTCTTACATTTGCTTTTCATAAGGCAAATGCCGCTTGGATAAGCGCTTTCTCCTATCTCACGGTCATTGTTGCCACGATGTATGGATATGTTGTGTTTGGGGAACATCTTGATTCCAGGGATCTTATTGGCTGCATCCTGATAATATCCTCAGGAATAATCCTTACACTTAACAAAACCCGAAGACTACCCCTCACGGAGACAAAAAATCACAAGGGATCAGTTTGAGTGAAAGTATGATATTTCTTCCAATTTTTTCCGCGAAATATCAGGTACCTTGGCATCTTTCGCTGGGTATCCCACGGGCATCACAATCATCGGGTGCTCATGTTCGGGCCTATTGAGCAATTCACGTAGAAAGCCCATCGGAGAAGGAGTATGGGTGAGAGTGGTGAGACCCATGTTGTGAATCGCAGAGATGAACATACCCGCAGCGATCCCACAGGATTCCTGCGAATAGTAAGTAGGTGCAAACTTACCATTCTTCTTGACTCTCTTGGTATGCCTGAACAGCACTACGACCCATGGCGCATCAGTTAGGTGTTTCTTTACGTGATCTGTCCCCAAGGGCCTAAGCACTTCGGCCCACTCATCGGGCATTCTCTCTTCGTAGAATTTCCTCTCTTCTTTCTCGGCGGCTTCCCTGATTTTACTTTTGATCTCAAAATCAGATATCGCAACAAATGTCCACGGCTGAAGATGAGCCCCAGAAGGAGCCGTTCCGGCTGTTTTGATGGCAAGCTCGATCAGGTCCTGACTCACCTCTTTTCTTGAAAAATGGCGAGTAGTCCTTCTATCGTTCATGCGATTGAAGTATTCATTCGCCCTTTCCAGCATCTCAACAGCAGAAACTTCTTGGAAGTTCATCTCAATGAAGCCCTCTTGACCGCTCTCTGTCTCAGACATGCATCAATTCCTTCTGTATGATAACGCTGCCACTGAAAGTGCAACAAGAACAAGGACAGGACTCGGGAAACTCAATGCACTGTTTGATGATGAAACATCCGTTGACGAATTATCTTGGTTAGGCGATAAACACCCATCCCCCATGGCTTTGAAGTCATCTCCCCCCCAATTCTCCCCATCAAACCAACAGGTAGACCAGACTTTCCAACCAAAGCCCATCTCCGGGATCCTGACAACCTGCGTGTCGTTTTCATGTGTCAGATCGAATCTCCAATTAACATAGGATGCCTGATTTTGCACTTCGATGGAACCGCCCCAACTTTCGTTGTATTCCACAAGCAGATTGTAAACCGGAGGATAGCACACACCACTGTTTATGCAAATCTGGGTCACCCAACTGACATTACTGATATTCTTGGCGGGGTCGATTTGGACTTGTATTTCCATCTCCCCCCCGTCAATTTTCGTTACATTGACCTCATTTGGATAGTCCAGTGCCAGAATCGAGGTCCCAGAGAAATCAGTTTGTTGGTTGATTCCCCCCTGTTCAGCCGAGACCGAAGAAAGGATGCAAATCAAAACGAAGAGAACCCAACCGCGCATGTTCGGGTGATCCCATCTAATGCTTTGAATTGAACGTTTCATTGATCCAAACCTCACTGAGAGTCCAGACTCCATAGCTCATCCCCAACCCAATGTACAGTTAAAACAGCCTTCCCCTTACTTGATTGACGCATTACATCCCCATCCATGAGGGACCAACCAATCGCCAGGGGTCTACCATGAACCTCATCCCTTATCCATATCGGTGCCCCGACGCCTATCCTGCTGTCTGACTCTTGAATGCCCGCAGCCATGCAATCCGCACCATTCATGAGGAAAGGGATTGCACCGTGGTCAACCTCAGCCCAGTGGCACTTCACCTCCCAATCGAGGAGACCCCTCAATGTTGGGAACCATATCTTAGTGCTATCATTGGACAAGCACATGAGTTTCGGCACCCTATCGACGAGTATCAGATCAATCCCCTCGAAGTGGGCCTCCTCCAAGAAAGAGTTTGCTAGGTTCAAGGACACTCCAAGGCGACCTTCAACCTCGTCTGAAATTGATCTTATTTGTTTGAATCTCAGCGGGGTTCTTCTTCTCAGGCGCTTGTCACTCATGTATGTTCGAAACTGAGGGAGAGAATGAATATCTCGGCGATTTATCAGGGCTGTTTCATCCAATCTATTGAAATAAGGAGGGTTGGTCGGCCAGACCCATGGCCAAGTGGCACGGGATGTCAAGGAGGAAGCCTACTGGAGGACGCCTCAAGCGCCCCATTCGATATCGCGGCAAGCGGAAGAAGGAGATCTCAAGTGAGAAGCAATTCGCTTTCGTAGCCGATTCCAACCAAAACAAGCTGTATAGGAAACATGCTGGACACCAAACGGTCCGAGTCATGAACGCATCCCACATCAATGTCAATATCCCATCCGAAGGTATAACCAAGAGGGTAGGAATATCCAACATAGTAGAAAATTCAGCAGATCCCAACTACGTCCGGCGAAATATAATCACAAAAGGTGCAATTGCAGAGACTGAATTGGGACTTGTCAGAATAACAAGTCGGCCTGGTATGGACGGGGTCGTGAGTGGCATACTCATTGACTAGCCATTCACGAAGAACTCAATAGAACCGCCTCAGTAGGGTTGACAACTATGACCGGCGACCAATCGCGAATGACACTCTGGACCGGATACTTTGACCAGAGAGCTACTCGTAAGTCCGGCAGAAGAGTTCCAAAGTCAGCAAGTGTTGTCCGACCAAACTTGGATCAGATCGCATTAGCAGCCAGAGCATCCGGTATAACCAAAATGAGGAGAGATCAAGATGCTAGTCACCCGATGAGACCCTACTCGAAGGAAGGCAGATTGATTATTTCGACAAAAGACGCATTGGAATCTACAAAATCAGATACTAAAGAACAGGTCCTGCGCGTGATTGGAAAGTCCTTGAAGAATCTGGAGACCGAAGGTAAGGATTTGAACATAAAAAAGCCAAAAAGATCGTTCGGCAGAGACGGTGCAAGGAAGGCCAAACAAAGGAAATCTCCATCACGAAGGCCATCAAACCAAAGGAAGAAGAAGTTTGGCCGAAAATGAAAATTAGACTTCGACAGTCCAATTAAACGAGTCTTCCAGAGCACCGCCCATTATTCCGGTGAGTCTTTCATAAAGCGCGAGCGTAGTGTCACCTACCCCTCCAAAATCTTCCTCGATTTCCCCGTGTTGTATCGATCCAATGGGGGAAATAACGGCTGCAGTGCCAGCGCAGAACGCTTCATCACAGCTCAGTGCGAAATCAATGCTAACCTTTTCTTCTACCACGGTTAATCCCATAGATCTGGCAAGCTCAATGATCGATAGCCGAGTAATTCCAGGAAGGATTGTCCCAGTAAGCTCTGGAGTGTAAACAATACCATCCTTCACACAGAAAAAATTTGCCGCTCCAACTTCTTCAACGTAATTGTGTTCAACTGCATCGAGGTAAATTATCTCACTGTAGCCTTCAGATTTCGCCCTTTTGGAGGGCATCATTCCAGGGGCATAATTTCCTATTGCCTTGACACCACCCGATCCCCCAGGCGCAGCACGATGATGATTTTGAGATACTCTGAGTGAAATCGGGGTCATTCCCCCCTTGAAATAAGGCCCTACGGGTACTGCAAAGACGACGAACATATACTCTTCTGCTGGAGATACTCCGAGCCGCGCACTGCTGCCGAATAGAATCGGCCTTAGGTACAACTCACCTTTTCCGTGTGGGGGAACCCACCTTTTGTTTTCTTCTGCAACTTTCTTGACGGCCTTGATGAACATTGATTCCGAGACTTCGGGCATAACCAGTCTTCTTGCCCCCTCCGCAGCCCTTCTTGCATTCATTTCAGGTCTGAAAAGTGTAATCTTCCCATCAGGCGTCCTTCTGGCTTTCATGCCCTCGAACAATCCTTGTCCATAGTTCAGCACGCATGCTGCCGGAGACAGGTTAAGAGGCTGGAAATCAACCATACGACCCTCTGACCATCCGTCTTCCCAAGAGCCATTGGCCACAAACATCCGATCAGTCTCCGTAAAAGAGAATGTCAATGAGTCCCAATCGATAGGAGGACGTTCCCTCCCCGCCGCTGCCATATCATCCCTCCAAGCAAGGAGGCATTCAACGCTTCCGGCTAATTATGACAAAATCCCCTACGACAAGAATTGAATCAAAAGTCCTCTTTCAGGGGGGCATGGTCGCAGGCATTTGGGAGGATGAGTTGTGCATTATCTCCACTGATAATCGATCATGGGGAGATTCCAACACTGTTGTTGAGATGTGGTGCCGATCCAAAAACGGACACTCAGTACTCGTTCTCGTCAATGGGATGCAGCCTTACATTGAGATCTCTCCCAAAGAGGGAGGCAGAGAGGGTTCTCAGACTGACATTCAAGATGTCTTGAATCTCTCAAGTGTGACGGAAATCCTCCCCCCTGTCACCAAATGGACCTCCCGGGGGGAAAAACCACATTGGAGAGTAATGGTCAGGGATACGACTGTAGTCACGAGGCTCCGTGATCAACTGAGAGCTGAGTGGACGGTGACAAGCGCCGATATACAATTTCACAAACGCCTGATGTATGATTTGGATCTTGGTCCTCACATATCCGTGAAAGGCAGAATAATGTTCAGCGGAGACAGAGCCCCGGAGGGTGCCATATCCCCACACAAAGATGATCGAGATGCAGAAGAGGCCATCCTTTCAATTGGTGGCCGTGGCCTCTATCCGGTGGATATAATAATCGAGGCAAAAATCGACGATCTAAGCTCTTGTGAGCCTTTCCAAGCACCAATAGTCACCCTTTCCATAGACTTGGAAACTAGCATCTCCACAAACAGGATTCTGTGTGCTGCTGTGGTCGTGGACAGAGATGGAGCCCGTGCAGAGCACACTTTTCATGGAGATGAGATCGAAGACATCCTAAAGCCGATTTGTAGATTGGTGAGAGAACAAGATCCTGATGTGATCACAGGATACAACATAGATAACTTCGACCTCCCAAGAATTCTGGAGAGGGCCGAACACCTGGTTGGAAAGGGGGAAAGACCTGAACTGTTTGGTTGGGGACGAGTCCCAATAACTGAAAACTCAAGAAGAACTATTCCCAATCGAGGCCAAAATCGAACATGGAGCATCGCGGGGAGAGTTCCTATGGATGCATGGTGGCAAGCCCGTCAGACACTCAGGCCTGAACGGGAATCTCTACGATTCGTGACGGCTCTAATCTGGCCGGACAACGAGGAAATGAAGAAATTGGACGTGGACGCAAGCAGAATGGACGAGGAATGGGCAAAAAGACCCCTGGAGGTCATCCGATATTGTTTGAGAGACACTCACTTGCCCCTTGATATACTCAGTCACCTTCAATCTATTCAAGAAAAGGAAGCACTTGCTTCGGTAGCAAAGACCAGCTTCTCAACGGCTGCCACTGAAACGACAAGCCAGTGGATAGACTCCCTTGTAATCAGATTAGCAGATAGAGAAAACGTCGCGGTGCCGACTACTCGTCAGATCCGGAGGGGGGAGCAAATCGCAGGAGGTTACGTTCATGAGGTGGAGCCGGGTTTGAAATCCTGGATCGCGGTTCTGGATTTCAAATCAATGTACCCATCCATTATGATAACCAACAACATCTGTTCAACCACCCTCGTCGAGGATGGTAATCAATTAGACGATGACATGGTCTCACCCACGACAGGGACAAGATACCGATCAGTTGGTGTTCGAAGGGGGTTGGTCCCGAGACTATTGTCAGATCTAATGAAACAGAGAGACGATTACAAGAACTCGTCGAAGCAGGCAAGGTCCAGCGGAGATGAACAGTCTGCCTTCCTGAATGACAAGCTACAATTCGCAGTCAAGATCCTCATGAACTCGTTTTATGGGGTGTTTGCAAGCTCGTTCTATCGCTTCACACACAAGGACATCGGAGCGAGCATTACAGAGTGGGCCAGGTTCAACATCAAGTCAATAATTGCTGACTTGGGGGACGATGGATACGATGTGGTTTACTCAGATACCGACTCCATTTTCGTCAGGACAATGGATGCGGAGGACTCGCCGATTAGTAAGCCGATGGAAAACGACCCCAACCTGAAAATCTGGGAACGGGCGCGAAATGATACCATAAGTTTCGGGAGAAGACTCGCATCGAAATATTCCAAAGAGGGGGCAGAGCTAGAGTTTGAGACTGCCATGTCAGCATTCTTCTCGCATGGGGCGAAGAAAAGGTACGTTGGTAGAGTTGTATGGCCAAGGGAGGAGATGTTAATTCGCGGCTATGAGGTCCGGAGGACGGATTCTTTCAAACTTCTAACCTCAACCATGACAATGTTATTCGAGAAAATACTTGAGGGGAAGGAGGAATTCGCAGTCGATCGAACTAGGAAGACAATAGAAGACGTGAGGATGGGTAGAGTCGATGTTGCAGACCTCGTAATCAGCCGTTCTTGCAAGGGCAAGATAAGGAAAGACGGCTCAGTTGATTTCTCAGTTTACTCGAACCCTGATGGTTTGCCATACGTTAGGGCCGCAAAACAAAGGATCGAACGTGGTTTGGGCTTTACCCCCGGAATGAAGGTGGGCTATGTGGTCACAGACGCAAAGTCGTCCCCCATGAAGGTCACAGCGTGGCTCACTGAAGAACTCGGGGACGATCCGCCAGAATACGACTCAGAATATTATGCAAAAAGGCTGGCAACAGCTCTTGGTAGGATCACCGAGGCATTCAGCTGGAGCGAAAGCGACCTACTTCAGGGCTCTAGGCAACAATCCCTCTTTGATTTCTAGGAACATAGAATCGCAGGATTCATTTCCAACCACTTCAGGAGGTAGAGCATGGTAGCAATGTCGAGGGCCACGATCATGGTGCTAATTATAGCAGTCTCCGCCACTGGGGGCTGCCTAGCCACCCTCGGATTGAATGATGCGCCTACAGCCCAAATGAACATAGAGCCCTCAGGAACAGTGCGAGAGGGGGACACTGTGACTTTCAGTGCGGCTGGAAGCTCAGATCCAGATGGGGACTCCCTGACATTTTCCTGGACCTTCGGGGATGGGAATGTAGGTACAGGCCTTACCACGAGCCATGCTTACACATCTACGGGCACGTTCAGCGTAGCCCTAACCGTGGCTGATGGAAACTACGAAACTACCCTGAAAAAGAACATTACAGTAATTGAATCCACCGCAAAAAAGCCAACAGCCCTGATATCTGGAGATAAAATGGATGATTGTGACGGAGAAGAGCCCCCGAATGGAGACTTCGTCTTGATATGGGTCTGTGATGAGGACAAGGACGAGGGAGATAGGTCAGTGGACTTCACAACCACCGTAGAAGTCGATGGCTCTTCATCTGATGCGGGTGGGATTGATTATATCGACAAATGGGAGTGGGATTTGGACACCACGGACGACTCAGATGGCGATGGTATAACTGACAACGACAACGATGCGACGGGCCAGTCAATTTCATTCGAAAAAACAGGTGGCGCCTTCGAGGTGAAATTGACAGTGACCTCGAGCAACGGTCTCACCGACAGTGACGAGATGATGATCTATGTCAACTACAGAGGCGAGTGGAAGGACTTCATCATAGACGCTAGCATCAACGATCCTGTAGAAATGGCATGGGATTTCCCAGTCACCTACGAGGCAGATGGGAAAGATAGAATTCGATACCTCAGGGTGAAATTAGAATACCCGCAAGAAGATGATGACCAGCCAATATTCACTGGCGGTGCGACCACCGCTAACAAACTCGATCTGTTCCTATACAACACCACGACCCAAGAGAAAGAAGTATCCAACACCACCCAGATCGAGAACGAAAATCGCGATGCAGGAGACTGCCAGTCCGACGAGTATTGCGTTTGGCAGGTCGTGAGCGGCTCAACCATACGGGCATTCCAAGCCAACACTTGGTCTGTTGACCTAACCAATGATGAAAGTCACAACACCAAAATAAACTCGTTCGTAATCGAACTCCAATATAGATAGGTTCGGCTACCATCAGGCCCCAAATTGGCGTTGTTCTGTATTCGCTTTGGGGGGTGAGGTTCAAATACACACCTCAAGTCGCCGGCTCACCTAGAGGTGTACAACATGGGTTCACAGTGGGAAGATAAAAGCAAGCCGCATCTAAATATTGTATTCATTGGTCACGTCGACCACGGAAAGTCAACGACTGTCGGAAGACTGCTACTAGACAGCGGACACATTGAACAGCACGTGATCGATAAAAATGAGAAGCTCGCAAGCGAGTCAGGGAAGGCCGGCTTCGGATTGGCATACGTCATGGACGGCCTGAAAGAAGAGCGAGAGCGCGGAATTACCATCGACGTCGCGCACAAGGAGTTCTACACCCCCAACTATTACTTCACAGTCATCGACGCCCCCGGGCACAGAGACTTCGTGAAGAACATGATCACAGGCACAAGCCAGGCAGATGCCGCAGTTCTCGTCGTGGCGGCCAACGATGGTGTGAACGCACAGACCAAGGAGCACGCCTTCCTAGCGAGGGTCCTCGGTGTCACACAACTGATCGTGAACATCAACAAGATGGACATCAGTGGTGTTGACTACCAAGAATCGAAGTACAACGAAGTTAAGACCGAGGTCTCCAACCTTCTCAAGATGGCAGGCTTCAAACCCGACGATGTGAACTTCATCGCAGGCTCATCCCAGAATGGCGAGAACATCTACAAGAAGAGTGACAACATGTCTTGGTACAAAGGCCCAACACTCTTCGAGGCAATCGACGCAATCACAATGCCACCCAAGCCGACTGATCGCCCTCTAAGGCTGCCCATCCAAGACGTCTACAAGATTGGCGGAATAGGAACAGTACCCGTTGGAAAGATCGAAACCGGAGTGTTGAATCCAGGAAAGACAGTAGTGTTCAACCCAAGCCAGAAATCGGCTGAGGTAAAGAGCATTGAGATGCACCACACACAGGTCGATAGAGCTGAGCCAGGAGACAACGTTGGATTCAATGTTAGGGGCTTAGCAGTCACAGACATCCGAAGAGGGGACATCGCAGGATACCAAGATAATCCACCTACCTTCGTCAGACATGATGAGACCTTCTTGGGCAACATACAGATAATGGACATACCAAAGGCCGTTGGTGTGGGGTACACACCCGTTTTCCACGCACACACCGCACAAGTAGCGGTCAGGTTCGTCGAACTCGTGAAGAATCTGAAGACGGGGGAGACCCCTGCTTTCCTTAAGTCGGGCGATGCCGCCCTGGTCAGGTTCCAACCCACAAAGCCAATGGCAATAGAGCAGCAAGATGCGTTCCCAGAGCTTTCAAGATTCGCAATACGTGACATGGGGAAGACCGTTGCGGCAGGCGTTTGCGCCAAGATCGAGAAGAAGGCTTGAACCTGGGGACTGAGGTGGTAACTGGATGCCAGTCGTCACCACTATCAAGCTCACCGGGGAAAATCACGAGGACGTAGACACAGTCTGCACGCAGATAAAGAGGATATCGGATGAATCTGGCGTCAAGCTCAGAGGACCCATTCCACTACCAACACGGAAGTTAGTCGTCCCCTGTAGGAAAGCACCCTCAGGGGAAGGTTCTGAGACTTACGACCATTGGGAAATGCGGATACACAAGAGACTCTTGGAATTAGTCACAAATACCGCAAAAGATGAAACTGCTCTCAGGCAGGTCCTAAGAATCCCAATACCAGACTCTGTCACAATAGAACTTTCACTGAGAAATCTCGCTTGATTGTCAGAATAAGGGCCCTCTCCTGGCTAGTGATCCCATAGGGTCCCACGCTGGTAACATAGTTGCACTTGTTTCGAGCCCTTTCCTCATCTCCTCGGATAGTTTTGAACTCGGTGAGGCAATCTCAAACATGTAATCGTCGAACCAGTTGTCATTCATCGTGAAGAATCCCTTGTCCCCGCTTTCCTTTGTCCCCCAAGAGTTCTCTACTCTCCACCTTCGTGGAGACCCGTCCACCACGTCAACCCCAGTGAACAACATTGCGTGCGTCATCACAGTCTGACCATGAATCAGTCGATCACGTTTGTCCATACCATATTGGAATCCATACAATCCCTGCAGGTCATACAAGTTTGAATCCCATAAGCCTCGCTTCCTATGCATCTGTTTCCCAACATCACAACCCATCCAAACAGGAAGCCCATCTTCGATTATCTCCATCGTGATCCTCTTCATTTCCTCAATGGGGACATTTAGGTACACCACTGGTGGCCCGCCGGCTACGTTTTGCAATCTGTCCACGGTGTAGGTCTTGTACATGTCATTTCTAGGGTCGTGAACAAGGCACACATAGTCATCCCAATCAACGCTGACGAACTGCGAAGAAAACTCCAATGGAGTCATCTCCCCTTTTCTATGAAAAACGTCATCCTTGTCTCTCCACTGCCAGCTGAATCTCTCTGGCGGCGTCCCCAGATGCATGCACAATAATCTCCAGACACCCCCAATCATTTCTTTTTTCCTAGCTCGGACCTCCTCAAGCCCGACATCCCTAGAGATCATATCTCTTAGCTCACAGGCAGAAGATCTCAGAAGATCCTTTAGGCTCGCATTCATCCATCGAGTGGCGCTACTAGATTTGGATTCAGGGAATGCTGACTTAGGAACTAGTCCATGCTTACGAATCAAATTCATGGCCATATTCCATTGACCCCCATCTCCGATGGGATCGCTCAGCAGAAAGTGAACGGTACGATCTCCAATGTCCCTATTCCCCAATTCTATCATTGATTCAAGAAAGCAATTGGACCGCTCGAACTTATCCCAGAAATGTATGTGTGCCTGACTGAATTCAAAGTCTTTCATATTCATCATATCCATTGCTCCTGGTCTGAAGAGGTTCAAAGCAGCGAAAAGCCAACACCTACCACTGGACCTTTGATTCGTAGCAGTCCAACTATCCAATTTCGTACTGAATGAAGAGTCTGTGCTCTGGACAATATCCCTGTCCAATGCGACATCGATCAAGTGTCCGTTGCTCAGTGCGTTCTGCAGGAGCTTATTTGTTGGATCTTGAGAAAATCTTTCTCTTAGGTGTTGAATCATTTCCAAGCTTACGGAACCATCACTCGACATGGATACCTATCCGACTCAGAGGCATTTGGTCATTCCTCGTTCAAGCGTCAACAGGTTCTGCCAATCCTATCGAGATCAGAGTCTCACTCATTTTTCGCGAGCATTCGCAAAACTCACCTTTGATTATACTAATTTCTCGTCCATCTTCATCGATGATGGGGTCCTCACTGTTCTGAATTATTCTAACTCGTACCAAATGTGGCTCATTTGCAACAGGCGTAGGTGGGGCAGGCACCTCAAAATATCCTGCATCTATCGCCCTAATCCTATCCTCCTCGTCCATGTCAGGATCATTCCAATTATCGGAACTTTTTGCAATGGGATCGGGTAATGGGGCTAATTCCCCTGATCCAACATTTTCAAAAACAGTCAATTCAGGTACACCAACGGGATTTTCCTCGATCTTTTCCTCTATGCCCATGAGTAAATTCCATGAAGCGACCCTTCGGAATTTGTCGACGGCGATAGAGACCTCAGAGTGGAAAATCCTCTCTTTTACATCCATCTTCGACCAATCTATTGATTTGCCTGTTTTTGCGGAATTATCCTTACTCTGGCCCAACAACGAGTCCACCACTGCATTGCTGGTGAGTGCGTTCAATCTTAAATTGGCCAAGTTTCGCAACTGCGTCCTGATATTAGACAGCCTTCTAGTGGCAGTTGACAGACGGGCGCTCCCTGCACCTTCTCGTCGCATATCGTCTATTTCCCGCTCGAGATGAATTATCAATTGTCCAACACGACTCCAGAAATCAGGGAATGGCAATGCGACGGGGACTAATTTCCCCCTTTGTTGGCGTGCTATCTCAAAGATCGCCTTCTCAATCCTATCGAGTTCACCCGGAGTTAGGTCGTGTTCCTCGCCCTTCTCCAACTCGCTCATTATGCTGCGCTTGAGTAAACGATCCTTCAATGATTCCTTGATTACCTTGTTGTAATTTCTCTCTTCCGTCGAACTCAATAACGCAACAGCCTTCGTAGGGACGCAGGTGTACCCGAGTGGTCAAAGGGGGCGGGCTCAAGATCCGCTGCATAGTGCTTCGCAGGTTCGAATCCTGCCGCCTGCACCACCCCAGAGTTATTTCCGGTCACGAATCGCCCGACAGGCCATCAAAGAAGAACACCAATTAAAACATTGAAGTCAGCCATTGGAGTTATGATGGCCCGTAGTGCGTTGTCCAGCCTCCTCGTCTTGTTGATGATTTCGAGTATAATCGCTCCGGCTGCACAAGCCCAGAGTAGTGCAAACGAAGAACCTGAGGAAGAAAACTCGCTTTTTGACCACCATACACCGATTATTGATGCTCTTTCCACTGAATTGCAATGGTCATTTGCGCGCGAAAGGGCCTCCCTCGAACACATGGGTCCGGATGTTGAACACATTGGATGGACCATTGTGACGACAAACCCGGAATTGCTGTCGAAAACCATGCCCTCCGAGTCTGTAATCCCTGATGCATTCCTTGAGGACGTATACGTAATTCCTGGAGAATTTGTCGATGAAAAGGAGCTCGAAACACTACAAAGAAATGGTGAAATCGAGTTATATTCACCGTTGTACGATTTCCTTCAGCCCGTTCCTATGGGGGTGCCAAATGATCCAATGATCTCCGATCAATGGCACCTGATCAACACCGGACAATACAATTCCGTGCCTGGCGTTGACTTGAACATAACAGGGGCTTGGGATAGATACAATGGGTCTGGTGTCCTGATTAGGGTTGTCGATGATGGATTGGATACCACCCATGAGGATCTTCAAGCGACTTATGACTCAACTACATCCTACGACTACTGTGATAACGACCCAGATCCGAATCCAGTACAGGCGAGTGACAACCATGGAACCGCTGTTTCTGGTGTAGCAGCAGGAGTAGGAGATAATGGAATAGGAATAGCCGGCGTGGCATGGGGCGCTAGTCATAATCACGCTAGGTTCCTATGTGGTGGCGCTTCAATCCCAGCATTGTCAGATTTCAATCAAGACATCGACATCTATCATAATTCCTGGGGTTATGGCGGTGCTGGTTTTCAAGGTCTGGGCCCCAGCCAAGCGGCCATGTTGGAATCGGGCGTATACAATGGGAGATCCTCTCTAGGAAATATTTTCACATTCTCAGCAGGGAACGAGTATACAACGGATGAAAACGTGAATCAGAAAGGATATCAGAAATCAAGGTATACAATTGCAATTGGAGCTATAACATACAACGGAGAACAGTCTTGGTATTCAAGCATAGGCGCACCTGTATTGGTAGTGGGCCCATCAAATGGCGGTCCATTGGGTATAACCACCGCCGATAGGACGGGAAGTGTAGGATACAGTACCACGAACTACACTGACGACTTTGGAGGCACATCATCTTCAGGACCAAAGGTTGCTGGTTTGACCGCTTTAATCTTGGAGGCAGACCCAACGTTAACTTGGCGGGATATGCAAGCGATATTGGTACACTCCTCGACACCAAATGACATCAATCATGAAAACTGGTCTGTTAACGGAGCAGGTTTGCCAGTCAGCCATTACTATGGATTCGGGATGGTAGACGCCACCGCAGCCGTGAATCTTGCAGAGAACTGGACTCACCTAGGAACCGAGGTCAATGTGTCCTCACCCCTATACACCCCCTCCGTCAACATACCTTCAACCGGATCTCCCTTGTCTTTCTCGCATACAGTTACCGACATGGTGAGCATAGAAAGTGTGGAGTTGTACATGGATATTGACCATGACGATCCAGGGGACCTCATAATTACCCTGACCTCCCCGAGTGGATATACATCGATACTTGCAGACACCAACCCTGCAGACTATGGGAACATGAGATATCACAAAATGGTAAGCATGCACCATTTCGAGGAAATAAGTTCCGGGACATGGACTGTCGAGGTTATCGATGTCAATCCAACGTCCTCAAATGGCACTGTTAATGATTGGCAACTTGTAATCCATGGAACAGATGCGGACGCCGATGGGGATGGTTGGTCTGATGAAGAGGAGAACTTATGTGGCTCACTACTCAACGACCCTAATTCGACGCCGCTTGACTCTGACAACGATGGGACCTGCGATGCCATGGATGACGACATAGACGGTGACACTTGGTCAAATGTGTCCGAATTGATCTGTGGGACCGATCCATATAATGCACTCAGCATACCGACTGCGGACACTGACTCAGATGGTATGTGTGATGCCATCGACATGGATGATGACGGCGATGGAGTGGAAGACAATATGGACGCTTTCCCATTGGACGACCAAGCATGGCAGGATACAGATGGAGATGGGAAGGCAGACGAAACATACAAGCCTGTATGTTGCAACTTCCAAACAGACGGTTTCGAAGATCCAAATCTGAATTCGACATTCCAGTGGGATGTTGGCACTGGCACCCCATGGTATATCCAAAACTCGATTTTCAACTCGGGAAGTAATTCTCTGAGGTCCGGGTCGATTAGCGATAGCTCAACATCATCGATTTCGTTGGTAATTGCCACCGAGGGCGCGACTGGCAGTTTTGCATTCAAAGTAGACTCTGAATCTAACTATGACTTTTTGGAATTTTACATCGACGGAACCCAAGTGGAATCTTGGTCAGGGGATATTGATTGGACGAATCACTCTTTCATGCTTTCACCAGGCACTCACACTCTCAGGTGGAGTTACACCAAGGACGTCACCGTTTCCAACGGGCTGGATGCAGCATGGATAGATGATATCGTATTGCCAACGAGTCTATACATGACGAACCCCGAGATAACCGATTTCGGGACACATCGAGACCACGATGATGATAATGACGGGGTTTTGGATGACTCCGACCACTTCCCACTCGATGATACGGAGTCCTCCGATTGGGATGGGGATGGACTCGGGGACAATTCGGATTACGACGATGACAACGATGGGTGGATCGACATCATTGAGTCACAGTGCGGCACTGATCCCATGAACAATACATCAATCCCATCGGATTTCGACCAAGACTCGATCTGCGACGTCATAGATCCAGATGATGATAATGATGGCTATCCAGACACATTAGATTCATTCCCATTCAACAGCACGGAATGGGTCGATACAGACTCGGATGGAATTGGCAATAATATGGATCTAGATGACGACAATGATGGATTCAATGATACCGAAGATGCCTTCCCGCTCGATCTCGCTGAATGGGACGATCTTGATGGAGACGGTATCGGTTCAAATGAAGACTCCGATGATGATGGTGATGGCGTACTCGATCTGAATGACGCATTCCCAACCAATCCCCTCGAAACTACAGACACGGACTCGGACGGAATAGGCGACAACGCGGATTCAGACGATGACGATGACGGCGTTCTTGACGAGGAGGATGCCTTCCCTCTGGACTCCTCCGAAACACTCGATACGGACTCCGACGGGCTTGGCAACAACGCGGACTCGGA
>DAGH01000007.1:0-217 GCA_002495675.1 Euryarchaeota archaeon UBA182 | reverse complement strand
GATGATGGAGATGGGGTACAAGACCTACAGGATGCCTTTCCCCTGGACTCCCTCGAGACCATAGACACCGATTCGGATGGGGTTGGCGACAACGCGGACTCGGACGATGACGGGGACGGAGTACCAGATCAGGAAGACGCCTTCCCGAAAAGCCCGGCAGAGTCAATTGACACTGATGGAGATGGTCTGGGGAACAACGCTGACACGGATGACGACG
>DAGH01000024.1:9057-18159 GCA_002495675.1 Euryarchaeota archaeon UBA182 | reverse complement strand
GGGCGATTGGTGTAGTCTGGATATCATGCTGGCCTTCTAAGCCGGTGACACGGGTTCGAATCCTGTATCGCCCACCAGAGAGAAACCTGACATCAGTCCGGATATTTCTTGACCCTAATCCTCTACAGCCGACTCATGGAGAAAAGGGCCATCTTGGCTGAGTTGCTAGTTTTGACCCTCGCTCTGCCCTTGTCAGGTAGCCTCCTTGCAGATGGTGTCAGCATGGTGGAGGACAACTCCCCCCAAGTCCTCCTTGATCAAAACGACTTCACTCCCGTTCGGACCCCCATTGTCAATAGTGACAATCAATGGTGGGAGAGGACCTCACTTGACGCAAACCGGAATGGAATTCATGACTCCTTGGAGTCCGACAACCCGCTGCAATGGGTGGGCTTATCATATTCCCGGGACATCGAGTCCAGTGATTTGCTCTCACTGATGTCACTGGGGTTGGTGCCTCGGGTGCATGTCCCTGCAGTCAATGCAGTTCTGCTGGGGCAGGTCGAGACGGATCTACTGCACCAATTGTCTGGATTAGAGGGCGTTGTAATGGTCGAGGAGTACGGAAGGCTGCAGTTCTTTGGCGACATACAGACCCCGGCGACGAAGGCCAGCCCATCAGACATTTACCCAGTCGGCGCATGGGATCTCGGCGTAACAGGAAATGGTGTGAATATCGCTCTGACAGACACCGGAGTTGACAGTGAGCACCCGGGCCTGTCTGGCAAGCACGTCGCAGGCTATGATGCCGTCTGTTTCGTCCACTCAGATCCGATGTGCATACTCGCGGGCGGAAGGCAATCTGACGGGTCCTTCGACCCCGACGATGGCAACCAGCATGGCACTGCCTGCATGGGAATGGCAGCTGCAACGGGAATTGGCCCCGATGGGGAGCAGACCGGATTCTACGGATCAGCCCCCAACGCGACCCTCATCGACGTCAGGATTGGAACCGACGTAGGGGCAGGGCCATTCGAGAACTATCTCCTGGAGCAGGAGTTCTACGAGTCAGCCATGAATGGACTTCAATGGATAATTGACAACAAGGACACACCATGGCAAGGAGTGGATGAAACCCTGCATGGAATTGACATAATCTCCCTCTCATGGGGCATCACCAGCCATGAGGGAGGCGGCAGCGATGGGCAGGATATGCACAGCAGAATACTCGATGAGGCCACCTTGGCCGGCGTCACAGTCAGTGTTGCTGCAGGGAACGATGGCCCAGACAACGACGGATTCTCGGGCATGGGGTCAAGTAGCCTCGCGATAACAGTGGGATCCACCGACGATCAGAACACAATAGAAAGGTCGGACGACACCATCGCGGGATACTCGAGCCGAGGGCCCAGGAGAGACAATGGTGACAACAATCCGGTGAATGAGTTGAAGCCAGATGTTACCGCACCAGGATCGAACATCATCCAAGCAGAGGGTTGCGTCTCAAGCGGAGGTTGCAACAATAACATTCCCGGGCAGGATGCATCGTCGAACAGCTACACTGGGAGGGGGTCGGGTACGTCATATGCCACGCCTGCCGTGACTGGCGTCATCGCCCTCATGATCGAGGCCAATCCATCCTTGGGCCCGCTAGTCATCAGGGAGATTCTCAAGAAAACCGCGGAGAGGCGCGGCGAACCCACATTTCCAGAGATAGATCCCTATTGGAACAGGGATTTCGGATGGGGCATGGTGGATGCCAGAAAAGCGGTTGAAATGGCACTGCACATGGGTAACTCGTCGGATTACGGCTTGATCGATTGGACCAAACAGGCACATCTGTTGAACCGCACGGAATACGGGGACGAGATCGTGCTCAAAGGGCACTCATGGGCCATCGAAGGCCAAGTAAGCCGAGTCGAATACAGGGTCGGTTACGGGGATTGGAAGGAAGTCGACTACGAAAATGACAATGTCGAGGGTAGCGCTCTGATCCCATTCAACTGGTCATTCTCCATTGACAAGGGGAAAATCGGGTCTGAAGCTCAAGACGTAGAGATCAGGGCAGTTGGAGATTCAGGGTCCTCAATCCCCATCGTGATGACCGTTGAGGGCTCAATTTCGGAAGATGGCGAATCGAAGATCGCCTTTGCGATTTCCATACTCGCAGCGACCCTATTGGCGTCATTCGCCATAATCACGATATTCAGGTCGAGGAGAGCCGGCATGGACCCTGAAGAGTCAGTGATGATGGCAGAGATAGTGGAACAGCCCCTCGACTGAATCAGGCCCATCGTCCCCAGTATTCGCTCATGGACTCCACGAAGTGGTCTTGTTATGGGTGTCATGAATCCCTAACTTGTATACGCTGAGCCCTCCGGAGGCGACATGAGGGGGTACGTGATGGAACTTGTAACGCTTATTTTCGGAGCATCCTTTGTACTTGTTGGGCTCAGACACTTCCAAGACCCTGCATGGTTTGAGCCCATAGTGCCGAAGGAACTCGGAAACCCGAGATTTTGGGTCTATCTGAGTGGCCTTTTCGAGATCATTCTAGGCATCGGAATTATCCTTCCTTACTACAGGCCCGAGGCATCAATCCTAATCGCGATTATGCTGGTCGTGCTTTACTGGGCGAATCTGAACATGTGGATCAATGACATCCCCATAGGGGGTTCAACATTGTCTACCAAGGGGCACATCCTAAGGGCCCTTGCTCAGGCATTCTTGATATGCATGTCCCTGTGGATAGGAGATTGGCTACCATCGAAGGAATAGACAGGGGCTCGGTTGACAGTCAGACTTCTGTAAGCGTCGTCAGCATTATCCCAATTTCGGACCATATATGAGGCCGGTACCCCTCGTAGTGGTGTGATTGACAATCTCGCGATGTTGCTTTTGGTAGGATCCTTACTCCTCTTCACCTTCGTAGTCTACCTCAGGAGAACACACCCTGAGCCGCACATGGATTGGGGAGACCTGGACTTGACATCAATCGTAATTCCAGATGAATTTCACTGGGGCGTCGCAACTGCAGCACATCAGATCGAGGGCGGCTTGAGGAACAATTGGACCGTGTTTGAGTCATCCAACGAGATGGAGCAGAGTGGCCAAGCATGCGACCACTGGAATCTATGGAAGCAGGACTTTCAGCTGATCTCAGACCTCGGCCTCAGCACTTATCGATTTTCAATCGAATGGAGTAGGTTGGAGCCCGAACAGGGGGTTTGGGAAGAGGGGCCACTTCAGGAATACTCCAGAATGGTGGACGACCTTTTATCTAAGGGAATAAGGCCTATGATTACGCTCCATCACTTCTCCCACCCTGCTTGGTGGGAGGAGAAAGGGGGATTCTCTAAAGCTGAGAACATACCTGAATTCGTAAATTACTGCGAGAAGGTGCACAACGCTCTCTCTGATAGAGTCAGTATTTGGTGCACAATAAACGAACCAGTAGTCTTCTCCTCGATGGGGTATGCCCTAGGCCAGTTCCCACCAGGGAAACGATCAATCAGGCTCTGCATTTCCGTGATGAAGAACATGATGAGAGCCCATGCCAGGGTGTACAACCTGTTGAAGTCGAAAAATCCGAATTCTTCGATCGGAATGGCCAAGAATGTTACTTTGTTCGATCCAACCAATCGATGGAGCCCAATTGATTGGGCGGCGAGCAGACTTTTGGACTGGATTTGGAATGGCGCTTGGAAAAGGGCCATTCTGAAGGGCAGGATGTTCGGCTCGAGGATTGAGGGCGCGAGGTCTTCCTTGGACTTCATTGGATTGAATTATTACACCCATTTCATCACCGGACTCTTCGTTCCCACGGCTACCAAGGATCTGGATTTCCAGAGAAGAGAGCATGAGATTGAGACCGATTTCGGATACCCGATGTACGCCGAGGGATTTAGGAGGGCAATAGAATATGCATCTGGTTTCGGCGTCCCGATCGAGGTTACGGAGAATGGCGTAGCAGACGCCTCCGATTCTCTTAGGCCCGAACATCTCATGAGACACATCTGGATACTATCCGAGGCCATAAAGGACGGATATGATGTCAAGTCTTTCCACTACTGGTCTCTGATGGACAACTTTGAATGGGCCGAGGGATACTCGATGCGCTTCGGGCTTTATGAGGTCAATTATGGGAATCAAACTCGATCTCTGAGGCAAAGCGGAGAGATATACAGGGATTTGATCGAATCCCAAGTGAAAAGGTAATGAGACCCCCGATTCTCTTCAACCTTCTATGGGTCACAGCACCAATCTAATTTCATGGGGTGCAGTGGGACTTTCATCGTCATTTCCGAAGCCTGCAACCGGACGAACACTGCTGCTGGCGGGAAAGAGAAACTGCACGCATGCCGTTGCCTTCGAAATGATCTGTGACGAGATTTGCTCTGGCAGAATAGTCCACTGGATAGACGGGGGAATGGCTCTCGACCCCTCTCGTCTGATACCCTTGCTCTCCAAGAGGGGTAGCTCCCCAGAGAAACTCCGACTATTGCAAGGATGTCGGGCTTTCACAGCACATCAGATGGTGGATCTGGTCAGACGTGCAAAGGAGGACATCAGATCCAACGCGCAAGAATCGGAAATCAGGCTGGTGCTCATAACGGATCTCATCGGCATGTTCGGAGATATGCAGGTCAGGAGGGCAGAAGGCCTCTCTATGCTTTCAGAGTCTCTTGAGAGAATCAAGTCCTTGGCCCAGAGTCGGAATGTCCTGGTTGTGATGACAATGCCCGAGCCCAGTGCCAATGACGTTCAAAGGGGCCTTCCTGCCCAAATGAACGAGTGTGCTGACGACAAGGTCTCCATCGCCTCTTATGATGGAACAAATATCGTCGCAACGCATCACAACCTTCAGATCACAGCAAACCCGATTCAATCTCTCGCTGCAAGCGTCTCATTGAGAGATTTCTACGTCTCAAACCAATCATCCAGGGTCGTTTGTATACGCCCTCCACTGGATAAAGTGTCTTCAGACACGCCGAACGGAGAGAGGATGGAGCAAGACGCTCGACGAGCCAGCGCTTCATAGAAGTGGAAGTCACCCCTTATCCCCTTGAGTAGTTCTGGATCAGAATTGACCTCCGACTCCAGCCTGACTCTCTCTGAGGGCATAGAGCGCCTCTTATTCACAACGACGAAGCCAATCTTCCTTCCCGGGGGGTTCTGCTGTCCCATCAGATCCCCCCTCATCAATGCTGAGAAAGTCAGGTTTTGCACTTTGTAGTCGGCAACAACCTTCTTCACTCTTCTTCTTACCACCAAGTCGCCAAGCGGAACCTCTCCATTCTTCATCTGATCTAGGTTTCTCAGATACGCCCTGATCGAGTTGGCTAGAGCCTCCTCTGGAGAATCAGATCTCATATGTTCTAAGATTTCTTCCTGAATCCTGCGTACCCATTTGCATGTCGAGTGCTGCCTGAGCTCGATACCCCTGATCTTCCAGCCATTTTCACCATGAGCGAAGTACTTCGTCAGAGATGATACGCCCGTAGTTTTGTTTGGTATGAATGCGATCCAGCTATACAGGTCTTCCATCTCTATTGGTATCCCACTCATGATCTCTATTTTTTGCATGAGCCTAGTTATGGAATCACGTTGATCTTCCATCCCTCTCCCCCTATTATCAATTAGCCAGATTGAGTCAACTATGGCATGTAGGCAACTCCACCCCTCTTCTTCTGCAAGATCCTTTGCACCCAGTAGAATTTCCCTGGACCAAGCACATATGGCCTCATGACACTCTATTCTTCCGAACCTTGCATTTCTGTAGCCCGTGTATCCGAAACAAGTCACTAGTAGCCACTTGAGAACATTCTGCCGCTTATCCCACTTGTCGCCCTTGAACTCGACCAAGGCTTTCAGTTCCATTCTCCTGATGATTATGGGCGCAACCACTCTCCCGAGAAAACCACGTACTCTTCCGCATGTATGCCCCCCAATTTCAGGTACGGCCAGTCCCTCGACGCGATCTGAAAACATTCCATCTCTAACTTTCTGTTTGGCATCTTCTGGGTCAAGGGGTAGCAACCTATTCCCGTCTATTGGTCCATCTGTATCACAACAGGAACAGTTCATGGTCTCGGGACTTATGTTCCTTGTCGCGATTATGCTTGGGAACAGACTGGTGAAATCTAACTCGAAGACATCTCTGTGGACTCCTGGGACAGGATCCAGATACAACCCTCCTCTGTCAGCCAGTAACAAATCCCTTCCATTTTTGACATCCTCTGCCCTGTTTTTTTTCCATGGCACAAGAATCCCATCCTCCATCGACTGCCTAATCTGTATGGCTGAGATCGCAGACCCGGGAGAAAGCCTAGATAGGTCCTGCAAGGGTATGCCAGACATTCTTGAAACTTCAATCAGCCCTTCTATCCCTCCCTCTTTGGCAATGAATGAATGGCCGAAGTCGACATGCGCCCTCCCGTCTATGGCGTGATATGCCTCTGATCTCAGCAATTCTCCGTAGCTCCAGTTAGTCACAGCCCCTCTCCGCCTATCCACCTTGCCGCCCTCCCTGCCGAATCGCAGGTCGATCTTTTCGGAGAGCGCTTCGGACAACAATGCAGGGAAATCTATGCTATCGCCCTTATCGGTCACCAAGATATCAGGATCTATTCGAACTATATGTTCGCTTATGCTTTGTATAAATTCCACGGAGTGGCTGAAATCTCTGCTCGACACGCGAATCGCCCGCTCTTCTGACTTCGAATGGCCATCCCCTAGATCTTTGATTTCCACCCATTCTATAGATCCTGATGCAGTTCTCTTGCCGAGAGGGTCTCTGCAATCAACCAGCAAGGACGCCTTTCTGAGGGGAGGAAGATCTTGGCTATCCATGCTGTCACTGCCTAGGGCACAAATCTTACCACCATCTATCAGGACTCTGCTGAATGGTCTGACCCCCATCTCATGCAGGAATCTCTGTGCAGGCCTAGGGTCGACTGAGAAGATCTCAAAGTCCTTCCAAGAACCTATTGACAGGATCGAATTAGCAATCTTTCCTATGCCCTTCGCCCTTCCAATTCTTATGGCGAGAACCTCCCTCAAAGCGGACGAGCCATGCTCAATGTAGTGAGATTCCCTACGGGTGATCAAGCCCCCATGCATGTATCTGTATGAAGGCCTGGAAAGCATTTCTTCCAGGAACTTTAGGTTCTCACCGCTTGAGTGCACATGGATGGTCGCCGACCAGTCGAGTAGGTGCCGTGTTGCGGATCCGTCACTGTGTTTTAGCCACACTGTCATTCTATCAGACATGCGGTCTGGATATGCGTCCAATATCCAACCTTCAGCCATTTTCTGAAAGCTCCTTTTCGACCTTGGACAGCCGCGCTTCCAAGTCAATGAGCATCGACAGCAATGCTGGTTCGAACTCATCGGAAGCCGGCATCATTCCACATGCTGAAGATCTACTCCTCACCGAATTAAGGAGGTAATCGAAAGCAATCCTGTCGTCTAGCCTCAATGCTCGCCTAAAGCCTGACCATGCCGCAATTCGCCTCTCGATGCGGTCTCTCCAAGTCGCTACTGTCCTGCCCATGGCGCCTAGAATGAACCAAGCTTGGTATGAAAAGAACTCAATGGGGCTAAGTGTGAATGTGAAAGTAAACAGTAGGATCATGTCCCTTTCCAAAGCCTTGTAGACGAAGGTTAAACTGATTCAGGCGCCTCAGTATGGTCGTGACGATACGAGCATGTGGCTCCTGCTTCAGCATTGAGGTATACCCCTACATGGGTTTCGAGACCGGGAGGCAGTACCAATGCAAAACATGTGGCGTGATATCCCCTCTTGTTGTGGAATTTGACACGGAAGAGGCGCACCGTGCATTCATGGAGGCATCTGGGTGAGCCGTCAAAGTGAGAAGTGGGAGTATAGAAGAATCGTCGGCCTTATTCGAAAGAGGGTGGATGTTTCCTCTTGCAATACGAAGGAGATCATCGCCTACATGCGAAAGGAGTTCGATCATGACCCACAACCGCATGAGATGGAGAGGGCTTTGATGAGATGCAGTAGAATACACAAAGTCGGGCTGATAGAGATCGAGGGCGAGCCAGTGTCTGTATGGGCTTCAGAGTGGGACCCTGAATTCGACGGTAAACAGACATAGATCGAGCGGATCACGCTAGGATTGTGCCTTCTGGTAGTACGGACAGCATTGCATTGAGCCCCTCAAGGTGAGCCTGAGTGGTGGTTCTGGATACCCCATTGGAACGGAAAAGGGCCTTCAGAATTTCTGATCCGCAGGCACCCCTTGGAGACTCATCGTCCACCTTGTGAATCGAGATGTCGTAGCACCCTGTGTAGGACCTGCCGAGGGAGGTGAAATTCTCTAGGTACATCTCGCCGTTGAGTGACAGTAACGAGTTCAATATCGTGGTACGAGTCACAACCGATAAATTGCTGGGGTTGTACATTATTGACGGAGTGGGGTATTCCGCGATAGGGGGCAGGGCCAATAGCCCCTCGTCCAGGAAGCAAATGTCTGCTGTCTGCGACTCGCATTCAAATCCTTCTTGGGAGCCATAGGCAAATGCTACATCTCCATCCTCGGCCTGGAAGCACTCAGCGATGCGGTCTGGATAAAATTCTGATGAGTTCGATGTACCGTTGTTTAGTACGAAGAACGAGGCGACAATGTCCTGCGTGGTAGAGCTCGGATCAAGATCCTCGGGTTGAATGTGGCCTGTTTCTATAAGGTAGGCAGCCAACAGGGTAATGATGCCTGTGTCCAAGTCCTGAGAATTACATACGGCCTCGTTCCTAAGGAGTTCGAAGGAATATGAATCGGAGCTTGCATCCAAGTGGGCCCCGGCAGCTATGCTATCATTCGAAACGACTGGGTAGATTTCCAGTCTGTTGCTGTCTTGATAACTTTGGAAGGTTGCCAACACGGAGAGGTCACCCAATTTCCATGCATGCCATGAGTCCAAGCCCTCAAAGTAGCCTAGATGTATGTCGCCGGAGTTCAGGTTAGCGATCAGATCATCGATGTCATGGAAGTAAGTGATACTTACATTCGTGTTCAATTTACCTTCGAGAGACTCTCTAAAATACGAAATACTGGTCAATTGATGTTCGTGAAATCCATTTGCAGGCAGCCCTATTTTGACCTCGTCGATGTCCAAATCTGACTGGGACTCTTCCTC
>DAGH01000024.1:0-8730 GCA_002495675.1 Euryarchaeota archaeon UBA182 | reverse complement strand
GAGAAATAGCTCTGCATACCCGGCACATTGTACACCAAGGAGGAGTAGCCATTGAGATGTTGTAGAGAATCTGTAATGATGTATGTCGAGACAGTCCCAGCATCTAATGGGTCTTGAGAGGAGGGATTGTTGGATCCAGGGGACTCCAACACAGCGGATAACGTAGCTAGAACCTCTTCGTTTAGTGAATCTGGATTGAATAAGACAGCATCACTAGGAGACCTGCCAAACGTTGGCAACATCACATAGTCATCCGTCCCGAGGCACCAGTCATTCCCTCCGATATCGTCGTCAGGGCAAATTTCTTCCACTGCATTGTCCGTAAGGAAAGCGATATCCCCCTGCCCTTCTGAGAGACATCTGAGGGACCCTTCAGTACCATAGTACGTCGTGCCTGGCTGGGGTATCATCGAGTTCTCATTGAAGAAGCCCTGAATTGTGAATAAGAGCGAATCGACATCGTTGGGATCTCCCATAACATTGGCATATCCTAAGCCTAACAAGAAACCCATCGGTAACAGTGCCCCAACTGAATCTGGCCACCCTGTAAAACAGGGCTTCCTCCCCTCGAATAACTCGAAAGGATCTGTGTTTTGATCCCCGTCTAGGTGAGCAATCGCGATTGGATCTGTCGATCGGACCCATGCGTGGGCGTTGTGATGAGTTCTGCCCTGCTGATCGACCTCTGCGGCCAGTACCTCTAGGCCATACTCCTTCCAACCCATCCAAGCAGTGGCGCCATCGACCAGAGCTGCGTCGATATGACCGAATCTCAATGCCTCAATCTTCGCGGCCTCAGAATCCACAGGGTAGGTACTTACGGAGAATTCAGAGGAAAAGTCTAGAATTGACAGGAGTGAATCATCGGAAATACCCTCAACATTGCCTAAATCGGTTTCAAGCGCAAGTACGATTGGGACCTTCTGCGAATCTCCGTTGATTTCGTCGGCGCCGCCGAGGCACCCGTTCAAGCCGGCGGAAATGAAGAGTAGAACCAACAAACTGTAGCCATGACGACCCGAAGGATGGGTTATCTTCATGATTAACCGTGTGCTTTTTCAAACATAATGTTGTGGTGTTGACGAGGGGGGCCAGGGTGGTGGATACCCTGTCTGATCGCGCTAGGAGTGGTTTGCCCCCCTCGCCAACTTTTGTGTTCAATATTCTCAAACTAGCTGTCCGATGTCATCAGAGGTGATGCCCAAAGCATCCCAAGCCGGTTGCAAGTACATTCGTACGTGCGCCTCATAATCGGCCGTCGAGTCCCCATCATTCTTCAGGTCGAAGATTTCGACGATTTTCGAGGCTCCGTAATCAGCGTAGTATCCTGGCATGCCGCTGCCTGGGAATGTTGAGGCAAATCCATTGCATATCTCCTCAGTTGTCCCTTCTGCGTAAACCATGTGCACGACAGTGTTGTAGCAAACCATCGTACCCTGATAGTCCGTCCAGACGAAGGCATCACAGGTGGAAGCAGCACTGGCTCCTATGTACGCCATGCCATGTGTCTGATTGTTGTAGCAGGCGTCTGTGTGGTCAGCGACGTAGGCCTCAATGACCCTGAAGAAGGCATGCCCCTCTGCTTGGTGCTTGTCATAGTCGGCCTTGTCGTCTGCGGCAAGGTCGTCAGTCATCTTGGATGCATACCTGACCGATGCTTGGGAGTAAACGATTACAACGTTCTTCAGGACCTCATCTCTGGCAGCTATGAGTCCATCCATGTCCTCATTCTGCATTGCAGTTAGTCCATCATTCATGGCACTTAGTGTTGCAACATTAGCCTGTGCTGTGCCGCTAGCATCGGTTGTCCCGAAGTTGCCAGCCCTCTTGTCTGCTGTGGCATATGGCCCGCAACCGTCGAAGTCAGCACCGTCATCATCTGGCCCGTGGTAGAAAGCCCATCCTTCGTCCCATGCATGTTGGGCGTCGTCTGGGCCCCAGTTGCCTGCTTCGGCCTTGATGATCGCTGCATTGAGCTCATGGATGGCATATGCAGTCATCACACCGTTCTGGATGCCCTTTTCTACAGCCTGATCCCTGACTGTGTCGGACTCTCCAGCGAACGCACCAGTGCCGTCTATTGCCGCGCTCACAAAGTCATTCCAGGAGCCGTCAGCCCCGTAGTATGCGTCATAGGCGTGGTTCTTGCCTGCGGCATCTGCGAATCCCATCAGAGTTCTGTAGCTACCATCTGACTTCTCGGCGTACTCGCCGTCTTCGTAGATGGTCTTGACACCGTCCCAGTCATAGGCGCCCGATAGATCCTTAATGTCACAAACGTCTCCCATGAGCATTCTATGGTTATCGACGTTGGAGGCGTAGGTGTATCCCCCATCCTCGCCATCAAGGTCCACATCGCTCTCATCTCCGCCAAGGCAACCTGCCATTGCGGAGGCAATCATCAGTATAGTCAAAATCATACTCTTAGTAGTTGAATTCATTTTAGGTCAACCTAAACCGTTGGACTATTGACCCGTTTATGAATTTTTAGGGTAACCTAAATTTTCATAGAACAAAATTTAGAAGGTTTCTTTTTCAAAATTAGCAGACAAAATAAGTCATCGATTAGAGTGCTATGACCGAATTCAATGTGGCGTAAATCAAAATACCAAGGGTCATACTAATGATGTTGGCCGGGCACCGGCGAACATGGATCCAGACAATACTCCTATTACGATACAAAATGATCTTCAACTCCTCCTTTTTATGAGACTATGGACATCCAGGGGGGAATTGGCACTCTCTACAGTCAAGGACTTCGTCAACAAGAGCGTTAGCCGTCAGATCGAGCTCCCAGAAATTCCAAACAGAAATCTGAAATCAGAACTCTCTGAGATGAGAGACAATCTTTCAATACTGCTGCGAAGGCTTGGATGATTGCGTATTCTCGCCTAGTCAACTGGAACTTCGCTGAAGAGTCGCAGTATAACTATCCCAACAATGACGAATGTCATTCCAATAATTGCACCCAGATCAGGGCGTTGGTTGTAGATCAAGTATGACAAAACTGCGATTGAGACGATGCCGACACCCGACCAAACAGCGTACGCGATACCAATTGGAATCTCTTCGAGGCAAAGCGAAAGGAAATAAAAAGCGAACAGATAACCAATCATAACTATTGCTGATGGCAGGGGCTTGCTGAACCCTTCAGCAGGTTTCAGCGAGGCCGTGGCGATTACTTCACAGACGATTGCTGCCATGAGGTAATTCCAGGCGCCCATGGAAGTCCAACCTTTGCATCACATTTAGTTGAAGTGTGTGGCGATAGTCGCCAGAGAGTCAGTGTTCTGGATTTCTGTCCTTGGGTGGCCATTGATTATTTACCCAATATAAGTATTCAAAATATTATCATTTACGATAAAAAATGTTCAATTGAGTAAAGAAAATTTTTTTATTTGTTAAAATAAACATAATAAGCCGAACTTATCCTTGATGAGAACATGACAACCAAGTCAAAACTGGAATACATTTGGCTGGATGGTTTCGAACCTACCCAGAGCCTGAGAAGCAAGACAATGATCAGAAGTAATTTCGGGGGGACCGTTGATGAGTGTCCAATGTGGTCGTTCGACGGCTCATCCACACTTCAGGCTGAGGGCGGAGACTCTGATTGCCTGCTCAAGCCGGTTTTCATATGCCCAGATCCAGACAGACACAATGGCTACCTTGTGATGTGCGAGGTGCTCAACGCAGATGGCTCCCCACATGAGACCAATGGCAGGGCTACTATTGACGAAGACGACGACGACTTTTGGTTTGGATACGAGCAGGAGTACTTCCTATGGGACCCAGAGACGAACCTCCCACTCGGGTTCCCGCGTGACCAAACCCCCCAGGGTCAGTTCTACTGCTCTGTTGGAGGCAAGAATGCCTTTGGGAGAGACATAATCGAGGCACACTTGGACATGTGCTTGGATGCGGGGTTGAACGTAGAGGGGATCAACGCCGAGGTAGCCGTGGGCCAATGGGAGTACCAGATATTTGCCAAGGGGGCTAAGGAGGCCGGCGATCAGATATGGGTCTCGAGGTACCTGGCAGAGAGAAACGCCGAGAAGTACGGGCTCTCCATTGAGTGGCACCCAAAGCCACTCGGTGCTACTGACTGGAACGGGTCCGGAATGCACGTCAATTTCAGTGATGGAAAGATGCGAGACGAGGGAGGCGAGCAATTGATGAGTCAGATTTGCGAAGCTTTCGGGAAGAACATCAAAGCCCACATAGACGTCTATGGGGCCCATAACGAACAGAGACTAACAGGCTTACATGAGACCCAGTCAATCCATGAGTTCTCATATGGGGTGTCTGACCGTGGTGCATCGATAAGGATCCCAATAGGGACTATCGAGGATGGGTGGAAGGGTCGCCTTGAGGATAGAAGGCCGGCATCCAACGGTGACCCATACAAGATTGGGGCTGCAGTCATCAAAACAACCAAGTCTTCGTACGCCTAATGCAAAGAGCTCATCTCATCGTGATAGTCGTCTGAAAACCTCCAGGAAAGAGGAAGAAAAGATGTCTTCTTGTTCTTGGATGAGACGATCGACCTCCTTGAGTTTGAACCATCGTAAGTCTGTCACTTCACAGGGGTCGAACACAAATGGGCCACTTGCGGTCACCTGATATATCCAAGTGAACTCATTACCGGTTTCCTCATGGGCTTCGATCTTGAAGAGTTTACTAGGAACAGAATTTAGCCTCAGGCCTATCTCCTCCTTGGCCTCTCGGACCACACAATCATCATACGCCTCTCCCGAGTCAAGGTGTCCTGCAACAGAAGAGCACCATTTCCCTGGAGACTCATCCTTTTTCATTGACCTTTTCTGCATCAACAATTCTCCCGAATCATTGAACACCAATAGATGGATGGACCTGTGCAGAAGCCCCCTTTGATGAACATCGGACCTTCTTGATTGGCCAATCACATTGTCGGTTTCGTCCACAATATCTAGAAATTCATCTACGATCATTGCTGGTTCATCCTCGAAACAAGAGCTACGACCTCATCGGCGCATCCCCATGATAAGGTGACGCCTGCCCCTCCGTGCCCATAGTTATGTATCACCGTCTTGCCACTGGACCTATCGACCTCAAGTCGAACCTCACTTCGAGAAGGCCTCAATCCTACTGCTTTGCCAACTATCTTGCTCCTATCGAGTTCGGGCCAAAGCACCGAGCACTTCTTGAGTATCTCTACGGTGTCGCTTTCCCTAACTCCGCCATGCCAGTCGCCTCTCTGTGCAGTACCTCCAAGAACGGTGACGTCTCTTCTCGGTATGGTGTAAATCAGGTTCTCTGGCCGCTGGTCAAACCTTCCGAAGCCCGGGTCCTGTTCGATGTAAATTATCTGTCCCCTGACTGGGACAACTTCCTCATCATCGCAAAGTTCTCTGGCTCCTAAGCCCGTACAATTGACGACCAATTCGCCCTCAACTTCTGACAGGCTCGAGATGAACCCCTCTTGAACATCGCCACCAAGCATGAGAAACCTCTCCATCAGCCAAGGAAGATAGTGTGCCATTTCTATCACCGGTGCTTCTATCTCCCAACCAGATTTGTAGCCTTCAACAACCTCATCGATGTTGAGGATTCTAAAGTGTGATATGCCATCACTCCATTTTGGTGGGGGACTTGGCTCAACAAGGTATTCAACCCCCTTCCTCATGGTGATGAACCCCAGTTGAAACTCGTGCTTTAGTCTCAACAACTCTTGGTACGTTTCAATTGACCATCTTGTTGTTTTCTCGACCGGCTCCGCTAAGAAAGGGTACCACCAAGCCGCAGCGATATCCGAGACGGTGTCAGGACTGACATCCCTAGATACAATTCGTGTGACATACCCTGACTCGAGCAACCTAATTCCACAGCTTAGCCCTACGACTCCGGCCCCGATCACTGTACACTTCCGAAAACCCACCTTCTAGGGTAACTGGTATTCAGGCAAGATTCTTTCTATTAGCCACCGCTCCAAGGTTATGAACGTAGTATGCCGAAGGTGAAGAAACCCAAGGGCGGATGGTTTATTCCCAAAAAAAAGAAAATCAGGAGGGGCCCGAAGATCAAGCCCTCAGAAAAGGGATTACCTCCATGCCCGTCCTGCGGGCAGTGGTCAATGCAGAAAGACACAATCAGGAATGAAATTTTTTGCGGCGCATGCGGTACGATATCCTAACCCGGCAATTCCAATATAGATGGCCTCTTCCAAGCAATCGTCGCAGTGATGAGGATACCAGCCAGGCCGTTTGGGCCCTGAGTGATGGGCGCTCTGAGCGACGAGGTGATGAAATGAAGTGGAAGGGGCCAGATGGGAGGCTACATGTCCCCGCTCCGACGGCCGAAATAACGAAAATGACAAACAATGTCGTAATCACATCCCGAGGCTCGCCTTGGAGGATTTATTCCAGAATGATGATGACGGTCTTTCCGGCCTTCTTTCTCCTTTATTCATGCCTATTGATCGTGATAGGCCTCGTAGATTGGAATCCAACAATAATCATAGCAGCTGGTCTGATTAGCATACCGCCAATACTCCTCGCACTTCGCATCACGAGGCCCCCAGTCATCCAACTGTGGAATGCAACTCCCGATAAAAACGGAAACACGCTACACAATAGGGGCATTATACCAGCATTGACAACACCTGTGCCGACTCGGATGGAACGTCACCTGCTCACTGACGGAACGCCCTTGGAATTCCCCTCATCACGAGGGCCATGGGCACTATTCGCAATCTGCGTAATCATGGGAACAGCCCTGTCATTGTGGATATCTAACTCAGATGGGTCCTTCGTTCCGATAATCGCTTTCGGGCTGCTCGCTATACCCCTCTGGATTTTGGGCTTCTCAATACCAGTTCTGGCATGGTGGTCAGTTGCAAGTAATAGATTGAAAATTTCTGTGAGGCGTGTGGAAGCAGAGGCTTGGTTGATCGCTGGAATGGTATCCGCATTCCCTGCATTCATCCTAAATTCACTTGTAGTCCCAGAGTTGATCCCAAATCATTGGTCAGAAATTCAGGCCTCATTTGCCGCGATAGCCATAGGGGCACCGATCATTGAGGAGATCTGTAAGGCGATTGCATTGTTGACTTTCTTCTCATCCATGAGAGGTCACAGGGCAGGATTCCTCGTTGGATTTAGCATCGGACTCGGTTTCGCCTTGATAGAAAATCTACAATACATCGCAGTGGCTTTGTTTGGGGGGCCAGCCGAATTAGCTGCAACAACTCTGGTTAGAGGAGTGGGCTCGATACCGGCCCACGCCCTCTGGACTGGATTCGTAGGCTCAGCAATGGGAGGAATGTTTGACGAATTGAAGTTAGACAAATTGGCGGAAGAGAAACTAACTTCCACACAGATAAAAATCATTGACAAATTCGAATCTGTTGGCTTGGATTTCGATGGAGATGGTCTGGCGGAGGGATTCAAGCCAGATAGAAATCTCCTGAAGGACCTTGACTCTCAGGGTTATTGGATAATCACGGGGTCAAAGTCGGTGATTTCCCACGACAATGCCTTGAAGCCGTCTGCCCAAAGATCCATTCAATTATCACTTGTACTTGCAGTCGTTGGCCATTCCCTGTGGAACGGACTCTCGATCGGAACTGCAGCGTTGGCACAAAGCATGGGGCTGAATAGCTCTACGTCCTTGATCATCACCCTTGCATTGATTGTTGGAATGGTCGCCACGGTGATACTACTGACACTCAGGGAACTCCGGTTTCACTCATTTTCTTCCTGAAGGTTGTGTGTGTGTTGTACTCACCATGGAATCATTCTTGATGGTTTATGCGCTGGGCCAATCGTGGAGTTCACAGAGGAGGCAATTGTCCTCGTAATGCTAGGAGCACTCCTAGGTGTTTGCATAATTTCCAGAGCCTTGGATGGAGCAGGACTGCTTGCAGCGTCTGCCATTGGATCAATCATAGGTTTCCTGGGACACTGGACTTGGCTCTCACTGCTCATCTTTTTCCTTTTCTCTGCATCTATCGCGACCCGATGGAGATATGAGGAAAAAAAGAGACTTGGCTTTGCAGAAGCTAACGAGGGGTCAAGAGGATGGAAAAACGCCGTGGCGAACGGCGGGGCCCCAGCCATTGCGGTCCTCCTCCATGATGCAATGGGGGATCCAGGATGGGGGGCCATTGCATTGTCATGCAGCGTCGCAGTGGCAATGTCGGACACACTTGCCTCCGAGATCGGGGTCATGGATTCCCGCACTAGAAGTATAGTCTCCCTCAGGGTTGTACCAACCGGGGCAAACGGGGGAATGTCCCCGACTGGGATGCTGAGTTCAGTCGTTGGATCCGTCATACTCGCGATCGTAGCCCTGGGCCTGATGGCCGATGATTTCGTCTGGCCGGGATTCGGAGCATTCGTAATTATATCCGTCGCGGGGTGGGCCGGCTGTCAGGTCGACTCGATTCTGGGCGAGACTCTGGAGAACCGAGGCTACCTCGGTAAACACTCAGTAAATTTTCTGGCCACCTCATTCGGGGCATTGGTGGGATATACCTCGTTTTACGTAATTTGATGACATCTCCAGACCAAGAATTCAACTGCTCCTTCCACGGCCAACTACCATGAGCAGAAGCCCCTTGGCAATTATTGCCCTTGCGGCCGCGATGCTTCTGATTTCCTCCGCAAACGTTCTCGCACAGGAAACAAATGGCCCGGGGGTGGATTGGGTCCTGCCAGACGAACACAGGCTATTCTTGAACGGAGTCGTAGG
>DAGH01000008.1 GCA_002495675.1 Euryarchaeota archaeon UBA182 | reverse complement strand
GGACAAGTGGGCGAAGCAGGCTGACAGCCTAATGAGGAAGTGAGGTCCCTCCACGCACTTTATTCGGGCATACCCCATTGGACGGAGCATGACCGACACACACGGACAACAGACGATCGATCGACTTGGGAGCAGGGACCTAAACGAGGATGGGAGGATCATCAACCTCGCAGTGGTCGGATCGAGCAGGTTCTACGACTTCGATGCGTTCGAGCGGGCGATAGGGGCATGGGTCGAGGACCACGGGTACCCCGACATGGTCATCTTGGGTGGAGCCAGTGGCGTCGACTACATGGCCGAGAGGTGGGCTGACAACTCGGGCATCCCGTCGGCGGTGTTCGTCGAGGAGTGGCAGGACCCCACACGATCGCTCAGGGATCGGGGGCGACCTGAGGCGGGCAACTCCCTAACGAGGAAGATCATCGAGGGATGCACTCATGTCCTCGCATTACCCTCCTCCACGAGCAAGTGGACCAGGATCGTCATAGACCTCGCTGAGTCCTCTGGCAAGCCGATAAGCATCCATGAACTCGAATGAACTGGGGGCCTCAGTCACAGGGGGATGTTCCCATGCTTCTTCGGGATCAACTCCTCCCTCTTGCCCTCCAACGGGCGCAACCCCATGATCAGACGCTTTCGCGTCTCCCGCGGCTCAATCACATCGTCCACCCATCCGTGCCGGGCTGCCGTGTAGGGGTCACCGAACTTGGCCTTGTACTCCTCGACCAGCTGGGAGAACGTGGCCTCTGGGTCCTCGGACTCGGCGAGGTCCCTCCTGTGGATGATGCGGACGGCACCCTCGGCACCCATCACTGCCAACTCACCTGATGGCCAAGCCAGATTCACATCTGATCTCAGGTTCTTGCAGGACATCGCTAGGTAAGCCCCCCCGTAGGCTTTCCTAGTCACGACAGTCATCTTCGGCACGGTCGCTTCGGCGTACGCATACAACAACTTGGCACCATGCCGAATGATCCCGCCCCACTCCTGGACGGTTCCAGGGAGGAAACCTGGAACGTCGACGAAGGTCAATAGCGGGAGGTTGAAAACGTCACACGTCCTGATGAATCTAGCTGCCTTGATGGAGGCATCTATGTCCAGGCATCCAGCAAGTACGCTCGGTTGATTTCCGATGACCCCGATGGGTTGCCCATCCAACCTCGAAAAGCCAATTATGATGTTCTCCGCGTAATCAGGAAACAACTCCATGAATGTCGAGTCGTCAACGACAGTCTCGATGACTCCTCTCATGTCATATGGTCGATTGGGGTCGTTTGGAACGAGGGTGCTCAACTCTTCGCAGAGCCTCAAGGGATCATCTGTCTGGCTAAACCGGGGTGGTATCGAATCTGTGTTGTCAGGGAGATAGGAGAGTATGTGATTGGCCAATTCAAATGCATGCTGCTCATCCTCAGCCACCAGGCACGCAACTCCACTCCTGCTGGAGTGGGCCTTTGCCCCGCCGAGGTCTGACTCCTCAAACTCGCCTGAGGCTATCTCTGGTATCAACCACGGACTACGCATGAACATCCTCCCTCGCTCCGACTCGAGTATTACGAAGTCGGACAAGCCAGCTGCCAGTGCGCTGGTGCCGGCAACCGTTCCTATAATCACTGAGACCACAGGGATCCTTCCTGAGCAACTTGCCAATGAGTCGAGGACCTCGCCGGTTGCCCCTAGGGCTGGAACGCCATCCTCTACTCGTTGACCAGTCCCATCCCAGATCGCGACTATCGGCCTCATGGTCCTATTCGCTAAGTCCACTGCAGAGGCAATCCTCCTCGCATGCATCTCACCCATGCTCCCTCCGAAGATGCTCGGCTCCTGTGCGATGAGGATCACCTGCCTACCGCTTATCTTCCCGTGGCCCGTGACCACGCCATCTCCGATCGGTCGATTCAGATTCATAGTCCCGAGCACTGAGCGATGCCTAACATACGCCTCAGTCTCGATGAAGCTCCCCTCATCGACCAAGGAGAGTATCCTCTGCGTCGCTACGAGGTTTCCATCATCCCCCGCGTCCATAGAACTACCCCCGGAACTCCCGACTTTTTAGTGGGATCCAAATCAACTCCTCGAATCCGGTGGATTCTCACCAACCAGGTCCATATGCCAAGCCTCCTCGATGGCGGCTGAGTCCAATCCCCTGCTCAATAGGTGGTGTAACTTCACCATGGCAGAACCAGGGGGACACAGGGATCCATGGCCAAACAGCCCCATGGCCTGTTGGTCGCGCCCCTTGGAGTAGACATCCATGTTCACCTCCCCTTGCACCGTTTCTGCCGTTATGACGATGGGGATCCCTGTCTTTACCGCTGAGGCGAGAACTTCAGCTAGTAGCGTGTTCTCCGGAGAGTCGCCAAGGGGGTCATGGATCGGGAGATGGCCAAGCCCAGTGCCACGAATGACCAAGGCATCTGGAGAACTTTCCAATGACGCTCTGACCATCTCACCAGTTAGGTAGGGCCCGGCTACGAATTCGTGCATCCTAGTGGTCTCGTTGAATAGAACGGGATCCTTCTCAACGCCTCTCGGCACTGAGTCTCCCCTTAGATCCTCGATCAAGGGCCCCTTGGAATCGATTGAGATGTAGGCAAGCGGCTCCTGATTCACCGCGATGAAGGCACCCCTCTTGCTGGAGTGGGCTTTTCTGCAGGAGCAACCCGGGAGGATAGCGCACCTGCCGTCCGAGCCATCCTCGTGCATCACGACAACTGAGGTATCCCTGTACCCAGTAGTGTCGGGTCCATTGGCCGCCCATGAGACCGCTGCGATGAGGTTCTCGTAGGCGTCGCTCGAGCCCCTGTCAGGGGACCGCTGGGACCCGGTGAACACGATCCTACCTGGGGCTCTGCCCCCCTTCCCGGACCATGCATAGGACATGGCCGCGGCAGAGAGGTGCAAGGTGTCCGTGCCATGCGTCACCACCACGCCCTCATAGCCTTGATCGAATGCATCCTTGGTCGCATTGACCATCGCATTCCAATGCCGCGGACGAACGTCATCGGACCACATGTTTCCGAGCTTCAGGACTCTGATCCTCGCGATGTTCAGAAGCTCGGGGACTGTAGAGAGGATCTCGCTGGGTTCGAATCTGGCCGTCACGGCACCCGTAGAATAGTCGACTTTGGAGGCTATGGTCCCCCCGGTGTGTATGAGGAGGACCTCAGGCAAGGAGGAATCTTCCCTGAAATCGACATCTGGCGGTTCCTCGCCCTGCAATCCCTCCTCGATCAGGACGACCTCTCTGACATCCGCGATCGAGTGAGACAGGTTGTACCCATTCGCGAGCTTCAGGGTCAAAAGATCAACCCCCGCGGGAGGCACTAGGGTCCCCTCGAACTCCTTATCGCCTACCTGGGTGGAAACAGTCAGCCTGATCCTAGATCCGGCTGGAGGGACTCCGTCCATGAGGTATCCAAGCCTCAAGGGGACATCAAGCCAACGCATGAAAATGACACACCTGCATGTTTAGGTGGCAGTTTTATAATCCGCTGAAGTAGGCAGTAAATCATGGACAGGGCTAGGTTGACGACGATCTTTCTAGTGGTACTGTTCGCCATGGGTCCAATCTCAGCTAGCACCCCTGACCAATCTGGACAATCCTCCGGCGAGGAGTCACCATCCCCCCTAAATTGCTCCTCCTCAACGCCCCACGACGACCAGACCAACTACTTCGTCGATGGATCCTCGGGTGACGACACCTATCCCGGCACCCAGGCATGCCCAACGAAGACCATCCAACAGGCGGTCACGAAAGCGGGCTCAGACGACACAATCACAGTCGCTTCAGGGACCTACATGGAGTCGGTGTCAATAGATTCCGAAGGCCAGACACTGCGGGCCGCCACTGGGGCAAGGGTAATCCTCGACGGATCCGAGAGCGTGACAGAGGACCTTGACGCGACATGGACTCAGCACACCGAACTAGACTCAGGGTGGGTATGGAAGGTGGATCTCCCGAAGGACGCTTGGCAACTCTTTCTCAGCTATGAAGAAGAAATGCCTGCTAGGTGGCCAAATGCGAACTTCTCAGACTTCTCAGCCTTGGATGATGAGAACTATTGGGCTCACGGTACGATATCTGGTACGGACATTAACAACTCCGACGACGACGGCGATGGCTACCCTGACGTTGGATGCCCCTCAGGTGAGGAGCTGTACCTCGAGGGTAATGATTGGCACTGTGTCGAGTATCTGAACGGAGAGCTGGAAGACGACCCGTCCTGTTGCTCCAGTCACACGGGACTTGTAGACAGCGGAATCGACCCTGTTGGGTCCATCGCAGTGCTAAACATTGGCTCCTTCAGGACGTGGAGCCGCGAAGTCCTTACCTTCGACTCTACCGAGGGATCATTCACCTACGCGCAGGTGCCTTCGAGCGGGTGGAAGTTTAAGCACCACATGTACTTCCTCACACAAAAGCTAGAACTCCTTGACACCAACGGCGAGTGGTTCTTCGATGACGATTCAGAAGAAAGGACTCTTTACTACATGCCCCGTGGGGATAACGATCCTAACGAATTGGATATCCGTGTCAAGACCAAGGCATATGGAGTGATCTGCGACCACTATGACAATGTCAAGGTCGAGGGGATCGACTTCTTCGCCGCTGCGTTCAAGCTCGATGACTGTGATGAGTCTGAGATCCGGAATTCCACGTTGCTCTACCCCAGCACTTCGAAGCGCTCCCTTGGCATAGCGGGAGAAGACCAGGAGAACAGGTACGTTAGCCGGGTAGACGACTGCATGGGATGCTTGATCGACACTTGCGAGTTCCTCTACACCGATGGGGCGGCGTTCGAGGCCCATGGAGGCACGGGCTCCTCGGTGGGGAACCAAATCAACAACTCCTACTTCTATTACATCGACTGGTCGGGCTCGGATCAGATCAGCCTCATGACCACCATTGCAATGAGCGGGTCGACAAATCTCTTCACGAATAACACGATGCACAAGACCGGGACCTCCGCTACCATCAGGATAGGAAATTCCCCACAGGTCATGTTCAACGAAATCTACGATACGGCTCATCTTCAGTCCGATGGCACCATCATCCAAATGATGCAAGGTGAACAACAGGGTGCTGAAATTGCCTACAATTGGGTCCACGACTCGCCCAAGTACGGCATCAGGATGGACGGTCCCTTCGGGGGCACGAACTCAGGAAACAACGCCAGTGTCCACCATAACGTAGTTTGGAACATAAACGGAGGCATCATCTCGAAGGGCGATTACCACAACGTCAGCCACAATACCGCCTTCGACAGCCCAGTAGACTCCAGTGGCCGGAACGACATCGTGGTCCTATACGACGACACGGGTGGGAACGAGAACTCGGTAGTTCAGTATAACGCCGCAGACAGGATAGCGGGCCATAGGACAAATACGCTCCAAGTGAGCCCCTTCCCCCAAAATAGCAATATCTCGGACAACTGGAATGGCTATGACTCCGACAATTCGGGGGAGACCATCGCCTCACAACTGGCAGACTTCACCGCCTTTGACTTCAGACCGGTGGTAGGTTCGGAGATTGACCTCATGCTCGCTGGTGCCTACTTGAGCTCTCAGACTGCCACCGCTCCCAGCGACCCGGGAAACTTCGATCCATCCACCTATTATTGGAACCCAGGAATCAAGAGGGACCCCTTGAGTCCATGGTCAAGGTCGACGTACACGCTACCTTGCACGGGTGGCAGCTACTTTGACGGAACGTCATGCCAGGACTCTTCCTTAGGGCATTACGTTGATGGTTGGGGCCAGACTTCCCAAGTTCCCTGCGCGGCCGGGACCTACCAGCCCTCAACCGCCCAGACGGCCTGCCTCGACGCCGACGCGGGCCA
>DAGH01000013.1:58382-71383 GCA_002495675.1 Euryarchaeota archaeon UBA182 | reverse complement strand
GTCTGCTATCGGTGAAATGTCAACCCCTCCATCGCCATATTTTGTGTAGAAGCCTACTCCAAAATCTTCTACCTTGTTGCCCGTTCCAACGACTATGCCGTTGTTTGATGCGGAGATTGCATACAACGTGGTCATCCTCAACCTTGCTTTGGTGTTTGCGAGAGCCATGTCAGTGACCGAGAATTCTGACAATGAGTCGTCAGCTAATGCGCGAAAAGTAGCGGATAGGTCGATTAAACGCCCTTCTGCATTTTCCCAATTATCCTCGAGCCAACTGATATGGGCATTTGACAGGTCAAATTGGTCTAAATCCTGATTAATCGGTAAATTGAGTGCTATTGTCTTTATGCCAGTCATCGCACAGAGAGTAGAGGTGACTGCCGAATCCACTCCTCCCGAGACACCCACTACCAGCGTTGAAATTCCATTCGACTCTGCGTACTCCCTTATCCATCCAGCGATCTTGTCCCCCAAGGTGTCGTCTCCGGGCATAAGGTTGCCATCATATGGTGATTAATGGACTATTGTCTTGGGTTCTAGAGGCCCATAAATCACTTGTGTTCGGGCGACATTGAAATCAAGTGCCACGGTCGGGGGGGCGATGAGCAATGACCAAGGCGGGCGCCTCGACCCAGTTTCCCTTGAGAATCAACTCATAGAAATCTGGGGAAATGAGAAAACATTCCAGTCATCAATAGAAGCCCGTAGGATAAGAGGCAGCCCTTTCACATTTCTTGAAGGACCACCAACGGCAAATGGCAAACCTGGAATTCACCATGTGCTGTCTAGGTTGTACAAGGACATGGTCTGCAGATGGAAAACCATGGAAGGCTACGTGGTAGAGAGAAAAGCGGGTTGGGACACCCATGGCCTACCAGTCGAAATAGAGGTTCAGAAGAGGTTAGACCTAATGTCAAACGAGGCCATTGAGGCCTATGGGATGAAGGAGTTCAATGAAGCTTGCAAGGAAAGCGTCTGGACATACGAGCAAGCATGGCGCGAGATGACTGAAAGGATGGGTTTCTGGGTCGACATGAATGATCCCTACGTCACGTTGGAGGATGACTACATAGAATCGGCATGGTGGTCTCTGAAACAAATGCATGAGAAAGGTTTACTCTTTAGGGGCCACAAAGTACTCCCCTATTGCCCGCAAACTGGGACATCATACTCGAGTCATGAGGTGGCTCTCGGATACAAAGAGGTGACCGAGCCAGCAGTTTTTGTCAAATTTGACTTGATTGATGATCCAGCATACATAATGGCATGGACCACAACCCCTTGGACACTTCCCGGGAACGTAGGCCTCGCAGTTGGCCCAGACATAGATTATGTCCGAGTCAGGGTTGCTGAGCAACCATCTGCAAAGTGGCAGGGCAGAGGTTTTGCTGAAGTCGGCGATCAGTTGATACTCGCCAAGGATTTGATGGGCCATGTGCTCCGACACAAAGTCGAAATCTTGGAAGAAATGAAGGGAACGGATTTGGCGGGACTGCACTACAATCCGCTTTTCCCGGGCGCAGTTGATGGAAAGGGCCACTCAGAGGCATGGTCCATCGTGACCGCAGATTTCGTCACGACCACGGACGGGACTGGCGTCGTCCACACTGCGGTCATGTATGGGGAGGACGACTACAATCTTGGCTTGGCATCCGGCTATCCTGCCCAACACACCGTGGGGATGGATGGATGTTTCATACGAGGGACTCACCCCAAACTCGACGGCATTTACGTGAAGGATTGCGACGATATAATACTAGATCTCCTAAATCAAAGCGGCAGACTGTACCGAGAGCATTTGTACACTCACGACTATCCACACTGTTGGAGGACGGATCACCCACTCCTGTACTACGCCATGGATAGCTGGTTCGTCCGAATGACTGCAGTCAAGGAGCAAATACTGGAAAACAACAATTCGGTTGAGTGGGCACCACCTTCGACTGGCTCGGGAAGGATGGGTGAGTGGCTATCAAACCTCAAGGATTGGGCAATCAGCAGGGAACGATATTGGGGGACTCCGATACCTGTGTGGATCTGTGGAGAATGTGGTCACGAACATTGTATCGGGAGCCGTGGAGAAATGGAATCTATGCTAACGGTGGATTCTGAAATGCCCAAGGAACTTCACAGACCCTATGTGGATGAAATTAAATTGGTTTGTCCAGAGAGAGGGTGCTCTGGAGAAATGAAAAGAGAACCATATGTTATGGATTGCTGGTTTGACTCCGGCTGCGCACCTTTCGCACAATGGCACTACCCATTCGAGAATGAAGAGAAATTCGACTCATCCTTCCCGGTTGATTACATCTGCGAGGCGGTTGACCAAACTAGAGGGTGGTTCTACTCCCTACTGGCTGTTGGTACAACTGTCTTCGGAAAACCGACATACAAGAGATGTCTTTCCCTTGGCCATATCCTAGACAAGAATGGAAAGAAAATGAGCAAGTCAAGGGGGAACGTAGTGGACCCTTGGGATCACTTCAACCTGGAGGGGGCTGACGCGATAAGGTGGTACATGACGACTCAAAGCTCTCCTTGGCAGCCAACAAACTTCGATCCAAGTGGAGTTAGAGAGTCTTATGCCAGGATGTTTCTCACTCTTTGGAATATCTATAGATTCCATGCTGATTATGCTGCTTTGGACTCGTTCAATGGAAATATAGAATCTTCTGAGCCATCATCGAGGCCGTCTTTGGACAGATGGATACTTTCCCAAACCAGTGCGACTGCAGAAAGGGTTTCATTCCTGTTTGAACAATGGGACTTCCACAAGGCGGGAAGAGAAATAGAGCGATTCGTCGTTGACGATATCTCCAATTGGTACGTTCGGAGATCTAGGAGAAGGCTCTGGGACGAAGCCGAAAGTGATGACAAGGCGGCATGCCATCACACACTTCGGGAAGTACTCGGAGTAGCATGTAAACTCATGGCCCCAATCGCTCCATTCATGGCAGACAAAATCCATCGAGACCTTTTCCAAACCTCAGTCCACCTTGCTGATTGGCCTTGCGGATCTGATTTGTTAGACTCCAATCTGCCTCAGAGAGACCCAGAACTGGAGTTGAGGATGGAATTAGTCAGGAATCTCGCCGAGGCTGGCCGTAGAATCAGGGTCGAATCATCTCGAAGACAGCGCTTACCATGCAAGAGAGGATGGATCGTGGGAGGCATTAGCGTGGGCGACCTAACAGGAATACTATCTGAGGAATTGAACGTAGGATTGCTTGAGGAAGAGAACGATCTCGAAAGATTCCAGAAAGTACAACTGAAGCCGAACAGAAGAAACCTCGGTAGGAAATGCACAACGGATCTTCCAAGAGTCCTAGGGGAACTTGAAGCAGTCGACCCAGAGTCGTTCTTACTAGAAATCGAGGCTGGCATCGCATACTTGGGGGGATACCAAATAACCCTCGATGATGTAGAAATCCATCGCGTTGAGAAGGATGGATACGCCGCAGCGACAATTGAATCAGAACAGGGGAATGTGACCCTTGTACTCGATATGTCCCTTGACGATGACCTGTTGTCTAAGGGATTGGCCCGCGATATCATTCGCAGGGTTCAGGCAAAGCGAAAGGAAATGGACCTAAGGATAGAGGCGGAGATCTCGCTAGAGATCGCTTTGGGCCCTGATTCGCCCAAGCTCGCAGGGGGTGACTGGGACCACATTCTCTCTGAGACAAGGGCCACTTCGGGTAAGTTGACAGGAGATTTGAGCTCCTCTGAATCCACATTCGAGGTGGATGGAATAACAATCGGATTCACCGTGTCCTGATCACAGCATTGAATCGATACCCATCCTGCGTAGCGATATGGAGGGGGCACTATCCGGGGTCAAGGTACTTGACTTATCGAGGGTACTTGCAGGCCCATACGCCTCTCAGAACCTAGCGGATTTGGGGGCAGAGGTCCTGAAAATAGAGGCTCCATGGGGCGACGACACAAGATCATGGGGCCCCCCGTTCGCTAAAGACTTCGAAGGGAAGGACGTCGCAGCCTACTTTTTGTCCTGCAACAGAGGAAAGCAAATCATCAGGATGAACCTAAAAGAACAGAAGATGGAACTACAACATCTGATTTCACAAGCCGATGTAATAGTCGAAAACTTCCGCCCAGGCACGTTCGACAGACTAGCTCCGGATTTGCCCGGGGACAAGATTCTATGCTCGATATCTGGATATGGGGCGACAGGGCCGAGAAGCTCTGAGCCCGGCTACGATCTTTCCCTTCAAGCCAGATCGGGGATTATGTCTATCACAGGGGAAGATGGTAGGCCACCAGTAAAAGTCGGGGTAGCGTGGATCGATGTGATAACAGGGCTCCAAGCCACATCTGCCATAATCGCTGCTCTTTTTCACAGAGAGAGAACAGGATTAGGCCAACGCATCGACATCAGTTTATGGGATTGCGCGATTGCAGCCCTTGTCAATCAAGCGCAAAACCGAATTGCAACAGGCGAGGACCCGAGACCCATGGCGAGTGCACACCCTAACCTTGTACCATACCGGGCCTTCGAAGCCTCTGATGGGTGGTTCGTCATCGCTATAGGGAGCGACGAGCAATGGCAGCGTGCCTCAGGAGCACTAGGTTTGCCGGACAACAAGCAATGGGAAAAAAATGCGGATAGGGTTGAAGATAGATCCAATCTCGAATCTCTTCTGGCGGACATTTTCATCCGAGAGTCAAGAGATCATTGGGAACAAAAATTGTCTGGACTGCCCTTCGCAGCCGTCAACACAGTTGGTCAAGCGCTGGAAGATGAGCAGTCCATTGCTAGGGGGGCGATTTGGACCGTTGATGGTGTTGAGACTTTAGCAAACCCCCTCAGAGGGATGTCCTTGACACCTGCAAGGCCCAAATCGCATGTCAGAACAAGTTTCCAATTAGATTAACGTCGCTGTGCGACAATGGAATGTATATACATCGCCAGTGATCCTGTAAAGACATGTCCTTGAACTGGATCAAAGTGTGGAGATACATCCATCTTTCATTTGGTATGATATTAGTCGTTTACCATGCCAGAATCGCATATTATTACAACGGGCTTTTTGGCGTAGAAACGCTTTGGTCCGAGGAAATCGACAAATTGGTTTCTGTATACTTCATATTCCTCGTTATGTGGACTGGGTTGGCAAAGTGGCCAATATACCCGTATTACAAAAAGCGGCAAAACAAGAAGAAGAGACTTGCTAAATTGTCCAATCCAAACCCAACTGAATGAGGTCTAAACCCTTCCATGCCAACCTGAAGTATGGATCATATAGTCCGAATGTCACCTAGTTGCATGGGCCGACGCAATGCAATCGATCTTTTTGGCGAATGGGCAAGGAACGGAAGGGACGAGGGCATGGAAAAGGGCCATTTTGCAAGCGTCATGGAGATGTTTGGAATCGCTCGAACTAGGCTGCCATCGAAATTCTCCGCAATAGATGTCGGTTGCGGGAATGGATGGGCAGTGAGGCAACTCCAGAACATCGCTGGCTGCCAAGTTGCATCAGGAGTGGACGGTTCTTATGACATGATAGAAAAGGCCAGGAAAATCCACCCAGTTGGGGACTACAAACATGGACAACTTCCGACCTGGATCCCAGATCAACCGTATGACTTCGTCGTGAGTATGGAATTCATGTATTACCTTGAGGACCCCTGCTCTTTCATAGGCACCATTTACGATAAGTGGCTGACAGCGAATGGATGCCTAGCTTTCGGGATAGACCACTATCTTGAGAACACAGAGAGCTTATCATGGCCATCGTCACTGGGGCTCAAGTTAGCGACAAAGTCAGAGAAAGAGTGGAAAAGGGCAATGCACAGGTCGGGGTTTATTGACGTAGAGTCATTCAGGGTTCAGAGAAGGGAGGGCTGGGAAGGAACTCTGGTAATCGTTGGTACCAAGAATTAGATTACTTGATCTTGAAATGAGAGTCCAACAATTCGAAGTTCAATCCTGCTTCCTTTGTGACCTGGAACAATGAATTGTCCTTTGTATAGATCAGCAACTGGGCCTCATCTTCAGTGATCTGATAAGCGCAAATGGCCTTCATCTTGATCCTCGTTATTCCTCCTTCCGTGACCACTTTGATCCATTCTGACATATTCCCAGCGCAAAATGACCCGCCTTTAAGCACTCTGATAACCGATGGAATAAGGATCATTTCCTTTTATGGGTGTTGGACTTGGATTTCTTGAAATTTCTTCTTTGCCGCCTATCCCTCTTTTTGCCACTTTTTCTACCAGACGAACTATTCACTTTCGAAGATCCCTTTCTCCGGTCCATGTCATGAAACCTTTTCTTTTTCCGATTTTTTTCTCGATTATTTAGCTCGGGATTAATACCATTCCCAGATCCTATGAGTTCTGGCATTGGCTCTGTGATCTCGCATGATATTCCAACTTGCTTCTGTATTCTCTTGTAGTACCTTTGCTGTGATTTCTGTACCAATGACACCACAATTCCCGTCATCCCAGCTCTCGCCGTTCTCCCACTTCTGTGCTTGTACGCTTTGCCATTTTCCGGAGGATCATAATGCAACACGCAATTGACGCCTTGTATGTCAATTCCTCTTGAAGCAACATCGGTAGCGATCAGGGTTCGTACCTTCTGGGCGCTGAACTTTCTCATGGACCTGTCCCTCTGCTTTTGGTTCATGCCGCCATGGAGGACGGCCACTGAGGCACCCATCTCTGAAAGTTGCTTGCCAAGTTTATTTGATCCGGCACGAGTTTTGCAAAAGACAATGCTAGGACTACAGTTCTGAGTGACGTATTCTGACAGGGCCAACTTGTTGCTAGAATTGACCCTCCAGAATATGTGGTCCATTGAATCCATACTTACTTCCTCGGGCCCTATTTCTATGACCACTGGATTTCTCTGATATGACTCAACTAATCCCGCGACCTCATCATCCAGGGTAGCGCTGAACAAGATGGTCTGTCGATTCCGGCTGCATGCGTCTAGTATTTCACAAACAGGTTCCATAAATCCCATGTCTGCCATCCTGTCTGCCTCGTCCAGTACAACGATATCGACATTTTCCAAATACAGAGCCCGCTTTTCAACTAAATCTAGAAGCCTCCCAGGGCATGCCACAATAATCTCTGCGCCCTTCGCGAGCTTGCTTATCTGGCCCTTGTATGGTGTTCCGCCATAGATCGACATTATCCTGTGCCCCAATGACTTTGCGAGTGGGTCTAAAACGGCCCTGATCTGTTCTGCCAGTTCTCTAGTGGGGGTGAGGACCAATGATGTCGGCTTCTTCGGCTTAGCATCGGAACACCTCGATAGTAAAGGCAGCCCAAAAGCAAGCGTCTTTCCAGATCCTGTCGGCGCCCTGCAGCACACGTCTCTGCCCAAGAGAGAATCAGGTATCGACTCTCGTTGAACTTCGAAAGGTTCCACTATCCCCTCTCTTCGAAGTGCTTTGACCAAACGAGGTTCGACCCCTATGTCTGAAAATCGAACCAACTCATTCCTCATCCCGGCGCGCCCCCTTCTCGTATTTAGTATGCGACAGTCCTCAAGCGGCGTGGCACTTGAATGGTACTAGATCAATTTACAGCGGCGTATAGGTAGTAAAATCCACTGAGTATTATTCCCAAGGTGACGCAATTGTGAATGAATGCTGATTTCAGGGATTCAAGCCATTTTTTCCCAAGCCTGACGCCTAGGATCGCAGAGATTACCAGCACCAAGGAGATGCCTACCTCCCCGATGATTGCATCGGGTCGGAACATCAGGTAGACTGGGATCCTCGCGAGGTCAACACATAATGCCAGGATACTCGCAGTCGCAGCATACCCCATTTTCTCAGGCAGACGTCTTGAGAGAAACATGGCTCGAATCGCTCCTTGATGCCCGGACAGGCCTCCCATGAAACCTGATCCGAATCCCCCGATCCTGTCATTGGCCTCGGGAATCCTGTATCCAGTCCATGTCTCCGAGAGCGTCAGAACGGGGAGGATCACGAGGAAAACTCCCATCAAGCCCAACAATGGCCTTTGTGGGACCATACCCTGCAAGCTAGCACCCAATATCGAACCGGCCACGAGCCAAGTTCCATATCTCCTGAATGCTGAGAACTCGATGCTCTCCCACATGGAGATGGTTTTCGCCCCGTTGTGCGCGGCATGGACCAAGGCCACTACCGCAATAGCCTCGTGAGGCGGCATTATGAGGAGCACGAGGGGTGTGAGTATGGTAGACAGTCCAAACCCAGCCGGGACTGTCAATGCCGCTGCAATGAACGAAGACACAGCGATTAGAGCCATCAATTCAAGTGACAAAAAAACCCCTCCCTCACCTTCGGCCAGATGGATTTCATGCTTTGCTAAATATACTAAATATATTCGTTGGGCAATAGGGTCTCCACTGCAAACAAGGGATCAGGGTCGCTAGAGTCGTGATAAGCAATTACTGAGCCACCATCAGGAAGTATGCCCATGGAGGCGAAATCGAAACGAATGTCATTTCCAGCCCCACTTGTGGAGTCGAGATCCCCTAGGCCGAGGCTGGTCCATGTGTCCGGGAGCAGCGAATCCGAGTAACCTCTGACATGCCACGAGATATCGATGTCGGGACCATCTGAGGATTGATACCTGACATTGAGGACGAATAGGTCGTGGACACCGTTAGAGTGGAATTCCCATTCTTCCAATTCCGTAGCCTTGTCAGAGAGATCGTAGGTTTGGTTGATCCAATTACTGCCACCGTCTGTTGATGCCATGTGAGTCAGGGAGACACCCTCTGCTACAACACAGTGTAGCGTGCCACTTGAGTCAAAAGCGCAATATTGGGATGGCAGGGACTCGCCTTGTGACGTCACACCAGTCCACCAATTGAGTGAAGTGTCCAGGTAGGCATCGCTACCATCGATGAAATAATTTGGAAAGTAGAGCCCTCCAGATGGCACTGGAAACGCCCTCATTTCCTTGTGTGGCTTGGTGTAATCCCATTCCACACCAAGGGGTCCAGGGGAAAGATCGACCTCGATGGCCTCCAAATTAGAATCCCGGTCTGGGAAACTGAAATAGTCATAATTCAATCCATCGGTCGATATCTGGCCACCCACATTTTGCACTTGATGCCAGAAGTTTGAGATGACTAAACTAGCATAAGGTCCATTTCCGTATAAGCCCCCATTTATCGGCCCTATCACCTCGACCTGCCAAGATCGATCGTAGAATGGTTCTGGAGTCCTGTTGAAACACCAACTCCACTCCTCATCATCTGAATCGTAGAAGAAAGCGTAGAACTGGTCAGCCCCAGATGTAGACGGATATGGAAACCATCCCATGGCGATTAAATCACCATTGGTCGCCTGTACAATACTGCCCTCCCCCAGCCCTTCTTGGCCCGGAATGGTGGGTTTGGGCTCCAAGCACCCAAATTGTGAGAAAACAGATGGTGTGTATTCCTGCCATGTCCTGCCTCTGTCATCCGACCAAGTTGGATATTCTCCCCCAAAATTTAGGATCCAACCCTCTTTTGTCATCGCCAAGTAGTGCTCACAGCAATTACCCCCCTCCTCATTGCCAAACACTGCCCAGTTGGACTCCCCCACCGTTTGATTTTCAAAGGCTATGCCTACCGAGAAATTTCGAACATCGTCTAGACCGTCAAGGGGAATCTGAACCATCCCTTGGCCCCATTCGACATTGGCTTCTGTCTGGTCAGATCCCTGTCCAATGCATCCAGACAAAACCATTCCGGATAGAATGAGGGCCACGCTCCACTTGCTCATCAACCATAGGATCACTGGGTATCATATGGAAATTTGGTTGCTCAAATAAAAAAATCAAATATGTTTGAGGTGGATTGATATCCTTGTTCGAACCCATGGAGCCATGAGGACAAGAGCCGCAGTGCTCGCTACGATGTTGATACTCATTTATTCGCCAATATTATCAACAGCAGAAGAACATCAAGAGGGCATCATAATCACCGAAATCTACGTGTCCCCAAACAATGCTGATTATGGGGGAGTCGATTGGAATGGGGATGGAGAAATAGGCCGTTATTCAAATCAATTCATCGAGATATACAACTCCGGGGAATCCCCCATCGATATCGGGGGGTGGTGGATCGATGATGCCGTTTCCGATGGATCCCCATCCTGCTCAATAGGATTTGGGACAATCGTCCAACCAGGGGATTACGTCACTTTCTTTCGTGCTCAAACGGGCATAGAACTTGACTACTTCGAGGGCGATGTGGTGACCATCTCAGACAGCTCACGGTCTGTAGTTGACTCCGTGGGGTATTTTGGGCCTGAAACTTGGATGGACTCTGATTACGATATAGGAAATTCATCGTATGGGATACCATTCGGATTGAATACGGATGGAACCTGGTCTGAAGTAGAATCCGGCCCGACCCCTGGCGGTCCGAATGATGAGCCCTGGCAGGGCACCAACCATTTGCAAGGTTCATGCTACACTGTTCGTGATGACACCCATTCAGGGTCATATGTGCTGCAAGGAAGAATAGTCACAATGGAATCGCAGGATTCCATACTGGAACAAGGGAACATTCTGGTTTCGGACGGGCTCATCACAGCTTTATGGGAAAGCGCAGAATCTCCCCCCGAGGAAGCGATTGGAGCGCCAGTAATTCAGACAAGTGGGACCATCTACCCCGGTTTCATTGATCCCCACAACCACGCGAAGTACAATTTGATCCCCCTTTGGGATCATGGCACCGATGGATGGGACAACAGGTACCAGTGGCAATCGTACTCAGGATATTCTGATGCTAAGGATATTGGATGTTCTATCTCCGACCCAATGGCCATGCGATTCGCAGAATTGAGAGCTATTGCTGGTGGCAATACCGCCATTCAGGGAAGTGCAAATACAAACACAGACTCATTCGACTCGATTTTAACCAGAAACATCGAACTATACAATTTCAACAAAGACTCCATCCACACCAAAGTCACAGAACTTGAATCTGATTACTTGGGCAATCACATAAAGACTGGCAACTCGTCTGGTTCCTTGGACGCATGGTTCCTCCATCTCGCTGAGGGCACAGACGAGTCGAGCAGGGCCGAATTTGACATACTCGTCCAAAATGATCTCCTCGTTGGGGAAATCGTGATTGTGCATGGAACTGCCCTGACTCAACAGGAATTTTCATTGCTAGGCGAAGCGGGTGGGAGCTTAGCATGGTCACCTACATCGAATCTACTTCTGTACGGCCAGACAACCAACATAGCCTCAGCCAAGGAGGAGGGCGTAAACATCATGATTGGCCCAGACTGGGGCCCATCTGGATCGAAAAGTTCGATGCATGAACTGAAGACAGCAGACTGGTGGAATCGGAACGTCCTTGAAAATACATTCACAGATTTTGAGCTGGTTCAGGCTATCTCGACAAACATCGTCGATGCGATTGGTTGGTCAGACTACACTGGAAGGATCAAGGTCGGCTTGGCGGCAGATCTTGTAGTCCTCGACTCGTTCGAACAAGACCCATACAGAAATGTGATCCTCGCAACTGATCCAGACGTCAGACTCGTGACTGTGGGTGGGCTTCCAGTCTATGGCGATGTCGACATAATGAATGCGATGACGGATGAGCCCGAGATAATTCATGGAACTGGCTTTTCCAAGGCAGTTGACATAACCTATGAGGGAGTACCCGACGCAAATCGAAATTACTCCGAGATGATGGAATACCTTGGGGAATGCAATGAAGGAAAACCAGTCCCGTTGGAACACCTGTTCACAATGGGAGACGAGCGTTATTTCGACGTGTTGAATCGGTCGATTACTTTCCAGATGGGTAGGACGATCGACCTTTGGGGCGATTACTACGACATTACATTGGATTCCAATGGACATAGGGTCGGGGGTTCTGTCTCTATGGCAGGACCCTTGGATTCAAACTTCTCCAACCAAATCGTCCCAACAGAGGACCCCGATCAAGATTTTTCACTGCCTCAGATTTTCCAAACCTACGGCCCAATAGGGGCTACTGTGGCCCATCCTGTTCAAATCACTGATGGGATACATCTAGAGGAGTGTAGATCCGATGCCTCAATCCTCGGTGTTGAGGGCGTCCCAGAGGTTCCAGAGGGCAGACAGCTTGTTTGTGGTTCGATATACATCGGGACAACTCAAGGAAGTGGTTGTCTAGAAACCAGCTCTGGAGACTTCTGCCAATTCGAGATCTCCAGTGCCATTGCCATCCCCAGTCATTTCTGTTCTGAGAACATCCCTCCTGAAGGAGTAGTTTGCAGGGATGCTTGGGCTTTCCATGTTTCGCTACCTGAACCAACAGAACCCCCTGCTGCTGAGTCCTTGTCAGAGGACAACGGCATATCTGGGCCACTTTATTGGATAGCAGTGGTCGGCTTACTTGGTCTGATAATCAGCTCTGCGACGGTCGTTATCACCAGTTGGAACAAAAGGACCTAGGACTCATAGTAATCCCATGTTGTACCGTCGGGCGTGTCCTGAATGGTTACTCCCAACCCAGACAATTGATCCCTGATGTTATCGGCCTCTGCCCAGTTCTTGGCCGATCTGGCTCTATCCCTTTTTTCGATCAATGCCTGTACTTCGTCCACAATGCTGGCGATTTTCGAATCCTTCTCAGCCATCTTATACGCAAAGAAGTCCGAATCAGGTAAAATTCCCAGCACACTCCCTGCAAACTCCGACAGCCATCCTACACAAGATTTTGAGAGTCCTGCATCGCCGGTCGCATTCGCGCGATTGAGTAAACGAACTACGGATTGAGTTTCCGCGATGGCAACTCTAGTATTCAGATCGTCATTCATACCTGATACCAATTTTTTCTCTGCCTCAGTCAAAAAATCGTTTGCCTTCCAAGCTGATGCCGTCTCTAGCCCACCAGCCTCCATGATTGAGTCAATTAATCTGGCGTGATTTTTTCGGGCGTCATCCAAGAGGACCTGATTGAAATCAATAGGCTGTCTGTATGGGGCGTTGATCAAAGCATACCTCAATACCAACGCCCCCACTGCATCAAT
>DAGH01000013.1:48306-58004 GCA_002495675.1 Euryarchaeota archaeon UBA182 | reverse complement strand
AATGTTTATCATTCCATTGTGCATCCAATGCCGTGCAAATGGCTTGATTCCATGGCAACACTCTGACTGGAATATCTCTGCCTCGTGATGCGGAAACATGAGGTCTGATCCCCCTCCATGAATGTCAACTTGCTCCCCAAAATGGTCGAATACCATCGCTGAGCATTCTATGTGCCAACCTGGCCTTCCAGTTCCAAAGGGACTTTCCCATGAGGGTTCGCCCTCCTTAGCGAATTTCCAGAGGGCAAAATCTCTGTGATCTCTCTTCCCGAGCCCGGTCTTGTCGACTCGTCCCCCAGCGCCCGAGCGGACCATCTGGAGTGTCTGCCCCGTTAACGTCCCGTATTTTTCTGGGGCGGTATCTATCTCGAAATAAATCCCATCATCGGCAACATATGCATGGCCTTTATCCACCAATTTCTCAATCATCCGGATTATGCTTTCGATGCTCTCAGTAACTCGAGGGTAAGCATCGGCTCTCCGAACGTTCAACGCATTCATGGAGTCAAGATAGCTATCTATGTGTCTGTTTGAGATTTCTGTGAAGTCAACTCCTTCTTCTTTCGCTGCATCAATAATCGTATCTGATATGTCAGTGAAATTTGTAACATACCTCGTATCAATCTGATTAAAATTCAGCCACCTAACTAGCGTGTCAAACGCGATGGCTTGGCGAGCATGACCTATGTGGCTAGGAGAATATGGTGTAATCCCGCATGCGTATATTGTGACCTTATCACCAGAGTGAGAGATCTCTCTTTTTCGCCGTGAAGCAGTGTCATAAAGCCTCAAAGTCACATCACTCGCCTCTGGACACCGGTCAAGAACCCCTCGCTGCTCTAACTAGTGCTGAGTACATTTCAAACTGATTTATCCTCTCTGGATGCCATTGAACCCCGTGGAAAAACCTGTGGGATGGTTTCTCAACTGCCTCGATCAAACCATCATGCGAAGCCCTGCCAGTGACGACCAAACTACCTGCATGTTCGACCCCCTGATGATGAGTTGAATTCACCGAAACTTCGCCCCCCAATTCCGAGTGAACAAGAGTCCCCGGGACCAATTCAACATGATGGTCAGAAACTCCACCATTCCAGGAGCCATGTGATTCGTGGCCACTGGTGCTGGGCAAATGTTGATGCATGCGGCCTCCCTCAACAACACACATCATTTGCATACCCCTGCAGATCCCAAGGATTGGCAAATTCGTTTCTATTGCTGCCTCAATCAGCAGTTTCTCTCTTTGGTCCTGCAGAGGGTAGGTATCTAGCGTATTTGGGTCAAGCTCGGCACCGTACATTGATGGGTCAATGTCAGGACCCCCTGATATCACCAAACCGTCCAGTGCGTGAATAACATCTGGCATCCTATCATCGGGGGGAAGAATCACTGGTATGCCTCCGGATTGAACGATTGCAATTGCATAGGTTGCTGGCACTACTGTGGCGTTCATATCCCAAGGCCCCCACTTCGTGACCCTAGTTGGGGCGGTGACCCCAATTATTGGTCGAACCATACGTTCCCCTAGAGGCCAGCGCCAATGAATTAATCCCTCGTGATTTAGGTAGAGCTGGAGGCGTTCACAAGCGCAGAGATCAGATCTTTCTGCCCCAAAGCCTCAGGGTGCCATTGAACGGAAATGAAGAAGTCGGATTCACCATCCTCCAATCCCTCGATCAACCCGTCCTCTGATCTAGCGTTGATTGTCAGCGTCCCAGGGTCCGAGACTCCTTGGTGATGCGCTGAATTCACAATGCAATGACCATCCAAAATCGAAGCTAATGAGGTTCCACCCATCACTTCAACCACATGCTTTGACCAATTTCCGCCCCATGCCCCGTGGGACTCAAACGGGGATGTAGTCGGAAGATGTTGATACAAACTTCCTCCATGGGCGACAGCGATCAGTTGATGTCCCCTGCATATTCCGAGGACAGGAATGTTTCTCCTCTTGGCTTCTTTTATGAGTGCAATTTCCCAATGGTCTTGAGAAAGTCGCGTATCAGTAGTCTCTGGAGCAGCCTCTTGGCTGTAATTCGATGGGTCGACATCCCTCCCTCCAGCAATTATCAACCCATCCAGGGCGTCCAAGACAGAGTACGGGTCACTCCCTTCTGATAGGATCAGTGGCGTCCCACCACATTCCTCAATGATAGATGGATAATTCCACGGAAGCATCACTACGTCCCGATCTTCGGACTCATAGTCTCTCTTGTTGACAGAGGAAGTTATGCCTATCCTCGGTTTCATCAGTTACCCTCGCGACTCAATCTTGCATGCCTGAACGATTTGATGCCCGCGAATAAGAATGCTATTCCTAATGTGGTAAGCAATATGTGCGAGATGAGAACAAGTCCGGACATGTCACTGAAGCCCATTGCTAACCTGGACCCACCCGCCAACGCCATCAAAAGTGCCACTACCATGGAAGCATGCATGAAGTGGTGTCTGTTTGTTGGGCTGTAATCGGACAATACGCCCAAGATAAGTAAAGGAGCACCCATGAATGATGGGATCAAGGCCGTAATCGATGGCGGGTCAGACGTTTGGGTGAAGTAAGAGAATACCCCCCAGACAATTAGAACGCCCCCAAAAGCTTTCGATAGGTTTGGGATGGTCATCCCCCATTGTTTGAAATCATCGGTCATGATACCAACGCAGAGGCCACGATTTATCAGGCTCTCTGTTTATGAGGTAATCGGATTTAGGGAGGACAAACAATAACAGGAGCAAAATGATCGAGATTACGCTAGATTCAGATTCTATGCGGATAATTTGTCTGCTCGTTTCTCGTCTTCCACAATCTTCTCCCAGAGTACCTCTGCGAGATCTTTGACATCCATCTCGCACCCTATTGAATCAAGCCCGTCCTTGACCATGACAGAGCAGAATGGGCAACCAATGGCGACTGTGTCAGCCCCTGTTTTGGCTAACTCTTTGGCGCGTATGACGTTCACACGCTTGTCGGCATCCTCCTCCATCCACATCTGAGCGCCCCCAGCACCACAGCAGAATGAGTCGGTTCCATGCCTCTCAGGCTCCACATCAACGCCACCGATGACTGAGCGAGGCGCTTGTGTCTCTCCTCCTATTCTTCCAAGGTAGCATGGGTCATGGAAGGTTATGCTGTCTTCCCGTTCCTCTATCCTGGGCAACTTGCCTTCATCTTGCAACTTGGCGAGAATTTGGGAATGGTGGAGTACCTCGAGTTGGTCGGCTCCATAGTCTGGGTATTCTTTACCCAGTGTGTGAAAACAATGTGGGCATGAGGCAACGATTCTTTTGACCCCCAACTCCTGGAAGGTTGACACATTAGATTCAGCAAGCATTTGGAATAGATATTCATTTCCAGCCCTCCTCGCGGGGTCTCCGGAGCAACCTTCTTGCATACCTAGTATGCCAACATCTAGGCCAGCTTCCTTCAACAGGGATATGGTGGCACGGGCAACTTTTTGATTGCGCTCATCGAAACTTGCCGCACATCCCACGAAATAGATGTACTCTGCTGGCTGCCCAATTTTTATGTCTAGGCCTTTTGCCCAATCGCCCCTTTCGTGTGCCCCAAATCCATATGGGTTTGAGCCAGATTCCAGATTCCCCATTGCCACATTGAGTTGTTCAGGATACTCCATGGTCTCCATCATTGCATTTCGTCTAAGGTCAGTCAATTTCGGCACGTGTTCTATGTAAAGTGGGCATGCATCCACGCAGGCGTGACAGGTTGTGCATGCCCATACTGCATCTGCGGTCAACCGCTGCATCATTGTCTCATCTGGCTTGTCCCCCGTGAGTAATATCGGGGCATGATCGTTCGCAAATGACCTCACGTCGTGAACAATTTGCATCGGGTTGAGCGTCTTCCCTGATTCGTATGCTGGACAGACGTCTTGGCACCTAGCACAAGATGTACACGCCCAACCGTCGATCAGCTGCCTCCAACTATATTGGTCGTAGGTAGTCACTCCGAATGTATCTATATCCAAGTCCTCTAGTGGCACAGCGAGACCGTTTTCACCAATGGCTAATGGGCGCATCTTCGCCATCGGGGTCCGATCAAAGAAGAATACATTGGGGAGGGCCATCACGAGGTGCATGTGTTTTGACAGCGGAATTAAAATCAGAAAACTGCAGATTGCGACCATGTGCATCCAATATGAAGCAATGATTACGTTTTGAGACAATCCCATTCCGGAGACTAGGTACCCAAGTGGCTCCCACAGCTTGGATGGCCCTTCTCCAGATTCAATGATGAACGAGGTGGAGGTGATCGTCAAGATTAGTAGAAGTATGAAGTTGCCCTCCAATTGGGACTTGCCTTTCAGTTTCTCTGGAGTAAACACGACTCTTCTGGCTAGGGCGGCAACACAACCCACGAGCGCCGAAGCATATCCCAACTCCACCATCCCATTCCAAGGTCCGACCAATGCACCAGGCAGTAGTTCGCCTGAGAACCAATTGGCAGTTGCAAGATCCAACATGTCGCTTGAAAGCATCAAGAAGCCCCAGAACATCAGGACGTGCAGAATTCCGACGACTCTCTCTTCAAGCACTCTTTTCTGCCCAAGCCACCCTGTTGCTACCTCCATAACTCTGCTTGCCCAGGCATCTGTTCTATGATCCGGACCGCCGATGAGGACTAATCGTATTGCCTTTTGAACTTGGTAAACAAAAAAACTCACAGAAGCCCCACCAAGCAATAGCAAGAACACCCATCCGGGCACACCAAAATAATCGATTAGAAGGGGGTGCTCGATTCAAACCACGTCCTGGGGGTGGGTCCCGCTGACCCCACTTGGTAGGTGCGAGCCCTTGAATGATGCTATGCCACGCGAAGCCACTATGCCACATGACCGATCTCGATATACATGGTCAGCGCATACGCCCCGGGCAAAGCTATCCTTTTCGGGGAGCATGCAGTGGTCTACGGCCATCCTGCGGTGGCGGTAGCCATAAGTAAAGGAGTTCAGGTATCCTTGTCTGGATCTGACTCGTGGACAGTCGGAAATCGACCGTTGTGCCCAAATCGTCATCCGCACCTCAATTGGCTAGTCGAGAGAAATAACTTGACTGACAGACCAATGTCGATCAAGATATCAAGCGAACTTTTCCCTGCGGCAGGCCAAGGGTCCTCTGCTGCGCTCTCTGTCGCAGCCCAACTCGCCTTGGCAGAATTCAGTGGACTTTCGACCGATACTGTCGATGCTGCCATTACAGCACATCAAGCGGAGGCTTACGCACAATTCGGACGCGCAAGTCCCACAGATACTGCAACTAGCTCCTTGGGTGGCTGTGTAGTCGTGTCCAATAATCTCTCTGGGACGGCAGATACTATTTTCCGAGCAAGCCTTGAAACTCCGGAGGGAGTCATGGAGTGGGATATTGGAACAGTGGACCTCACTTACGATGACATGCCACATATCGTACTCGGACATTCAGGAGCCCCCTCCCAAACTGGAAAAATGGTATCCATGGTCGCAGAGCTAATCTCTGAGAATCAGGAAAAGAAACAGGATCTGGACTTCATCGGAGAATTAACTCTGATGGGGTTGGTAGCATTGAGATCAGGGGCTTGGGAAGCCGTTGGCATGACTATGGATGTTTGCCACGAGAAGCTAAGATCCCTTGGCCTCAGTACACCAGTGCTTGAAACACTGATTGAAGCGGTGCGACCACACAGTTTGGGCGCTAAATTGACGGGTTCTGGAGGCGGTGGCTGTATGATGGCATTGACTTACAACCCAGAAAGGGTGGCTCAGACCATAGAGTTGAGCGGGGGTAGAGCGATAATCACCCCCATGCACTGTGATGGGGCAAGAGTTTTGAAATCGTGATGGATTGCACTCACTTATATATCATATATAACTTAGAGTCTACATGAAGAGTGACGAAGAGCGACTGACCGTAGTGAACGTTGTCGCATCAACACGTGTTGCCGAAGAACTTGACCTCCCTGACATCGCGATTCAGTTGAACTGTGAATACGAACCAGAGCAATTTCCTGGAGTCGTCTACAGAGTGGTAGACCCAAAGCTGGCCATACTAATGTTTAGGTCAGGAAGGGCAGTTTGCACTGGCGGTAAAAACGAGGAGAACATTCAGGAGGGAATAACCCGTATGATTGGGGACCTTAGAGCTGCAGGCATCGACACATGGGAGGTCGAAGATGTAAAAATCGAAGTCCAGAACATGGTCGCCACCTATGCTCTGCACTATCCGGAGGATTACGACGGCACTGCAAGGATGGATGACATCAACACCCGCGTAATCGACTTAGACGGAGGCGAAATAAGGCCTGCGACTGACGAAGAGGTAGAAGCAGAAGACCCCAGAATCAGAGGCATCAAAGAAGGCGAACCACTTGCTACAATGCCTCGTAAACTCAACCTCAACAACCTGACTTTCCACTTGCCGTTTGACAAGGTCGAATATGAGCCAGAACAATTCCCCGGCCTCATATACAGGCTTGACTTCCCCCGAGTGGTCTGCCTGATTTTCGGGAGTGGAAAGATGGTTATCACAGGTGCCAGGCGAAAGGATGAGATCCTCGAGGCAGTTCAATTCATTCAAGACGAATTGGCAGACTTGCTCTGATCCACACAACAGTTGATTAAATCATATCCACCAGAAGATACATGGAACCCAACTCGAGACTCAAGTTGGAAGCAATATCTGTGACATTGGCAATCCTGCTTGTCTCAGTCCCGATACACAATGACGTTGAGTACGCCCTACAAAGCGAGGCAAGATCAGCCGATACGCTAGGTGGCAATTCATTCATCGACGCCCCAACATGGAGGGTGAATGACCGATGGGTCTATTCCGGAGAACTAGACGTATACGATTTCATAGCGGACAGTGGCGTATCTACGAACGTCAATACACTCACTGGAACGCTGGATGTTCAGGTGGAAAGCATAAATTTGGTAGATGTAGGTGGGGTACAAACACTCGCCTACACAGTGGCTGGAACCGGCGACTACAGGGCAGACAACATTCAGCTGGAGGGGCAGAACGGCGACGTGGTCGTCGAAATGGATACGACCTCCGTTATCCGTGTAAGTGACATGGCGGTCATATCTCAGACAGCCACGATCGATATCGAATTTGATCCGGCATTCGGATGGATATGCTGGCTTATTTCATGCGACATCGCATCCATAACCGCTTCCAACGAATATTGGCCCCCCCTCGAGAGACATGACTTTCCCCTGAGTGTCGGTGACACCTGGGTGAACAACTACACTCTGAATACGACCTATTCAGGCAGTTCGAGTTATGTCACGATCCCCCAATCGACTAGCGACCAGGTTGAGACAACATCGACTGTCGTGCAAGCTGGATACCCAGGTGTATCTCAATCCGGCTGTTCAGTCAGCTACAACGTGACTGCTACCGACGTGAATGGAAGTCTAGTCGGATATGGATGGCATTGCGACTCGATGAAAAACGACGTAATCACTCTGAACGAGGTCACTTTGGGCCTCATGGCCAGACACGAAATTGACTATTCTACGCTGTCACCCAGGCCTTACGTCATCGATGTAGAGCCTATGTACCCCCTTGCACCATTCGACTTTACCTCGCCCATATGGGTAAACGTAAGCGATGCCAACGGGGCGCCAACTGCAAACCAGCTTATCGAATTCAGGTATGACCCCACCGGAGAAGTCCAGACAATAACAACGGAATCCAATGGATCCGCTTTCACGACTCTCAATTATGGATCACAAGGAGACGAGTCACTAGTGGACGGTGAGCATGGCTCTCATGGGATAGTTGCAAGAATTGTGAATACGGATCACATGGGGATATCCACGATAACACTAGACCCTGATATTTACGAAGTTGACCTAAAACTTGATCCCTCCTCCATCTCCATCCAAAGGAATAGGAGTGGAGAGATTCAATCGATCACAGCCCCCTTCAATGCCGTCCCGGGAGACCTAATGACCATGACCGTCCCAATTATCAACGAAGGACTCAGACCATCCCTTGGAGGTACTCTGACTTCTCAGGCCAGTCAAGGGGTCATTGGGGCCCTATCATTCCCTCCCCTATCGTCAATGGAGTCACACACAGCACAATTCCAGTGGCTCGTGCCAGAAACCACTGGGACGGAATTGATCTCCTTTACCATAGACACGAACTCCCCCGATGCCAATCCGTCAAATGACATCACAGAGGCTTTCATCTACGTAGGCAGGCTTCCGTTCGCAGACATCGACTTACCAGATAACCAACTCACTCTCTCTCAAGTCGTAATCGACGCCACATCATCATTTGACCCAGATGGAGGTACGGTTGCCTGCAAAATGGAGATAGAAGCCCCGGATGGAGAGTATCAATCATTAAACGGCTGTCAACAAACCCAAAGTTGGTCGAATGACGGAACATACGAGATACTACTCACCGTCACTGACGAAGAGGGTGACAAAGCCGAATTGTCAACTCAAATAGACATCATGAACAGACCTCCGGACATATCGATAAACCAATCCATTCAACCAATTGTGATAGGTGAACAAGTGACCCTCACGCTTGCATCCTATGGAGACCTAGATACTACCACTCCATCTTCCCCGGTCAGCATCTTGTGGAATGAGACATGCATGGAAGGCCGAATCACGACATCCTGCACCTTCTACCCAAATTCCGAGGGTGCATACAGAGCATCAGTCACAGCGACGGATGATGATGGACACTCCACCGAAGCAAACGCCACGATATCTGTCCTGAATGCCGCCCCCGAGCTCACCCACCTTCATGTATGGATGGGGCCAAATCGACTTTCGGCAGATTCCAGAGGGTTGTTCACTGTAAACGAGGGTGAAGTGCTGAGATTTACGGCTAAAGTCGAGGACACAGCGGGCGACATCCCATCACTCATGGCGATCTGGAGACCGGATGCAGACTCTATCCCTTCATTGCTAATCGAAGATTATGGCCCGGACTTTGAAATTGAGCACACCTTCACTAAATCAGGATTCCACCTTCTGGCATTCGAGGCATTCGACAATGACGACGCCTCGACAGGCGTTACCACAGTCCCTGTAGAAGTAATCAACACACCACCCACAATTGATCCGATCTCACCCCCTCTTCCCGTGTTCGAAGACTCCCCAATACAGATACCGGTGAACATAAGGGACACCCAATCCGATCTTGAGACAATGTCAATCTGCTGGGATCTCGACACCTCCTCAGACTCATCAGGATCTGGCCTCATGGACGACGATTGCGATTACGAGGGCTCCACGTTCGAATACACATGGGGCGAATCATCTCTGTCCCCTAGTAGCATTCTATTGCATGTGACTGATGATGATGGCTCAATGGCCTCCGTACAAATCCCGCTCACAATCAAGAACAAACCTCCAACTGCTCTCGGAGAGGCCTCAAGCACCGAATTGATGGAAGGGGATCAGGTCATCCTTACTGCAATTGGGTCAACTGACACCCCCTCGGATGTACCACACCTCAACTTTGCATGGGATCTCGATACCAACTCCGACTCGGATGGCGATGGCAATCCGGCCAACGATCGAGACATGATCGGGTACTCAGTTCAAACTAGCTTTGTAAAAGATGGCAGTAGAAACATCAGACTCATGGTAAACGACGGAACAGAGACATCCACCTTCGACATCGAAATTAGGGTCGATCCTGCACCCCAGCCCATGGGAATTGTCATTGCCTCT
>DAGH01000013.1:36927-47922 GCA_002495675.1 Euryarchaeota archaeon UBA182 | reverse complement strand
CTGCCTCTGATGTGACCAAAATCCCTCCGACTCGAGAAACAAAGAGGTCCACGAAATCGATATCCCCATCCGAGCCTAAGCCAATCTCGCGTGAGATAGTAAATGATGACCCGATCAGAGATTCAATGGAGGAGTTGGCAGAGAAGCTCTACGGCACACAACGACAGTCTTCGGACAGGAATCCAGATCCAGAATTAGACGAGTTATCGAGGTCATTGAGGGAAGAACTGATTGAGTAGTAAGGTTGCTGGACAATCGTGAAGTGGATACATCGGATTCTTGGCCTTCCAACATATTCCCCGGAGAATGAGACCGAGACCTCCTTGTCCAAAAGCGGGGAAATCACTCCAAACCACCCTTTCCACCAATTGGACAATGCAGTTTGGTCCGAGCGAACAAATCGTCTTATGCCGGGAAAGACCGGTGTATTGAGTTATTTCAAACCGAACGACAGACTTGGATTAGATCTCAGAGACGTCGAGAATTCAATGATTCTCGGCAGGACTCTTATCATCGATCTACACGACCTTCTGCATGTCGATACTCAAAGAAGGGCATTGAGAAAAAGGATTGCCGATTTAGCAGATAAAATAGGGAAACCAGCCTTCAAGATTGACAACGACGGTTGCCTTCTGGTCGTACCAGGAAAAGGAGTGAAGGTAGATCAGAAACAACACGTCCTTGGCACCGCCGTCTGGAGAGAAGGTCAGGAAGAGGACTCCTTACCAATCTAGCTCAAACTTCCAAGTTGAACCATCTGAACTGCCCGATAACACATTGTTACTGATCTGAACTAACCTAGAAGTCGGCTCCTCTGAATTAGGAATGGTGGCGATCGACTCTGCTAGCATGATCACTTGGAATGCTTTACTGGACTCGGGCAGCTTCCTTATCTCTACCACCTTTGTATGGATGGTAGCTATCGCTGATGAAAGCAGGTCTCCAGAGTTATCGGGTATGGCTGAACCTGAAATCAAATCCCATTCACTAGTGTCTCTGGGCACTGGTCTCGCTGCAGCCTGTACATCTGCAGCGCCGATCATATCTCCCCTCAGACAATGGATGGACACTCGACATCCATTTTCTGCCTCTCGTATGTTGGAGAGCGTGTCCCTCATCCTGCCGCCTCGGTCTATTGATAAGCTCATTGATATCAGAGGCGGTGAGTTAGAGAGGATATTGATTGACGACATAGGAGCGAGGTTTTTCACACCATCTGGGCTTTCAGTCCCGACCAGAAAGACTGGACGGGGCCCCAAGATAGATCCAAGCATGGCGCTTCTTCGCGTGTGCTCCATATCATCCAAATTCATCTTGCTGTATCCTGATTCAAGGGTCTTTGATCCGTGGGGAAGAGCCTCAATCGAATCGTCTTTCAACCAATCGTCCAATTTCCCGGATTGTAATTCTGATAGAGAGTAGGCGGTAAACTCCCTGTAGGATTTCCATCCTGATATCTCGGCCTCAGGATCTCCCCTTTCTTGTTTTCTCTGGATGGAAAGGTCCGCGTATTCCACACACTTGCGAAGAAAACTTGCAATCGCTTCCTTCTTCCCATCTATCAAGAATCGCACCTCACTCTGAATTCGATGTAGCTATTCCTAACTCTTTTGACAATCGCTCCACATGCCCAGTCGCACGAACGTTGTAGTTGGCCACGGACAGCACCCCGTCACTCTCTATCACGAAGGTAGACCTGACAGTCCCCATGTACGTCTTGCCGTAATTTGTTTTTTCCTGCCAAACCCCATAGGCATTCTGAACTTCTAAGTCAGTATCAACGATAAGATCGAATTGAAGATTGTTGTTTTCCATGAATTTCACATGGGACCTAGCGGAATCCTTGGAAACTCCTAGAATTTTATATCCTGACTGCTTAAATTCAGCGAATGCGTCTCTGAAATCACAGGCTTCTTTGGTGCATCCGGGCGTACTATCCTTCGGATAGAAAAAGAGGACTAGTCCACTTCCATCCGCTAATATCTCATCCAGCGAGATGTACTCATCATTCTGGGTCTTGGCTTTGAACTTGGGTGCCTTTTGTCCGGGCTTCAGCATATGGGTGCGTGCAAACTCAGCCACATGAAGCCTCGTACGGCCCCAAGCAACCCTAGGTTCATCTCCTCCTACCATGGCAGGTATGACATGGACGTACCTCCAGAGCTCAATGAAATGCTTGGCGGAAAGCATGGGCCAGCCAAGCAAAAGGCCGCTAGGTTGGTCACGGATCTGGGTTATGTGGCAGGCGCAAAGCGATTCACGAAAGCAATAAATGCCCATGTATCAGGAGTTTCAGTCATCACAGGAGGGGTTGGTCTGAGGAGATTCCTCGCAGACTTGTCCTCTGATTCTAAGGCCAAAGTAGCCATTCCAACAACTTTGAATTCTGCGGGATGCGACTCCTCCCAAATCAAAGAAATGGGCATAGATTTCCCTGATTTTCTGAGCCTGCAGACAGAGATAGTCACATCATACTGGGATATGGGAATTGAGACAACACTCTCTTGCACCCCATATGATCAGCCATATGAAGCACCAGAAGGAATAGGCTGCTGGGCGGAATCAAACGCGGTCTGCTTCGCAAACACGTACACAAATCTGGCAACAAACAGAGAATCAGGCCTATCCGCCCTATCAACTGCATTAACGGGATGGGTCCCTCTCTGGGGGCTACACTTGGAGGAAAACAGGATGCCAAATTTACACGTGAAGGTAAATTGTGAACTTTCCTCTGAAACGGATTTTTCAATACTTGGCGACTGGATAGGAAGTCAAATTGAGGCAAGCTGGAACATGCCATTCGGACCCATGCCCCTTATTTCTGGACTTCCAGAGAATCTTTCATTTGAAATGCGAAAGGCACTGACTGCTGCAGCGGCAAATTTTGGTTGTCCCATGCTTTGGATCGAGGGGTTTTCTCCGCCTCCATCAGACAGGAACTATCTCGGTTTTGTTGAATTCTCGTCCTGGGACCTTCAGCAATGCTACGAGAGGTTGGGCCCCAAAGGCACAGTGGACCTGGTCGTTATAGGATGCCCACAAGCCAGCATCGGAGAAGTGAGGTCAGTGGTTGCAGAGGTGCGAGGGAGGATGGAGCTTGGCATGAGGATACCAGACAATCGACTCTGGGTCTTCACATCCTCAAGTAATCTCGATATTCTAAGCTCAGACGGGTCCTTAGAGATACTTGAACAGGCAGGCGCCCTACTCCTCAAGGACACCTGTCCAGAGGTCACGCCCTACAACAGAGAACTGTACAACCACATCCTGACAAATTCAATGAAGGCAGAGCATTATCTCAAGAGTGGCCTAAACTCCATGCCCACCAGCGTGGCTAGGATCTCGGATTGCGTCGCTCATGCATTCGACCCCAATCTCTCAGAGGGACCGAGGCCAAAATTATCCAAGACAGAACCAAATAAGATCAGATCCAATGTGGAGAAACCAATAGAGACCGAGAACATGATCGGCATCGGCCTGCCAAGCCAAGATTCCTTTGACGTCACAGGCAGGGCGATTTCAACCGATGTCCCCATCACCTACCTCGGATACGTGGACCCCCAGACAGGCGTAATTACTGAACAAGGGCATCCATTGGAAGGCCAATCTATGAAAGGAAAAATTGTGGTCTATCCAAAAGGCTCCGGGTCCACAGTTGCCCCTTATGTGCTCATGGGGCTGAATTACCATGGAGTAGGCCCCAAGGGTATCCTGAACAGAGACGTCTGTCCTTTAACGCTCCCAGCCGCATCTCTACACGCCATACCCTATGGCCATGGTTTCGACTTCGATCCGACATCGAATATCAAAACTGGCGATCTAGTTCGAATCCGTTTACATGAGGGAATAGTCACCGTTGACATAATCGAACGTGCTGAATAACCAATTAGGAAGGAAAACGAATGAATTCAGATCCAAGTCCCTGCAGGCCACAGGACCTCGGAAAGTTTGAGGTCACCCGGAGAGATGGAGCCGCACGACTAGGAAAGTTATTCACTAAACACGGCATACTAAACACTCCAGCACTTCTACCAGTCGTCAACCCAAACATCCTCACTGTCGAACCAAGGTCCCTGTGGGATGAATTCGGGTTCAGGGCTTTGATAACCAATTCTTACGTCATTTGGAAAAATGACGACCTACGCGAAAGGGCCACTGAGGAAGGAATTCACGAACTGTTGGATTTCCCGGGCGTAATAATGACAGATTCCGGAACCTTTCAGTCTTACGTATACGGGGACGTGGAGGTTTCCGTGGAAGAAATCGTCAGATTTCAAGCCACGATAGGAGTCGATATTGGCACGATGTTAGATGTTTTTGGTAGACCTGACATGACCAGAAAGGAAATAGAAGATGCCGTCAGAATCACTGTAGAAAGAGCGCCGAAGTCACTGCAGGTAGCCGATTCGAAGATTATGTTGAATGGACCAATCCAAGGCGGGCTGCACCAAGATCTGAGGGCCCAGTCTGCCAAGATGATGGCAGAATCCGAATTCCAAGGTAAAAAATTCTCGATACACCCCATAGGCGGGATTGTCCCGCTGATGGAGTCGCAAAGATACCATGATCTCATCGAGATCATTCTGTCGTCATCCTCCGAACTCCCTGCAAACCGCCCTATGCACATATTTGGCTGTGGACACCCTATGCTATTTCCTATGTGCATCGCACTTGGCGCAGATCTGTTTGACTCAGCAGCCTATGCGTTGTTTGCAAAAGACGGACGACTACTTTCCGAGGAGGGGACCTATCGAATCGAATCCATGGTAGAGTGGCCCACCCAATCTAGTCACATATCCACCTACACACCAGCACAAGTAAGGGCGATGCGCAAGCCGGAAAGAACTAGTCTTCTGGCACGGCACAACCTAGAGGTGACACAGCGGGAACTTGCAAGGTGCAGGGAGGCAGTCAGGAATGGGTCAATATGGAGCATGGCAGAGAGGAGAAGTCATTCATCACCACACCTCCGGGAGGCATTTCTAGGAATCATCAAAGAACGGATTGACCCTAACCAGCCCTCGGCCATGAGGGTGCGATCAATTATCAAATCTACAGACCCCGTTCGCCCCTCATCCGAACCCCTTAGCGAAGACCTCCCCAACAGACCCCACATTATCCATGCTAAGTCACTGTTGGTACAGAGATGGCGGCCTCCCGGGTCTTGGCATGATGGCTCCTCTGGGCCACCTTCCAGAGTCGTCGTGATGAAAGAGGGAGAACCACCCTGGAGAGCCTCGTACGGGTCAACTGTTCAACGAGTTTTGAAAGAAGATCCCAGAACGGTGGTGATGATCGATTCGCCGATTGGACTTGTGCCATACTCTCTGGAGGACCTCTCTCCGTGGTGTAGGGTTGAGGGGTCCAATATACATCGAATTCATACCAAGGATATTGACTACAGTATAGATCTTAAGTCGATGGGGCTCGGCGGAATTCCAGTCCTGACCCTAACTCCCGAGGATCCTGAATATGAACAGGATAAACCGATACTGGAGTGGATTGAAAGGTGCTCTTTCGTAGACAAGCTTTCAGTTCTTTGCGGAGTTAGCCCTGCCATTGGGTGTGAGATCACAGATGGAATCCGGGTAAGGCGATCAAATACCAATAGACCCGTAAATGTATTCAATGGAGAAATGCATTTGTTCTCACCTCGGCTAAACGACGGAGGGATATCACTTGCTCTCCACGGCGCCAAGTTTATTCACGAAGCAATGAAATCGGCGGAGGGCACTGTCGAGGTTCCGAAGGACATACAACCACGGGGTGATCACCAGGGACTCCCCAGAATCACCATCCATCGGGACGCAATACCCTTCGTCGGAGCCGGCAGAAATGTCATGCATGGGTTCATACTCAATGCAGATCCATGGTTGATCGTAGGACAGCCATGTTTAGTCGTCGACGAGGATGACAACCTCGTCGCACACGGAGTATCAAACTCCACCTCAGAGGAGATGGCAGTCATGACCAAGGGGGTGGCGGTCAAGGTCAGAGAGGGGGCCTTGGACAAGAATAACCTAAACTTGACGGCGATTGATTCATAGGCCAATGGCTTAGCATTGGGACAATCAGAAGGAGGCTTCGATATCGCCAATCCGATCATACAGATACGCGGCCTTCGGAAACTCTACGGGCCACATGTAGCGCTTGATGGTGTAGATCTTGACATTGGCACCGGAGGAGTGGGCATACTTGGCCCAAACGGCTCTGGCAAGTCTACTTTGTTCAAGTGTATTCTGGGCCTAATCAGGATAACAGAGGGGGGCGGCGAAGTACTCGGTAAGGATATCTCAACGATGGGCCCAGACATCAGATCGAAGATAGGTTACATGGCAGAATACGATTCTCTTGACCCGGGCCTAACTGCTGTCGACCAAGTCAGATACGCAGGGGAATTGCTTGGAATGAGGCCCGATCAGGCAACTCAAAGAGCACATGAGGTACTCCAATATGTGGGACTTCAAGATCAACGCTACAGGAAGATAGAAAGCTTCTCTACCGGCATGAGACAAGCTACAAAGTTGGCATGCGCTATCGTCCATGACCCGCAGATACTGTTTTGCGACGAGCCAACAAACGGCCTCGACGCCTCTGCAAGGCAATTCATGTTAGACACTCTTAGAAGAACTATTTCGGAAGGAGGTGGAACTGTGATCATGACCAGCCATGTGATGGAAGATATCCAAGGAGTGTGCGATAGGGTGGTAATGCTGTCCGCCGGAAAAGTGGTTGTGGAAGGAAGAATAGACGAACTTGCCAGACAGATAACCCGGGAGATTGAGATATCTGTTTGGGGTGGAGCCACTAAACTGGAACAATGGCTACTCCTGCACGGGCACAAAGTTCGAAGGATGGGTAGGATAATGAGGATCGAACACCAGGGCGATCAAACGATTAGAGCCATATTGGAAGGAGCATCTGAAACCGGCGCACAGGTCAGGGTCCTGAGGGAGTTTGAACCAGACCTGGAAGACATTTTCTTGTTAATAATGCGGAAACTGGGCAAATCTGCAAAGAGCGCATCCGACTTGAAGGGGGTGCCCGGGGAGTGAGCGACACCATTGAAGAAGGCGGTCTTGGCGAGGCCGATATCGAAGCCGCATATGGATCTGGGGATGGCGACCTAGATACTTCAGCCACGGTCGCATCGACCCCAAAAGGGCAGATCTTCGAACAGATCTATCGTCCATGGAATGGGCCACTGGGGCCGAGGTGGGTCAGAAATTATGCAATCTATAGACATCACGTGTATGGCATAATTTCAGGATCGGGACATAGAAGGTACCACCCTTTCGTTAGACTGGCCCTGCTCGTGGTCATACTCGGTTCGATGACTCCCATACTGATGCTACTCCTGTCCTCCATGGTGAGTGGAGATGCCACGGGCTTCCTAAACAGGATGTGGGGTGTGAATCGGTACAACCTTTGGGGGAACGTGTTAGGTTACTTCCCACGAAATCTTTGCATGTGGCCCCTACTGACTGCGTTGGTCGTGGGTGGTTTGGTCTCAGATGATAGGAAAAATGGAACCAGTGCGCTGTATTTTTCAAGGCCGATTTCGAGGTTAGACTACGCCTCGATGAAATGGCTCAGTGCTGCTTCTGTATTGGCCACGGTCATCATCCTGACATACATGATGTATTACTCTGCTGCAATCGTATTCAAGGGAGAGGGTTGGTCGTTCATAGCAGATACGATTCCAATATTTATTGGGGGTTTAGTAGCAGGAATCTTCCTTGTATTCACATATACATCAATAGGCATAGCACTCTCAAGCATCAGCACAAGCAGATTCACGGCTTCAGTATCTTTCCTAGGATTGATTCTAGGATCAAAGATAGTCGCTTGGCTAGTTGAGATACAATTTGAGACCACATACATCTACCTCCTGAGCCCATATGACTGCCTGGCCCATTTGGGACAATGGTTGGTGGGATTGCCATCAAACTATGACCACCCGCTCATCATGTCTGTTGTTTCTTTGCTAGCAATGAACGCAGCATCTCTCTCGATCTTCGCGAGCCGCGTGTCATCATTGGAGGTGACAAGAGAATGAACTCAACCCCCGCAATCGCACTGGATCACGTATCGAAATGGTATGGCCAGGTGATTGGGGTTAATGACGTATCACTTGCTATAGACGGGGGCGTCACCGGCATACTAGGCATGAACGGGGCCGGTAAGTCGACTCTGTTCAAACTGCTAATGGGGAGATTGAGGCCCAGCAATGGATCTGTGAAACTTTTCGGAACAGACCCCTGGGAGACCACATCCCCCTACAGAAGAGTAGGATACGTAAGCGAGTCCGAGAAGATGTATGATTGGATGACGTCGCTAGACTTCGTATCCACGTTGGCTAGGCTGCATGGCATGACCAGGTATGAGGCCGAAAAGCGTGCGGAACAGGCGTTGAGTTTCGTGGATCTAGAGGGCGTTCTGAACAAGGAGATCGGAAAATATAGCAAGGGCATGAGACAGAGGGTAAAAATAGCCGCAGCATTGGTGCATGATCCTGATCTCCTGATACTTGACGAGCCTCTACACGGTTGCGATCCATTAGCTAGAACGAGCATAATGAACGTAATCAGAGAAATGGGATCCAAGGGTAAGACTGTCCTGGTTTCAAGCCATATTCTGGAGGAGATTGAGAGAATTACAGAGCAAATCGTGATCCTGCACTCTGGAAAATTGGTCGCTCTCGGAAATCTCCACGCAATAAGAGCCATGCTCGACAAACACCCTCACAGGATTTTGATACGCTGCGCAGACTCGCGGGCACTCGCTTCCACTTTCATTGATCAACAACCAGTCTATGGGGTTAGGTTCATTGACAGTGAAAGCTTAGAGATAATGACGAAGGATCTCTCTGAGGCACATCAATTACTTCCTACGCTTATTTTGAAGTCTGGAATACAGATCTATTCTATTGAGAATCCAGATGATAATCTTGAGTCCTTGTTGGCGTATTTGGTGGGCGATGCGTAATGTCAGGGTCAGAGATCAATGACTCGGAGGGCAGGCGACTGTCCACCACGGTCTGGACTGCGCTGGACCGAAAGGCAGGGGCAGTAATTGAATTGACCATCAAACAACTTCGGAACAAGACCTCCACATGGACGGTGTTCGGGGTCTCAACCCTCCTCCTGCTCCTTCTGTCCGCATTCTACGTGGATTCCGTGCGGGATGGATTCGAATCTATAGACAACGACGGAGATTCGGTTGACTATGATGGGGATGGATATCCCCTGGGGCAGGAGAGAAAGTACGGTTCGAGTGACTTCAACCCAGACGAATACCCTGGGTCTGGGCTGTTCATTCCAGAGGGAGAAATTTACTACAACGGGCCAAGATCCCACACGGGAAATCACTCCTGGGATGCTGATGGCCCCTCGCTGTTTTCAGGTTCTTGGGACAACATCTTGGATTATTACCCCGAGGGGGATGAGCCTTGCCCGGAAATTATAGACGAGCTTCTAGAGAACACCCCCTACGGTTGGTCACCATATTCTTGCGTCATGGCCAATGGGGACAGATATCTACAGTTCCTGAGGTTCGATGGGAACGGTACCCTCACTGTCGCACAAGGGTGGTATGCAATCTTTGGCGTCGTGACCGAGCGGTTCCAAGTCCTGCCTGATCCACCAGAGGCCTACATCGATGAAGATGGTATCGACTGGGATCCAAATAACCCGTCAAGTAGCCAGGGTTTCGACGATGACGGAGATTGTACAAGGTCCGAATACCCCGAACAAGTCGCTGCAGACAACGACGACTCAAACAGGAATCGAATCCCCTGTGACGTCCTTTGGACCAGAGGTGCAGATGGATCGGTTATTCAGATTCAGCCTGACATGTTGGTCGATGAAGACCCCGTTGATTCGGAGTTAATGGGGGAATCTTCGCATAGGTCATTCATCATCATAACAGGAAAAATTGCATTTGCAATGATAATTGGTATTTTCCTCCCCCTGTTCCTAGCACTGGGATTGATTAGAGATGAAAGTGAGAACGGGACCTTACATTACTTGCTATCGAAACCCATCCACAGAGGAGAATTCATTGTCTACAGGCTATCTGGATACCTCATATTTGCAGGAGGATTCGTCCTCCTGATGTCACTTCTCATGGCTCTCGTGACTGTTTTCCTAGGGCCGGAGGGGAATCGTTTAGCGGATTTCAACGTATGGTTCGGGATCGGCGCAGTGACAGTCCTGTCGCTAGCCGCATATGGTTCCATCTTCAATGCAATGGGGCTCATGTCTCCAAAATACGGCGTGTATCTCGCACTCATCTACGGAGTATATGAGTTTGCAATGGCGGTTATGACCCTCTTCGGGGCTGAACTGGTGCCTGTGATATCGGTGTCCCATTGGTCCCTGCAGATGATCGATGCTGTGGTGCTAGTTGCATGGCCAGACACCATCATGCTCTCCCAAATGTCAACAGCGTTCAACATCGACTCCGGCCTGGGCTTCTTCTGGAGGCCCCCCCTGCACACATTCGGCACTGGATCTCCAGCATTTGCAATTGGACTCAGCATAACAGTTCTACTGGCCTTCATTTCGCTACCCATACTCGTTGGCCAGTCCATATTCAAAAGGAGAGAGATAGATTGAGCGTTGATATGGATAAGTTCGCAGGAGACCTCTCAACCCTTTGGAGGTTCGATGTCCTCCCTCCGATCAAGAGACTCTCTTGGTGGTGGTGGTGGTTCATCCTAATTCTGCCCGATCCGAAAAATCCGAAAAGATCTAGGCAATTGATGGTTTTATGGTCCACGAAAGAAACCCCTTCGATTAGGGTGAATGACCATTGGTGGTCTCCTGGGGCTAGGATGAAGATCGATCCGAATGCCGGTCATGTGTTGCCAGGTATGGTATGCGCATGGTGGTATGACGGGGATCGTATGTTTGAGCCTGCTCGGATGACTGAGTGCAGAATCGCCGCAATGGATGACATGCACCCCGACTGGCCAGACGAAGGAATGGGCAT
>DAGH01000013.1:21999-36537 GCA_002495675.1 Euryarchaeota archaeon UBA182 | reverse complement strand
CTGAGCAAGATGTGGCTTTCCTTCAAAACAGACTCAAACTCGGAACCCGGGCTACCAGACACATTTCAAGCAGAGATGACTCCTTGGTGGCATCGTCCGAGCACTGCCACGTATGCAAATAACGTGTATGCACTGGGAATGGGATACGACATCCTGAGGATACACGGCATGAAGGCAAGTGTAAAAATCGACGAAGAAGAAGTTCAAGGGACCGCCTACTTCCAGAAAGTGACAGTTCAAGCCCCTAGCGTGCCATGGTTCTGGGGCTTCCTTCACTTCGAAGATGGGACATATCTTGATTGGTTCCTACCACATGTATCAATGTCAATGACAAAAAAGGACTCGAAGCCATGGGCCAAAAGAGACTCGTTTAGATGGCCAAAGAACGCAAGAGGGGTGATGCATGACAGATCAAGAGACACAACTGAGAGGCTGGAATCTGGAAGTGTGGAGCTGTTGAAGCCCAACGAGAAAGATCGCCTCCTGGACTCAGACGGGCACCCGCTACCCAGGTTCCTGATCAAGCTGCACAATGAAGCCACCAATATTGAGCTTCGAGTAAGGGCTACATCAAGGGCTCATTGGTCTTTCGACCAACCAACCAGGGCGGGATTCACCAGCCACCTAACCTACAATGAGTACCCGCTAGAGGTCGAGACTCTGAGGATCGTTGACAATAATGGGGAAAGGGGGCTACATGACTATGGCTGGATCAGGGGCAATGCTGAGCATGCTTGGGGAATACTCAATTGAAATGAACCCTTGGAAGGGACCATGGCTGGGTCTGACACCAACTTCATCAAGCCCATCAGACAAAAAATTCCAACAATGACAGAGAGCGAAGAAATCCTCTGGATTGGGGGCCCGACGTCCCGCAGTATGTTCGGAAGGTACATGCTCGGAGGATCGATACTTGCGACGTACCTGATATTCTGGTGGGCCAACGTAGTCGACAGGCCAACAGGCGAAGGCCAGTTAGCCTTCATAGTAAAATCAACTCATCTTTTCGCTGATCTAACCGGCGTCGTCGGACTGTTTGCAACCTTGCTTATCCTCGCGAAATTCATTCACTTTCAAAATGGCCCTATGTCAGGAAAATGGACCCTAATGTGGACGGTGCTTTCAGCATCGGCTCCGATTTTTTGGACAGGAGTTGAAACTGGCTTCGACGTTGCTGGCATCATAAACTCGGAGGCTTCAACCACACCTGCATTTAGTGAGGGGCATTATTTGCTGTTGGGGGCATTCTTCTCCTTCACTATGATTTCCATTTCTGCGATATATCAGAGGTCATTCACCTACGCAATTACAAATAAGAGAATTCACCTCATAAAGAAATTCATGTATGTGGATGCTTCAAGTCAAAGCATCGGATATGACAGGATAGAGAATCTTATCGTGGATACGACTGTAGTCGGAAGATTGCTCAGATTCGGCACCATTCAAATTTTGACTGCATCTGGCCTAAATGTAGGCTCCGAGTCAGCCTCGGCCTCGGCAGGCATAGCAGGCGACCCATCCATGTCGGACTCCGGAGATAACGGTAAGAAGCTACTTTCAAGGATAGGGCTGGTCATCTCTTTCAAAAGAAGCAGGCCAAAGGCAATAAACACGCCGGAATCTTGTATCTACGGCATTCATTCTCCTGAGAACATACATCAACTAATCAACCAAGCATCTGACGAGTTCAAACAGAATAGCGGGGAATGACCCCAATTGGGAACAAACATATCGTTGATAACCAGACTGCATCCACGACCCGATAGGAGTGAGACGACAATGGCGGAAGATATTGTGACTGTAGCGGCCCAGCAGATAACCCAAGGTGATTACATGGGGGCTATGGCCACCTTCGAAGAGCACATCACTAACTCTCCTGACGACCCAGCAGGGTACCATGGGTGGGCAGAGGCAGCTCTCTTTGAGATACAGGAAAATGGAAACCTCGATGATAAAGGGAACGATAGGATAAATGAGGGGCAAGTTCAGTCTTACCTACGAAGGGCTTGTTCACTAGCTCCAGATAATGCGGACTACAGGGCTGCTTACGCAAATGCCTTGATTGAGTTCGACAGGATACCAATGGCAGTCCGAGAATTGAGAAAACTGGTGGACCTAGGCTCTAATTCCGATGAGGTGGATATTTCATTCCACCTATACGAGGCAGCCAGATTACTCATAGAATCAATTGATGTGAAGACAAATTTCGATAGGAGCGCACCAATAGCTCGACAGTTCATCAAAGACGCAGTTGAGTTTTCCTTGCTAGGGCTCGGTTTCCAGTCTGTTGGCGAAGCGATGGAATACCTGATTGAGGATTGAGTGTGTCAGTGGGTCCTTTGGGCGAGAGTTTTCTGATTGCAGCCGGATACCATGGCTCTGAGTTCTGTGGTTCTCAGATACAACCCGAGGATGTCACGGTTCAGGGAGAGATCCAAGAGGCCGTCCAAGACTTAGGGTGGGCACACAGGGGAGCCGTCAGAGTCTCCTCGAGAACTGATTCTGGCGTCAGTGCAAGAATGAATCTGATAGATCTGCAACTGGATAATGAGTTGATGCAGCAGTTGGACGCCAACGTGGTAATGAGAGCCCTTGGGGACAGGATATCTTCCAATCTATGCCTCTGGGGTGCCATAAGGAGGCATAGCACCATCCCCGTTCGTGTGGCTTCGTCAAGGACATACCTCTATCGGCTGGACATGATACCTGGATGGAACCCTGGAGTAGACCCTGATAAGTTGGAACGCGCATGTAGGATATTCATCGGGAATCACGATTTCTCAGCTTTCTCAAGGCCCGACCAAGACAGATCGCCTTTTCGTACGGTGGATGATTGCAGGTTGTGGAGAAGACCGGACGGCTATGTGATCGGGCTCATGATATCCGCAGAGTCATTTCTGTGGAATCAAGTCAGGAAAATTGCTTCGTGTATAATGCGAGTAAGTAATGATGATGTCATGCCAACGGAAATTGAACAAGCTCTGTCTTCTCCCGATAGTGCTCGGGACTTTGGAAGGGCCCCTGCAGACGCACTTGTTCTCTGGCAGATAGACCACCAAGACGCACCTGAGTCTTGGTCATCGGAATTGCCGTCCACTGCAATAATACCACTCCCTCGCGATGCGGAGCCCAGGGCGTTCCAAAGATGGAGGAACATGGCCTTGGTGGAAATTAGGCTTATGTTGGAACTTGATTGGACTAATAGGGTCACTCAATGATTAGGTGAACTTCGTCCCCATCATTCACAGGCAACAATTCCCGTAGAAAGGAGGATGCGATAATCTCCGCAGTTTCGGTGTGCCTCGTGAGATCGGGAATGAGTATGGCACACTTACACCAATTTTCACCTTCCTTGGAAATCATGGCTAAGAAAGCGGTGGCCCCCCCGAAAGACCGACCCCCCCTCTCGAAACCATGGACTCTGAGAGGATGAGCAACCCCTGTTCCTTCCAGTTCTTCAAGTCCCGCTAGAAACCTCAATTGTCTGTATCTTTCCAGGCTTTCTTCCGATAACTCGATGTTTAACGTCCCCGGCCATGCCGTAGCTCCGAGAATTTCTCTGAATTGGTCCTGGTAGTGGGTTTGAGCCATGAAGATCTGGGCACGCCCTAGGCCGCTTGCCACCACGCCGGTCATCTGCATTGGTTAACCCCTGAGATACGATCCAATTAATACCCCGTATTATCCCAAATCAGAGAACAATGGCTGATTCACTCTTCCTTATCGATCAAGGTAGCACCAGTTTCAGTCTTGAGAATTAAGCCATCTTTCTTGACGTGGACACCCATTACGGCCTCCCTAGATCCATCTGGGAAGTCCATCAATGAATGCTCAACGAGAATATCATCGTTTTCGTATATACATCTTGATTCCAGTATTACGACCTTATCATTGCTCATCATCATGTTGAGCATTTCTATCATTTGATCTCTCGACATTTCCGTTCCAGATTGGTGTCTGACGAATTTAAAATCAGGGTGTAACACCTCAGCATATATTCCAGCATCCCTCTGATCCATGGCCCTTTCCATCTTTTCATACAGCGACATAATCATCCCCAAAGGACGATAGCACTTTTATGTTCTTGAACTCCTTTTGAAAACAGCCATGTACTTCCGACTTCCAGCGTGCTAATATGCCAACAGACCTTTCGTGGATGAAGGAGAGGCACGAACAATTGTTGGAGAGTGGTTTAGCATGGGAGCCACCGATTCTTGAGTCAGCAAACGCACCTAGGTGCACAATCAACGGAGTTGAAATGATCATGTTATCTGCAAATAACTACCTCAATTTAACCACCCATCCGAAAGTTGTAGAGGCCTCTATTGAAGCAACTAGGAAATATGGGGCTGGATCTGGGTCGGTGAGAGCCATTGCAGGGACGCTGGACATCCATCTTCAAGCAGAGAGGGCTGCAGCGGATTTCAAGGGAGTCGAAGCCGCGCTAATTTACTCTGCTGGCTACACAGCCAACGTGGGTCTGATCCCAACTCTTGTCCAAGGGCCCCAAGACCTGATCATCTCAGATGAACTTAATCATGGCTCGATAATCGATGGCGTCAGGCTAACGAAAGCTCAGAGAGCAGTATATCCACATAATGACATGAGCGGCCTTGAAAATGCGTTGAAAAACGCCGGCGACGCCGAAAGGAAGCTGATTATCACAGATGGAGTTTTCAGCATGGATGGTGACATAGCACCTCTTGATGAGATTGTGGAACTAGCCGAGGAACATGATGCCATGGTGATGGTCGATGACTGCCACGGCGAAGGAGTCTTGGGGGAAGGAAAAGGTATAGTTGCGCATTTTGATCTGCAGGGAAGGGTGACGGTTGAGGGCGGCTCGTATTCGAAGGCGCTTGGCGTTCAGGGAGGCATCATCGCGGGATCAGAGGATCTTAGGAACCACGCATTGAATCATAGCAGGTCATGGTTGCTTTCAGGTAGTCAACCACCGGGTGTTGCAGCAGCGCAAAAGGCGTCTATAGAAGTTCTAAGGGACGAGCCGCATCATGTCCAGAAATTATGGGAAAATACAGAATACTTCCGCAAGGAGCTTAATTCCTTAGGATTTGACACCGGAGTCTCAACCACGCCGATTATACCCGTTATGTGTGGAGAAAGCAGATTAGCCCAGGAGCTTGCAGGCGAGCTTCGAAAGAGGGGAGTAATGGTAGGCGCGATTGTTTTCCCAATGGTCGCACGAGACAAGGCAAGAGTTCGAACTCAGATTTCATCAGGACTCTCCAAGTCGGACCTCGATGAGGTTCTAACTCACTTCGCGGAAGTTGGAAGGCTATTGGGACTCATCTGAATCTTAGAAAAGAGGACCTATTGTCCGGAGAGATTATGTCATGGAATAATTTAGACCCTGATTATGGGAGTAGACGACAACCCGATTTTCAAAATTCGGGAGTCCAACCTCGACTCGGGCCTAAGAGGGATTCCAGTGGGAACCTGCCAGACATCTTTCGTCGATCCGATTGAGGGGGTCCATTATGTGGGCTACCCCGTCGAGGATCTCGTAAATATGGAAGAGGAGGACGTAATCTACCTGCTTTTCAATAAACGCCTACCTACAGAAAAAGAAAGCAATGACTTCCGGGCAGAACTTGCCCACAGGGCGGAAGAGATGCCCACAGGGGCCCTGAGGGTCTTGGAATCCTTGACTCCAGGAGCAGGCCATCCGATGGACTGGCTTTCAACGGGCATACTCGCACTCGGCATTTCGGATACAACAGGAGATCTGAGAACAGACTCAATGAACTTGGTTGCTAGAATGCCGGAACTCATGGCAAGGATTTTCCATTTGAGGGGCGGTAAAAAACTCCAGACTCGAGACTCGAGGCCACAACTAGGCCTCGTCGAGAATTTTACCCACATACTCGGAATCGATGGTGACGAGGCAGAACGCATGAATAGGGTATTGAGGTTCTTCTTCATCCTACATATGGACCATGGTGGCGGGAACCTCTCAACATTCTCAGGGAAAGCCGTAGCCTCAGGAAGGGCCTCGATATACGCGGCCATTTCATCTGCCATGTCAGCATTGTCTGGCCCCCTCCATGGAAGAGCAAATCAATCATGTCTTGAGTTCGTTAAGAGGATCGGAACGGATGATCCCGATGAGATTGAAAGCTTCGTCAGAAGAGAACTCTCGTCTAAGAGGCCCATCTATGGATTTGGACATGGAGTGTTGAGAGCAGAGGACCCAAGGGCTCGACTTCTGATTGAACTTGGCGAGGAGGTCTGCCCAGATGATCCTGATTTCAGAACCGTTAAGACACTCAGAGAGGTGGTTCCACCAATACTATCCGAGATCCCGAAGATCTCCAACCCCTTCCCAAATGTCGATATAGCGAGCGGCGCCCTTTTGCAGTCTGTAGGATTTAGGAAACCGGATTACTACACCACTTTCTTTGGATGGTCAAGGGTAGCAGGCATTACGGCACAGATCCTAGACGAGAGAGCGTCAAGAGGTGGAAGGGGGACACCCATATACCGGCCGAAGTACCTCGCGAAAAACCAACCAATCAGGAGGCTCGAGTCATAGCGTCCCTTTGTCTTTACCTGTCCCTCTATGTCCAATTAGCCTAGGCACTTCCCATGGCATTGTACTCTCGGAGGTCAGACTCTTCAACTCGGTGAATGAAGTACTCCATCCCCATTTTTTTCGCCAATCGGATATTACTCGCATCCTCTCGGACCCTGAAATCTCATGCCATGGTTGCCGAACACCTTCGATCTCTGGCATCGTTGCTGGCCTCATGCATCTATTCGACCCATCTGTATTTGCCAAATCAGGGTTTATAGTGTCCGAGATACAGGACAGCCCTGCATCAAGCAATTTTGGCTCCAGCTCCAGTGGGGCTGGCCAGACATAGACCGGGTGTCCACCCCTGATTACGTTGAAGCGTTCAAGTGCTGCGCCCTCCAGTCCAACTGACGTGCCGAGGGGGATGTGACGTGTCCAACCATGAATGTACTCGAGCGCCAATGGGAGCATTGGGGCTCCGAGCCTCCTTTGCTTTGCAAGTAGGCGAGGCACTGATGTTGATACGAATGAGGGAGATGCCACTGCTCTTTGGGTGCTCCAACTCCCCCACTGCCTCAATTTTGGCATCAACCTAGCATGTCGATACTTGCCCAAGCCCATATCGGCAACTGATGTAATGTAGGGGTCGAAAGAATAGAAAACAGTCGACTGGACGGGAATCTGGAGATCTTCTATTCTTGACCTTACAGATTTTAATAGCCTAGATAGGTGGTCGCGCATCTTTTTCCCTCTAAACCAACCGCCTCCAGCACCCGAAGAAGGATGAGGTGCCTTCAACTCCAAGCACACAAAGCGAGCCTCGTTGACCCACCTGTCCACAAAACCGCTTCTATCGAGAAGGTCATCAAAAAGGGCCACTTCGTGTTTCAAGTCATCGTATCCATATCTCTCGGGGTACTTCCCCGATGGCGTTCGCGGATCATGATGAATAACCACCTCCCCTTCCGACGTGAGGCGTAGATCCATCTCTACGCCATCCGCATGTTCCATCCCGTACTCCAAGGCGGCAATGGAATTTTCTTTCGGTTTCCTCCATGCCACGCCGGCCATGTTCTGTCTGAGGTAGACAGAGATGATGAATTAGCCTATGCGACAATGCTGTTCCGGGGCAAAATAAATACCAGAAATTTATTCTTTCCACTGAATGTTGGTCCTTGATGGAAAGTAAGAAGAAATCCATGCTCGCGAAGGACCTTTTGTTCACGTTCACGTTCATCGTGATCTTGGCGCCAATTGTTATCACGTTCCTTCTCGCAGCTTTGTTCGTTGGTCTTGTTTACATGTGGGATGGAGGTGACTCTGATGCACTCCACGCTGAGTCAATAGTTAGTGCGATGATCATGATACACCCTCTTCTGGGGGCCAACTTGGTCGTTCTGTGTTTATTGATCCTAGTCGGATCGTATTTCTGGCTCCTCAAGACTAGAAATACTAGTTCCGATAATCCCCCTGAAGGTGCATAGTGCGTTTAATAGCGATTTGCAGTGACAACGCTCATACCATGTATTGTTCATTGGGCACCGAGGAATGGACATGGGAGAGGTGGTAATCGATAGACAATCCAACGAGGCTGCTGTGAGGGGTTATGCGTTCTATGACTGGGGCAAATCAGGGTTTGAGACGAGCGTCACAACCGCTATTCTCCCATTTTGGTTCGCTCTCCTTTTCCTCGAGGCAAATGGCCTGACTACTACGATTCTTTCAAAGTCAATGACCAGTGACGCGATCTGGTCTTTTTCCGTTTCAGGCGCGGCACTACTTGTGGCAATAATTAGCCCTTCTTTGGGGGTGATTGCCGATCGCCGGGCAATCAAAATGTGGTGGTTGAGAATCCTAACTTATCTCGGGGCAGGAGCGACATTCCTATTGTGCGCTACGCCCTTTTTGTCTGTCGACCTTCGTTGGATATGGCTAATGATCATGTTCATCTTTGCGAATATTGGGTTGAACGGAGCTGGAGTATTCTACAACGCACTACTACCCCACATGGGGACGGATGATGAAATGGATAGAATCTCAAACCTAGCTTTTGCCTATGGGTACCTCGGGGGCGGGATCCTCCTCCTTCTTCACATAGGGCTACTTTTGGTGACTGGATACGCAGACTGGGCTATTAATTTCGCTCTCGCTACCTCTGGTATCTGGTGGTATGGCTTCGCATTGTATACGTTTAGATGGGTCCCTGAGCCCCCAATCGAAAACGAAATGGAGTCTCTTGGTCTCGTCGAGTCAACTAAACTCGCCCTGAGGGAGATTAGGAAAACCGTAGGGGAGGTTGACAAATTCAAGACCCTCTTCATTTACATGCTCGCGTACTTCTTTTTCATTGACGGCATAAACACTGTCACTGCACTGGGAGGGGTCTTCGGCACAGTGGTTCTGGGAATTACCCCGATCGACCTCATGGTGACAATCCTTGCAATTCAGTTCGTCGCCGCGCCTTCTGCTGTCGCATTCACTAGGTTGGCAAGGAGGGTTGGGACAAAGCCAGCGCTATCCATATCCCTGGTGGGATGGGTCCTCCTGTGTTTTGGCGCGTTGGCTTTCGCCCCACTTCAGTTGGACAATCACGATGACTACCAAATCCAGTACGATTGGGACGAAGCCTCCATGGCATACGAGGTTCAAGTGCACGCCGATACTCCACAGATTGCGCAGAAGTTAGATTACGAGGCCAACGAGTTTGATGAACAGGGTTGGGCCTCCTCATGGGCCCATCTGCTCCCCTTGGAGGAGGATGATCGTTCTAATACGATGAAATGGCTCATCTATGAAAGGGACTCCGACGGAGCCAGCACAGATGAAAGACACACAAGAATGCTCATCGGCATTGATAATGAGGAGATAAGGTCACTAGTGGAATCGCTGTCTGACTCTCGATTCAGCGTTAGTGTGTCAGGCGGCCCTCTTGACTCGGTTAGTGAGGTCGGAATAGACCATCCGACAAATCTCGGGGATGGTATGTTGGATGTCATACCTGAGACTGCAAGGGAGTATGTCTGGGAGCCCCTGGGAATCTCTGTTGGGTTTCAGTTTCTAATCCTCGGCTGCGCCATGGGGACCCTGCTCGGTGGCTCTCAAGGTCTTGCAAGGAGCCTATTTGGACAGATGGTCCCTGAAACTAGAAGCGCTGAGTTTTTCGGCTTTTTCGGCTTTTTCGGTAAAGTTGCTGCACTGATTGGCCCACTCCTCTATGGATTCATGACCGTAGCCTTCGATAGCAGGGTGGGTATACTCGCAGTTTCGATGTTGATCCTGACTGGGGCGCTAATGATGCGACTCGTGGACGTAGAAAAAGGCAGAGAGGATGCTAGAAATGAAGACATCCGGAACAGAGCCTAATCGTCCTCATGACGATACTTCGTCAGGCGCTCCAGAATTATTGCTAGCTCCATCAGGACCACAACCGGGCCGCCGACCAAGAACATGGACAAAGGGTCTGGGGGAGACAAGAACGCCCCTGCTGCAAGAGCGAAAAACCACAGCAAAGACCTATTTTTCACTATCAAGTCAGGAGACAAGACTCCCGATCTAATCATCACGAATGCAAGGAGGGGAACTTGGAAACCGACAGCCGAGGCTGTCAGTAAGCCAAGGATGAAACCAAGCCACGATCCAACCTGCCAAGTCGCCTCCAAGCCCGCCGATGAGGAGTCATCCACCAGATACTCCAATAGGAATGGAATCAGGATGTTATGGGCATAAGCCACTCCCAACAGCCCCAAACAGATCGATGAAAATGTGACAAGGACAAGCTTCAACGGGTCCTTCTTCTGAATCTTCGATCTTCTAGCTCTAGACACCACCTCGCCCCCACTCAATGATAGGTCACCAACCAGGGCAAGTATGGAGACGCCAAGTGCGAGATTAACGGATATCTTCAATTTTAACAAAATCAACTCCATGGGTTGAACAATTATTATGTCGACTCCTTCAGGTCTCCAATCCGGATTTCCCGACGCCCAGAGCAACATCCGCTCGGTCAGGGGATATGAAATCACGAACCCGAGAAGGAAAATCAACGAAAGGGCACGTACACGAGATTTCAAGTGTCCGACAAGGCCTCTAAGCCCTGCTCTGGATATGAACCCACTGCGCTCGAATGCTTCTCCATCCATGACAGTCATCTCCGAGTGACAATTGTGAGTAGGTCACCATCCTTCAGTGTATGATCCAGGCCTACTCGCTGCCAATCAAATTTTGCGCTGGGCCCTTTGACCCTGGCATATCTGAACTTCCGAACAAAATCTCGATGCAACTTGACACAAATCTCCCTTACTCTAGAGTCGTCTTTCACAATCAGGGGCTCTTCCAAGTCTGCTTCCTGGCCTTGGGGTTTGAGGTAGATCGACATGAATCCGAGATTCTCGTAGATGAAGTCCTTCATGGACTCAATCCCCTCTCCCGTTTTTGCTGAAACACGCAATATCGGCCAACCCTCTGGAACCATTGCCTCCGCACTCTTCAGATCTTCTTCGCTCGCCAGATCGACCTTGTTAATCACTACCACCGATCGAGTGTAAACCCTGTTCCCTGCAAGCGTATCCACTATGTGGTCGTCTGTCGCGTCTGACCTGAGGACGACGTTTGCTGATACGATTCCAAATGACCGTATGATATCCTGAACATCAGCCTCTTCAAGATTCGATTGATCAAGTGTAGACCTTACTACTATTCCTCCTCGATCAGTTCTTCTGATGAAGACCTGAGGTTTAGGCTGATTTAGCCTCATCCCAGATCTCCACAACTCTTGATCGAGTACGTTGAAATGAGATTCTTGGAATGGGTCTAGAACATAGAGTACCATATCCGACCCCCTAATGACGTTCAGAATTTCACGCCCTCTTCCCTTGCCTTCGCTAGCACCTTTTATGAGGCCTGGGAGGTCGAGAATCTGTATTTTTGCCCCCTTGTGCTCCATCAAACCGGGGATGCAGGTCAATGTGGTGAAGGCGAAAGCACCAGCCTCTGACTCTGCACCTGTGAGCTGTGAGATGAGGCTAGACTTACCAACGGATGGGAATCCGACAAGCGCGACGCTGGCATCGCCAGACTTCTTTACTTCAAATCCGGGAGCACTCCCACCTGATTTTGCCTGTGCCTTCTCCTTCTTTTCTTTGAGCGCTGCGATCTTTGCCTTGAGTTTCCCTATGTGTCCTTGGGTCGCTTTGTTGTATTTCGTCTTGGAGATCTCCTCTTCGAGGGATTTGATTTGCTCCTCGATGGTTGCCATGGCTACATTGGGGGGCTAGGGCAGTGGTTCTTCAAGCCAGCCCATGCAATTAGCACCATAGAACCAAACGGTCATACAATACCCAAGTACCATGGCGAAAGTTGTCATGAGGCTTGTCGACCCTGATTCGCTCGAGAATCTATTGTCCATGAAGCCACTGGATTTGTTCATCGGGATGGAGAAACAAGAACTCAGACACCTCAGGCCTGATCCGACAGAATCTCTGCATCGACCATTTTCCGTGGATGTTGAAGGGGACCTTATGGACGCGTGGGATGCATCCTCACAAAGCAACTGGCAGTCGATATTTGATATCAAACCCGTTGAAGCAAGATCCCAGACTGTGTATTCACTCTGCATGTGGGCCTCAACTGCAGAGTGGAGTTGTTGGGATGCTAGGGCTTACTTGTACCTAGAGCCCTATACCTCTAGATCCATCGATCTTGACGACATACTCGTTCCTGATCTCTGGAAAGATTTCGCCTCCTCATTATCGGCCTACAGCAGAGGTGAATACATAGACTCGGTCACAAGAGATTGGATCTCAAGAAGGGATGAACTCGGAGCTCCCTCAGAGAGCGAAAAGGATCCGTACCTTGTCTCGACGATGTCGGCACATAGGGGTAATTCGTCCGATCTCTATGTTATTTCCAAGGCCATAAGGGAGAATCACCCAAGTATCATGCTAGGCATTGAGCAGACTCCGGTTTCCGATTGGACTTTGAATGGGGTCCAAATCTCTGAGATTAGTGGTGGGCTCTGATGGGTAAAGTAATCATTCCTTCTGCATGTGTGGTTCTAGGTCGCTTTCAGCCTGTTCACAGGGGACACGCCCAACTGTTGATTGATGCAAACAATTGGAGGCTCGAGAACAGGCCCGAACTTGAATTGAGAATTGCAGTTGGATCTACCAACAAGCCTCAGAACCTGAGAAATCCTTGGAATTTTGAGGAAAGGAAGGAAATGCTTGAGGCGTCACTGAACGACATTGGCCTAGTTGGTGAGATAGTTCCTGTTCCAGATATCGACGACCCGCCAAACTGGGTTCAACATGCTGAGGGCTTTCACGGTGGCCCAGGGATCCTGATTACAACCGACGATCGTACTGCCGAACTTTACACCAATGCTGGCTGGGAGGTGGTACTGATGGGTTATCATAATAGAGGCGAGTTAGTTGGCTGGAGAGTTAGAGAGACTATGCGGATGATGTCCACTATCTCTGATGAACAGGCACTGTACGAAGTCCTATCAATGGCCATCCAGAGACCTGTAATAGAAAAAATGGTCCGTATGGATGCGATCCGCAGGCTAGCCTTCATGGGCGAGGGCAGTGAACCAGTCGGTTAAGCAGCATCATAGATACAGGATCCATCACACCTGTCCACAACATAGCCATTGAAGAGGTACTCGAAAGCCATCCGATGTGCGGCCTCAACCCCTGCGACCCAGTTATGAGCTGGATGGGGCTCTTGCCCGAGGAGATTTTGCTCAGGGGCATGGCTGAATCCTCCGTCGAAGTAGACTCCCACGTTTCCAGTTGTCCCTTCGCCACCTTCTGTGATAGGTAGGCCGTAGGGGTGGATAGATGAGCTGGATAATATGGACGCATCGGCGTTTCTTAATGCACGGCTGGTTGAGATGTTTGATATCTGGAGGTCCCCGATCGATCCAATGTAGATCATCTCGAACGGCTGCACCTTGTCGCCCCATCCTTCGGAGAGGGTTGTCCATGTGTTGGTATCTGTGGCATCCCAGAGGGATTGGATCAGGGATATGACAACTGCCCTATCTAATTGGGATGGGTAACCAATCACACTCTCCATCAAGTCATCGAATTGATCATACTGTGTGCATCTCTCTATCTGGTGGGAGAAAGCCGCTCCTCCGACCCAGAGCGCCCCTCTGTTGACATCAGGGGACAAGCCAAGCAGGGATGGCCCTCTGTTCCCGCCCAATGAGTACCCTGTATAGTATACCTCAGATGTGTTTACCAACAAACGCCCACCGTCACCCATCATCTCAGGGAGGTCAGAGCAGATTCCTTTGAACGTCCTGATCATTACAACGTGGTTTACCATCGCCTGCTGGAGCCTGTCAGATTGGTGGGTGAAGTAATACCCGTTCATAATCCCCATAGAAATGCCATCCCTGTCGTCGGAACTCCATCCATAGAAATCGGACGCCAACAATGCAGTCTCATAGATCTCCCCCCATTCTCTTAATCCACCGCTGACGTGCCCCTCCCCAGTTCCTAGGAAACCATGGCCGAACACCGTAAGGGGTCTTGGCTCAGACGAGTTGTAGACTGACATCGGTATTATGAGTGTGAATGGCACCTCTCGATTTTCAACGAAGACGGGATTATGGGAATTATCTCTGGATAGGAGTGTTGGTGCCCTTTCCTCTAGGAGGTATTGGGGCGCAGTAAACGTCCCTCTCACTCGCCTGTAGGTCATTCCGTCTCCGTTATAGTTGTCCTCAACACCATCAGGGTTGACCGTGCATCCCAATCCATCCCCAATTCTCGAAAGGGCATCGTCCCTCATGGAGAGTATGGGGCCGAGCACGGACTCCAATGACGCTGTGTGGAATGACCAAAGCGCCTGTATGTCGTTCTTGTTGACGCCCATGTGGTTTTCTGCGGCAGCAATGTATTCATTGTAAGCCGATCTTCTTGACTCGACGTCCTCGGCATCAGTAATTTCTCCATCTAGCAACGCTTGTAGTGCTTGGCTTGGCTGAATTTCAT
>DAGH01000013.1:2170-21593 GCA_002495675.1 Euryarchaeota archaeon UBA182 | reverse complement strand
AGATGCAGTATCGTTTGCTCCCCTGGTTGAGCTCTTGCGTCCAACTCAACCCAGTGCGCTACAGCATGGTTGTCATCGACATTCCAGATAATCGTCGGATGGTCAAGTTCCAATGACCTCTCTATGTTGTACTGGTAGGCAACGTCAGCCAGGTCGGGGACTGAGTCGAAAGTTGTCATTATCTGAGTAGCAGTACTCATCCCATCTATTTGGTTTATCCTTGGGATTTCCACAGGGTCCGTGGATCCCGACGCAGGAATGATTCCACTTGGGATATTGACCCTAAACCCTGTTTGGGTGGATCCATCCTCAACCAAGTAGGCGTCTGAGGGAAATGGTAGCATGCAGTGATGGGGATTTAGGCTGTCGCAACCTGCCTCATTCGGAACGTCCAGCACGGTAGGCACCGGATCATCGATTTCATCGATTGTTGTGGGTGTGTCGTCTGTAACTGGATCTTCTTGTTCTGAAGCCTGATCGTTCTGGCCAACACAACCTGAGATTGGAACTACCAGTAAAAGTATCACAAGTGGAATTGCAGTCGTCTTGATTGTCATCCCCCTTCCCACCTCCCGGGCCTATTTATATGGGTGTCCAGTATTCTGAAGGTTAACAGCCAGGTGAACCGGATCCACCGAATTTCATGTGAGATATTAGAGAATCCAATCTGTTCGGATTTACATTGAGATCGCTAATCCCGACTCTTGAAGAGCTGCGGGCGTGGATCAGAGTATTCCCCTCCATGCATTCTATGTGGATGAAAACGTCATCTTCGAACCTCAGGAAAGGAGTTACATCGACGATGTGTATGCTCGTAAGGTTAGAGTGGATGATCGAGGCCCGGTTTAGATCAGATGCCCATTCTTTGACAGAATCCATTGCCTCCTCAATACTGCCAGAGAAGGCCAGAGGCTCAGTTTGCTCTGTCCTATGATCCCAGATTCCAAATCCAGAGCAGTTCTGAGAATCAGGAGGGCACTCATCAGGGAATGTTGCCGAGAAATCAGGCGTAGGGGAAGCCACCTTGATTATGGCGACTCCAATTATCCAGATAGAAAAAAAGGCGAAAATGACACTCCTCAGTGATCTCAGTGAGAGGTCCATGGAATCACTCTGAGACTATGACCTTAGCAGGCCTGAGAACCCTATCGTGGATCATGTACCCTTTCTCGACGATATTTAGGATAGTCCCGGATGGCTCTCCATCTGGAGGTGGCACAATCGCTAGTGCCTCCATGCAACTGGGATCGAATGCCTTACCATCCATGTCAATTGGGGTGATTCCCACTGATGAGAGACCCTGACGCATACTCTCGACAGTCAATCGGAGCCCGTCAATGACAGACTCTGAGGAATCATCCATTTTACCGATAGCTATCTCAAGACTCATCAATACCTCAATCATTCTCAACCCTAGATGTTTAGAGCCATATCTCATCATCTCAGACCTTTCCTTTGCGGACCGTGCCCTGATGTTGGCAACCTCCGCAAGAGCATATTGGAGCTCCTTTTTCACAGATTCAAGTGAATCTTGGTTGTTTTCTTGGTCCACCGGGTTGTCGGTTTCTGCTTCTTCAATTTCGTCAGACATGCCATAGACCCCTCCGGGTTGTGTGATAACTCTTAGTCGACATAGAAAAACTCCCCATCCCGTTTTTGCTCTCTGTCCTTTCTGCTACCGGGTTTGTTTATCCTTGGGCGGTGAGATTCGTGATCCCTCCGGAAGGTTACATCCACCCCCTCCAGGAAACGATTCATCCCTGGTCTGAGACCGAGTGGCCCAAGGGCTTTGCCTTGTATACCTCCCTGACCCTCAAAAACAAGGAGAGAGTCACTGACAATATCGATGAAATAGATGTCATGATCGATTACCATAGCAGCCTTCTCCTTGGCTAACATGGTTCTCCTGATCGCCTTTGCAGCTTCCATTCTGGCATTGACGTCCAAATGTGCGCTGGGCTCATCGAGCAAGTACAGGTCGGCTTCTCTACCTAGGCATATTGCAATACTTACTGCTTGCAATTCCCCTCCCGAGAGCCTTCTAGCCCGTAGCTCAACCATCTGGTCAATCTGCAATGGACGTATTACTTGTGTGTTAAACTCACCACTCCTCCATGTCACCCCGATCTCAGAATCAAGCCATTGGGAGACTGTCCCGTCAAAATCCGTATTCACGTGTTGAGGCTTGTACGAAACCTTAGCATCCATAGTGCACCAACCCTCATCGGGCTCGATCTCTCCTGCAATCATCCTAACCATCGTGGTCTTTCCTGTGGCGTTGGGGCCCACAACTCCAACCACCTCTGCGCTCCTGACTCCTCCCTGTCCGGTCTCAAGGGAGAAGGAGCCCATCGCTTTTCTCATATTGCCCCATTGGAGTATCGTATCTCCGACTTCTTCGCCTCGGACTCTACCTCTCAGGAATGATATCGGCTTGTCCCGGATACGGACATTCTCCTCATTTAGATACCCGTCAAGATAGGCATTTATTGCCGTTCGAGTCGTTCTTGGGGGTGTAAATATCCCATACGCTGCCCGTTGTCCATACACTATGTGAACCAAGTCGCACAGTACGTCCAATATTGCTAGGTCGTGTTCAATTACGATTATCCTCTTTCCATTTTCTACTAGGCTCTGTATGATGTTTACTACCCTCATTCGCTCATGTATGTCCAAGTAGGATGACGGCTCGTCGAAAAAGTATACATCTGCCTCTTTTAGGATCGTCGCACAGATCGCGACTCGCTGTAACTCGCCACCAGATAATCCGGATAATTTTCTCTCCAAGATATGTTTGATGGATGTTTTCTCCGCTAATTCATCCAAGCGGCCGTGGTCATCTACCCTCTGCAGTAATCCCCTTACCTCTCCGTCCCATAGTTTCGGGAGTTTGTCTACATATTGCGGCTTGACTGCGATATCAACGCCTGACTTTGATACCAATTCAAGGTAGTCTCTCAATTCCCCTCGTGGAAAAGATGCAATTATTTCTGTCCATTCTTTGTCATAATCCCGCCAGTCCCCTAGATTCGGCCTCGTGGAGCCAGAGAGAAGGTTGATTGCGGTAGATTTTCCCATTCCGTTGGGGCCAAGGATTCCCACCACTTGTTGTTCTCTCGGTGCTGGAAGGCGGAAAAGTCTGAAGGAGTTTTCTCCATAACTATGCGTCAAATCTGTGTCGAGTTCCTCCGGGAGATTAATTATTTTCACTGCGTCTCCAGGACATCTCTTCGCCCGGTTAAGACATACGGGACACGCGGATTCCAAAATCTTGCATTTATTCCCTTCAAATTGAATACATTCCCGTCCACAGCTCCCCGCATATTTCATCAGGTAATCAAAGGCAGGTGTGTTTGGCTTGCATCGGTCTTCGAGCAAAACAGCGACCCTCATTACGCCAGTCTCCTACAGTTCGCTCTGACAACGGCCCTTTGAGATCTTCGTGCTCTTCAATCACACCGGAAGGAAACGATAGCGGAAGTAAACCCAAGCTGCAAGTCCAATTTTCTCGGGCTTGGATAGTTGAATCCTCTCAGTAAAAACGTCACCTTGGTTTTTCGCGATCTTTCTCAAAATCGAATCGTAAAATGCCATCATGGCTGCAGGAGAGTACCTCATTTCCCTGTCCAGTCTGCCCAACAGGCTTTTGGCTGTTCTTCCATATGCCTTAGCCCTTTGAGTGTAGTAGTTGCAAAATGGCTCCCATCCAGGGTGTTTTACAAGGCTCTCCCCCTTCAGCACGTCTTCCTCTGTGATTCCGAAGCGTATTAGGTCATCAAGAGGCAGATATATTCTGCCTCGTTTGGAGTCCTCTAATACATCTCTGAGGATGTTGATAAGTTGCATGTATATCCCCCATGCCTCGGCCTCGTCTTTTGCCTCGGGCGAGTCGTATCCGTATATCTCTATGCAGACCAATCCGACTGTTGATGCTACTTTGTAGCAATACTCGTAGAGGTCTTCGAACGTGTTGAATCTGTTTCTGTGAAGGTCGTCTTCCATGCCGCTGATCATGTCGTCCAGAAGCGACCTTGGAATTCTATATCTTCGAACGGTGTCTTTCAAAGCAATGAAAATGGGGTCGGTGGATGTAACGGTGGTGTAGGCCGTGGATAGTTTCTTTCGGTAGTAAAAGAGTTGAGACATCTTCTGATCGTACGTGTCCCTGCCAAGCACAGGCTCTCCCATTATCCTCTCTATCTCCGACCTGTAGTCAATCGATTCGTGGCTATCTTCAGAGCCTCCGGGAAAAAGGTCAGTGTAATCCCCGTCAGCAATGTCATCTGCCCTCCTGCAAAATGCGTAGTAAGCGCAGATTGACCTTCTAACGTCATTTGGAAGATACTTGAACGAGTGATAGAAATTCGCCGCCTCTATTCTGGTGAGCTCTTCGCAGTATTCATATGATGCTTCGATCATATTCCCTGGTAGCTCCCCTTCCTTCCATATGGAAGCGTCAATATGTCCAAATGGACTCTTTAGGCCTCCCCTTTGGCCCATGACCCCCATGAATTTGGCTCCTTCTCTGAGGGTCTCAAAAGCCGTGATTGATATTGCACGCGCCGCGTCACGCGTCAATGACACTTTGGATCTTATGTTCTCAATTGGGACGTCTGCCATTCTCTCTTGATCTAGAATAATGTCGCTGAGACTGGAACTATCCAAATTCATGGATTGAGTTTCACCCTCTGTGGCCATCGTGTACCGGTGTGGCCTACCACGTTTGAAGTTCTGTGTTCTTTGGACGCGGCCCGCTGAGTACTACTGCGCCAGATCCCTCTCGGACCTCATCAGTCTGGATTCATAACTAGAGAATCTGGATGCCACTCTGGTCTTCAGCAAGATCGAGACAACCTGTTTGCGATCTATCTTGACATCTTTGTCTTGATCAAGAACATTCTGCCGTCTCATCAAACGAATGGTCCTCCAACCAATGATGACCGGAAGCATGCAAGATATCCGAAGCCGGCGATGATGCCTGGGAATCAGTGATATGTAATCTCCGGCAGAGTCTAGATACTCACATGCCAAATCAAGGTACTCGTTGTACAGGGGCCTGAATTTTTCCATGGACTCTTCACTCTTCAGATCGCTCACCTTCAAGTCTAAACTAGCAAGTCTCACGGACGGAATGTAGCACCTCCCGATATTCAGGTCAGAGGGTATGTCTCGTAGTATGTTGATTAACTGTAGGGCCTTACCAAACCGAATTCCCAACTTCAACATCTCTTCAGGATCTCGTCCGTGGAAAACCAAGTGACTCATTGACATGCGCGTCCAAAACTCCCCCACTGAGCCGGCAACTCTGTAGGTGTAGTCATCCATTTCATTGTCATTTTGGAGTGAAACAATGCTGCTCCCTCTAGTTCCAAATCGCTCGATGTCGAGTCTCTGACCACTAATTATGGTGAGAAGGCACTCCAACATCATATCCCGATCGGCAGACCCAACTCGTCCAAATGCTTCAATCACCTCGTTAACGGATAACAACAGATCCGACTCACTTGAGTCCGTCTGAAGTGAGGCTATTTCGGTCAAATCTATCGGTGGAGACTCATTTGAGACCGCTTTTTTGTATTTTTCGAGGCTCGACAGCAAGAGGTGCGGCTCCTCTCCGGTATCGGCAATCGTGTCTGCTACTCGGGCGAGTAAATACAACAGGCCTACTTGGTTCTTGATTTGATTAGGTAGGATCTGCAGGGATAGGTAAAATGATCTTGAGGTGGCCTTGAGAAGCCGATCGATGCTTGCGTTCACGACCACTGACACTGTATAGCCTCATAGTCTAGGCTATGTTAATGGTGTTGAGGCTTTGGGAGAGGATCTACCCTTCCCTAAGGCCCGCTTCAATCAAGGCGATTTTGAGCACTTCACCGATAACAGACGGGTCGTTTGCAACATGGATGCCGGCAGATTCAAACGCCTTTATTTTCTCATCTGCAGTACCCTTTCCACCGCTAATAATCGCACCAGCGTGCCCCATTCTTTTCCCAGGTGGGGCTGTGGCCCCCGCGACAAATCCAACAACTGGTTTGGTTCCGTTAGCCTTGATCCATTCAGCAGCCTCTTCTTCGGCCGTCCCCCCGATCTCCCCGATCATCACTATGGCCTCCGTTTCAGGATCCTTCTCAAACGCCTCCAAGCAGTCTATGAAACCCGTGCCTTGAATCGGGTCGCCTCCAATCCCCACGCAAGTGGTCTGGCCTTCTCCAATACCAGTTGTCTGAGCAACTGCCTCGTAGGTCAAGGTCCCGGATTTTGAGACGATCCCGATGCGACCTTTCTGGTGGATGTGGCCTGGCATTATGCCAATCTTAGATCCCCCTTCAGCCCCTGGGGTGATAATCCCGGGGCAATTTGGTCCGATTAATCTAATATTTGGGTATTTTTCTAAATCTGATACAACATCAATCATGTCTAGGATGGGGATTCCTTCTGTTATGCAGACAATCAACCCCTCGCCTCTGACGTCATGGAATGACTTGGCTGCTTCTTTTATTGCTCCGGCTGCATATGGCGGTGGCACGTAGATCACGCTCACTTCCGCTTCAGTTGCTATGATTGCTTCATTCATTGTGTCGTACACGGGAAGGTCAAGATTGTGTAGCGTGACGGTCGAGCCACCCTTCCTTGGGGTGACACCACCGACTATTTCAGTTCCATATTCTACCATCTTGGCCCCATGAAAACGACCTTGGTTTCCGGTAATTCCTTGAATCAGTACCTTTGCGTTTTCTCCGACCCAAATCGACATTATGCCCCCCCCTTTACCAATTTCACAATTTTGTTCGCACCATCAGCGAGTGAGTCTGCTGGGTGGATGTTTAGTCCGCTTTTTGAGAGAATAGCTTTGCCTTCCTCGACATTAGTACCTGCGAGCCTTACAACGAGGGGCCTTTCCAAGCCAAGTTTGGAGACTGCCGAGATCACTCCCTTTGCGATGATATCGCATCTCATTATGCCTCCGAAAATATTCACCAGTATGCCCTTGACGTTTGGATCCTCGAGAATTATGCTAAATGCTGTTGTGACCTGATTCTCATCAGCACCCCCTCCCACATCCAAGAAGTTTGCCGGTTCACCACCATAGAGCTTGATGACATCCATAGTGGCCATCGCAAGCCCCGCCCCGTTGACCATGCAACCTATGTCACCATCTAGTTTGACGTAAGAAAGACCTGTTTTCTTTGCTCTGAGCTCTATCTCCTCCTCCTCTCCGTAGTCACGCAGGCCATCCCATTCTGGGTGTCTGAATGAAGCATTCTCATCAAAAGAGACCTTGGCATCCAGAGCGATAATCTCCTGATCAGAGGTCTCCACGAGGGGGTTTATCTCGATCATGCTGCAGTCCGATTCGATGAACAGAGCCCCCAATTTTGAGACCATTCCCGTGAATTTCTCGAGTGCGGGGCCGATCAATCCCAATCTATTCCCTAGGTCCACGCAGGAGTCTCTGTCGAATCCTGATTTGCCACTGCTCGTGATCCTGTGAATGGAGTCCGGGTTTGTCTCAGCGACTTCCTCGATGTCCATACCACCCTCCCTGGAGGCCATGACCAACAGGGAATTAGAGTCCCTGTCTACTAGCATAGCAAGGTAGTGTTCATGAACAATATCACAACCGGATTCCACATACAAGTTACTGACCAACTTGCCGCTTTCACCAGTCTGTTTGGTTATCAGCACGTTACCTAAAATTCGGTCTGAATAATCCCTGACCTCATCTTCCGTAAAGGCGATTTTAACCCCTCCTTCCATCACGACTTCTCTGGTTTTCGGATCAAGCAAGGTCCCCTTTCCTCGCCCACCTGCATGAATTTGACTTTTCACGGCCACAACGTCACCTCCAAGTTTTCGATATGCATCTATTGCTTCTTCGACACTTTTGCAATGCAGCCCATCCAACACCGGCACGCCGGCGTCTCTGAACATCTGCTTGGCCTGATACTCGTGTATGTTCATGTCTCCCAACCCACCGTCTCGCTGGCCACCCTTGAACGGTTCGCTTATGTTGACCCGGACGGGATAATGATAATGCCTAGGTCCAATAGGGAACAACATGGATGCGGTCATCCTAGCGGGCGGCTTTGGAACGAGGCTTAGGCCATGGACAGATACCGTTCCCAAGCCACTCATACCTCTCTTGGACATGACCCTGATTGAGCACACAATACGCATCTTACCGCGAAACACTGTCCAGAGGGTGATCATCGCCTCAGGGTACGGGGTCAACCAGATGAGGGCCTATTTCGACGATTTCGACACCGGTTTTGAGGTGTTGGTCGTAGAAGAAGACCAACCACTCGGAACAGGCGGGGCTATCGCCAACTGCAGAGAACACATCCGGGGCTCAAGGGCGATAGTGATGAACGGGGATTTAATCACAACTGTGGACGTCCAGGATATGCTTTCACACCATGTGAAATCTGATTCATTGGTCTCAATCTCACTATGGCCAGTTGAGGACCCAACCCGATTCGGAGTCGCTGATTTCGATCAGAAGAAGGGACTCATCAGGAGATTCCAAGAGAAGCCGAGTTTGGAGGAAGCATACTCCAACTTGATCAACGCAGGTTGCTACATCATCGAGACTTCGGTGATACAAGGCCTCAGCACTGAGTTCCACTCCATGGAGCGAGATGTATTCCCAGGTATCGCCGAGTCCGGAAGAATGGGGGGGTACCGTTACTCTGGGAGGTTCATCGACGCTGGAACTCCAGCGAGCTACCTTGAGGCCATGGTGGCTGCGATAGAGGATAACTCATTCAATATCGGGGGCATTGTTGGAACGTCTTGGTACGCCGATCCAAAAATGAGCAAGAAAGGGATAGAAAATAGCGCAGTGGGGATGGGGTGCAAACTAGGCGATGGGATACGAGTGAACCGATCAGCAATCCTAGAGGGTGCTCGGATCGGTGAGAACGTCCATCTGGACAACTGCCTGATCGGTAGGGGCTCTATAGTCCCAGCGAACTCGCGCCTCGTGGATATGGTCATCGGTTTTAACCAGCAATATCAGAGAAAATAAGGCGACAGCAACAAAAGTAGGCGTCGAGACCATGCCACATGGTCGCACCCCTGATCGTGATTAATTGCAAAACTTATGCTAGCGCTTCAGGGATGGCCGCTGAGGCGCTGGCGGTTCAGATGCAATCGGTCGACACCAGCGCAAGGTTGGTTATGGCAGCATCTGCTTTGGATATCGGGCCCATAGCATCCTCAGCACCTGATTTAGAGGTCTGGGCCCAACATTTGGACCCCGTGGGTCATGGCTCGAACACAGGACGTATTCTGCCAAGCACCGCAATCGAAAGGGGTGCAACTGGTACACTGGCGAATCACGCAGAGAGGAAAGTCCCCCTCGGACAGGTAGATGAACTACTCGCCATCTTACCACCTGGCTTCGAATTGTGCGCATGTGCAGCAGACCCCAAAGAAGCAGAGGCATTAGCCCACCTTGCCCCTCCGATGATCGCCGTGGAGCCCCCCCAACTCATTGGAGGGGACATCTCGGTGACCACAGCAGACCCATCCATCGTTTCGGACTCCGTCGAAATCGTGAAGAAAATCGACTCAGGAATAGAAGTTCTCTGCGGGGCAGGTGTGAAGAACGGGGCTGATGTCGAAGCAGCTCTAGAACTTGGAGCCTCAGGGGTACTTCTGGCCTCCGGAGTCACCAAGGCCACTGATCCGAAAGCCGTACTCAACGACTTGGTATCAAGAATATGAAACCCCTAAGTATCGGGAATTGGATTAAGAGTAAAGTGCTTCACCGCAGTGCCATGGCACAACCTAGGACCATACAAAACTCGATGCTGATGGGTATCTGCATCGGCGCCTTTGGAGGAGGACTCTACGCTTACATGATGCTCACGGGGATTGGGGACTTCATCGATCAAGAGACAGACCTACGGCTGATCAAATACAAAGCGACTTCCTTTGGGATCGCAGCTTCGGGAGGATTTGTCCTTGGCCTGTATCTATTTCTCAGCGTCACAGCTAGAATCGGCAGGTTCGTCAGAGGTGGAACGGATCATCCCGAGTCGCCCTCGCAGACAATAGTAGTCCAAACAGGAGTCGCACCAAGCGCTAGTGAGACAGAGGTCCCAGCAAGCGTCTCAAGTGTAGATGACCTTTTGAACACATGAACTCTTCCGAATGCGTCATATACGGATAGCAAGTCGCCGAGTCCCATGAAGCGTGGATCCCGGGCTTGGAAGAAGGCGGGTAACCAACGGTGGAAGTGGAGAAAGAAGAAACTACGTCGACGCAAAGCAGCAAGAAAAGCCGCTCGCCAGTAGGCCTCTTTGGGCAATGTCATCACTCTTTCCGGGTCCAAATCAAATTGCAGGAAGGCAATGATGGTGGACGTGCCGAGATTTGAACTCGGGGCCTCTTCCATGCCAAGGAAGCGCGCTTCCAAGCTGCGCCACACGCCCAATATGCTAACCCCGGACGTACGTCGATTTAAGGAACGTGGATGTATGGAGAGGCTGTGAACCAACCACCCGAGGGCGTACCCCCACAACTCTGGCGATCCCTTTTGGAAGAATTAGACCCCCAAATTGCGCCATTTCTTCCCTACCTGCACAAGAATTTGACCTTGACCTACGAAGACCCGGGGCAAGGTAGGTTAGGGCTAACAAGATTCGAAATCGACCTGAACGAGTTGGAGCGCCGCCGCCGGTTCAAGATGGGGCCAGGGGCAATCACCATCCTACTACATCCCGATCTGAATGGCGATGTTGCCTTGAGGGACCACACCCTCGCACATGAGCTGCTCCATGCATCAGGGATTACCTCTCACAACTCCACTCATTCTCGGATCGTGGACGAAATAGCACCTGCACCTCGATTGAAGGATTCAATAGTTCTTCAAAAGATGAGGCAAAAGGTCCTAGAGTCCCTTCCTGAGAGGACCTGGATCTGTGGGAATTGTGGCCATGCTTGGGAAAGGAGGCGCGTGACAAAACCAACACGATGCCCAAAATGTGCCAGGCCATTCCAGAAAGACAGTTGAATATCTCCAATGAGGTCCACTTGATACACAAGTAAAGATGCAGGGATCTCAATGATGGGAGTTAGCTCTTCATAACTCACAAGAACGGGTAATGACTTCCAATTGCGGTCAGGCTGGGAGAACATAGTTGTCATTATCAATCGGGACCCATACATTGGTTCTCTCGTCATTCTGAATTTCGACGCGATATGGATTGCCTTGGTCCCAACATTTCAGGATCTTCCCCTTCGTGAATTCCCCGATGTTGGCATAAACGATGTCTCCAACCCCGAATCGAAGTTCCTCGGCCTTACACTCTAGTAGTCCGGCTTCTAACTCTTGATGGTCGAGGTCACGGCCTATGAATACGAATCTGCACTCCCTGTCATCTCCATCTTTCCACAATCCGATTTCATTGCTGAAATCACCTCCGAATAGCATGTGAACACCCTGGAACACAAATTTTTGATCCATCCCCTTGACGGCGAGCACTCCTTTGTATCTGAATAGATCCTCTGCTTTGGTTTGCATGAGTTCTCCTATCCACCTCTCGAGTTTATTCACGTTCAATTCCCCCTTGAACTTTGAAGAAATCGATGTGACGTTCTGATCGTGCTCATGTTCTGCGTCCGTGTCCAAGAACTCAGGGTCCATCTCAAGTGTCTTTTCCAAGTCAAATGAGCCAATCCCAATGAGTTCGGAGGGATCAATGATGCTATTTTCAGTTTGGTAAATTGGCGCAAGCGCGTTGATGCCCTTGATTCTCTTTACAACTTCTTTGATTTCACTATCGGTTGCCAAATCGACCTTATTCAGTAAGATTCTGTCTGCGAATGCAATTTGCTCCACCGCCTCATTCTCCACATCATCGGGTTTCTCGTCGTCCAAATGCTGTGTAATGTGCTTAGAATCAACCACTGTTATTATTCCATCCAGTTTGTACCTATCTACGACCCTCTCGTCAACAAAGAATGTTTGAGCAACCGGGGCCGGGTCCGCCAATCCTGTCGTCTCGATCAAAACCCCATCGAAATCCTTCACCCTATCGTACATTTTGTCCAACAACTCCGTGAGGTCTCCCCTAACAGTGCAGCAAATGCAACCGTTCATCACTTCTATTATGCTCTCCTCAGAGTTCTCCACTATGATATTCTCATCTATCCCAATGTCCCCAAACTCGTTCTCTATTATTGCGAATTTCATCTCGTGCTCGGTGCTTGATAGTATGTGGTTGAGCAAGGTAGTTTTTCCAGATCCCAGGAAACCGGTTAGCACGGTCACAGGAACCCTTTTTTTCTTTTGTTCGGAATTTTCCATGTCATTCACCTTATTTTCAGAGGGTTGATAATAACTATTTAATTGAAACTATTAGAACTGTGATCATGAATTATTAGAATCTCTGCCCGTGGATGATTCACACACCCGATCTATGTTGCATTAGGCCATACCAGTCAGATATCACTGCATGCCCCTCAACCAAGTCAAAGCCATTCAGGCCCTGCATGGACCTTAGGATCCCGTAGTTAGCAAAGTCTGCCCCATTTGGCTCGAGCCCCCCGAAGAATTTCCCATTGATTCCCTTTGACATCTCATCCAGTTGGTATTGTAGATTCTCTCTCGGGGGTAGGTCGAACATCTTAGCCCGACTTTTCCCTACCATTCGCATGATTATCGCGCCCATCCACTTGTTGATTAGTCGACTGGCGCGAGAGAAGTTATCCACTCTCGTGACGTAGTCTAATGCCCCCACGGAGGTCCAGTAAGTGCTGTATATGACTGCAACAATGGATTTTCCGAGCACGTTGTTGGAGAAATCCATCCAGTGGTCCTGATCTTGGTCTTCCCCCGCCTTTGGAAAAAGATTGCCATTTTTATTATCGATGTAATGTAGGATATGATTAGAGTCATTCACCTGAGTACCGTCTTTATCCACAAAGATGGGTACCTTGGCCCACTCGGACCATTTCAATTGGGTCTTGAATGTCGGATCAACTTCGACCTTTGAATACTCAATCCCCCTTGAGCCAAGCAGGGCCTTGACTTTGAAACAAAATGGGCATGTCTCGAAACAATACATTGTCGGGAGCCCACCAACCAAACGCTCAGGGACAAGCGTCTCTTGAACTCCCGACACTGCCTTAATCTCGAGGTCCTTTCCCATGTCACGATCTTTTTACGGTCTTTTGTTAATCCATCGAAATTTGACCCTCTGTGCGTCTAGAAATTATCACTTCCTCATCAAAAGGATGGCAATGATGATCACAAGCGTGTAGTACTCTATCGCCATGTGATGATTGGGGGCTATCAAAAAATCAACCCAAGACTCCCTGAGATCATACATTCGAGCCATTTCTTGCCTTGCATCCGCCCATTGGTGGAACCTTGATGCAAGTGAGATGCCTGACATCACGATGAGGAATATGCCTCCAAATATTCTCTTTGCCCTCGTTTCTAATCCCCCGAGGAAAGATAGTCCGACGATCAATAAAGTCGAGAATATGGTGACTGAGTAGATGAATGATCGGATTATGTCCGATGACACTCCTCCATATTCTAGGAGATCAGCAAAGAATTCCAGTTCGCTTAGAGCAAAGTACCCCGTTGGGAATAAGAGGGCGATGCAAGCCATTCCGAGGCAAAGGTCGAATTTTTTTTTGATCTGACCGGTAGTCATTTCTGCTGATAATTGCAAATCGTCAGGGGATGATTCTGATTCAGTCATGAGTATTCATACTATCCGTGGTTGTCGATAGTATTTCATGGATGATCAAACAGAGGTACTCAATTCGTTGTTTCAACCCTCATTTCCCTCAACACCAAATTAAAGGGTAATCGACCTTTATTCATCCTTTTTCTATTCTCGTAGGTCTGGTTGATAGCGCAAATTGATGGTGCTGACTGGTCCAATGCAGTGAAAGGGATTTGGCTCATTCCCTTACAAACAGCCTATACTTGAAAAAATTAGTTAGCTGGTGCCGCAGCCTCCTAAATTCAAGTAAAATCACCATCCATAATACTGAACTCGCCCTCGCAGCCATCACACTCAATAGGGCCACAAGCCCCGGCGTCCTCGCCCTCTCAAAACCTGCGGTCAATAGCGCGGATTGAAGCTTAGCATCGCGAGTATATGCAAAGAGGCGGCCATCCCCACATTTCTTCAACAGCTCGTGGGATATACCCTTTCCTCGATGTGCAGGGTCAATCACAAAGGCGTTGATCTCGTGGCCGTTCAACCTGGCAGATAGTCTGGCGTGCGCAACTGGCCTGTCAATCTCGTCTCTGATGATAACATTGTTTTTAGCAATCCTTGCAAGGGAGGGGGCCATTAGATCCAGTTCCTGCCGTAGCATTTCCCTAAGCCATTTGATGTCATCCATTAGTACACCTCCTCTTGGGGTCGCGTGGGTCGAACTACCTTAATCCAGGGATTGCCCCCTGTGTCTAATTCGCCGAAAAGCAGAATAAACTTGTCAGCCCATCTGTCCTCGTGAAGCCCATTGGGGAAATTGAGGAGAGCCTTTCGAAGAAAACAGAACGAACATTGGGTTTCAAGCCCTCGTCAAAAATCAAGCGCGGGCCCATTGGCATTTTGATTAGCATAGTCTGCATCATAATTGTTTATCTTGAATTAAGCAAATCAGGAATTTTCTAGTAGATCCCCTAACGCCCGCGATGAGGTTGTTTGGGATTCCTAACTGGAATGAATTTTCAGGCGCGCTGCCAATTTAAGGGAATTCATCCGTTCCCTGCCTGAAGAATGCGAGAATATCAGGATACACCTCATCTCCTGCCGTCGGTAGATGGTGATCCGCTGTGTTGCTGATTATGACCGTCGGCTCTTGATAGACACCTGCGAGTTCATCCACTCCGAATATGAAAACATCATTCCCTCCTCCAAAGATAAGAGCGTCTACGGCCAGGGGCGCTGCTTCATTGATGCTGTCATTCAGCCCAGAGTGAGTTGACGGCAAGTATCCATTGAATAGGAACGCCTTCTCGAAAGATACGTTGGAGTTTGCAATGTATACAGTCGCCATAGGGCACCCTTGTGAGTACCCAAGAATGCCATAAAAGGGACCATGCTCCTCTACTACATCGTTGAGATACTGTATGGATAGGTCTGCCCAGTTCCTATCCTCATTAGGCTCCCCCTTCCCCCCAGGGGGATCAGCGTACCAGCATTGATTGCACGAACTCTCGTCGTCTGGGGCATCCGCGAAGAAGAACTCAAACTCTGGTAGGTCACCCATCAGGTCTTGCATCCCTGGCTGGCCCATGAGCCCCTCCGGGCTGTCACCGCCTCCGTGGAGAGCAAGAATCTTCAGTTTGTTAATCCCAATCTCCTCTTCTGGGGAGCCATCTTCCGTTCCGATGCAACCGGATAGTGCGGACATCAGCATGAACAGGGATATGCTCAGTGAATTGATCTTCATGTTGGCTGATATATGGCATGGTATATGACAAATACTGCAGACTAAACTGTAAAAGATCGCTAAGGCCGCTGCATGGGAGATATGGAGAACATCTCCCTTTTTTCCACTACTTCTGCGACTTTTTCCATTACGTCCAGATCTTGAAGCCTCTTCGCCATCTCAGCCGGGTCGAAGTCAAAGCGAAGTATGATTGCAGTGCTATCATTGGCCTTTCCATACACTATCTTCCCTTCAGCCACTTCCTTCTTGTTGTCGTATAGGTCGAGCATCAACTCCTCCCATTCTTCGTACGTCTTACCTTCCTTCATGTAAACGACCACTGCTGCATCCATGTATATTTCCGGTGAATGGTCATATTTCATGGTTCCTTTGCATAAAACGCCCTGTGACGATCCTCTTGGATTCCTTGGCCGATTTATCAAGAAAATTTGACTTTTGCATCAATCCTCCCACCACCTCTCCTTTTTGGGTAGGACATCGAATTCCAAACGGCAGACCATGGTATAACCGCCGTCCTGGAAAACGCGTATGCTCCATCTGCCCTCAGATCTCTCAGGGAAGGAAGCCCTGTTACTTCGCAGGTCCCTCAACCACATCCATCCAACTCCCTCCTCCCCATGGTCTTTATCCTGGGCATGGAGTGCGTAAATTCCCACCCAGGCAGATTTGTCATTGGGGGGATTTTTTATTCTGAATCGAATTGAATCACCCACCCTTGCCTCCTCTATCTCTATTGATGGGGTCATTGGACCCTTCCAAACAGAGGCGTTTCTGCCCTTGATCGTACGGCGGAATATGCCCAGACCTGCGAGGGACAGGATGCTGAAGCAGGACAAGATTGAGCCACCTATCCACACGCCAGCGTCTTCCAAAACCTTCTCTCCATCCTGTATCCACATTGGAATCGGGTACGGGGCATCACTCTCCGAGGCTGAAATTTCAGTGTAGCCTCTCATGCAACCATAACAGGCACGCCCGAGCTTAACCAGATTCCCTGCTTTCTGTTGAGGCCATACGTTTGCGTCACACCCGCTTCCAGCGTGGGCGATCTCAAATTCGAACACCTGCCTAGTTTGGTCCGCCTCATTCTGTTTCGAATGTGACGTCCACGGATCGCTCATCCAGAGTCCTGAATGAGTAGCATTAACAGTGACCATCTCACAATAGTCGTGTATCCCATTACTATCCAAGTCCCCCGGTACCGCCTCGATGAAAATGATGAATCCCTGATCCCCCATGCCGTCTGCATCGGCAATCAACAATCTAGCAGATGATACCTCCTCATGGTGGATAGTTCCGGTTGAGATAATTCCGACGATAACCAAGGCTATGCCGGGGATCAAGAGAAACCCGGCTAGCGCGGAAGCAATCTTGGTCCACCTAGGAGCCGGCTTGCCGGTTTCGGCATAGGATTTAGACCACGAAGATACGAGGATAAACGAAGCGACAACGCCCAATAATGCGCCAACACCAAATAGTATCGCACCCGGAATTATCATTCCAAGATTTTCCTCGCCTGCCGGGCCATGCCCCCCAATGAAAAGTGGTAGACCGATACTGAACAAGATTGCGCCAATGGCCAAAGTAATCCATGCGGTCCTCCTGCTTGATTGTACAGCGGCTAGGTCAAGTGGTTCAGGCTTTCCACTCCTAACAACAAAGTCCTTTCTTTCGTGTAGTCTATAGCCGCCATCTGAGAATACACGAATGCTCCAATCGCCTACATCTTGTTTGGAAAACGATGCGTTGTTCACATCGATGTTCCGAAGCCACTTCCATCGCTTGTTTTCAGGTCCGTGATCCTGGTCGCTTGCGCTTGATGGATAGATTCCCACCCAAGCATCGTTGCTGCTTGGACGTTTGTTGATTTTGAAGCGAATGGGCTTACCAGCCACCGCTTGCAAAACATCAATCCCATTTGTCGCATGGGTCATGGGGGCTCCAGACAGGGAATATGCAGGTATTGGAAACTCTCCGTGAGGCTTGTTGTGGGTACCATCGTCACTACATCGGAAGAGCCCCGTGCCTCCCGGCTGTTCAAAGAACGCCGCGTCCCTCGGCGCGCCGCCTCCTCTGTCGTTCCAAATCTGACTACCCAAAGGCTGACTGCTCGGGCTGAGGCAGCTTGAGGAAACGCAAACAACCTCCTTTCTTGATGGCGGGGTTTCGCTAACCGTCCCCACATCGCCGAGCGAAACGTAACCCGGTGGCGGGATAGGCCGCCAGCACCAGAACCGGCGCCGTCCTCGTTCTTGCCACCAGACTAGGTCGAATCGCTCAGGCGGCGCGACTTGGCTGCCATCAGCACGAATGACCAGCGTCGGATGGGTCGGTGGCGAGTGCCCGTTCTTGGCGGTCATGCCGATCAGGTGGCACCCATGAGGCACACGAACCCTCCAGACAGACACGTCTTGGTTCGCGCCAGATCCCCTGTCGTTCCATACCTCGTCATACTCACTGACGGGGATAAATTCAAAGTTCTCCCTCGATGATATTCCTGGGTGTTGACCGTGCCTGACCGCAGGTGCCGGATGCTTACCGCCGGGCGCGCCAGGATTTCCCCAACTGTCGACGGTTTCCCACTCACCATCACGAGGGGGAACTCCGATTTTTCCCCCAGTGTGCGCAGCATAGAGGACCCCGATCTTCGAGATGACCATCCACTTGTTCCACTCCGGGCGTCCATGGGTCGCCCCGCAGTCTTGGAAGGCGATGAATATCTCAGGATTATTCGTGTGTTGGTAATGGCCAGCGATGGTGCCCCAGTGCCTATTTTCATGTTCGCCCTCCTTGAATACGTAGGTGCCGTTCACCTCTCTACTCCCGGCTCCTGAAACGGTTATGCTTGGGAGCCAGTTATCCGTTGGCATTATGCTTGGGAGCCAGGTATCGATTGGTATCCTGTACACAGCAGGCCCTTCCCAGTGTTCGCCGACATCGTTCCATACCGCATCGAACTTACCTAGGTGTTGCACCCTATTTTCGCTCGAATCATAATTGTTCGGCTCGCCAGGCCCCCAGTTCGTGTATGACCAAGGTCGGCCATCAGACCAGTACCAGTCTTCAGGGCCCGGGCCCACTTCGCCAGTTTCACCGCCTCTCCGGTCCGGCATAGGTTTCCCGCGGTACCGATCCCCCTTTCTGATTCCACCGAGCCACACCGGCGCCCCGCCGGAAATTCGAGTGATGTCTTCGTTCTCCTCAGCACTGGTGATTGAAGCGATGTGGCCCCCCATCCCCCGAGCACGCTCGTTGTGCCAATGCCATCCCTTGTGTTCGGGAGCAAACACGTATTTCTGGTCAGAATTCAAGATGGGCTCATTCAAGACAGCTTCACCTGTCGTGCGATACGGCTCAATATGGATGTCTTGAGCATCCGCCTCTTGGCGCATGGTCCAATCCCGCCATTTTGGACCGTCCTTTTGTGCACTCAAGTACTTCCCATGACATGATTTCAAGCAGACCACATAGTCGCTGCGGTATTCGACTGTGAATTCCTCCCATCCGCCAGGTGGCGCTTCTCGACGATTGCATTCCACTCGGCCATCGGGCTGTGCTGACACGTACATGTCGAAAGCACTCATGAGTGCAATCTTGCCGTTTTGCCGTTGCTCCACACGGAAATATTCCCCTAGATGAGCGACGTCGGAGGACCACAACAGCCTTCCGTCGGGCGTTGCACTCAGGTACTTCCCATGTACGCCCCTCAGGGCGACCTCACTGTCCACAGACAGAAATATTAGTTTGTTATATCAAAGATTCCGACCAATACAACTTCAATTCCGCCCCATGATTGTCGCCGCCATACGTGCCGGGAAAATATTGAAGATTAGCCCCATCATTGTATCATCGTGGTTGTCGGCGGCCCTTGTAATATCGAGGGTTGTGACGGGACTCGGATGTATAACAGCCCTGTTTGCTATAAACACAGAGCGAGGGAAGAAGAGGTCTGGTGGGCCACTTTAGATGGAGAAAAAGGAAATGCTCCCCA
>DAGH01000013.1:0-1788 GCA_002495675.1 Euryarchaeota archaeon UBA182 | reverse complement strand
GGGGCACAAAATAACAGTGACCCTACAGGCTTATCGCAGCTTTGTTGCGAAGTTGTACATCGACGAAGAACTGAGAGACGATAATAGATTGGAGGCGAGCAAGGTGAGAGCTCGAGGAGAGATTTGGCTCAGCACCGTAGTGGCCGGCACCATGGACAGGGTCGATGTCCGTTTTAAGGCAGATTTCGGTGGCATCAAGGCAAAAATATTGCTCAACGGAGAACATATCGGCGGAGATATCTTTGAGAATTCACCCCACAGTGATAGAGTAGACTCCTCCTCCTCCGAGGTCTGGAGACCTGGGCTGCTCAGGAAAATTGTGAACCTCCTTTTTGCTTATTTCTTATTGTACGTCATAGTTGGGGTCTGGTGGGAATCGACCGATCCGTGTGTGATGTGGTGTGATGCGAACCTACCATGACGATAACCACGGAAACGGAATAACCCGGGAATGCAGTTGTACTTCCAGGGGAACATGAAGCCCCAGCCAACTACCAACGAAAATCAATGCCGATTGCGTCGGCTATCTCCTCGGCTTTTTCTTTTTTACTCTGAGATCTTTCAACCAAATCACCGATCCTAAGTTTCCACTCCCCTTCTTCGCTCGAGCGGCCATGGACATTCGCCGTTATCCATGTGGAGGTTGTAGAATTCCCCTCAGAGTCATAGCTTCGATGCGTCTTTTCCTTGTACTCGAGATATACTGCTTCGGATAGGCGCCTTTCCTCAAAGTGATGTTCGCGCCCCCGATACGTGCTATCAAAAACCAATAAGTCGGTGCTGTGCTTTACGCGCAGACGGTGGACGGACATTATTTTGACAAGGACCATCCGCAAGATTCCGATGATCAACAATCCAAATAGTGACATGAAGATCGCTAACGGTTCGTAGTCCACCAATAGCATTGATTCGGCGAAATCAGGATCCATTATCGAGATGTACAAAGAAGCGATACCGCCCCCTCCGATAATAATCCCTGGCAACCCAAACAATAGCAGAATGGCGAGGATCAAAATTACTGGGGCGGGGTCCGATGTGAAATCCTTGTCAGGTTGAGGACGGAGGAGTTCGTCGTTCATGTCCGAACCAGAATCCTCGGCAGTTGCATGGTCTGTTTCCTCGGAGTTCCACCACCTTTCTTCCATTGACGGGATATTCTTATCCAATGCCTATTATCTTTATTTGAGGGCCGAGAAAATAAGATAGATGCCGGCAAAAGATTCTAGATTACCAGCATAGCGTTTGGCTCATGGTTCTGCTGGACCTGTTGTTAATCCCTTTGGTTAACCATGTGGGAACAAGGAAGATAGTTCTAGGCTTAGGTGGATTATTTTGGCTAATGATCTCTGTTTTTTCTTTTTATGTAGTTGCGGGTCAAGCCGAGGCTTACACCTTCGAAAGCACCACTGGTACGATGGAGGAGAGTCGATTCGAACCTAGACCCGTCGCGTATATCTTATATGGGGAGGAGAACAACTGCGTCTTCGATTTGCACATCACATACAGCTACACAGTGGATGGAGTGGCGTACAACGGCCAAACTTATTCTCTCTGGGAGGGGTGGCTAAGCCGAGAATCGCCAAATTCACATTGGTCATGCGTGAATTCAGCGCCCCATGAAGAAATCGCTAATTTCGTTGAAAGTAATCCAGAGGGGAGTGAAGTGACAGTCTACTACGATTCAAGTGACCCCCAAAGGAGTGTGGTGATTAGGGGCTTTGAGGGCGGATTGCCATTTCTTGTGACAATAGTGAATACACTTCTTTTAGTCGCTCTGACATACAAATT
>DAGH01000017.1 GCA_002495675.1 Euryarchaeota archaeon UBA182 | reverse complement strand
TATCACTGGGGTGAGGCTACTCTCAGAGGGCACAGTTACTTCTTCTGGAAGGGTCACATCCCAGGGGGCGATTCTGATGTTGTGTCCTGAGAACTCATTCTCAGATCCAGTCAACTTGCATATGGCGTAGGTTAGCTCCAAGTATCTCTGACTCACTGGCTCGCCCTGAATCTCGACCTCTATATTTACGCCCATGGACGGCGCTGCGATCAGAAGTGAAGACAACGGTTGGCTGCCCTTGGAGAGGTCCAGGGCCACCTTGCCGGGCACTGCGGGGCCAGATACCACTAACCCGCCGCCCTCAGTTCTGGAGACGCTGCATCCCAAGTCGGCCAATGCACCTGTGATAACCTCGAATGGGCGGCTTCTAAGGGAAATATCCCCCGTGATTTCTGAGACGGAGCCCATGGATGATGCCAATGCTAGCATGAACCTGCATCCCGTTCCTGAGTTGCCTATGTCTATGCATTTCTCGGGAGCACAGGGGAATGTGCCACTTTTTGCTGAGACACTAATCATGCCATCAGAGATCTGGATTTCAGCGCCGAGGGACTCGAGCCCTCGAATCATGTGGATGGAGTCCTCCCCGAGTTCGCCAAGGTGTTTTATCCGCATGGCACCCCGGCTTTGAGACGCCAAGGCGATCCACCTGATGAGATGGCTCTTTGAGGCAGGGAGGACCCATTGCCTCCCTGTTGACAGCCTACACGGCGGTATCTCGATCACGTTCTCCTCAGGAGGGGGGACCGGTTGAACCCTCGCCTCTGATCCAGTCCCCGAAGTCAACTACGCCATCCCATTTGTTGGCCCTCTCATCGATGATGCTGTCGCGAAGGGTTTCATCCAGCGTACCGGTCATTTTGACGAGGTTGTTACGACTCAGGAGCTTGGGACTCAGGCCGGGCAGTAGAATCGATACTCCCCAAGGGACCCTACCTGGATAGACCTCGTTGACATGACCGACTATGTTGGTCGTGCAGGTATTGGTAATGGTGTTGTACCACTCTGGTTCTGAGCTCAGTTTGTTTGACCTTCGGAGGTACGACTCAAGCATCCTCCTCTCGTTTCCCGGTCCCAGCACCACGGCCTCGAACAGGTGAGTGACTGATTTCTTCCTGCATCTAGCCCTTACCCCGATGACGTCCCTCTCCGTCGCCCAGACGTAGATCAGCTCGTACTGCCGAAAGAGACCCTTGATGGGGTGGTACCTCTCTCCTCGCTCCCTCCTGACCTCAATGGAGCAGGCGATCCGCTGGCCCTCATCGGTCTCGAAGCTCAAAATGGTATGAGCCATCTGCTTCTTTTTGGGCTCGAAGTACTCCAACACGAACCATATTTTCGCCATTTTGTCAAGACTCATCGTCACGTCTATCCAACGCTCGTCATAGTCCCTTGTCGACCTCCACACAAAGTCTCTGACGTTGCGTATGGTGACCTTGTCGCCATCGAACTCAGCAGTGGCATTCCTCGCGTTGTCGTTCACCCAGAACCTCTCATTGGACGGCCTGAGTCTCAGGTGTCGAAACAGAAGCCATGCTAGGACGAGTGACAACAATCCCCCAACAGAAACACCGAGGTTGAGCAGGATGGCCTCCACTGCGATCTCCAGTTGTTCACGAGTCATGCTCTGCGAAAGACACTTTCTGTTCTATGGGGATAGGCTCGAAGTGCGACTCCAAGCCCTCGAAATGGTTGGCGCGGCAGGGGAGATTCGAACTCCCGAGGTGAGACACCACTGGATTAGCAATCCAGCGCAATGGCCAGGCTATGCGACTGCCGCAGGAATCCTGCCACCTAAGGTCCCGGCTTAAGCCGAGCGGTTCCTGTCACTCCTCCTCGCCATCCGATTCGACATCCCCCCTCTCGACGAGGTCTGATGGAAGTCGGGCAACGAACACGATCTCATCGGCATATGACTTCTTGTCCTTAGTTCGAAGCTCCATTATCCTGGTCCCTTTCGTCACCTTGCCCAGGGTCTCCTTGGTCTGAGTCGCTGGCATGCGGATCATCATGCCCTTTTCTGTGAGCATGAACAATTGATCGGACAGGTCTGGGATCTGCCTAACTCCGATGATGAAGTCTCCGTCTGACAATGCCATGGTCCTAACCCCTTTCGTCCCTCGGTTTGTTTTTCGGTACCCATCCCTTTCCATCAGGGGCTCTCCGTCATCTCCTTGGGCTATCGTTCCATCCTCAAGCTTGATCTTGATCATTGAACCGGAACCCAATCTGCTGCGCTTTGCCATTCCATGTTTCGAGATCGTGAGCACGCTGGTGTCAAAGTCATCAGTGACGATCATCCCGACGACACGATCTCCGGACTGTAGCTTCATGCCTGCAACACCCTGGCTCACTCTACCTTGGACTCTCACTGTGTGGGTTGTTGTAGACTCCCCCGTGGCTGCGTCAACCCTCGTTTTGGCCTCAGAGGGCAGGAACCTACACGCATACCCCATCGAGGAAACTAGGACAACGTGATCTTCTTTGGTAGCTGGCCTGACTTGCACCAGGGAATCATTGTCCTTAGCGAATTTTAGAGCGTATTTTCCATTGCGGTTGATCTTTACATAATCTGAGAGATGGCTCCGCTTTATCCTTCCCTGGCTTGTTGCAAAAATGATGTAGTGCCCTTCGGGGTTTTGAATTAATTCCCTGTCTAGGGGGAGGATAGAGACGACCTTCTCCCCCTCCCTTATTCCTTCCAACAGGTTTCGTATGTGTGTCCCCTTCCCGTAGCGACTGGCGGAGGGAGTTTCCCAGGCTCTCAAGCCATAAACACGACCTTGGTCTGTGAAAATCAGCAACCTGTCTTTTGAAAAGCAGGTCACTATGGCTGCAGGGGCGTCCTCATCCTTCGTTGAGACTCCTTTCATCCCCTTCCCACCACGATTCTGAAGCCTAAAGGCTTCTACTGGCAGGTGTCGTATGTAGTCCTCATGGGTTAGCGATATTACGATTGCCCTCTCTTCGATGAGGTCCTCTCTGTCCATTGAGAGGGGCATTGGGTCAATCGTCGATCTGCGTTCATCTCCATGACGCTCGGTCATCTCATCGAGTTCCTCGATCAATATTTCCAGTCGTCTGGCCCTAGAGGCGATGATATCCCTCAGGTCGGCTATCTTGATTTTCAATTCCTCGAAATCGCTGTTGACTTTCTCTACATCGAGCCGGGATAATTGGTAAAGCCGCCGCTCTGCTATGGCCTTTGACTGTGCCTCTGTGAAGTCGAAGACCCTGATGCCCGAGATCTCCTCTCGCCCTTGGAGTACGGACTCAAATTGCTCTCTGCTGGAGCTGTTCCTACCAGCTTTGATGACATCAGCGATCCTATCTTGCGCCTTGACCAGACCCTCAAGGATGTGGGCCCGAGCCTCAGCCTTTTCCAACTCGTACCCCGCACGCCTTTCTACCACTGCTTCCCTGTGCTCTACATATGTGTGGAGCATCACTGGAAGGGTCAGAAGAACAGGCCTGCCATCGAGTATGCCCATCATGTTGGCAGAATAGGATTCCTGCAAGCGACTCGACTTGAAGAGTTGATTGAGGACTGCGTGGGGGTCTGCGTTGTTCTTCACCTCGATAACGACGCGAATCCCTTCCTTGGATGACTCATCCCTTATGTCCCGTATGCCGACGACTGATCCCTTAGATACGAGGTCGGCTATGTGTACCAGCATATCGGACTTTTTGACTTGATATGGGATCTCGTGGACTAAGATTCGCTTTCCCTTGGCATCGTCCTCAACATCGCATTTGGACCGGACCTGGAACCTTCCCTTGCCGGTGGAATACATGTCCTGTATCCCATCCAAGCCATGTATAGTCGCGCCAGTCGGGAAATCAGGCCCCTTAATGTGCTCCATGTATTCATCAATAGGAATGTTCGGCATTCGGCGATCAGTCATCCCCTCCTCTAGGATCCTCGCCACGTGCAGCCTCAACGCCCCTGCCACCTCGTTGAGGTTGTGAGGTGGTATTCGGGTCGCCATCCCTACCGCGATACCATCGCTTCCATTCAGGAGCAGGTTGGGTAGCCTCGCGGGCAGGACTGTCGGCTCCATCTCCGAGTCGTCGAAATTCGGTTGAAAATCGACAGTCCTCTTTTCTATGTCCTCCAACATGTGCTTTGAGATCTTGTCGAGCCTACTCTCAGTGTATCTCATCGCAGCAGGGGGGTCCCCGTCAATTGATCCAAAGTTTCCTTGACCGTCCACCAAGGGGTACCTAAGTGAGAATTCTTGGGCCATCCTGACCATGGTGTCGTATATCGAGGAATCCCCGTGGGGATGGTACTTACCCATCACCTCGCCCACGGATCGGGCAGATTTGCTGTACTTTTTCTCCGAGGTGTGTCCACCTTCATGCATCCCATAGAGGACCCGCCTATGGACCGGCTTTAGTCCATCCCGAACGTCAGGGAGGGCCCTGCCTATGATGACAGACATGGCGTAGTTGATGTAAGAGGTCTTCATCTCCTTGTTCAAAGAATGATTCAAGATGTTCCCTGAGGGAGGAGCGGAATCGTTCTCATCACGTCCTTCAGATGTCAAGGTTCGTCACCTCCTTTGCATGCGTCTCTATGAACGACCTTCGATCCGGGACATCCTCCCCCATGAGGATCTCGAATAGCCTGTCTGAGTCCTCTGCATCCTTGACTGTGACTTTCAACATGGTCCTCGTCTGTGGGTTCATGGTGGTCTCCCACAGTTGCTCTGGGTTCATTTCTCCCAGTCCCTTGTACCTCTGCACTCCGATCTTTGCGTTTGGGTTGCCTCCTTGTAACTCCGACATAACCTCGTCCCGCTCCTCGTCGGAGTAAACGTACCTGCTAACCCTGCCCTTGGTCAGCTGGTAAAGAGGAGGCTGCGCGATATACACGTGACCACCTTCTATGGCGGGCCGCATGAACCGCCAAAGGAAGGTCAGCATCAACGTCCTGATGTGGGCGCCATCGATATCTGCGTCGCACATTATGATAATTTTCGAATACCGAAGCTTTGAGGAATCGAAGGCACCCTCTTCCTCGATGTTGTTTCCCACCCCTGCACCGAGGGCACGAATTATAGTCTGGATTTCTTGGTTTTGGAAAACCCGAGCAGCGTTGTGCTTTTGCCTTTCGACGTTGAGAATCTTGCCTCTGAGAGGTAGTATGGCCTGAATCCTTCTGTCTCTCCCAGTTTTTGCAGAGCCGCCCGCCGAATCACCCTCCACAAGGTAAACCTCGCATTCGCTCGGGTCCCTCGATTGGCAGTCTGCCAATTTCCCTGGAAGCCCCCCTCCCTCGAGAACTCCCTTCCTGCGGGTTAGATCTCGCGCCTTCCTAGCTGCTTCTCTAGCCTTCGAGGCTAGCAGAGCCTTTTCGACTATCAGTTTTGCAACCGAGGGATTTTCCTCGAAAAACTCCCCTAACTTGTCGTAGACTATGGTTTGTACAATTCCGGTGACTTCGCTACTAACTAGCTTGTCCTTTGTCTGCGAGGAGAAGGAGGGGTCTGGGTGCTTGACGCTCACTACGGCGGCCAGACCCTCTCTAACATCGTCTCCGGATAGCGAATCACCCTTCAACAGGTTTTTCTTTTTCGCATAAGAGTTAACCGAACTCGTTAGAGCAGTTCTAAGCCCAGACATATGAGTCCCCCCATCCTTGTTTCTGATGATGTTGGTGTAGCATCTTATGGATTCACTAAACGCATCTGACCATTGAAGCGCCAACTCAACCTCGACAGTGCCCTTTTCAATCTCCTTCTCCCCGGTGATTTGTATGACATCCGAATGCAGGACTTCCCTTCTTTCGTTCAACTGAGTGACGTATTCCGAGAGCCCACCCTCATACAGGTGTTCCGAGGCATGGGGTTCCTCTCCACGCTCATCTGCGATCGTGATCTTCAAGCCAGCATTCAGGAAGGCGGTCTCGCTAACTCTGGTGTCCACCTCCTCATAGTCGAAATCAACAACTTCGGTGAAAATCGAGCGATCTGGCTTAAATGATATCTTCGTACCTGTCGCTTCGCTATTCCCTATGACCTTCAACGCCTCTGAGGGGACACCTGCTTCGTATCTCTGAAAGTAGGTTTTGCCATCTCTGTGAATCGTCATTTCCATCCATTCAGATACCGCGTTAACCGCTGAGACGCCAACTCCATGTAGACCACCAGAAACCTTGTAGGAGCTGTTATCGAATTTGCCCCCGGCATGTAATTTTGTCATAATGACCTCTGCGGCTGATATTCCGTATTCCTCATGCGTGTCTACGGGAATGCCTCTTCCATAATCCCTCACAGAAAGAGACCCGTCTTCATGGAGTGAGATTTCTATTAGGTTAGTGTGTCCGGCGAGGTGCTCGTCCACAGAATTGTCGACGACTTCCCATATGCAGTGGTGAAGGGCTGATCCATCATGGGGGTCACCAAGGTACATCCCCGGTCTTTTTCTTACTGCCTCAAGTCCTTCTAAGACCTGAATGTTCGATGCATCATAAGTTTCTTGCATAAATTATTCCCACCCTGCGAAGGTTCCCGTAGGGAACCTTCGATTACCAATGTTAAAACTCGACGCCGACGGTATATCAACCATCCTGATAACTGCGAAGATTAGACCCATTTTAGCCTGCAAATTGACCTATCCAATATCTTGGGAGGGAGAGTCACGATTATACCCAAACGCCCTAGCGCGAAGATGTGAGCCTCCCACAAATATGTGCGACATTGAGCGGCACCACTGTGGATGATATGCTCGCCGATGCCGCACGGGCAACCGCAGCGGGGGCAGATGTTGTTGAGGCTAGGCTAGACATGCTGTACATGCATCAGGTCGCGGTGGAGTCAGAACAAGGTCAAAGCGATGCCAGATCCAGAATCAGAAAAACAGAAATGAAGCTTCAAGAACGAGAAAGCATCGATTTTGAAATCGATGAAGTGCTTTCACTATTGGAAGCCGGAATTGAACTACCTGTCATCCTCACATGCAGGCCATCTAGACAGGGAGGCCACTTCCCAGGAACTGAGGAGGAGAGGTGCGACATATTGAGAAAAGCAATTGAGTCAGGAGTCTCTTGGGTCGACTTAGAAATGGATATTGAGAAAAATGTCCGAGAAGAACTTGTAAATCTCGCTGGCCAAACAACTCGAATCATTTGCTCAGAGCACTTCGATAGAGAACCTGATGGCAGTGATGAGATCGTTTCTAGAATAAGGGACATGAGCCCGCTCGGCGATCTTGTCAAACTATGCTACAACACGAGTGGCAAGAGATCCGGACTGTGCCTATTCGAGTCAGCGTGGGGCTTGAAGGAAGAGGGATTGAAATATACAGTCATGGGGCTTGGGAATGCAGGAGACTGGACAAGAATTCACGCACCCGTTCTCGGTATATGCATGGTTTACACTACCAGCGAATCTGACCCCAGGGAAACATCGTCAGGTCAAATAAACACCACTGAATTAATTTCCGCTTGGCAGATGTTGGATTACGCCTAGGCCTAGCCGAGGAGATTTACTCAAGATCTCCATCTTTCTTCAGCCCGAGATCCCCCTCAACCAGTGGTACTGCCCTGGCGAAATCTTCCTGTTCTGCATTCTTGTCCTTCCATCCGTGGAATCTAGAGTGGATAACTGCTGGAGCGGCGATCAAGAGAATGGGGGGAAGACAAACAATTGCATAGGCCGTTATGGCTGGTAGCATAACCCGCTTTTCTACATCTATGGTGACCTCCGCAATTAGGCCCACACCCGCTTGGGGTTGACTGCCCGGTCGAGATGAATTCCAATTATCGAGCACTAGATACATGTAATTCTCAGGGTCATTCCCGAACCAGTTAATGAAGGCCTCTTGCTCAGAATCTATGGAAGTCGTAAACTCGGTTTGTTGTACGCCTTCATATGCGTGTACATCCCTAAAGGGAAGCCATGTGGCCATGTCCCTCCACTCAAGAGGTATTTGCTCCAAGCCCTCTGACCACCATGTCTCCATCCTCGTGTCGTAATCAGTTCTGTATATGTCAAAATCACCGCTGGCAAGTAAGTAAACGTCTCCAACCGGAGGTCCGGGAACCACCTCCTCCGTTGGGTCGTTGTAATATGTCACACAAAATCGGTACCTGTACCCCTTGACAAGGTCCAACCTCAGTGCTATCGCATCATCACTTGGAATGAGAACCTCTGCATACTGGTCCGATGTCAATGATTCCAAATCGTAGTTGGTGTTGTACACACCATCATCATACACGTCAAAAAAATCATCGTCAAAGAAACCAAATCCACCCGCTGGAATTAGGTCAACCTGAGAAGAGTTGAGCCCAACATCCGCCCCAATGGGGCATGAGGATTGTTGGGCCGATGTTTGGATTACAGGGATGTTAATAGCAGCCGTCATCGCGATTAGAAACGCGACGACTTTTGACCTCAATCAATCACTTCCTAGACCTTACTGGCCTAATGTACCCTGAATCCTCGTCACGCCTATCTTCCAGTGTTAGATATTTTGGTTGCGGAGGTGCTACATGCTGGTCCATTCCCTGAAGGCCGCCTTCACGTTTGACCTCCGGAACATCGAAGGTCTGATCAAATTCCTCAGCTTCGGCCTCTTCATCATCCCTCTGACGAAGTATCATCCACCATAGTGTGGCGAGAAGAGCCACGAGTGCTAGGATCCCGAGATTTTCTTCGGAGGGACGCAGATCATCAACAGTCAGCTCCCCAAGTGATTTCGGGTCCGTGGTCACCTCGCCACTGTAGACCGTGACGACGAATACCCTCTCTGTGCAAATTCCAACGCCATCGCACACCCTCAATAGAACCTGCCTCTCTCCAACCTCAGACCAGACGCCTTCATCCCAGTTGAAATCGTTCGCTGGATCCCCATCCTCGTCGAGGTCGATCAGAATGTCAGTGTCCCAATAGACTTCTAACTCCCCAGTCAATAACCACTGTCTATCGTTCCAATCGAGGCCATCTAAGTCGCTATCTACAAAGGCATCCTTGTCCAACCAAGCCTCTACTCCCGACTCTATGTCTGGATCGTAGAAGTTTGCGGATATTTCGATTGCATCCCCCTCCGTAATCTGGTCTGTGTTAACAATGCTCTGGGTAGGAATGACGGGGGGCTCGGATACAAGTATCTCAATTGTGGTGCTTTGTACGTCTCCAGTGAGGTACCCATCTCTGACAGTCAATGTGACGCGATAAGCACCAGGCTGAGACCAAGAATGCCAGATCGACTCACTCTCCACGATCGGGCTTCCGTCGCCAAAGTCCCAATACCAAGCAACAATCCCAGTCCAATCCTCTGATTCTGGATTTGTTGAGCTGCCATTCAGATATTCGGCGTCTCCATCCCTGCTATTGGTACCGTCCAAGTAGAGTGGCTGATTAGGTGCGAGAAATATCCCTCCGTCTGATATGTGTGGTACCATCCATGTAATGCTGGGATCGCTTGGTTCTAGCATGCCGCTGATTGGATCATCCCCATCAGTCGCTATGCGGGCCTCGATCTCTGGGATGGGTTGTGGGTTGCTGATTTCAATTGTGTAGGTCTTGAGCCCGGATGGCTCGTCGTTGCCATCAAAAACCCTCAGAGATATTGAGTAGGTGCCTGGCTCCTCGAATGAGTAGAAGATAGTCGAGATATTCTCGATTATCTCGCCGTCGATATCCCATCTGTACTTCAACTCAGAG